>NZ_JBKBHV010000010.1:0-83395 GCF_046299635.1 Thermosynechococcus sp. | reverse complement strand
TAACAAAGTTGGTAAGGTCATCAAGAGTAACGGTTTGATAATCGTGCTGGACGTAAGTTAACCATCGTCAGAAGTCCACAAGGCGATAGGCATGGGTAGTCACGGTGTTGACCGCTAGACCCCGCTTGCGACAGTAGTTGAGGAAGCGTTGCACTGGCTCAACGGGCAAACACGTCTCCGAGTCGAATACGCAATGAAACCGCTCCCCACTCACTGGGGCGATAGCAGTCTCAACAGAAATGCTCATTCTAGCCGACGTTAAAAAAACTTTCCACCTCTACTGAAGCAAGAAAATTGGGCGTGTTGTTGTTTTTTTTCAATGTTGTGTAGTAGGATATTAGTTTCTATGGAAAGCAGGAAATCATTTCGAGGCTAATCAAAGCGCATAATAAAATAAAACTGATTGAGATTGAATTGATACTTGATCGCTGCAACTGACCTATGCTAAAGCTTTATGGCAGTGCCAAATCCCGCGCCAGTATCGTTCGCTGGTATTTAGAAGAATTGGGAATTCCCTACGAGTTTGTACTCATGGATCTGCAAGCCGGGGAGCAACATCGGCCAGATTTTCTCAAACTCAACCCCATGGGCAAGGTGCCCGTGATCGTGGATGGTGATGCGGTGCTGTGGGAATCAGGGGCAATTTTGCTTTATCTTGCCCAAGTTCACGGTCAATTGCCCAAGGAGGCGGCGGCGGCTGGCCGAGTCTATCAGTGGGTGCTTTTTGCCAATTCCACCTTGACCCAAGCCATGTTTCCCCCTGAAAATCGCGATCGCCAGCTTCCACGACTGCTGAAGGGCATTGAAACGGCGCTGATGGAAAATCCCTACATTTTGGGCAATGAGTTCTCGGTTGCCGATGTTGCCCTAGGGTCGGTGCTGGCCTATCTTCAGATGCTCTTTCAGGTGGATTTGAGTCCCTATCCTAAGGTCGCGGACTATGTGGCGCGCTTGCAACAGCGGCCGGCATTCCAGAAGGGGTTAATGGGGGCTGGAGGATGAATGTTATCTTTCGGGAAGTAAATCCCTTTGATCTGTGGATTTGGGTGGAATTTGCCGCACCCCCCTCCTCCGTTGAGCAACAATATCTGGAGGAAGTCTTTAACTCGTGGTTTTTCTTGGGCAAGTTGGGGGGATTCAATGCCGAAAACCTGCAAGTCCAAGAAACCGGCTTCGATCTCAGTTATCTGGAGTACGATCGCGCCCAAGCGGAGAGTTCGATGATGGCGGTGATGCACAATATGGGCGAGTTTGAGTACAACGATCGCTGGGCACGCTGCTGGTTTGACCTGGGCACCAGTGATGCGTTGGCCTTGGATGTGCTGATTAATGCCCTCAATCAATTCAGTGAGGACTATGTACCCCTCAAAACCCTGGTGATTGGGGGTGACAATCCCGAATGGCCGATCGCCACCAGTGAACAGCGGCCAATGATTGAACAATCGGCGTGGAATTAACTGCTCGCCGCCTTGCCCTTAAGGCCCTAGAACGGATCGCCGGGGGAGCCTATGCCGATGTGGCGCTCCATCAGGTCTTACAGCAGCAGTCTTTGCCGGCAGGCGATCGCGCTCTGGTGACTGAACTGGTCTATGGCAGTGTTCGCCAACAGCGCACCTTAGATACCCTCATTGAGGGGTTTTGTGGCAAAATGCCCCCCCTGCGAGTCCAGCTCGTGCTGCGCCTTGGTCTCTACCAACTGCGCTATCTGGATCGCATCCCCTCCTATGCCGCAGTCCACAGCAGCGTTGAGCTGGTTAAAGAAATCGGTCTGGGGGGCTTTGCCCCACTGGTGAATGGCGTCTTGCGCCGTTACACCCGCTCCCCCAGCGATCCCCTGGAAGACCTCACTGCCCCCCTGCCCTTGGTTTCCCAACTGGGCTGCCGCTACAGCTTTCCGGATGAACTGGTGGGGGCTTGGCTAGAACGCTTCGGCAAGCAGGAATGCCTTGCCCTCTGTGATTGGTTCAATCGGCCGCCGCGTTTGGATCTGCGCCTGAATCCGCTGCGCACTACCCCTGAGCAATTGATCGCTGACTTTGCGGCGGCAGGCTATCGGTTGCATCCCATTCCCCACTTACCCCAAGGACTGGTGCTGCCCCACTGTGGCCAATCCCTGTCCGACCTTCCCGGCTATGCTGAAGGGCACTGGTCGGTTCAGGATCGGGCGGGGCAATGGGTGAGCCATCTGCTGGATCCCCAGCCCGGCGAAGTGGTGATTGATGCCTGTGCTGCCCCGGGAGGCAAAACCACCCATATTGCCGAGTTGATGGGAGATCACGGCCGCGTCATTGCCTGCGATCGCACCCCCAGTCGCTTGCGGAAGTTAGCCCAAAATCGCGATCGCCTCGGCCTGAGGAGCATTGACATTCACCCCCTTGACAGTGCAACGGCTGAGGATTTTGTGGAAGCTGGCGATCGCGTCCTTTTGGATGTGCCCTGCTCCGGCACCGGTACCCTGCATCGCCATGCCGATAGCCGCTGGCAACCCCTGAAAAGGCGCTTGGCTGAACTGGTGCCCCTGCAAGCCCAACTTTTAGCCAATGTCTCCCGCTGGGTGAAGCCCCAAGGTGTGCTGGTTTATGCCACCTGTAGCCTAGACCCTGCCGAAAATGAACTCCAAATTCAACAGTTTCTGGCAGATCATCCCCAGTGGCACATTGAGCCACCTCCCGCCGATTTTCCCCTCCAAGCAGCCCCTGAAGGCTGGATCACCCTCTGGCCGCACCGGCAGGATATGGACGGCTTTTTCATGGTGCGGTTGCGACGCGGTAACTAAGCCCTAGGGCAACCAGCGTTAACATGCCAACGCCCATTAGGCCGGCGATCGGATTGCCGTTGATCCCCGTCAGCCACTCTGGCGCTACCCCGGTATAGCTCACTAACTTGCCCACATTGACGCCAAAATAGGCCCAGACCAAACCGCCGTGGAGTCCCATGGGAAAACCCAAGCGCCCCCCAAAGACCCATTTACCTAGTCCAAGCGTCCAACCCAACAAGGCCAAACCAAAAAACTGCGGCCATGTGGCCAAAATCATTTCCAAAGGATGCAGATAGTGCAATGCCGCAAAAATCAGGCCATTGAGCACTAAGGCAAACCACGGTTGGTACTCTAGCTCTAACTCCTGCAACAGCCAGCCGCGAAACAGCAATTCCTCGGCAAAGCCCACCGCCACCCCCGTCAGGAGTCCATCCAACAGCAGCAGCCCAAAGCGATCCGATAACCCCTGCCACCTCACCCAGCCCAAGCCTCCCTCCACGAAAAATAGGAGGGCAACCAAAAACACCCCCACCAGCCACCCCAGCAGCGCTTCGCGACCAAAGTCCCAGCCGCCCTTCAGGCCGTAAAACCCAAGGGGCGATCGCTGTTGATGAACCCGTCGCCCCCAGACCCGCAGCAAGAGAATAAAGATAAGGTACAACAGCCCCATATTGACAAAGCTAGCTGCGCCGCCCTCTCCCCACAAAAAATAGATACTCAGGCCAATGGGCAGCCACAGCAGCACCAGCGTCAGGGCAAAACTAAAGATGCGAACCCAAAAAGGGCGGCGGATCATCTGCCGCCAGAACTGGGACAAAAGTGGCTTATTCAGCGGGTTCAATGGTACTCGTCAGCCCGGCCATTTTCAGGCCTTCACAATAAAATTCAGCGTGCTCAAGGGCACAGGTGATCACCAAGGCCACCCCTGTTGTGTGCGCCTCCATCATAATGTCCACGGCTTGGGGCTGGGTGAGGCTCGGCACAGTCTTCAGCAATACCTCCACCACATACTCCATGGAATTGACATTGTCATTGTGAAGGAGCACACGATAGCGGGGCGCCAACTTGCGAACGGTTGCTGGTTTTTCAATGGTTTGCACTGACATTGTTGGCCATGCCTCCATTCAGTGGAAGTTGAGTCAGGAATTCAGGAAATCTGCTTCAGATTTTAGCAAACCGATCCAACTTGACCACCTGCCAATTCAGGACGCAACAAGGGGAATGCAATGACATCGCGGATACTTGGCGAATCCGTGAGCAGCATCACCAGCCGGTCAATACCAATCCCTAGGCCTCCCGTGGGTGGCATTCCATGTTCTAAGGCCGTCAGAAAATCCTCATCCACACTGTGGGCTTCCAAATCCCCGGCCGCTTTGCGCCGCGCCTGTGCCTCCAAGCGTTGGCGTTGCTCCAAAGGATCCGTTAACTCCGAAAAACTATTGGCGTGCTCGCGACCGACGATAAACAATTCAAATCGCTCCACCAGTCCTGGTTGGCTGCGGTGGGGCCTGGCCAAGGGGGAAATCTCCACTGGGTAGTCAAGCACAAATGTGGGCTGGATCAAAGTGGGTTCAACCCGTTGCTCAAAGACTTCGTTGAGAACTCGGCCAATTGTGTCACAGGTCTCTAAATCCTTGACCCCCGCTTTTTGCGCTGCTTGCTTTGCGGCACTTAGATCGCTAAATTGACGAAAGTCCAGCCCCGTCACCTCTAACACTGCATCGTGCATGGTGACCCGTCGCCACGGGGGCGTCAGATCAATGGTTTCCCCCTGATAGGTGATGTTGAGCGTGCCCACCACCTCCATGGCCACTGTGGTAATGATTGCCTCTGTCAGCGTCATCATATCGTTGTAGTCGGCGTAGGCCTGATAGACCTCAATGGAGGTAAATTCAGGGTTGTGCTTGGTGGAGATGCCCTCGTTGCGGAAGATGCGCCCCAGTTCATAGACCTTCTCAAAGCCGCCGACAACCAAGCGTTTTAGGTGTAACTCCGTGGCAATGCGCAAATAAAGCTGCATCTCCAGGGTGTTGTGGTAGGTAATAAAAGGACGCGCCTCGGCGCCACCTGCTTCTGCCTGCAATACCGGGGTTTCAATTTCAATAAAGCCCTGCTCATTGAGGTAGCGGCGAATGGCGGCAGTAATCAGTGCCCGCTTGCGGAATGTCTCGCGCACGTGGGGGTTGACGATGAGATCCACATAGCGCTGACGATAGCGTTTCTCCACATCCGTGAGGCCGTGCCACTTGTCCGGCAGGGGCAGCAATGATTTGGTGAGCATGGTGTAGGATACCACCACAACGGAGAGTTCACCCTTTTCAGTGCGCTTGAGGGTGCCCACAGCGCCAAGGATATCGCCGACATCCGTCAGGTGTTTCAAATCGGCAAAAGCAGCTTCCCCCATGCTTTGGCTAATGGTTTGCTTATCGAGGTAAAGCTGAATCGTGCCGCTCTCATCCTGAAGCGTAAAAAAGGCCAGCTTGCCAAAAACCCGCCGCGCCATAATGCGACCGGCCACGCTCACGCGATCGCCCACCGCTTCACCTGCGGCCAAGTGAGCATATTTTTCTTGCAGAACCGCCGCAGTATGGGTGCGTTCCCAACGATAGGCATAGGGGGTCATCCCCCGCTCTTGCAGCGTTTTTGCCTTTTCAATCCGTGTTGCCCGAATTTCAGCGCCCGTTGCCCCCACGTCGGCCATATTGGTAGAAACTCTCCACGATTAGCAAACCTTAACCTTCTCATTGTACGCTCTGGGATTGTTACGAACACTGCAAAAGGGGAATCGAGTACAGTGGAAGCTAGTGTGACCAATGAACAAGAACAAACGGCCATGACCCCTGCGAAGTCCCCTCGCCGTAAAGCTCCCGTACCCATTGATCTGCAGGATCCACAGTATTACTTTAATCGCTCTTTGAGTTGGCTGGAATTTAATAAGCGGGTTCTCCACGAAGCCTATGACCCCCGCACACCCCTACTAGAGCGGCTCAAGTTTATGGCCATTTTCAGTTCCAATTTGGACGAGTTCTTCATGGTACGGGTGGCCGGTCTGAAGCAGCAAGTGGAAAGTGGCGTTCTTCAAGGCGGAGCGGATGGCATGCCCCCTGCGGAACAACTGCAAGCGGTGCGCCAATATCTGTTGCCGATTGTTACCGAGCAACACCGCTATTTCGACCAAGAACTGCGTGCCCTCTTGGCCAAGGAAGCCATTTTCCTCACCCGCTTCAATGAGTTGACACCCGAGCAGCAAGGCTACCTCAACGATTACTTCCAAGCCCAAGTTTTTCCGGTGCTCACCCCCTTAGCCGTCGATCCGGCACATCCCTTTCCCTACATCTCTAGCCTCAGTTTGAATCTTGCAGTGCTCATCCGCGATCCGGAATCTGCTCAGGAACGCCTAGCACGGGTGAAGGTACCGAATCGGTTTCCCCGCTTTGTTGTCCTGCCCCAACATTTACACTCGCCTCAAGGTGCCCATTGGGTCGGCGTTCCCCTCGAAGAAATTATTGCCCACAACCTCAGTGCTCTCTTTCCAGGGATGGAGATTCAGGCCTACTTTGCCTTTCGCATTACCCGTAGTGCGGATCTCGAACTAGAAACGGACAAAGCCGATGATTTACTGATTGCCATTGAGCAGGAAATTCGTAAACGGCGCTTTGGTTCTGTGGTGCGTCTAGAGGTGCAGCGAGGCATTCCACCGCTTCTGAGGCAAACTCTGATGGAGGAGATGGACCTCGAGGAAATTGATGTCTATGAACTGGATGGTCTGTTGTGTCTGAATGATTTGTTTGCCTTTATGGGATTGCCCTTGCCCCAGTTCAAGGATCCGGAGTGGCAACCCCAAGTTCCCCCCAGTTTCCAGCGGGTAGAGGAACGGGAATCCATGTTTGACACCAGCAGCGAGATTACCACCCTTGGCACCGACTATTGGGAAGCGGTTGCCAACGAACTCTTTGGTCTCATTCGCGAGGGAGATATTCTCGTTCATCACCCCTACCATTCCTTTGCGGCAACGGTACAGCGCTTTATTACCTTGGCGGCTCATGATCCCCAGGTGCTGGCGATTAAGATGACCCTCTATCGCACCTCCGGTGACTCGCCGATTGTCAGTGCCCTGATTAAGGCCGCAGAGAATGGCAAACAGGTGGCCGTCTTGGTGGAACTGAAGGCGCGCTTTGATGAAGAGAACAATATCCTTTGGGCACGGAAGCTGGAAAAAGTGGGTGTCCACGTGGTCTATGGGGTGCCGGGTCTGAAGACCCACACCAAAACGGTTCTGGTGGTGCGCCAAGAAGCGGGGCAAATTCGCCGCTATGTCCATATTGGCACGGGCAATTACAATCCCAAAACGGCCGGTCTCTATGAGGACTTAGGGTTATTTTCCTGTCGTGAGGAATTGGGAGCCGATCTCTCAGAACTCTTTAATGCACTCACGGGCTATTCTCGCCAACGGGAGTATCGCCAGCTCCTCGTTGCTCCTGTCACAATGCGCGATCGCACGCTTGAATTGATTTACCGCGAGATTGAACATGCCCGTAACGGCCAAGCGGGGCGAATTATTGCCAAGATGAATGCCATTACAGATACGCAAGTGATTCGTGCCCTCTATGAAGCCTCCCAAGCGGGGGTGGAAATTGATTTGATTATTCGCGGTATGTGTTGTCTGCGACCCGGCGTGCCGGGGGTGAGCGATCGCATTCGGGTGATTAGTATTATTGGGCGCTTTTTGGAGCACTCCCGGATTTTCTACTTTGGCAACAACGGTGAACCCGAATACTACATCGGCAGTGCGGACTGGCGATCGCGCAACTTAGACCGCCGGGTCGAAGCCATTACCCCCATTCAAGACCCCACCATTCAACTGGAACTCAAAGCAGTGCTGGAGATTATGTTGGCGGACAATCGCCAAGCGTGGGAGCTGCAACCGGATGGCACCTACCGACAACGGCAGCCGGCACCAGGAGAACCCGAGCGCGGTACCCACAGTGTGTTAATGGCACGCACCCTCAAGGAAGTAGAAGCGAGTCGCTAGTTGGCTCCTAGATACCCTTGCGCCATGGCTCGGAACTCTGGACTCGTCTGCAGGAGTTCTTGGTAGCTCCCCACAGCCGCCACTTGACCATCGGCTATCAGGTACAGGCGATCGCACGCTATGACTGTACTCAGGCGGTGGGCAATCATAATAATCGTTTTCTCCCCACTCAGGGCCTGAATGGCATCCATCACCCCTGCTTCCGTTTGGTTGTCCAGAGCCGCCGTCGCTTCATCCATGATCAGCACGGAGGGATTATGATAAAGGGCACGGGCAATGCCAATCCGTTGTCGCTGTCCTCCAGAAAGGCGCACCCCCCGTTCGCCCACAACCGTGTCCAAGCCCGCCGGTAATCCGGCAACAAACTCGGCCAACTGGGCAGCTTCCACAGCCCGCCAAAGGGCAGTCTCATCTATTTGCTCAGTGGGCAGGCCAAAGGCAATGTTGTGCCGTAGCGTGTCATCGGAAAGATAAATAGTTTGCGGGATATAGCCAATCTGCCGTTGCCAGCGGGCAAGATTGCCGTAAATACTCTCACCATCCACCCGAATATCCCCTTGGCAGGGTTCCAACAGCCCCAGGATGAGATCAACGAGGGTGGTTTTTCCGGCTCCTGACGCCCCCACGAAACCAACCATTTCCCCCTGTTTAATGGTGAGGGAAACGCCACAGAGGGCAGGCCTTGGCGCATTGGGATAGGTGTAGTGAATGTCAATGAGTTCGAGGCGATCCCACAAAGCGCCCCTTTCTGGGCTAACGGCCGAGAGCCGAGGTGGCTCCAGTGTTCGCGCTTCCAATAGGTCATGGTAAAGCACATCCACCGACGCAGCATAAAAGATCAGGTTACCAAGGTTTGCCATGAGGCGGTTCGCAGAGGGCAGCAACCGAAAAGCGGCGGCGGCAAACAGGGAAACAAGGGGCAAAAGTTGGGCAGTGGTTCCCCGCTGCAGAAGAAAAAAGATGAGAATGAGAATCAGCAGAACCACCCCAATGGTTTCAAAGTAGGAGCGAGGTAGTTGGGAGGCAATCTCTTGGAAGAGTGTGGCGCTTCTATCGCGAATTAGGTTTTCTCTATAGGTATCTAAGAAAAACTGCTCTCTGCCGAGAATCTTAGTTTCCTTAATTCCACCTAGAGCTTCGTTGATGCTCTGGACTACCTTTTGGGCATATTGAACCCGCTGTGCCCCCGCCTGTTTCAGGCGATACCGAAAGAACCGAAAGAAGAGATAGGAAAGAATGACGGCTAGGGCAATGACCACAGTGGCAATCAGAGGCGCACTCAAAAAAATAACCGTAAAAATGGCAAAGACAATCAGTATTTCGGAAATGACAAACAGTAACGGCAGCAGGTATAGGCTAAAAACATTGTTTGTTTCCCTGGCAGCATTTTGGATAAGTGTTGCCGTATTGTGTTGCAGGTGAAAGGTATAGGGCTTAAACAGGTAGCTGCGCAGAAGCAGGACAGAAAACTTACATTGCTTGGCATTTAGAAACTTTAGCTGAATGTAGGTGCTGGCAACAATGAACAGGTTTTTGAAGATAAATAGAGCGGCTAAAGCAATACTGAGGAGAAGGAGCCATTGATATTCCTCGGTAGGGGTTAAGGGAGCAGTTCGCCAGAAGAGGAGTTGGTTGAGGCGCGCCGGCTTTTCAACCACTGCAATAAAGGGAAAAATCAAACCAATGCCCACCGCTTCCCACGCGCTGGTGATCACCATCAGCAAAAAAATTCCCAGCAGTTGCCAGCGATCGCCCCGATCAAGTAGTCGCCAAATTTTGCCAAGGGAGCGCAGTGCAGGGTGCTTCAACATTGCGTTTAGAGGTAACAACGCTTTAATCTTAGGCCGGTTATGCCCAAGTCGTGCTGCCCAAGTCGGGCGGAATATCCTGCCAGCGCCCCAGCCCCACCGCCCGAACGGCTTCCCGTAAATCCACCGCCTTGGTGTAAAGTGCCTTGCCGACGATCGCCCCCGCTAACCCTTGGGGACTAAGGGCAAAGAGACTGAGAATATCCGCAAGGGAACTCACGCCACCGGAGGCAATGACGGGGCGATCGCTTGCCGCCAATAGCTGCCGCAGGGCGGGGATATTCGGTCCTTGGAGGGTGCCATCCCGCTGAATATCGGTATAGACAAACCCTGCCACCCCCAGTGCTGCCATTTTCTGCGCCAGATCGGTAGCCAAAACGGTGGATGTTTCCGTCCAACCTCTAGTGGCTACCCGACCGTTGCGGGCATCTAGCCCCACCCAAATCCGTCCGGGGAACTCCGCTGCCAGAGTGGCCACCAGCTCGGGATTTTCAAGGGCCGCGGTTCCCAAAATGGCACGATTGACGCCTTGGAGAAAGAGATCGGCAACTGCTTGGCGCGATCGCAAGCCACCTCCCACCTGTACAGGAATTTCAAGGGAGGCCACAATCTTGGCAATGAGATCGTAGTTACGTGGTTCTCCTGTCTTAGCAGCATCCAAGTCAACGACATGTAAGCGGGGAGCACCCAAGCGCTGCCAGTAGAGGGCGACTTTTAGAGGATCATCGTGAAAAACTTTGACCTTACCATAGTCCCCCTGCACCAAACGCACACATTTGCCGTCAAGTAAATCAATGGCAGGGATAACATCCATTGGCGTCAGGAATCCTTACTGAAAAATTGAAAATTAAGGGTAACTTCCATCCTAGCAGTCACAAAGGGTGAAACGCATGGAAGGCATTGAGAGCGGACGATGGGACTCGAACCCACGACGTTCAGCTTGGGAAGCTGACATTCTACCACTGAATTACGTCCGCAGTCTTGCAGTCTATTATTCTAGCACGAACTGTCCGATTGGCGATGATGTTCGACTGTAATGACGGTATGCACATTGCCACGGGGGGCAAAGTCCCCTTTGATTTTCATATAGAGGGGATCACAGGCGGCCACAAGATCATCGAGAACTTGATTGACAGCTTCTTCGTGGGAAATGTAGCGATCGCGATAACTGTTGATGTACAGCTTAATGGCTTTCAGTTCCACCACCTTCTCATGGGGAATATAGCTAACGTAAAGCGTGGCAAAGTCGGGATAGCCGGAAAAGGGACACTTACAGGTAAATTCGGGCAAGGTAATGTCAATGGTGTATTGCCGACCGGGACGCGGATTGGGAAACGTAATCAGTTGGCCTTCCTGAATGGCACGTTCGCCGTACTTCATTTCGGAGCGTTGCATTGTTTGCTTCCAACAGGCTTAGGGGGACATTCTTCCTCAACTTTATCAAGATTTAAGTTCCTCCGCTCTCGGTACCGATGCCCTCGGGGGAGAATAGGGGAAGGGTGTTGAGATGGCTATGGAACGGTATCAACCCAATGGAGTCCCTCTCTCAGAGGCCGATAAAGCTCAACTAGCCCAACTGAAGCACCTCCTAGAGCGAGCGATCGCCGATGGGGTATTGACTGCTGAGGAAATGGCGCAAATCAAGGATCAGATGAGGGCCGATGGCAAAGTCACCTATGAAGAGCTAGAGCTGTACCGCCAGCTTGTGGAGGAGAAAATTCGCCAAGGGTTTTTGGTGCGGGAAATCCGCTAACGCCCTAGACTTTGTAAGGAACGTCGGTGCCTTGAAAGGAGTGGGCTGGATTCAATCCCATCAGGATCACGGTGTCAATGACGTGGATGATCCCGTTCTCTGCCTCAATATCAGCAGCAAGAACCGTGGCGTTTTTAACCTCTAAGGGATTGTCGCCATGAATAGGAATGGTGGAGCTTTCGAGGGAGGTGACAATCCCCATCTTTTTGAGATCGGCGGCCTTGTAGGCACCGGCAACCACATGGTACTTGAGAATCCGTGCCAGTTGGGGAGGGTTTTGCACAAGGGAGGTAATGGTGCCCTCGGGCAGCTTGGCAAAGGCATCATCATTGGGGGCAAAGACCGTAAAAGGTCCCGGTGATTGCAGGGCTTCCACCAGATTGGCCACCTTCACCGCGGTCACCAAGGTAGAAAAGCCGGGAGTATTTACTGCCATATCAACAATGGTTGCCATAAAAGCACGCCCCAAAACTGCAATGAGAATGCCCACCAAGGGTCAGCGATCGCCCCCTTCCTCAATAGGATAGGGACTATAAAACCTCTAGAACCAGCATACTCAACCCCTGTCCTAGGCGCTAGGGATTGCCGGTGTCGGCCAGATAGGGAAATTTAATTATGGCAATCGCCTCCCTTAATCCCACACCCCCTCAGAAAAAACGGTTTTCCCCTTTGGAGCAAAAAGCCATTGCCCAAGCAGCGATCGCCCCACCTCCTGCGGCGGGATGCTCTTACTCGCCGAACCCCATTGAGGCGCGGGCAGAAAGTGCCGTCTTTCCCTAACGCCCTGGTCAAACCCCTCAGGCTCTGGCCGCCTGCCGAGATGGACAGGATTCTCCAAACAGTTGGCCACTATGGCTAACCGAGGGCATAAAACTGCCATTGGCGATCGCCCTTGAGTTCTAAAACGTAATTGTGGTACTGCCGCAGGCTCTCCCGGTGCCCCACGCTAATGTAGTTGCGGGTGATGCGCCGAATATGCTCGTAGACCCGTTTTTCATTGGCTAAGTCTAGGGCACTGGTGGCCTCATCCAACATGGCGTAGGGACGGCGATTCAATAGGAGGCGGGCGATCGCCAGCCGCTGCTGCTCCCCAAGGGACAGCACATCATCCCAGGCCAACTCCACATCCAGCCCCCCCACCCGATCCGGCAAATGGGCCAAGTTGACCTCATCAAGAGCGTGCAACAGGACATCGTCCGGCGTCTGGCGATCGCCACCGGGATAGAGAAGTTGGGTGCGCAGGGTGCCCAGTACCATGTAGGGGCGTTGGGGCAAAAAAAGCACTTCCTCTATGGGGGGACGAATAATGCGACCACTGCCGCTTTGCCAGAGGCCGGCGATCGCCCGCAGGAGTGAACTTTTGCCGACCCCACTCGGTCCCATAATCACCACACTTTCTCCCGCCTCAAGGGCAAAGGTGACATCTTCTACCAGCCGCCGTGCCAAATTCGGCGTCTCTACGCTCACATGTTCTAGGGCAATGTAGGGCTTCTCCACCAGTTCAATGTGCGACCGGGGTGGGACAGGGAGACGGGTCAGCGCCTCATCAAACTCGGCCAAACGCTCAATTCCGGCAATGAAGCCCGTGAGGTTCGTAAACTGGTTCACAATAATCGAGAGTGCCCCCAGCACTTGAGAAAAGGCAAAGCTGGCTTGACTGATTGCCCCAAAGTCAATTTCACCGGCAAAGTAGCGAGGAGCAACCACCGCCGCCGGCACAATCACCACAAAGTAGTTATAGGCGGTGGTGAAAAATTCCAAATTGCGCTGCCAGCCGATCAACAGGTTAAAGTTGCGCAGAACCTCCAGAAAGCGTTGACGCACCTGCACCGCCTCTTGGCCTTCACCGCGGTAAAAGGCAATGGATTCGGCATTATCCCGCACATGGACAAGGCCATAACGAAAATCCGCTTCCCGTCGCAGTTGATTAAAATTCAGCCAAATTAAGCGTTGACCAATCAGGACGGTCAGGAGGGTACCGACGGCGGCATAGCCGACAAGGGTCAAGGTCAGGCTTCGGGAAATACTCCAGAGAATGCCACTGAAGGCAATGAGGTCAATAATTTCCCCGAGAATGATGAGCAAAAATTGCAGCGACGTTTGCGTAAAGGAGCGCACATCTTCGGCAATCCGTTGGTCGGGGTTATCAATCTCCCCTTGGTTCTCAATGGTGTAGTAGGCGCGATTCTGGAAGTAGCGATCCAAAAAATGACGGGTAAGCCAATCTCGCCAGCGCAGTCCTAGATATTCGCGCACATAGCGATAAATGACGACAATGGGGGTTCCCACCACAAACACCCCGGCATAGACCCAGAGGAATCGCCAGTAGGTTTCGGGATTTTTTTCTGCTAGCGCCGTCTGGAAGAAACGCCCCACAAAGCTGATAATCACGTTGAGGCCGCTCACAGATAAAGAAAGCATCAAAAGCAAGGCCAACAGTGCCCACGCTTGCCACCGAGGGCGCAAGGGGTGTCGGAGTAGCCCAAAGACCCCTAGCGGAACGATTACGGTGCCCAGAAGGAGACTGCGGCTGAGAGGCTGTGCCCACAGGGATTGAATCATTGCCATCAGACCGCCGGCAATCTGTCCCATCAGGTCGGGGGCAAGGGCATTGAGGCCAAAGGTGACTGCCGCCGTCAGGCCAAAGAGAAAGCCGAACATAAGGGCAATGACCAGAAAAAGCAGCAGAATAAAGATCACGCTGCTGCCCCGGCGATCGCGGGGAAAGAAATAGGGTTGGGCAATTTGCAAAAACTGCCCCCAAACACGGACATCAAAGCGATGGGTCGGCTGCGACATCGGCTGATTCCTCAGGAGGAGCAAGGGACTACAAGCCTACTATTGTAGTGGGGTAGCTTCGGAGAAAGAGGAATGCACCAGACCAAAGCGGCACCCACCACCTCACGCATTGCCCCGTGGCTCTACTGGGGACTGTGGCCGATTTACCACCTGTTTCTCCCCCTCTATTTTGCGCAGATCACGGTTGTGGGGCGAGAGCAATTGCCGAAGGAGGGGGGATTTGTCCTAGCGCCTAAGCACTATAGCCGCTGGGATCCGGTGCTGTTGCCCCTCGTGTGGCCCTATCCGTTGCGCTTTATGACCAATGCCATCGAGTTCGGGGGGGTGCAGGGCTGGTTTATTCGTCGCTTGGGTGCCTTTGCCGTGAACCTGCATCGGCCTCAACCGAGTAGTTTGCGCCATGCACTGGAGATCCTCAAGGCGGGTCAGCCCTTGGTGATCTTTCCCGAAGGGGGGATTGTCCGCGATCAAGTGGTGCGTCCCCTCAAGCCGGGGCTGGCTCGCTTGGTCTTACAGGCCGATCGCCCGCTGCCGATTTTTCCGGTGGGCATTGCCTACGAGCCGCAGCCCCAGTTTCGTGCCCAAGTCGCCCTTTGGATTGGAGCACCCCTGTGGACACCTGCTAAACGGGAAGGCAACCTTAAACAACAGGCTCAGGAATTGACCCGGCAACTGGAAACGGCCTTGCACGCAGCCGTCCTTGAGGCCCGCAAATGTGTGGCATCCCAAGGCTAGCAGACCCCCTCCGACCACGGGTCTCGGTGAAGGGAATCCTAGGGCAAGATTGCCTCGGTCATGAAAAACCGCAATCATTCCGCTCCCCCAATAGGGGCACCCATCAAAACTTTTCATTTAGGAAACGTTGAGAAACCGCCGCCAATCCTAAAAGTTAATTAAGAAGCTGTCAGAATCGTTCGAGAGCGTCTATGCTGAAATTAGAGTTGGATGAAGCTTCAGGATCACGCGCTGCTTGGTATTAGGAGTGAAGCTACTTCAAAGAGTGAAAGGTTAGAGGTCTTCCCTTTTCTAAAAAGAAGGCCGTAGGCAAGATGGCAAAAACCGTTCAACAGGCATGACAGTCAAGGAAGAGGCTTCTTCAAATTGGTTAAAACCTTGGCGAATGACGAAGGAGGCTCTCTTCAGCCCCATAAAAACAACCGCGATCCATTGTCACCGAGGTTGCAATCATGGTTTCCACCCTTCCCCAAAAACAACAGGTGACAGGTTACATTCACTCCGTGGAGACCTGTGGCACCGTGGATGGCCCCGGCATTCGCTATGTGATTTTTACCCAAGGATGTCCGCTGCGCTGTCTGTACTGCCACAATCCCGACTGCCGTGAACCCCATCAGGGCAAGCTCGTAACGGTGGAGGAACTGATTGCCGATATTCAGCGCTACCGGTCTTATCTGCGCCAAGGGGGCGTAACGGTCAGTGGCGGCGAACCCCTCATGCAGCCGGAATTCGTGCGGGAAATTTTTGAGCGTTGCCATGACTTGGGCTTGCATACCGCCTTGGATACCTCGGGCTATGTGATCTTGGAGGTGGCCAAGCCGGTTGTGGCGGCAACGGATCTGGTTCTATTGGACATCAAGTCCTTTTTGCCGGAGACCTATCGGCGGGTGACGGGGGTCGCCATCACGCCAACCTTGGAATTGGCCAAGTACTTGGATGAGATCCACAAACCCACGTGGATCCGCTTTGTCTTGGTGCCGGGGCTGACGGATGATCCCGAAAATATTCGAGGCTTGGCGCAATTTGTGGCGGGTCTTAGCAATGTGGAGAAGGTGGAGGTGTTGCCCTTTCACAAAATGGGGGAATACAAATGGCGGCAGTTAGGCTTGCCCTATGAACTTTTTGATACGCCGGCGGCAAGTCCCGAAGATGTCCGGCGGGCGATCGCCCTTTTCCGTGAATATGATCTCAACGTTCAATAGCCCATTAATTAATTGAAGCCAGCTTAAAAAGCCTATAAGGAGTTGCCCATGAGTGCGCAAACCCTAACCAGTTACCCAGCGGTTCAAACCCTTGCCGATCTCGAGGCCCTGATTGAGCGTGTCCAAAGGGCACAAAGTCGCTATGCTCAGTTTACCCAAGAGCAAGTGGATCACATTTTCCACCAAGCGGCCATGGCGGCCAACCAAGCGCGGATTCCCCTTGCCAAACACGCGGTGGCAGAAACGGGAATGGGGGTTGTCGAAGATAAAGCTATTAAAAATCACTTTGCCTCGGAATATATCTACAACAAGTACAAAAACGAAAAAACCTGCGGTGTGATTGAGGATGATCCCATTTTCGGCATCCAAAAAATTGCCGAACCCGTGGGGATTATTGCCGGGGTGGTGCCGGTTACGAACCCCACTTCGACAACCCTCTTTAAGGCATTGATTGCCCTAAAAACCCGCAATGGCATTATCTTCTCGCCCCACCCGCGGGCTAAGGGTTGTACGGTGGCAGCGGCCAAGGTGGTGTTGGAGGCAGCCGTCGCCGCCGGCGCGCCCCCCGATATTATCGGCTGGATTGATGAGCCGACCCTTGAACTTTCCCAAGCCCTGATGCGGCACCCGCAGATCAAGCTGATCTTGGCCACGGGCGGGTCGGGCATGGTGAAGGCCGCCTATTCCTCCGGCCATCCGGCGATCGGGGTGGGGGCGGGCAATACCCCCGTGCTCATTGATGCCACGGCCGACATTCCCACGGCGGTGAGTTCGATTCTCCTCAGTAAGGCCTTTGACAACGGCATGATCTGTGCCTCGGAGCAGGCGGTGATTGTTGTGGATGAGATCTACGACGCCGTCAAAGCCGAGTTTCAACGGCGGGGGGGCTACATTCTCTCCCCGGAAGAACGGCAGCGGGTGGCAGAACTCCTTGTGACCGAGGGGCGGCTGAATCCTGCCATTGTGGGGCAATCGGCAGCCACCATTGCGGAAATGGCCAATGTCCAAGTGCCGCCGGAAACGCGGGTTCTCATTGGGGAGGTGAGCGAAGTCGGCCCGGCAGAACCCTTTTCCTATGAAAAGCTCTGTCCGGTGCTGGCGCTGTACCGTGCCCCCCAATTTCACAAGGGCGTAGAAATTGCCGCTCAGGTTGTCAATTTTGGTGGCAGGGGGCATACTTCGGTGCTCTACACCGATCCCCGCAATCACGACGATATTGCCTATTTCAAGTACCGCATGCAAACGGCGCGGGTTCTGATTAATACGCCGTCTTCCCAAGGGGCGATCGGGGATCTGTACAACTTCAAGTTGGATCCGTCGCTGACGTTGGGGTGTGGAACCTGGGGCGGCAACATCACCTCGGAAAACGTCGGCCCGCACCATCTGCTGAATATCAAAACGGTGAGCGATCGCCGCGAAAATATGCTCTGGTTCCGCGTGCCGCCGAAAATTTACTTCAAACCCGGCTGCCTGCCCGTTGCCCTGCGGGAGTTAGAAGGAAAAAAACGCGCCTTTCTTGTCACCGATCGACCGCTGTTTGAGTTGGGGGTCACCGAGCCGGTGGTGCGTACCCTCGAAGAGCTGGGGATCAAGCACGATATTTTCCATGAGGTGGAGCCGGATCCGACGCTGAGTACGGTGAACCGAGGCCTTGAGCTACTGCGCAACTATCAGCCCGATGTGATCATTGCCGTGGGGGGCGGCTCACCCATGGATGCGGCCAAGGTGATGTGGCTATTGTACGAGCATCCAGAGGTGGAGTTTGATGGCTTGGCCATGCGTTTTATGGATATTCGCAAGCGGGTCTATCAATTGCCCCCCTTGGGTCAAAAAGCCATTCTGGTGGCAATTCCCACCACCTCGGGGACGGGTTCAGAAGTGACGCCCTTTGCCGTGGTCACCGACGATCGCGTCGGGATTAAATACCCCTTGGCAGACTATGCCCTCACCCCCACGATGGCAATTGTGGATCCCGACTTGGTGCGGCACATGCCCAAGAAACTGACGGCCTACGGCGGCATTGATGCCCTGACCCATGCGCTAGAAGCCTACGTTTCCGTGCTGGCCACCGAATTTACGGAAGGACTGGCCCTCGAGGCGATCAAACTGCTCTTTACCTATCTGCCCCGTGCCTATCGCTGGGGAGCTGCCGATCCGGAGGCGCGCGAAAAAGTCCACTATGCCGCAACTATTGCAGGGATGGCCTTTGCCAATGCCTTCTTGGGCATCTGCCACTCCTTGGCCCACAAACTCGGCTCCACCTTCCATCTGCCCCATGGTCTGGCCAATGCGCTGATGATTTGCCATGTGATTCGCTATAACGCCACGGATGCGCCCCTGAAACAGGCAATTTTCCCGCAGTACAAGTATCCCCAGGCCAAGGAACGCTATGCCCAAATTGCCGACTTTCTTGGGTTGGGCGGCAGTACCCCAGAGGAAAAAGTGGAGCGCCTGATTGCGGCAATCGAGGATCTCAAGGCGCAGTTAGACATCCCGGCCACCATTAAGGAAGCCCTCAACAGTGAGGATCAGGCTTTTTATGAACAGGTGGAGAGCATGGCGGAACTGGCCTTTGACGATCAGTGCACGGGGGCAAATCCGCGCTATCCCCTGATCCAAGACCTGAAGGAGTTGTATATTCTGGCCTATATGGGGTGTCGGCGGGATGCGGCAGCCTACCATCCGGCGGCAGCAACTTTAAGTTGATGAGGTGGCGCTATCTTCCCCCCTTGGCCGCGCCGGGGAGGGTGCAAATGGCGGTGGATCGCTGGTTGTGGCAGTCTAGCGATCGCCCCTGTCTGCGGTTTTACACGTGGTCACCGCCTGCTATTTCCCTTGGCTACGGTCAACGGGACATTCCTGAGCACTGGCAACACCTCCACTGGCAAGGGCAACCCCTCGAACGGGTGCAGCGACCCACGGGGGGACGAGCAGTGTTGCACCAGGGAGATCTCACCTACAGCCTAGTGGTGTGGGGATTGGGGCAGCGGCGACGGCAGGTCTATGCCCATCTGTGTCAATTCCTGAGGGGGGGGTTTGAGCGCCTAGGGTGGCCGCTTCGGTTGGGACAGGCACCTTATCCTGCCAATGCCCCCCTCAATTGCTTTGCGCAGGCAACGGTGGCCGACTTGGTTTTGCCGAGCGGCGAGAAAGTCATCGGCAGTGCCCAAGCCTGGCGGGGCGATCGCGTCCTTCAGCAGGGTTCGATTGTCCTTACCCCTGACCCCGATCTCTGGCAGCAGGTCTTTGGCAGTGTGCCCCATCGGCAGTCCCTTCCCCCTCTGGAGGTGGTGCAAACGGCTCTTTTGGATGCCTTTGAGGCGCAGTGGCAGGTGAAACTAACCCCAGAACCCTTGAGCGATCGCGAGTGGCAAGAGATTAACACAATGTCGAACTCGACCTGTGGCTGCCCTGCCTAGGCTATGATCGGCTTATTGTTTGGGGGATGCCCATGGCACGCCGGCTCACTGCCCTTGTTTTAGCTCTTATGCTTCTCATGAGCGGTTGCGCCCCGCCGCCGCCCTCTCCCTATGAGCAGGTGCAACAGGAAAGCAGCCAGCGCAATGCGCCAGCGGCAGTAAGTCGCGAGGCCACCCAAGGCAGTGAATTCAATCGCTTCTTTCCGCCGCAGGGGAATGGCTTTGAGCGCATCTACGTTCAAGAGAAAAAGGGCTTTGCCGAGGCCAAGCTGAAAAAAGATGGCAAAGAATTGGCCATGCTGGCCATTAGCGATACGATTAGCACCCCTGAGGCCGCTGCTAAGTTCCAAAACAGTACGATGCAGATTGCCGGCTATCCGGCGGTGGAGATCGGGACAACGCAAACGGCAATTCTGGTGGCCAACCGCTACCAAGTCAAAGTCCTCTCCCGCGATCCCAGTTTTACCGCCGGCGATCGCAGGGCATGGATTGAAAAATTTGATCTGGCGGGTTTAGCCCAACTTGCCCCTTAAGGAGACCACCGTGAGCGAGCCTATCTACAAAATCGTCGATCAACTCCCCAGCGGGGGCATCACCGTCATGGCCCTCAAGTCTTTGGACTTTCTCATTCCCGGCCGGTGGCAAAATATCGTTGGTTTCGATAACATGATTCGCCATGTGACGGGGGAAACGGATCCTGCCTTGATTCGCCAAATTGGCGATCGCGCCGTGCGGCTTTTTAATGACAAATCCCAAGGCTACCAACGGGCACTGTGGCTCTATCAAACGGTGGACAACACCGATGCTCTCCTCGGGGCGGCTGCCCTTGCCAACAAGGTGGGGGAGAAGATCTCCTTCCTCGGCTTTTTGGATAGAATGACACCGAAGCCGGAGCGGGCGCAGGCCATTGACCTCAGCATTAAGCTGATTGTGGAAATTCTTGCCTTCTGTCAAATCAACGGCCTTCCCGGTGACAGCCTCGGCGACTTCCTGCGCGCCCTTGCCGACTACGGTGGCGAGTCCCTAATGCGCATGGCCGCCCTTATCTGCTTTGATGGTCTGATTCCTTTGGGGCCAGACTTTCTCCTCAAATGCTTAGGTACACTGCAAAGCTTGCAACCTCAGGATCTACAGGAAAACCCCACGTTCCGCGCAATTGACAGTGTCGTGCCGGGGGGCGATCGCAGCAGTCAATTGGGCTTTATTGTCCAAAGTTTTAATGCTGTCCAGGGGTGGATGAGCCAATTTGTCAGCCGCCACGAGCTAACGCCGCAAAAGGTGATCAATCGTCTGCAAAGCTTTATTGAACTCTCCAAGGATAACCTGGACTACTTGGGCGCCTTTTTGGATATGAGCACCAACTACTACTACCATACGGGCGTTCAAACCCTTGCCCGCCGCCTCATTGAGCGAGCAGTGGCGGAGATCTGAGGGGTTAAGACAGCTCCAGCATCCGTTGAATCGGTTTCAGAGCCGCTTGACGTACTTCCTCAGGTACCTCAATCTGGGGCCGGCGATCGCGCATACACAGGTAAAGTTTCTCCAAGGTGTTCAAGCGCATAAAGGGGCACTCATTACAATTACAGGTTTGATCCTGAGGGGGGGCAGGGATAAAGGTTTTCTCTGGGGTGCGCCGCTGCATCTGGTGGAGAATCCCCGGCTCCGTCACCACAATAAAGGTACTGGCCTTTGAGGTCACAGCATAGTTGAGCAAGGCAGTTGTGGAGCCGATAAAGTCGGCGTGGCGAAGCACAGCTTCTTCGCACTCAGGGTGGGCAATCACCTCGGCGGTGGGGTAGGCGGCCTTCAGTTCGAGGATGCGTCGCTCTGAGAAGGTTTCATGGACAATGCAACTGCCCTCCCACAGCACCATCTGCCGCCCGGTTTGGGCCATGACATAACGGCCTAGGTTGCGATCGGGCGCAAAAATAATCGGTTGATCCGCCGGCACCTGCCGCACAATTTTCACGGCATTGGAACTGGTGCAAATAATGTCGCTCAAGGCCTTAACTTCGGCAGAGCAGTTAATGTAGGAAATCACCCAATGGTCAGGATACTGCGCCTTAAACGCCGCAAAGGCCTCCGCCGGGCAACTGTCGGCCAAGGAACAACCCGCCGCCAAATCCGGCAGCAGCACCAGCTTATCGGGATTTAGAATCTTGGCCGTTTCCGCCATGAAGTGGACGCCGGCAAACACAATCACCTCGGCCTCCGTCCGTGCCGCCTGCTGCGACAACCCAAGGGAATCCCCAATGTAGTCGGCCACATCCTGAATCGCGGGGTCTTGGTAGTAGTGGGCAAGAATCACGGCATTCAGTTCCCGCTTCAGGTCTTGGATGGCCGCAATTAAATCCAACGGCAGCGACGGTTGAGGGGCAGCAAGGGTTGCAAACACAGGTCGTTAGGTTCCTTTGGCAATGGCTGAGGGGTCTCTCTATTATAGTGATTTTTACCAAAAAGGAATCCCCTAGGCAGCCTCGGCCAGCAATTGTTGCACCAGGGCACGGGCAGCGTAGCTGACGCCGGCGGTTCCTTCACCGGGATGCACCGAATCCCCCACTAACCACAGGCGAGGAATCGGGGTGCGGGTTGCCAAGCCAAAGGGGCCAAAGGTACTCAGGCGTTGCCCAATGCCCCCCACAATGCCGTCAATCCGCGCCGTATAGCGCCAGAAGGTGCGGGGGGTTGCCGCTTCCCAGTGGACAATGTGCTCAGGCCGCAGATCGAAGAATTGGCCTAGACGCTCCAGCGCCGTTTGGGTGTATTGCGCCTTGGTGGCGGCATAGTCTAAGTCGGGCTGACGCCAGAAATTCGGTTCAGTAAAGCTAGAGGCAATCAGGGTGCGATATCCCCTAGGGGCACGTCCATCCGCCGGCTGACTCACCGAGACAAACAGGGAGTTATTTTCGCCCAGGGGTCCTTCAGGGTCATAGAGAAACTGCAGGTGGGGCGGACAGGCGGCGGGAATGGCGGCCTCTTTCACGCCAAGGTAAATCACAAAGGCACCGGAGGCGGGGGGCAACGTTTTCAGGCGGCGGGCATAGCCAAGGGGAAGGGCCTCGCCAAGGAGGTGGGGCAGGTTTTGGGCAGGAACGTTGGCCACAATGTGATCCGCTTCAACCCGCTGAAGGGTTTTTGTTTTCAGGTTTTCCACCTGGACGGCAACAGCCTGCCCTTGCTCGACTTCAATACGCCGCACCAGATGACGGGTGTAGATTTGCCCCCCATCCCGCTGCAGGGCGGTGGCCAGCCGCTCACTGAGAACCTGCATACTGCCGTGGAGATGGTAAAGGCCATGGGGGGCTTGGGAGAGACAGAGGGCGGTGGCGGCATAGAGCAGGGCCGTTTCAGCGGCATCCACTTGGGAGTAGAGCTTGAGTTGCAAATCGAGAAATTGCCGCAGCCGGCGATCGCCCCCCACCCCACAGAGATGCATCCAATCGGTTACCGTCATCACACTAAAGGGCACCGTGAGGAGCGTCTCCGGCCGCAGGGCTTGGAGCAGTTGCCACAGATCAAAACCGTTGCGGGGCGGCAAAATCGGCTGTCGCTGCTGAAATCGCCAACTAATAGCAAAGAGGTGTTCGAGGCCTTGCCAAAATCGCTCGCTGTGGGGAAAGTGGCGTTGACGTTCCCGTTGCCAGCGATCGCGATCGCGCCAAACATTGATGGGCGTCGTTTCCCCCGGCAGATAGACGGCACAGGCAGGATCGCAGGGAGTGGCGGGCGGTAGAGGCATCTCCAGTTCGGCGAAAATTTCGGCGTGAATGCCTCCCGGCTCAAGACCCGCCACTTGGGTTGCCCCGACATCAAAGGTGAATCCCCGCCGCCGAAACGTTGAGGCACAGCCCCCCAGCTGAGCTGCCTGCTCAAACAACTGAACGCAATAGCCTCGCCGCGCCAGCAGGGCTGCGGTGGTTAAACCGCCAATGCCGCCACCAATGACGACAACACGCTTGGTCATGCTTCGACCTCGAGGGGATAGGGTTACCCCCAGTGTAATAATTTTTAACGAAGCATTACAAACCTGTTACAGTAGTAATCCTTGTTCTAGAAACCTGCTAACGCCGCCGCAGCTGAAGCTGTTCATACACCTGCCGCAGGGAGACACCGTGGTAAGCAAGGGCCACTAAGGTGTGATAAAACAAATCGGCAACCTCGCCGGCGATCGCCTCCGGATCATTATCTTTGCAGGCCATCACCACCTCTGCCGTCTCTTCCCCCAGCTTTTTGAGAATCTCGTTGTCCCCCGCGGCCAAGAGGCGACAGGTATAGGATGCCGGTTGGGGCATCTGCTGCCGTTGACAAATCACCTCATATATCTGCGAAAGGGTATCGGCGGGTGGGGACTCAATCCGTTCCCCGTTGGCGCCATGGCGGTGAAAACAACTGCGCTCCCCCGTGTGGCAGGCAACATTGCCCACCTGTTCAACGCTCAGGAGCAGGGCATCGCTGTCGCAGTCGTAGCGAATACTTTTTACCCACTGGACATGACCGGAGGTCTCTCCCTTCGGCCACAATTCCTGCCGCGACCGACTCCAAAACCACGTGCGCCCGGTCTCAAGGGTTTTCTGGAGCGATTCTCGGTTCATCCATGCCATCATCAGCACCGTGCCGTCCAAGTAATCTTGGACAATTGCCGGCACTAGGCCGCGTTCGTCGTAACGGATCTGATCAAGGGGGAGATTGAGGGCGGGGGTAGCCATAGGCTGCTCAGGCGTTCCATAAACAGAAGCCCGGAGATCACGCCTATCACAAGCATCCCGTATTGCTGCTTCCTTCCGGACCTGACAAGGTTTGGGCGTTGTGATCGCATGATTCCGAGCCAGATTTTATCTTAGCACAGGCCATCGAGCCGCATAAATTGCCCTATTAGGAATTGTTATCCCCAGTTTCTTAAAGAAAGTTTATATTAAAGAGGTAGCAGCGTAAGATTTGGTAATGCCTATGACCCTTGCTGCCCTGACGGTGACGCAGGCGGAGACACTCCGCGGTCTCTTTCGGACGCTGACGGCAACCAGTTGCCCCTATCGCTATAACTTTCACCTGCATACGATTTGGTCCGATGGCCAATTGACACCGCAGCAGGTTGCCCAGCAGGCGATGATCCACGGCCTTAAGGGCTTTGCCATTACTGATCACCACGCCCTCGAGGGATATTTCCAAGCCCGCACCTATGTTGAGGCCTATCCGGGGAGCGATCGCCCCCAAGTGTATAGCGGCATTGAAATTACGGCTCAGCTGCTCGACACCGAAGTCCACATCCTCGGCTACGGCTTTGACCCCCATGACCCGATCCTCCATCCCTATGCAACAGGAAGTGCTCCGGAAGGGGAGTTGGCACAGGCAGAACGGGTGATTGCGACCCTCCATGAGGCGGGGGGCTTGGCGATTTTGGCCCATCCGGCGCGCTACCGTCTCCCTGCCGAACAATTGATTCCTGCTGCGGCGGCACGGGGAATTGATGGGGTGGAAACCTATTACTGCTACGGCAATCCCGACCCATGGGAGTGCACCCCGGAAACCACCGCTTTGGTTCACAGGTTGGCGCTTGAACACCAGCTTCTTGAGACCTGCGGGACTGATACCCATGGCCAAGACATTCTGGTGCGCCGATGACAGGAACTGAAATTCTGATCACCCTAGGGGCGATCGCCATTAGTGGGTTAGTGCTCCGCTGGCTGATTACGGTTCTCAAGATCACAGTCGGTACGGCGATGAAAATTGCCCTCATTGTTTTCCTGTTGCAACTCTTTTTCGGGATTGGCCCCGGTCGCCTCTGGGAGCAAGCGCAGTTTCTCTGGTCACAAGTGGCGAGTTATCTGCCCTCCTTGCAATACTCAAGATAAGGACAAGTCTCTGACGCAACATTACTTAGGGGGTGTATTTTGTCAGATCGCCAAGAATCCAGTAAACTGACTGGCATCAAGCCCCTTTTGCGCCAACCTCATGACTCAAGCAGCGTGGTTAGAACTGGTCAAATCCGTCAGTGAGCAGGGCATCCAGTTACCCGCTAGGGGACTGAAAATTGGCCGTGCCCCTGATAATGACATTGTCCTCAATGATATTTTCGTCTCCCGCTACCACGCCTTCTTTGAGTGGCAAGAAGGGCAAGTTCACCTAGTGGATCTTGGCAGTAAAGCAGGCACCCATCTCAATGGCCAACCCGTGGTACCCCATACCCCCATTCCCCTCGAAGATGGCGATCTGATTACGTTGGGGAATTCTGCTGTGCGCTTTCGCCTTGTCTGGCAGTACCACGACTATCAACCCCGTGCCACTGAGGTCAGCAAAGACACCGAAGTCCCTGTGATTGAAGTGCGCACCAAAACATGGCGACAACGCTGGGGGCTACAGGAGCAAACGACGCTGTTGGGAACCCATCCCGCCTGCGATGTGGTGGTGGATACCCCTGAACTCTTGCCCTGCCACTTAAAATTACGCTTTGCGGATCAGCATTTGCAGGTGGTGGATCTCAGTGACCCGCAACCCGCAATGAATGTGCAGTTGGGAATCGGTGAGAGTTATGCCCTGACGGAATTTGTCACGCTTACCTATGTCGGTCAGGAGTTGCTCGATCGCATTGATACAGAGCGCCATGCCGTTGTCTTTAGCCCAGCGACGGAGTTGCGTTTGACCAGCACGGCAACGGTACTCGCCATACCGGAGGCAGATGCCGCACCCACCGTCCCCGTGAAGACAATTTCCCTGGTGGGATACAACACCTTCACCATTGGCCGCGATCCAAACAATGACCTAGTGATTGAGCATCCAACAGTATCGCGTCATCATGCTAGGATTGAGCGCCGCAATGGAGATTTCCTGCTCACGGATCTGGGGTCTAGCAATGGCACGTTTGTCAATGGCCGTGAGGTCGAGGAACCGACACTACTGCGGGTGGGAGACACGATCCGCATTTGTAGCGATCGCCTTGTCCTGAATGTAGATGAAACACTGACCCAATATGCCGAATCGGGTCACATGCGCCTTGATGCCATCAACCTCAACAAGGTGGTGGGCAAGGGAACCCAAATTCTCCACAACATTTCCCTATCCATCCTGCCCAAGGAGTTTGTGGCCATCCTAGGGCCTAGTGGCAGTGGCAAATCAACACTCCTTGATGCCCTCAATGGACTGCGACCGGCCACAACGGGCACCGTATTGGTGAACGGCACAAATTTCTACCGCAACTATCAGGCCTTTCAAGCCCAACTCGGCTATGTGCCCCAGAAAAACATCATCCATGAGGAGCTGACGGTTGCCCAAGCCTTAGACTACGCTGCCAAACTCCGCATGCCCCCCGATACAACCCCCGCAGAACGCCAACGGCGGGTGACAGAGGTGTTGACAGAATTGGGACTCAACCATCGGCGTGATGTACCAATTTGCCGTCTGAGTGGGGGTCAGCAGCGGCGAGTGTGTATCGGTGCCGAATTGCTCACCCAGCCGAGTCTTTTCTTTCTGGATGAGGCTACCTCCGGCTTGGATCCGGGCACCGAAGCCGACATGATGTTTTTGCTGCGGCAGTTGGCGGATCAGGGGCGAACCATTCTCATCATTACCCACGCCACCCAAAATATCCGTGAGTGTGATCTGGTGATCTATCTAGCGGAGGGCGGCCGACTCGCCTACTTTGGTCCGCCGAATCAACTGTTGCCCTATTTCCGCGCCACGTTTGGCGATCGCTTTAGTGGCATCAAACTCGAGGATTTTTCTGGCATCTACCGTGCCTTGGATAAAGAAAAGAATCCTAATGCCCCCACCCCGGCAGAACTAGAGGAGGCCTACCGGCGATCGCGCCTCTATCAAGAATACGTGGTCGGGCGACAGCAGGTGTTGGCTCACATGCCTGATGAAAGTCAACGTCGCGTCCAAGGTAAATCCCGTCGCAGCAGCGAACCCAAATCTAAAATCTCCCCTTGGCAGCAATTTCTCATTCTCACCCGCCGCAATCTCACGATTCTTGGCCAAGATCGCAGTAACCTGCTGTTGACTCTTTTAATTGCCCCCCTCTTGGGGAGTCTGAGTTTTGTCTCTTGGCAGCGGCACCTCTTTGATCCAGAAACGGGGAATGCCGGTCAAGCCCTAACGATGCTGTTTGTCACCAGTCTGATTGCGGTGATGATTGGCGCCATGACCACCATGCGGGAATTGGTCAAGGAGGTGGAGGTGTATCGGCGGGAGCGGATGATTGGCCTGCGGCTGTTGCCCTATCTCGGCTCCAAGGTGGCGATCGCCCTTGGGCTTGCCCTTTACCAAGCGGCCACCTACCTCGCAGTCACCAAGTTAGCGGTCAATTTACCGGGGGATTGGGGTGTCACGTTTGCCATGTACATCACCCTTGCCCTTGCCATTTTTGGCGGTATGGCGATGGGACTTTTAGTGTCTGCCTTTGCCCCTAGCCAAAACATTGTGCCCCTGCTGGTGCTGATGTTTTTAGTGCCGCAAATTATCTTTAGTGGTGGTATTCAGCCTGTGTCCTCCTTTGGGTTGCCGGGGCAGATAATTAACCATTTGACGGTGATAAAGTGGCCCTTTGAGGCGATGGTGAAGCTCACGGGCATGGGGGATGACATTGCCAATGACCCCTGTTGGCGGGAGCCAGAGGCAGAACGGGAAAAAATGACCGAGGAGATGCAGCGGGATTTTTGTCTCTGCTATGGGCCAGGTTTATTCAAGACCTGCAACTTCCCTGGTATCCGCTCCAAGTATGTCCCGGCAGTGGATGAACCCGCCCCGCCACGACCAGAATCTCCGGGCGATCCTCCCAACGATCCCGCAGCGCTCCAAGACTATCTCCAACGGCTGCAAGCCTATCAGGAGGCTATGGATGAGTGGCAAGTGAAATACTCCGAGTGGAATCGCCAGCGCAGTCGTGCCATCAATGAAGCCCAAGGCACTATCAGCCGCTTCCAGCGAGATCAAGGCTATATGTTTACTGTGGATGTACAACGCCATTGGCGTGATCAAAGCGTTCTTATCTTGGCCATGCTAGTGGCTTTGCCCTTCTGCCAAAAACGCCGTGATTTTGGCCGCTGACATAGCGCCATTTTCCGGGGTGGGGTTTTAGACCGAATTTTTTGAATAATGGAAAAGTTATCTCTTGCCGTTTCCTCTGTCTGCGCCCATGCCGTCTCCTCATCTTTTGCTCATAGATGGCCATTCCTTAGCCTTTCGGGCCTACTACGCCTTTAGTAAAGGACGGGAGGGGGGCTTGCGCACCTCCACGGGGATTCCCACCAGCGTGTGTTTTGGCTTTCTCAAAACGCTGCTGGAAATTTTGGATCAGCAGCAGGCGGATCATGTAGCGATCGCCTTTGATTTGGGGGAGCCGACATTTCGCCACACCGCTGATGAAAACTACAAGGCGGGGCGGGCGGAAACCCCAGAGGACTTTATTACCGATATTGCCAATCTGCAGGCGGTACTGCGGGCACTACGTCTGCCCTTGCTGAGTCAGGCCGGCTATGAAGCGGATGATGTGATCGGTACCGTGAGCCATCGCCTGCGTTCCCAAGGATGGCGGGTTTCGATTGTGACCGGCGATCGCGACCTTTTTCAGTTGATTGATCGCCAAGGTCAAGGCCAGGTCTTGTATCTGGGGAATACACTTGGCCAGCGCAAGCAGGGTCTGGAGGCCTTTGATGCCCTCAAGGTCAAGGAAAAAATGGGGGTGTGGCCAGAGCAACTCGTGGACTATAAAGCCCTCTGTGGCGATGCCAGCGATCGTATTCCGGGGATCAAGGGCATTGGCCCCAAGACCGCTGTGCAGTTACTGCGTCAATATCCCACCTTGGAGGACATTTACGCCCACATCAACGAGATTACGCCCCCCAGCCTGAGAACAAAGCTGATCCAAGGGGAGACTGACGCCCGCCATTCCCGCACGCTGGCTCAAATTGTTCTCGATGTGCCCTTGGAACTCTCCCTAGAAGAACTGCATCTGCGTCCCTTTGACTGGCCGACGTTGGATCAGCTCTTGGATCGGTTGGAGTTTCGTGCCCTCAGGCAACCCCTCCGGGACTGGCACCTGCGCTTGGGGGGGAGGCTACCCGCTTTGGAGACGGATGCAGACGACACTTGGTTTTTTGCACCGACGGAGACGCCTGATCCTTTGAATGTGCACCTCATTGAAACCCCAGCGCAACTGCAATGGCTGATCGGGCAGTTAGAAACCTGTACGGATGTCAATCATCCGGTGGCATGGGACACGGAAACCACGGCCTTGAACCCCCGCGATGCCGCCTTGGTGGGCTTGGGCTGTTGTTGGGGCACAGCGCCCGATCAGGTGGCCTATCTGCCCTTGGGGCACAAAGGGGGTCAGAACCTGCCCCTAAAAGAGACCCTCGCCGCTTTGCGACCGATTCTGGAGGGCGATCGCTACCCCAAAGTGTTCCAGAATGCCAAATTCGACCGCTTGGTGTTGCGCTTTCAGGGAATCCAATTGCGGGGCGTGGTGTTTGACACAATGCTGGCCAGCTATGTCATTAACCCCGAAGCCGGCCACAACCTCCCGGATCTGTGCCGGCGCTATTTGCCCCTGCAAGCGCAAAGTTACGATCGTCTGGTCGGCAAAAACCAAACCCTGGCCGATTTACCGCCCGCCACGGTGGCTCAATACTGTGGCCTTGATGTCCACACCACCTATCTGCTCAAGGAGAAACTAGAAGCCGAGCTGACCCCCCGCCTGCGGCAACTGCTCCGAGAGGTGGAACTGCCCCTCGAACCGATTCTGGCGGAAATGGAAGCCACCGGCATCCGCATTGACAGGGACTATCTGCAACAACTCTCCCAAGCGCTGAACCGGCAATTGGCTCAATTACAACAACAGGCATGGGACGTGGTGGGGCAACCCTTTAACTTGGCCTCCCCCAAGCAGCTGAGTGAACTGCTCTTCGGCAAGCTGGGACTGGATACCAAAAAGACCCATAAAACGAAACTGGGCTATTCTACCGACGCTGCCACCCTCGAAAAACTGCGGGGCGATCATCCGGTGATTGATCTCATTTTGAGCCATCGCACCCTTGCCAAGCTGAAATCCACCTATGTGGACGTGCTACCGACACTGGTTCGGGCGGACACCGGTCGGATCCACACCGACTTTAACCAAGCCGTGACGGCCACCGGGCGTCTTTCCTCCTCCAATCCCAATCTGCAAAATATCCCCATTCGCACCGAATTTAGCCGCCAAATCCGCCGCGCCTTTATTCCGGAGGCAGGTTGGTTGATGGTGGCAGCCGATTACTCGCAAATTGAGCTGCGCATCCTTGCCCATTTAAGTCAAGAACCTGCCCTCCTAGAGGCCTATCACAAAGGGGAAGATGTGCATCGTCTCACGGCGCAGTTTCTCTTGGAAAAAACAGATATTAGTCCTACTGAGCGGCGCCTGGGGAAGATTATTAACTTTGGCGTCATTTACGGCATGGGAGCGCAGCGGTTTGCCCGCGAGGCGGGGGTGAGTGTGGCCGATGCCAAAGGGTTTATTCAACGGTTTTACAATCGCTATCCGCGGGTCTTTGACTATCTGCGCCAAATGGAGCGGCTTGCCCTCAGCCAAGGCTATGTGGAAACCATTTTGGGGCGGCGGCGCTACTTTGCCTTTGAGAGTCCCGAACTGCAAGCCCTGCGGGGCAAGCCTTTGGAAGCCCTAGCCGATGTGGATCCCAGTAAACTAAAGATGAGCAATTATGAGCGCGGCCTCTTGCGGGCGGCAGCCAATGCGCCCATTCAAGGCTCCAGTGCCGATATTATCAAGTGTGCCATGGTCAAACTGGCTCCCCTGTTGCCGCAAAATCAGGTTCATCTGCTGTTGCAAGTTCACGATGAATTGGTCTTGGAAATGACCCCTGAGGCATGGGAACAACTGCAAACCACCATTCCCGAAGCGATGAGTACAGCCGTGCCCTTGAGTGTGCCCCTTGCGGTGGACATTTATGCTGCTGCCAACTGGCTGGAGGCCAACTAGCGGTTTGATGCAGCAACGCCACTGGCAAGTTCATTTCTGGCAAATCCTCCTCTGCCTTTTTTGGGGGGCGATCGTCCTCTGCTGGCCGGCGGATGCCGAAACGATTCGCCCCTACATTGACCGTGCCATGGATCAAATTAGTGAATTTTATCTTGACAATGGGATGCACTTTATTGTGATGGAGCAACACCAAGCGCCGATTGTGTCATTTCTCACCTATGTGGATGTGGGGGGCGTGGATGAACCCGAAGGCCAAACGGGGGTGGCCCACTATCTGGAACACTTGGCCTTTAAGGGTACCCGCCGCATTGGGACGACGGATTATGCCGCTGAAAAAGAGAAACTTGCCCAACTGGATCGCCTTTTTGAGCAACTGCAAGCCACCACCGATGAGCGGCAACGTCAGGCATTGATCACCGAATTTGCCGCTGTGCAGCAGGCCGCCGATCGCTACGTGATTCGCAATCAATATGGCCAAATTGTCCAACAAGCCGGGGGCGTGGGTCTCAATGCAACCACCTCTGCCGATGCCACCCGTTACTTTTACAGTTTTCCTGCGAACAAATTGGAACTGTGGATGTCCCTAGAGTCGGAACGCTTTTTGGAACCCGTCTTTCGCGATTTCTATCAAGAAAAAGAAGTGATCCTTGAGGAGCGACGACTGCGCACGGAAAATTCTCCCACGGGTCAACTTTTTGAGGCCTTTTTGGCCACCACCTTTCGCCAGCATCCCTACCGCCGACCTGTGATTGGCTACCGTGAGGATATTCAAAACCCGCGCCGCGCCGATGTGGAACGCTTCTTTCGCGAGTATTACACCCCCGACAAAATGACAATGGTGCTGGTGGGGGACATCGATCCCCAACAGGTTAAGAAATTAGCCAGGGTTTATTTTGGTCGCTATTCCAAGGGGGCGGGCAAGAGTACGGTCATTCCCGCGGAGCGGCCCCAAACGGAACCTCGGCAGATTACCCTCAAATTGGCCAGCCAACCCCTTTATATCGAGGCCTATGCCTGCCCCCCTCTCAAGGATCCCACCTATCTCACCTATGAAATTTTGGCACGTATCCTCAGTGGCGGTCGCACCTCCCGTCTCTACCGTTCTCTTGTTCTTGAGCAAAAAGTTGCCCTCAATGTTCAAGCTTCCGTCGGCTTCCCCGGCAATAAATACCCCAATCGCTTTCTCATCTATGGGGCGCCGGCACCGGGTCAAACAACGGCTGCCCTTGCCGCCGGCATTGCCCAAGAACTCAAGGCACTGCAAACCACGCCTGTAACCGCAGCAGAACTAGAGCGGGTGAAAACTCAACTGCGGATGGAGTTGCTGCAAAACCTGATGTCTAATGAGGGCATGGCCAAACTGTTGGCAGAGTATGCCGTCAAAGGGGGCGGCTGGCAGCAACTCTTTGCCCGTTTGGAAGCAATTGACGACATGACTCCTAGCGATATCCAGCGGGTGGCTCGCTTGCTGCAACCCCAACAGCGCACGGTGGCGCAAATTCAAACTCGCCCATGAAGACCCTGTGGCAGGAATGGCTGGGGGCGATCGCCTTCTATACCTGCTTGCCCCTTCCCCCTCGTTGGCCGATGCAGTTGGCGGGAGCAGCCAAGTGGTGTCCTTGGGTAGGGCTGTTGTTGGGGGGAATGCTCTGGGGAGCACAGGGGGTGCTGCAATTTTTGCGCGTTCCACCCCTCGTGGCCGGTGTTGGAGTTGTGGCTCTGTGGCTAGGCTTAACGGGGGGATTGCACTTGGATGGTGCCATGGACACTGCTGATGGCTTAGCGGTCCAAGATCCCCGGCGGCGCCTTGAGGTGATGGCGGATAGCCGAGTGGGGGCTTTTGGCGTCATGGCGGCGATAATAATTTTGCTCTTGAAGGCGACAGCCCTCAGCGGCCTAGAAAGAAACAGTGCTCTGGTGTGGGTATTGGTGCTGGGGCGCCTTGCTCAAGTGTGGGCGATCGCCCGCTATCCCTATTTGAAACCCCAAGGGACGGGTCAAATTCACAAGGCTAGTGGTTGCTTTCCCCGCGATTTTTGGCCAAGCGGTTTGCTGGTGTTACTACTTATTTTCCTGCTACCTGTCTCCCTAGGGCAGTTCCTTTTTGGATTGCTCCTGATCCTCTTGATCCCCGCATGGTTGCAACAGCAGTTGGGGGGACACACGGGGGATACCTACGGAGCAGTTGTCGAGTGGACGGAAGCCTTGATGCTGGTTGCCTTCACGACGGAATCGGCAAGTTGATCAGGAATGCCCACGGCCACGGTGATGATCCCCAACACCTTGTATCCCGCCTCCCGTAATACGCCAGCGGCGCTGCATGCCGTTGTCCCCGTCGTATAGATGTCATCACATAGGAGGAGCCAGCGCTGTCGTTGGAGACCCTGCCCAAGGCGAAAGGCATTTTCAAGATTGGCTTGACGTTCTGTGAGTGAAAGCTGAAACATAGACTGGGTAGGGCGTTGTCGGATTAATCCCTCAGGAGCAAAGGGCACTTCAAGAGCACGACAAAACCCCTCGGCAATACGCGCCGCTTGATTGAAGCCCCGGCGTTTTAATTTCTCGCGATGCAGGGGAATGGGCACAACCTGCAAAGGGAGGTGCTGCGCCATCTTGGCTTCTAACCAACTGCGGGCGAGCCATTGGCCAAAGAGATCACCTAGTTCGGGGTGGTTGTTGTATTTCATGGTGGCGATCGCCCGCTTCAGGTCTTGCTGATAGTATCCCCAAGGAAACAGGGGGAGACTCCCTCGCCAGTAGCGTTGGCGTTGGCGGACTTCCCATGACCTTAAACGTCGTTGACAATCCCCACAGATCACTTGGGAAGTCTTCCGACCACAACAGGGACAGGGCTGTTGAAAGAGCAAGGAGGCGAGCGATCGCCACACCAGCGCACCCCCTAAATCCTAACAGTAGGCACTAATATCCTCATGGCACTCATCCACCAAGTAGCAGAGGGCGCGATAGCGCAATAGCATCAGCTCCTCATAAAGGGGATTCAGGTGGCACAGAGGCGGAATGTGGATATGCCATTTGGCAACCACAATATCACGTTCAAAGGGACACTGGGCGGGGATCAAGCGGCATAGACGATGGGCAAGCTGGCGATCGTGCACTTCCAGATGCTGTAGCCATTGCCGAACCGGCCACAGAATTGTGCGGAGCAGACGTTGCCCCAACGCAAAAATCGTCATCAACTCAACACCTCAACTCAATGATTGAAGTTGGCAGCGAGAAACCTCCTTCTTCGCCTTACTTAAGAAGGCAATTTCAATCCGTTAAAACAATATCCTAAGAAGGGTAAATTTATCGCTGCATTTTATAGGAAAAAGTCATCCTGATTTACTTTGAATCGCCCTTAGCGAGGCGCGATATCCCAGAGAAATCTCAATGAAAATCGCATCACGATAGACTATCTCCTTACTTCAGAGAGATTTAGTAGTAGTGGATACATTGTTGAATTAAATGATGATCTTGTATCCATCCTTATTCTAGTGACTTCCACTGAACTTGACGATGGGGTTTTCCGAAAAGTTGCCCTCACAAACAGCGCAGCCCTTGGTAGGTGCTTGGTAAATGTAGCCTTGGAATTCCAGAGAGAGGCAGAATCATGATCTCGACCTCAAACAATATCTTCTTGCCGTACAATAAATTTCTAGTAGCGCACGTCCCCCTTCCTAGGCTAATCTGCAATTAGGGTTCTGAATATTGGGGAGCACCGGCATGTTCAAGAACATATTGATTCCAACAGATCTCCATGATGGCCTCCCCAAACTCACCCACTACCTTGAGGCACTGAAAACAGCGGGTGCTCGTAAATTGCTCTTTTTCCATGCCCGCCCCATTGACGAGGATGGCGATAAGCCTCGGCTGCGGGAGGAAAAGCTGCAACAGGCAAGGGAGTTACTCCAAATTGAGCCGGCGAGTATTCCTGCCGATCTCAAAGCAGAGGTGATCATCGAAAACCGCCGCCCCGCCGATGCCATTCTAGACACCGTTGAAAAGCACCAGATTGACTTGGTGCTGGTCAGCCGCCCCATTCGCAATCTATTGGATGAGAAGCTCTTTGGCAGTACAACCATTGAGGTGCTGCAACGGATTAAAGTGCCCCTCATGATCATGCGCCCGCAAATGTTGTGGGTGATGACAACCGCAGAATTGAATCTCCGCTGTCAAAATCTCTTTCGCCACTTACTGGTGCCCTACGACCACAGCCCCTCTGCCCAACACCTTGTCCAACAACTGCGAGAAGGCTTGAAAAAGCCCGATCAAACCGGTATTGCTGCCCTGACCTTTTGTTGGATTATCAGCGATGCGGGCAAAGGGGAACTGGGCGTTGCCGAGCAACGTCCAAAGGCTGAAAAAATTCTGGCCGAACTGAAGCAGGAATTCACAGGCTACGGCCTCAACGTTGAAACGGAGATTCGCTTTGGTAGCCCTGTTGTTGAAGTGCAACTGGCTGCCCACGATCGCGATATCTATGGGATTGCGGTTTCTTCTGGTTCTGTCGGTAAAATTTGGGAGCTATCAATTCCCAGCTTTGCTGGCGAGATCATTCGCCGTTGCGTCTTTCCTATGATCTATTTTCCACCCGCTGGTCGCTAATTGACTAAAAGATGGGGCAGCAAAACTACCCCAAAGGTATTGCAATCAGACACCGATAGCAAAACTTAGCTGATCGTTACTTCGCGGGGTTCCTCAGGTGCGGCAGCCTTCGCTGCTTTTTGCTCCATCATTTCTGCGCGGGCTTCGGCAACCAAGTCTTGAAAAGACTCACTGGCTTCGGCAACGGCAGTCTGTGCCTTTTCATAGGCTTCAAACGCCCACATCAAGCCTGATTTTGCCGCATTGCGAGCTTGCTCTGCCAAGTTGTGACCGGTCATTGAGTCAACGGCACCCACCACAGGGGCAACAGCAACAGCACCAACCCCAAGGGCAAGCACGGTGAGTGGTTCTAAACCAAGTAACAGGGCTTCAAACTCCATTCTGCGGCATCCTCCAAAGGAAAAGAGATGATGAGCACATCGCACCCATGATAACAAAGGTGCGGGGAGAGCAACGTCTCTACTGCCTTAATCGCTCTAACAAGATTCTTATGCAAGGCTGAGACAAAAGATTAGCAGAGCTTGAGGGCAGTACTGGGCACCTCATCCCAAGAGGTCACGGTACGCAGGCGCACTTGCCAGCCGGCCGCTTTTTGTTCTGTCGTCAAGTTTTTTTCAAAGGACTGCACGCATTCCCTTGCCTGCGCTTCATCTCGACAGGCAATACAGGCATACAGCAGACCGGAGGGATCCAGTTGCTCACTTACCCAGATGGTTATCATGGCTCACTCCTTGGCACAGTTTGCCGATTTCACGGAACTATCTACAGCCTAGGCGAAACCAAGGGCAGTTGTCCGCTCTTCTTAACAGCACTTTAGGAGTGCAGCCAAGGCTGCCAGTAATTGATCAATGTGCTCAGGGGTATGATCGGCTCTGAGGGTGATGCGCAGACGACTAAAGGGCACGGTCGGGGGCCGTACCGCTGCCACCCAGCATCCGGCCTCTTGGAGTTTCTCCCCCCATTGGAGGACGGTGGCGGGATCGGGAGCAGGCAGACAAAAGATCGGGGTCGGCAGGGGACGGGGCAACAGCGGGCAGCCCAATTGCTGGAGTCCCTTTTCCAGTTGATGAATCCGCTCTTGGAGGGCTAGGCGAAGGGAAGGGTCTGTTTGGAGTTGGTCAAGGGCAGCTAGGGCAGCAGCCGTGTCGGGGGGGGAGAGGCCGGTGCTATAGATCCATGTGCTGGCACGGTGTTGCAAGTAGGTGATCAGAGCCTGAGAACCTGCGATGTATCCTCCTAAACTACCGAGAGCCTTGCTGAGGGTTCCCATTTGAATGACGGTTGGGCTGGATTGCCCCAAGGCGGCTAGGGTACCGGCACCATGGGCTCCCAACACGCCTGTGCCATGGGCATCGTCTATCAGCACCATTGCGCTATGGGTCTCGGCCAGCGCCACTATCTCCCCTAAGGGGGCGACATCCCCATCCATACTGAAGACCCCATCGGTGAGGATCAGACAGCGGCGATATTGGGAGCGATGGGTGTCTAGGAGCTGGGCAAGGGCAGCGACATCGTTGTGGGGATACTCATAGAAGGTGGCATGGGTAAGGCGGGCAGCTTTTTTGAGGCAGGCGTGGTTGTAGGCATCCCCGAGCACCAAGTCCCGCTGATCCACCAGGGCGGCAATGGTGCCGAGATTGGCGGCAGTACCGGAACTAAAGACCAAGGCTGCTTCTGTGCCTTTCCAGCGGGCGATCGCCCCCTCAAGTTGCCGATGCAGCAGCCGTTGACCACTCAAGAGGCGAGAGCCGGTGGCGCCGGTGCCCCACTGTTCGATGGCCTGGATGGCCGCTGCTTTCACCTTGGGATGGTTTGCCAGCCCCAGATAATCATTGCTGCAAAAGTTAATCAAGGGGCGGGGTGGTTCGCCAACGGTGACGATGGCTCCGGGGGCACCACTTGGGGTGGGCTGGCGATACCAATGGGCGCGCCGGAGGGTTTCAAGGGCGGGTTCTAGCCATGCAAAGGGGTCGCTCATGCAGAAACATTTAAGCAGACTTGACCGAGTCTAGGCCAAGACGTGATGGAGCGATCGCGCAGCGTGCCGTAGGCAATAGCTTTCAGCGTGCCGCAGGCAATCGCGAGGGGGAGGGATAGAGTTTCTCATTCTGGTGAGAGCGACCGTTGGGTGGCTCAAGGTGCAGCCGATAACCCACATTGCGCACGGTTTGAATCAGGCGCGGCTGCTGGGGATCCACTTCGATTTTTTTGCGCAAAGACAAGATATGGGTATCCACGGTGCGGGGATTGTCTATGCTCTCCGGCCAGGCTCGGCGTAGTAACTCCTGACGACTTAAGGGAATGCCCCCCATTTGGGTGAGAACGTAGAGCAAGCTAAATTCCTGGGGCGTTAGATCTACCGGCACATCCCGCACCACGACCCGCCGCTGCACCAAATTCACCTGTAACTCCCCTAAGTTCAAGACACTGGGTAAACAGGGGCGCGATCGCCGTGCCAAGACCTCAACACGGGCAAGAAACTCCTGCATTCCAAAGGGTTTGGCCAAGTAATCATCGGCACCTGCCCGCAGCGCCCTCACCACCGCCGCTTCCTCCTGCTGGGCAGAAAGCGCCAAGATGAAAGCCGTGCGTTGATGGTGGAGCCAGCGACACAACTCCAAGCCATTGCCCTCCTGCAAGTCCAGATCGAGAACCACTAAATCCGGATGCCGCAGTTGAAACACTTCCTGCCCCTGTTGAGAGCCACCGGCAAGATGGACAACATGCCCCACTTGCTGGAGGTGCCAGCCAAGGAGGGAACGCAGGTGGGGGTTACTTTCAATAATTTCCACGTGCACTCCCATGGATCCATCCCCACAACAACAGCGAAGTTACCAAACTTGTTCGGCCTCTCTGGAAGAATGGGCGCAAAAGGGCGACGGCGGGGCAATTCCTGAAGAAGTTAACTGCTAATCTAGCAAATTTAATACCCACGCCTTCGTAGTGGCTAATACTTTAGGTTGTTTTCTTGTTCCCATAATAGAAAATTCTTATTGGGGCTGCGGTGACACAATAAAGGGGAACTTCGTAAGTAAGCGCTATGGCTGTGCCCATTCTTGAGCTTTTGGCGGCTGACGGCTCACGACAACAAATTCAACTGGGGCGCGATCGCCTGCTCATCGGTACCGATCCCCAAAGCCAAGTGATTCTGGTGGGTGAGGGGATTTCCCGCCACCATGCCCTGATTATTCCCACGGATAGGGGTTACCAAGTGGCGGATCTGGGGAGTGCCGGCGGCACCTTTTTGAACGGCAGGAAGCTCCGCCCCCGGACGCCAGTGGCTCTAAAGGCCGGCGATCGCCTGCAAATCGGGGATTTTCAAGCCATTTTCGATCCCGAGGGCAGGGCAACAACGGAACTGCCGGGCACGGTGGTGATGGGGGCTGCCGGTACGCCGATTTTGCAGGTGGCAACCCCCCAATGGTTGCAGGAGTTTCCGCTCTTGAAGGAGGAACTGGTTCTCGGTCGGGATCCGCAGGCAGATATTACCGTTGACCATCCCTTTGTGTCCTTTCACCATGCCAAGCTGGTGCGGGTGGGCGATCGCTACAAAATCATTGACCTTGGCAGCAAAAACGGTCTGCACTGGCGAGGGACAACAATTCGCGAACATACCTTGGCGCCGGGGGATGTGATCCACGTGGGGGAATCCCTGCGCCTTACGTATTTGTTGATGCCCGCTACGCAGGTTGTTGAGCAAACGCGCCCCCTCCAGCTGCGCGATCGCCGGCAGATTTGCATTGGGCGCGACCCCAGCAACGATCTGGTGTTGGATCATCCGGTGGTCTCGCGGTTTCACGCCCGCCTCTACCTTCAGGAGGGGCAGTGGTACATTGTGGATCTCGAGTCTGCCAACGGCACCTTCATCAACAACTGCCGCCTTGAACCCCGTAAACCTGTGCCCCTCGCCCCGGGGGCTTTGGTGCGTATTGGCCCCTACAGTTCGCTGTTTACCCCCGATGAAACCATTGTTCCCCGCAACGACAGTGGTAACCTGCGCCTTGATGCCATCCACCTGAGCAAAACCACCGCTAAGGGCGCACCGCTCCTTCAAGACATTTCCCTGTCAATTTTGCCCCGTGAGTTTGTCGCCATTGTGGGCGGCAGTGGGGCCGGTAAATCTACCCTCCTCGATGCCCTAAACGGCTTTCGTCCCGCCACCAAGGGGACTGTCTTGGTCAACGGCTATGATCTGTACCGCTACTTTGCCAGCTACCGCACCCAAATTGGCTATGTGCCTCAGGATGACATTATCCACAGCGAGCTGACCGTAGCTCAAGCCTTGGACTATGCGGCACGCCTGCGCCTACCGGCCGATTTAAGTGACCGAGAACGGCAGGAACAGGTGAACCGGGTGCTTGCGGAATTGGAGTTGACGGAGCGCCGCCATGTCTTGGTCAAACACCTCAGCGGCGGTCAGCGCAAACGGGTGTCCATTGGTGTGGAATTGCTCACCCGCCCCAGTTTATTTTTCTTGGATGAGGCCACCTCTGGCTTGGATCCGGGCACGGAAACCCAAATGATGCGGCTGTTGCGCCAGTTGGCGGATCAGGGGCGAACCATTTTACTCATTACCCATGCCACCAAAAACGTGATGCTTTGTGACTTGGTGGTATTTCTGGCACGGGGCGGCCATCTTGCCTACTTTGGGCCACCGGATCAGGCCCTGAGTTACTTTGATGTCCAAGATTTTGATGAGATTTACCTCAAGATTGAGAGCGAACCCAACCCGGCCCTATGGCAGCAGCGCTATCGCCAATCCCACCTGTACCAAACCTATGTGGTGGAGCGGCAACGTCCCCTCAATGTGGATACGGCGGCAACCCGGCAGGTGCAGCCCCAACGCCCAAGCACCGCAATTCCGCAAGTGGCCCCGTGGCGGCAGTGGTGGATCCTTACGCAGCGAAACTTAGCCATTCTGCGGCAGGATCGAACGGCGCTCCTTCTGATGCTCTCCTTGGCACCGATTTTGGGGGCATTGGATTTTGTCCTCTGGAAGCCCACGATTCTCGATGCCGCGCAAGGGGATGCGGGGCAGGCATTTACGATGGCCTTTGTCACCGTCCTGATTGCGGTGATGGTGGGCAGCCTAGCCATGATGCGCGAGATTGTCAAGGAAGGGGAGATCTATCGCCGTGAGCGGATGGTGGGGCTGGGACTGTGGCCCTATATTTTCTCAAAGCTGGGAGCGGCGGTGGTGTTGGCCCTCTACCAAGCCGGGATTTTCCTGGGGATGAAGTTTTTGGCAATTGAGCTTAGCCTCGGCATGGGGGCGATCGCCGGCCTGTTTCTCACCCTGTTCCTGATGACCTTTGGCGGCATGGGCATGGGGTTGTTGGTCTCTGCCCTCTCCCCTACCCAAACGGTGGCGCCACTGCTGACAATCCTCTTTCTGGTGCCCCAAATTACGTTTGCCGGCGCGATTATTCCCCTCCAGGACTTAGGCAGAGTGGGGAACTTCCTCAGCGATCTAACCCTGACCCGCTGGGGCTACGCCAATGTGGTGTCTCTGTTGGGGTTTGGTCAAGACGTGGCGCGGGATGCCTGCTGGCAGCAATCCCAATCTGCACGGGCGAAACTCAGTCGTGAAGCCCTCGCCCGCTGCCCCTGCTTTGACGAGAACCTTTTTCACCGCTGCCGCTTTCCCGGCGTGCGCAAGGAATACCACCCCGCTGTGGATGAACTGGAACCCCCCCGTCCCCCTGAACCCGGCGAGCCGCCACCCCTGCCCAAGTCGGTCTTAGAGTTTGATCAAGCCTATCGCGATCGCCTCGAAGCCTACAATCGGCGGGTCAAAGCCTATCAGGCAGCCATGGCGCGCTGGCAAGAACGGTTTGCCCAATGGAAAGAGCAGCGGGGGCGGGCGATCGCCAGCGGTGAGGCCCTCATTGATCGCTTTTGGAGTCTGCAAGGGCACACGTTTAACGCCAATGTTACCGCCAACAACCTGCGACTAGGGGGCATCATTGCCCTCATGATAGGGCTGGTGGGCGTCTTGCAAAAGCGCAAGGATGTTCTTTAGGCTGCGAGGTGGGCAAAGGCGCGGCTCAGCGCTCCTAACGCCATCGCAATCTCCGCGGCACTGACGATCAGCGGGGGAACAAAGCGCACCACTTTTGATCCTGCCGGCACCAGTAATAGCCCCTCAGCCATGGCAGCTTTGACCACCTCCACCGCGGTGAAAGGCGTATCGGGTTGCAATTCCAGACCGTTGATCAGTCCCCAGCCCCGCACTTCGGCAATGAGGTGGGGATAGGCCGCCTGGAGTTCCCGCAGTCCTGTCCGCAGTTGCTGCCCGCGATCGCGCACATTTTCAAGAAGATGTTCTTTTTCCAAGGTTTCGCAAACGGTGAGCGCCGCTGCCGTAGCCAAGGGGTTGCCGCCAAAGGTACTGGCATGATCCCCCGGCTGAAAGACGGCACAGAACGCTTTGGCAATCATAGCTCCAATGGGAATCCCCCCGCCAAGGCCTTTAGCGGCGGTAAAAATATCGGGTTCAACCCCAAGGGTTTCATAGCCCCACAGTGACCCTGTGCGACCCATGCCCACTTGAACTTCATCAAAAATCAGGAGAATCCCTTTTTCGGTGCAAAGCCGGCGCACCTGTTCAAAATAGGCGCGATCGCCGGGACGCACGCCCCCTTCTCCCTGTAAAGGCTCCAAGAGAATCGCTGCCACTTGGGGTTCGGGTTGATCTAGCGAGGCCACCAAAGCTTCTAGGGCAGCAAAATCGTTGTAGGGCACATAGGCAAAGCCCGGCACTAAGGGGTCAAAGTGCTGCTGGTACTTCGGCTGACCCGTGGCGGTAATCGTAGCGAGGGTGCGTCCGTGGAAGCTGGCCTGTGCCGTAATGATAATGGGGTGAGCAATGTGGCGCACGGTATGGGCATATTTGCGTGCCAGTTTAATGGCAGCTTCGTTGGCTTCAGCACCAGAATTGCAGAAAAAGACGCGATCGCCACAGGAGTGCGCCACCAACCACTGTGCCAGTGCCCCCTGCTGGGGAATGTAGTACAGATTCGAGACATGGTGCAGCAGCTGCATCTGGCGGCTCACCGTCTCCACCAAGGCCGGATGGGCATGGCCAAGGGTACAGGTGGCAATTCCCGCCACAAAGTCCAGATAGCTGCGGCCTTGATCATCCCAAACGCAGCAGCCCTGCCCCCGCACCAAGCTAATCGGAAAACGACTATAGGTGGTCATCACCACTTGGTCAAAGGCATCGGTAGCGAAGGATGTGGGGGGAGCAGCCACCATTGACTCTGAACTCAAAGCAAAAACTTCTGCTATTTTAGCATCTCCCTCCCACCGTGGCAGGGAAATTCAAGCATCCTCTAGGGGTAGTGCTTATTGACCCCTATAAGTCGCTTCGGTACACTACATCTAGTATTCGCCACTGAGTCTGCCTTCTATGGTGCAAAATCCGCCCCGCCCCCAGCGTACATTTCCTGAGAGTGCCCCCACCGCCTATCCCGTGTTCTATCGCACCTACAGCCGCCAAAACGAAGCGGGGGAGCGGGAAAGTTGGTCACAGGTGTGCGATCGCACCCTCCAAGGGCTGCAGGAAGTGGGACACCTCACCGCAGCAGAAGTCGCCCTTCTCAGGGAAATGCAGCAGGACTTGAAGGCTCTGCCCTCCGGCCGGTGGCTATGGGTGGGAGGAACCGATTGGGTGCGCCGACCCGAGAACTATTCCGGCGCCTACAACTGCACCAGCACCAATGTGGTGGATTGGGACTCCTTTGGCCTGATGATGGACTTGGCCATGCAGGGCTGTGGCACGGGCGCCATTCTTGAGCAGAAATACATCTCCCAGTTGCCGCCGATTTGCAATCGCCTTGAGGTGACGGTTGTGGGTCACATTGGCCAAACCCCCAAGGAAGCGCGGCAAGAGCAAACCACCGTGACCCTGAGGGGGCAAACCTGCCGCATCAAAGTGGGGGACAGCCGCCAAGGCTGGGTGAAGTCGTACCAAACCCTGCTTGAACTGGCCAGCAATCCGCACCTCGGGGGTGTGGTTCAGGTGACAATTGATATTAGTGATGTCCGTCCCACCGGGGAGCGACTCAAGGGCTTTGGGGGGGTGGCCAATCCGGTGAAACTCCCCGACCTTTACCATCGCTGTGCCGCCCTCTTAAACGGGGCAGTGGGGCGCCGGCTGACTTCGGTGGAGTGCTGTCTGCTGATTGATGAGGCCGCCGTTGTGGTTGTGGCGGGCAATGTCAGGCGATCGGCGGGGATGCGTCAGGGAGCCAGCGATGATGAGGCCTTTGCCCAAGCCAAGCAAAATCTCTGGCAGCAGGATGAACAAGGCAATTGGCGAATTGATCCCAAGCGGGATGCCCTGCGCATGGCCAATCATACGCGGGTTTTTCACACCAAGCCTAGTCTGGAAGAGTGCATCAATGCCGTGCGCAGCCAGTTCTATTCAGGCGAAGGCGCCATTCAATGGGCCGGGGAGGCGGTAGCCCGCGCCAATGTGGATCTTCTTACCACTGCGGATCTCAAGCAGGCCTTTCTGCGGGCTTACGAAAATCAACAGGGGGAGGCCTTTTTGCAGCAACTCTCCCCGGCCATGGATCGGCGGGAGCTGGCTCACCGCCTAGGTCGGTATGGCCTCAATCCCTGTGGCGAAATTATCGGCAGTGACTTCCACTGCAACCTTGCGGAAATCCACCTCAATCGCATTGATCCGGCGGATACACTAACGCAGGAAAAGGCCTTCAAAGCCGGTGCCCTCTCCGTGGCGGCGCTGTTGAACCATCGCTTTGTTGTGGAGCGCTACCAATACTCCCGCGATGTCGATCCCATTGTCGGCGTCAGCTTTACCGGCCTATTTGACTTCTGCGTTCATGCCTTTGGCGTGCCTTGGCTGGAATGGTGGGCAGCAGGCCGACCCGATACGGCTCAAGGGCGAGAATTCAAAGCCCAAGAAGCCGCTTTCCTGCAACGCTGGCGGCAAATTGTCCACGAGACTGTCTGGGAGTATTGCGATCGCCACGGCCTAAAACGTCCGAATCGCTGTACCACGGTTCAACCCTCCGGCACCAAATCCCTGCTGACGGGTGCCTCCCCCGGTTGGCATCCCCCCAAAGCCCAGCGCTTTATCCGGCGGATTACGTTCCGCAAGGGGGATCCGGTGGCCATGGCCTGCTATGACTTTGGCTACAACATCATCCCCTCTCAGTCCGATAAAGATGAAACCGGCAAACTTCTAGATGACCCCTTCGATCCCCGCTGTACCGAGTGGCTGGTGGAAATTCCCGTGGCCGTCTCTTGGGCCGATCTGGCGGGGGCAGATACGATTGACATCAGCCGCTTTTCCGCCTTGGCGCAGTTTGACTTCTATATGCAGGTGCAGCAGCACTACACCACCCACAACACCAGTGCCACCATTGAGCTACGAGAACATGAAATAGAACCCCTTGCGACTGCCATTTACCAAGCGATTCAAGCGGATCGGGGATACATCTCCGCTGCCCTTTTGGCCCGTTTTGATGCCCATGAAACCTTCCCCCGTTTACCCTTTGAACCCATTAGCAAAGAACGGTACGAGCAGGAAGTGGCCGCGGTGGCTCGGCGCAGGCGGGTCAATGATTTTTACGAAGCCCTCTCCCGCTATACCCAACCCCTCATGGAAGCAGGCCCGGCAGGGTGCGATTCCGAGAAGTGCTTCACGTCCTAATTGTCGGAGTTTTGCTCCGACCTGTGGCAGGGCTGTCGGCGTCTCTAACCCCAAATTAACCCCAAGTCCATGACAAAGTTGGGAAGGACAGGATCCGCGGAGAGGACTGCTGGGTGGTCTATCCTCTGCACCGCCTGTTCGGGTCGGTAGCAATACACTTGCCGAGCCTCAGGATCGATCAGCCAGCCCAGTTGGGCACCGTTGTCCATGTACTCCTGCAGCTTGGCTTGGAGAGTCGCCAAGTCGTCGGCAGGAGATTTGAGTTCCAGCACAAAGTCGGGACAAAGGGGAGCAAATTGGCGGCGTTGCGCCGGGGTGAGACGTTCCCAGCGGCTTTTGGCCACCCAAGCAGCATCGGGAGAGCGGATGGCACCGTTGGGAAGGGTAAAACCTGCCGAGGAATCGAAGACCACGCCAAGCTGCATTTGACGATTCCACTGCCACAGCTGGCCAAGCAGGTCAGCATTGCGGTATCCAGTCTCACTTCCTGCTGGAGCCATGGCAATTAGTTCTCCTTGGGCACTACGTTCAAGCCGCAGGTCGGGGTTTTGGTGGCAGAGTTGCTCGAATACCTCATCGGTGAGCTGGAGGGTGGGATGGAGGTGAAGCGTGATCATGGCAGAACTGTCGTATTATCTACAGCTATGATAGGTTGAACACCTCTGCGCTCATCTCCAGCCGCCTCTCCCTGTTTTGCTGTCGTGCAAATAAAGGGGGGATGGTTGGCTATAAATCAAATCTTGGGTCGCAAGTGAGATAACATCAGTTTTAAGCGTTAGATTTGAGTGGGATCAATCCGTTTCTTGCCGTGCCTCTTTGCTGCACCCTCAACGTAGAAAGGTCGATTAGGTTCCATGCCTGATGGGAACTTCAGGCAGCTATCCCTTGGCTGAGGGAATGCTCCTCTATTTGGGTAATTTTGTAAACCAATTCTTTTTCGTATTGTCAAGCTGACCTTGAACCATCCCCGAAACGATACTAAAGTCTGCCCCACAAATATCGGCACCGCTAAAGTTAGCGCCTGAGATCGAGGCATCCAAAAATTTGGCTCCCCTTAAATTTGCCTTTGCAAAGTTAGCTTGCACCAAATAGGCGCCGCAAAAATTGGCGTCACTGAGGTTGGCACCTTGAAAATTGGCTTCCCGTAAAACGGCATTGGCAAGGATACAGCCCTTCAAATCGGCATTGGTGAAATTGGCATTGGCAAAATTTGCCCCCGACAGATCGGCATTGCGGAGTACAACGTTAGAGAGATCTACATCCGCAAAATCCCGCTCTCCCCGTTTGTAGGCTGTCAGAACTTGCGTTGCCGTCATTCGGGGAGTGACTTTAGCACGCAGATGCTGCCCAGGGCCTGTGCCGACAACGGGCGGTCCACCCAGTTGAGTTCTAGTCATCCGCGATTGGCGCACGCGAGCTGCTTGGGCATTTTGGCTTACAGAGGAAGCATAGCTAGAGCGCTGAGTTGTCTTTGGCATCCGAGGTCTGCCTTGACTGGGCGGTGCGGCAAGGGCGTTACTGAGATCGTCATCTTCTGGGGGCTGTGCGGAAATGCTAGGGGCAGCTACAGTAGAGGTTTGCCCAGATGCCAAGAGTTGTAAATCTGCCAAGACATCCATCGCATTTTGGTAGCGGTTTTTAACCGCATCCTCCATCATTTTGTCAAGGAGCGCAGCAAACTGAGGGGAGATATTTTTGACATACCGCTTCCAATGCCATTCCCCCGTCTGTGGATCCCGTTCAATCTCCTTGGGTGATTTACCGGTGAGGAGATAAACACAGGTGACGCCAAGGGCGTAAATATCGCTGGCATAGACGGGACGCATGGCCATTTGTTCCGGCGGTGCATACATGGGTGTGCCCACGGCAAAGCTGGTAAATGTAGATAGCTCCGGTGCATTGTCCAACATTGCTTGGGTCACCTTGTCCTTGACCGCCCCAAAGTCAATGAGTACTAGCTTGTTGTCAATATCACGGCGGATCAAGTTGGCGGGCTTAATATCGCGGTGGATCACCCCATTTTTGTGGAGGTAATCGAGGATAGGGAGCACTTCCTGCAAGACCTCCTTTACCTCGTCTTCGCTCTTAGGCCCAAAGCGCTTGACCTCCTGTTGGAGGGTTAGACCACCCACATATTCTTGGACTAAATAAAATTCGTCTCCATTTTCAAAGTAGCCGAGGAGGCGCGGCAGCTGGGGATGGTTGCCGACTTTGCCCAGGGTGGTTGCTTCCCGCAAAAAGAGTTCCCGTGCCATGGCCAAGATATGGGGTGCAGTGGCGGCTGGCCGCAATTGTTTAATCACACAAGTGGGATTGCCGGGTAATTTCGTGTCAATGGCAAGATAAGTCGTCCCAAACCCCCCTCGACCGAGTACTTTAATTGCCCGATACTGATCATTGAGTAAAAGTTTGCTGCCACAAGCTTGGCAAAAGTCTAAGCCGTCAGGGTTCTCTGGCTTGACACAGTTCGGATTGAGGCAGTAACTCATAGGCAGCCAAGGGAATGAACAGCACGTTCAACAGACAGGGAAGGGTGAGGAGCTTTTATGGAAACTGCAATCATAGTTTTAAGTCCAAGCCTCAAGGAAGATGCTCCCACCGCCAGCATGATTGAATAACTTCCACAGGACGACTCCGTAGTTTTACAATACTCTTTTTTCTTTGCCTCACCCTATCCGTGAAATTACGGAAGTTGGACAAAAAGCTTATAGCTCTTTCCTAAAATATGGGATGCATAGGTAAGGAGAAAGCTTGTCCTGCTCTACAGTAGTTTTGACTGTCTTGAGGGTTCCCCAACCTTGTGAAAAGAGCTTTGGTTATGATACAAGGGTAGCACTTCATCATCCCTGCTGTGGCTTTGGCTATGACCCCGCTTGTGACAACTAATGCTAAGGAATCCCTGTGCGATCGCCAGCAGGTTTTGGCGTGGCTGACGGAGAATGTCCCTGCACCACGAGTGCAACATATCCTGCGGGTGGAAACGATGGCGGCAGAACTAGCCCTGCACCACGGCCTAGATGTGGATCGCGCTGCTTGGGCTGGCTTGCTGCATGATTTGGCGAAGTATTTTTCCCCAGAGCGCCTGTTAAGCATGGCCCAAGAGGCGGGGCTACCCCTTACAGACGTGGATAAAGCAGACCCCCACCTGCTCCATGCCGATGTCAGTGCCTTGGTAGCCCGGCAGCAATTCGGCGTTACCGATGAGCAAGTCCTCGCGGCCGTAGCCAACCATACCTTGGGTCGGCCGGGCATGGATGCCCTAAGTTGTGTGGTGTTTCTGGCGGATAGCTTAGAGCCGGGGCGAGGCCAAACGGTGGAGCTAGAGGAATTGCGCAGGGTGGCACGGCAAAATTTACAGGAGGCGGTGTGGCGGGTGTGCGATCGCACCCTATTGTGGCTTGTGGATCAGCATCGTTTAATTCACCCCCGCATGATCCTGACGCGCAACTGGGCAATGCAGGTGGCACCGCCAAAACCGAAAAAAAGCGAAAAGAAAGGCACTGTCAAGGTTTAGCGGCCTTGCTACCCTAGAAGGCAGATCTGATCTTGGAGTGGGCTATGACGAGTGCTGCAACGACGGCTGGTTCCGGTATTTTCTCCCGTGAATTTGTTCAGGAAACGCTGGCTTTAACCCGCCGCCTGTTTATCCAACTGCAACGGCGTCCTTCAACCTTGGTGGCGGGGGTGGTTCAACCCTTGATTTGGCTGGTGCTCTTTGGGGCGCTTTTCCAGAATGTGCCGCAGGGTCTCTTTGGCGAGAGCATCAATTATGGTCAGTTTCTCTGCGCCGGTATTATCGTCTTTACGGCCTTTAGCGGTGCTCTCAATGCAGGGTTGCCGGTGATGTTTGACCGGGAGTTTGGCTTTTTGAATCGGCTGTTGGTGGCGCCGTTGGCCTCGCGCTTTTCGATTGTCCTTGCCTCGGCGTTGTTTATCACCACCCTGAGTTTGATTCAGGTGGGGGCAATCGCCGGCTTGGGCGTCCTGCTGGGAGCAGGGCTGCCGAATCTAGCAGGCATTGGGGTTGTCTTGGCCACGGTGCTGACTCTGGTCTTCGGGGTGACGGCTTTGAGTCTGGGTCTCACCTTTGCCCTGCCGGGGCACATTGAATTGTTGGCCGTCATTTTTGTGATCAACCTGCCCCTGCTCTTTGCCAGTACCGCCTTGGTGCCCCTGTCGTTTATGCCCCGCTGGTTGCAGTGGATTGCTAGCCTCAACCCCCTCAGTTTGGCCATTGAACCCATTCGCCATGTCTATCTGCATTCTGATTGGCACTTCGGCGATGTGGTGATGGTGGCTCCCTGGGGATCCCTGAGCTTGAGCAATGCCCTGCTGGTTCTCTTGGCTGTGGCCATCGGGATGAGCCTGCTGATTCAGCCCCTTCTGCGACGGCGCTTGGCCTAGACCACCCGCAGGGTGAAGCCCTGAGTACACCATTCCCGCACGTCTAAGCAAAATGCCGTCCCCTCCGGTTCACTGCTGAGATCCGCCAGTAGCGCCAAGACCAAGGCAAGACCATCTTCCCCCGAAATCGGCAATGGCTCGGAATGGCTGGGGGAGCCACTGAGCTGGCTAAAACGGGTGAGGGGGCGGGGGCTGCTGATGATAAAGACCTTCAACCATTGGCAGGGGCGATTCAGCGTCCACGTATAGAGGGGAATATTCAAGCCCGGCGCAACCGCTAACTGCCATGAGTGCGTTTGCAGCGGCAGCAGGAGAATGCCCTGACTGCTATCCCAAGCAAAGGCAACAATGTTGAGGGGGCGATCGCCATAGTTGTAGAGGCTCCAGCGGCAGGTATCCCCCTTGGCTAGGGTGAGGGGCGTGTCTAAATTCATGGCCGGCAGCTTGGTGTTCAGCACGTCAGGGAGGGGATGGGGACTGCGGGGCGGGAATTGGCGGCTCAAGAGTTTTGCCGTCGGCGAGATTTGTTCGAGAGTTGTACACACGGCCACTTGACTAGAGGTGGGATTGAGCGTTAGGGTTAGCCATTTCTGAGCTAGTAGCGCATTGAGCAAGGGATTCAGACGACGGATGCCCGCTTTGGCCGCTTCATTGGTGCCACTGCAACTGTGTTGGAGCAAGGTTCCCACCGGCCACTCCAGCCCATAGCTGCCTACGGTTTCACTTTTGGTGAGAACCACATCGGGTAAGGGGTCACCGCTGTTGAGGACGGCAACTTTCTCCTCGTTGGTGAGGGCGTTGATGGCATCTACCCGCTCAATTTTGCTGAGTTTGGCGTCAAGCGCCACTTGCAACCGCAGATTTTTGCCAAAACGCCGCTGTTGCTCGTAGAGGCGATCGCCCACTTGCAGAGGCTGACTACTGACTCCTTGTGCCATCAGGCCATTAAAACTAGCTATGTCAACAACAGTGGCGCCATCGGCAGTACTCCAACGACTGTGGGGATGACAATAGGCAAGAAGCCAAGGACTAAGGCCGCCACACCAGATTTGCAGAGTGCGATCGTGCCCTGTATTTTGCACTACCCCATCAAAGCCGTGGGAGCGGGTGACATTCCCCGGTAATCCATCGCCAAGGAGATGAAGGTCTGCCCCCGTTTGCCAGCGCAGTTCATCGGCGGTGTACATCAGGCTGGTTGCCAAGGGGCGATCGCCCCCCAAAGCCGCTAGATAATGGCTAAAACTGGCCGTAAAGAGTCCCATAGGAACGCCGTTCAGGTGCGTTTCTACCCCCAAATCTGCCCAGAGCAAATGATCTTTGGGAACTGAGCTTGCACTGCGGTTCTCTACAGGCTGCAACGGGACAAATCGCCAGCGTAATATCTCCCCCTCAATGGGTGGTGGGCTAAAGCGAGTATCTAGCCATACCTGTACCCCTCTGGTACGCCGTAATTCAGCAAGAGGTAAGATGCCCTCACCGGCTGCTGTGGCATTTGCAAAAACCAGCGCTGGTTGTTGCTGCCAGAGGGTACCATAGCCGCTAAAGTAAACCAACAGGGGCTGACCAGAGTGCTCCAGCACCCCTAAGGCTTCTTGGAGAGCATCGAGTGTTGCTGCCTGTTCTGTCAGTAGGATAATGTCGCTGTCCGCCAGACCCCAGCCATCTAGCAACAGGTTTTTGACTAACTCAATATCCGTTAGACAACCGGCTAAAGGAGGCACGCCCGCCAGCTGCGGATAGTGGTTAATGCCAATCAGGAGTGCTCGCCATGGACGAAGAGAGTCTGCCAAGGCGCCGTCTGCCCTCTGCCAAACCCACGGCATCAACGTTAGTGCCGCAGCACCGTACAAAAAAGAACGACGGCTGAACCTCATGCCTTACCTCCCAAGACGCCCATCCTCAGGTGCGAGCACAGGCACGACAACAATTGCAATGACTGAAACTAGTTCTATTCTCAGAGGTTGTGGACGGAATTAAGCGCGGCTAGGGGGCAAAAACTAGAAATTTCTTCTAGGAAACCTCTCCTTGAACGATAAAAGCAACGCGCCGACCTATCGCCGTGGCATAATCGCCAATGCGCTCAAGGTTGCGAATGACCAGCAGCAGGATCAAGCGCAATTCCACCGACTCTTGGGGATGGAGGGAAGCACAAAGTCGCTCGTAAAGACGTTGATAGTCGGCATCCACGGCATCATCGCAGGTGGCAAGGGCGAGTCCCCCCTCCCGATCCAAATCGGCAAGGGCGGATAGGGCTGCGGAGAGCAACAGTTGCGATCGCTGGAACATTACGCGGATGTCCTCAAGATAGGGGGACGGTGGATAGCGCAGAAGCATTTGAGCTGCTGTGCCGATTTCAAGGGCATAATCACCGATGCGCTCCAAATCGCGGCAGAGGTGCGACAGCATGACCAAAAATCGGAAATTTTGCGCCAAGGGGGCTTGCGAGGCAAGGAAGGCGATCGCCTCACGATTTAGGACTGCGGCACTGCGGTCAATTTCCTGCTCCCTTTGAATCAATTGCTCGGCACTGCGAAAATTCCGCTCGATCAGGGCGTCATAGGCCAGTTGCAAGGCGCTTTCCACCAAGGCTCCCAATCGCAGTAAGTCACTGCGCAGACGTTGCAGTTGTCGCTCAAAGGGGGTGGTCACGTCTTCAGGCAGCCACCTTTAGGGAATGGGTGCTCCTCAGTGTGCCAGAAAAACCCTGAATTGTTTTGTAGGGGCAAGCATTGGTGTATAAAATATACACATTTTGATCCCTTCAACCACGGCGGCGCCGCGCAGCCGTGTGACCTGTAACTTCCCCCACTTAGGCTCTCAATGGTTGGCTATCTCATCTCCTTAGGTATCTTTACGGCCACATTTGCCCTCTTTAGTTTGGGGCTGAACTTGCACTGGGGCTATACGGGCCTGATTAACTTTGGCCATGTCGGCTTTTTGGCCATTGGCTCCTACACAACCGTTTTGCTTGGCCTTGCGGGGGTACCGCTGCTGTTGGCAGTATTGGCGGGGGTGGTGCTGGCCATGGGACTGGGCTTTTTGATGGGGATTGCCACCTTGCGCCTGCGGGAAGATTACCTAGCAATTGTAACGATCGGCATGGCGGAAATTGTCCGCCTGATTGCCCTCAATGAGGATTGGCTCACCCGAGGAGGCCGGGGAGTGTACGGCTTTCCGCTGCCCCTTGCTCAGTTCAACCCCAATGTGGCGACCAAGCTGGGGATGATAGTCCTCTTTTGGGCGGTGGTGGGGGCGGCGGCATGGCAGTGGTGGCAATGGTTAGAACGGCAGTATGGCCGATCGCACCCCCCTTGGTTGCTCCCTGCTTATGCAGCTTTACTGATTGCCGGTACCCTCAGCCTGTGGGCAACGTTGTTCCCCCTGAGCTTGGGGCGGGGAATGGTCATTTTTCCCCTTGTGTTGACATTAGTGACGCTGGGTGGGGCGATCGCCCTCGTGAGCTATTGTTGGCATCCAGCAAAACGGCTAGTGCTGCCCATTGCCCTAAATACCATAGCCGCGGCGCTGGTGGGTCTGGTGGTCAAAGCCCTCACCCTCGGTCTGTGGGATTTTAGTTACCGTGCTGGGCTGTTGTGGCTATTGGTGTTGGTGCTGGCCTTGGTGGTGTGGCAGTTGGAGCGTTGCATCCATTCCCCATGGGGGCGAGTCCTCAAAGCGATCCGCGAAGATGAAGAGGTGGCCAAAGCCCTCGGCAAAAATGTCTTTGCCTACAAAATGCAATCGCTGCTGTTGGGGGGGGCGATCGCGGCAGTGGCCGGGTCTTTTTATGCGTGGCAACTCACATTTATTAACCCCGACGGCTTTGTGTCCCTGATTACGTTTCAGGCTTGGACCATTGTTGTCTTGGGGGGCGCCGGCAACAACATGGGTACCCTCCTCGGCGCTGCCCTCTTTTGGGCTTACACGGCCCTGACCCGCTTTATTCCCCTTGATGGCGGTCGCTTAGAGGCCTTGCGGATGATGCTCATTGGCCTTGTCCTCATTCTCTTGATGATGTGGCGACCCCAAGGTATTTTGGGCAAAAAGGAGGAACTCAGCCTTGGTCGATGAACCTTCTCTGGTGTCCGCCCCTAGCGGCGTCCGTCAAGTCCTGCCCTTAGACCTGCTGGTGGCCACGGGGCTGTGCAAAAGTTTTGGCGGCATTCGCGCCGTGGATCATGCAGACATTCGGGTTGCCCGTGGTAGCATCACCGGTCTAATCGGCCCCAACGGTGCCGGCAAAACCACCCTATTCAACCTGTTGTGCAATTTCGTTACCCCCGATCAAGGCCGCGTGATTTTTGATGGGGTTCCCATTAGTCATCTGCCGCCCCACCGAGTTGCCCTTCAGGGACTCTTACGCACCTTTCAAGTGCCCCGCGTGCTCTCGCGCCTATCGGTTCTGGAAAATATGCTACTGGCCGCCCCGCTGCAAACCGGAGAGAAATTTTGGAATAGTTGGCTGCACCCCCTGCGCATCCGCCAAGAGGAACAGGACCTGCGGCAACGGGCATGGGCAATTTTGGAGTCTGTGGGGTTAGCGGCTAAGGCCAATGACTATGCGGGTGCCCTGTCGGGAGGACAGCGCAAACTCCTCGAAATGGCACGGGTGATGATGCACCGTCCTCGCATGGTGCTCCTCGATGAGCCGGCTGCCGGCGTCAACCCGACCTTGATCAACCAGATTTGTGAGCACATCCTGCGCTGGAATCAGGAGGGCGTGACGTTTCTAATCATTGAACACAATATGGACGTGGTGATGTCCCTGTGTCAGCACATCTGGGTCTTGGCAGAGGGAAAAAATCTTGCTGATGGCTCTCCGAGGGAGATTCAAACCAATCCTGAGGTCTTGAGAGCTTACCTAGGACAATAAGTCCTTGGCATAGCCGCGAATCGCTGCCAAGGGGGGACAGCGCTGCTGATCCAATTGCTGAAGGTATTTGCGATCCTGGTAGTAGTCGTGGCGCAGTTGTTCAAGGACTTGCAGCTGCTCGGGTGCCACACCGGGAATATCATCAATCTCACTGTCGCTGTCGGCGAGTAAGCGATCCAGATAGTGGCGTAGGGCTTCACTGGCGGGAGATTCACTTAAAATCAGGGCGACGGTTTCCTGCCAAGTCTGGAGGATGTAGCGGCAGCGCTTTTCAACGGCAATGCGTTCAAGGGCGGCGGTGGCGGCTTGGATCACCAGTTCGGGGCGATCGAGACTGACAGCAGTGGTCTCATCTAAGTACAACAGGGGCGTGATCAAAGCAGCGTCTTCCCTTTCGTGGAGCCGATCTAGGAGGGGCGTCATAAGGTCGAAGTCTGTTTGCGGCGTTTCTCTTTGGAGCCCCTCTGCCGGGTAGGGATCGGCGGGCGCCGATGGAGCTGCACCCTGCTCTTCTTCTATAGCAAGAATTTGTCGCCACAGCCAGCGATGGTGGGAGAGGCTAAATTCAATGTCTCGTACTTTCAGCGTTTGCCGAATCAGGGGGCGATATTCCCCGCGGTGTAGATAAAGGCGCAGCAATTGTTCTTCAGCCGCTTGACGCAAATTATAGTCTGCTGGACGTTGCCATTTTTGCGATCGCCCCTGCCAGCGCTGACCCCGCACCTGTTGGCGCAGAGCTTCCTCAAGACGGAGAATATAGCGACTATCGTGGCGTCCCAATAGCTCGGCGCAGTGGTGAATGTAGTGGCTGCGCAGCGTGGCGTTGGGGAGTTTGCCCAAGAGTTGGCTCAGGGCTTGGCTGGCCTGCTGAAATTGATCACTTTGGTCAAGATCGTACTGCTGCAAGAGGGTTTGAATTTGCCAATCGATCCAGAGGGGCGCTTGATCTAAGAGGGTTTGGTAGTGATCACGCCGTGCCTCTAGGGATTCCCCCGCATGCGTGAAAAAATCCGCCGCATCTTTGCCCGCCGGTAGGGTGAGAATACGCAGTCGCAGGTCACCGCGATAGGCTAAATCCGCTGCCTCGCCAATGGCGCGATCAGCCGCCCGTTGTCCCGCTTGATCCGCATCGAAGTTGAGAATAATTTGTTTCGACTCGGTGTAGCGCAGCAGCAGCTTAATTTGGGCTTGACTGAGGGCCGTGCCTAGACTGGCCACTGCTTGGGTAAAGCCCACTTGGTGCAGCGTCATGACATCAAAGTAGCCCTCAACCACAATGGCTTGGTCTTTTTGGACAATCGCTTGGCGTGCCTTATCAAGGCCAAAAACTAACTGTCCCTTGTTAAAAATGGGGGTTTCCGGAGAGTTGAGGTACTTCGGCTCTTCATTGCCGAGGGTGCGACCGCCGAACCCCACCACCCGTCCTTGGGGATCCATAATCGGGATCATCAGGCGATCGCGAAAGCGGTCATAGTAGCCGTCCCCTGTCCGTCGAGGCATAATCAAGCCTGCCTGCTCGACTAAAGCAGCAGGGTATCCCTTTTGCTCCACAAGATACGTGTAGAGGACTTGCCAACCCGGTGGCGCATAGCCCAAACGAAATTGTTGGATAGTCTCCTCTTGTAGGCAGCGTTGCTGTAAATACGCTTGCGCCGCTTGGCCAATGGGCTGCCGCAGGGCGTGTTCATAGAAACTGGTGGCGATCGCCAGAATCTCGTACAGTTGCTCCTGTAGGGAAAGCCGCGCTTGCAGTACTTGTTTTTGCTCATTATCGAGGGTGCGCACCGGAATCTGATAGCGTTGGGCAAGGTCGAGCACCACCTCGGCAAAGGAGCGCTTTTGCAGCTCCATTAGGAACGTGATGGCATTGCCCCCGGCGCCGCAGCCAAAACAGTAGTAAAAACCCTTGAGGGGGCTGACCGTAAAACTGGGGGTCTTCTCCTCATGAAACGGACAACAGCCGACGTATTCTCGCCCGCGCTTGCGCAGAACAACGTGTTCGGCCACCACATCCACAATGTTGACCGCTTGGCGCACCGCCTCAATCGTATCGGGGTGTAGACGAGGAATGTCCATAGATCACCAGCTTAACCGATCCCCCTCGAGGGCACAATTCGGCAAAGCCACGGAATGTTGCAACCTATTAAGGCCAACAGTCAGGGACGATTTTCCTTCGCTAGGATGTTCGTGAGGTTGGTCTTAACGCAACAACCATTCCACAGGGAGCAGGCATGAGTACCCAGCGCAAACGATTGGGGGTGTTCACCAGTGGCGGAGATTGCCCAGGGCTGAATACGGCCATCCGGGCCATTGTTGCCCATGCTACCTTGAGTTACGGTTGGGAGGTTCTGGGTATTCTCCATGCCACCCAAGGGCTAATGGAGCGTAAGGCAATCCCCCTGAATGCCGAAGGATTGGGGGGAATGGACGTTCTACTCCACATGGGGGGCACGATTCTAGGGGCAATCAACAAGGGCGATACCCTTGGCCATACCGATGAAGTCCTTGCCGGGTACAATGAGCTGGGCCTAGACGCCCTCATTGCCATCTGCGGCGACGGCAGCCTAAAAATTCTGCATCAATTGGCCCAAAAAGGCAACTGGAATTTCCTTGCGATTCCGAAGACCATTGATAACGATGTTGCCCTGACCGATCGCGCCATCGGCTTTGATACCGCTGTAAACACCGTTGTCGAAGCCCTGAGTCGGATTACCTCCACCGCCGCCAGCCATGACCGCGTGTTTGTGGTGGAAGTGATGGGGCGGACTGCCGGTCATTTGGCGCTCTATTCCGGGATTGCCGGGGGTGCTGATATTATTCTGATTCCAGAGATTCCCTACTCCATTGAAGGCATTTGCCAGCATCTCCAAAAGTTGCGCGATCGCTGGGGACGCAAATTTGCCCTCATTGTGGTTGCCGAGGGGATTAAACCGCTTGAGCAGGAGGCCACCGGGCACCCTTATTCCAGTATGGCCCACTATATTGCCGATCAAATTGCCCGGCAGAGTCCCATCCCGATTGAGCTTCGGGTATCGGTTTTGGGTCACATTCAACGGGGAGGTGCCCCCATGGCCATGGATCGGCTGCTGGCGGCAGGGATGGGTCATACGGCTGTGGATCTGGCAGCCCAAGGGACGTTTGATCGAATGGTGGTATGGCAAGCAGGACAAGTCGCCACCGTGCCCATTGCCGATGTGGTTGCTCAATCCCCCCGCCATGTGGATCCCAACAGCTTTTTGATTCGTACCGCCCAAGGACTGGGGATCTATGTCGGCGATCAGCCGATGCTGCCCTACGTCGATCCCACCCTCTGCCGTCGCGAGGTTCTTTGCGCCCTTTAGGAATCAGTCCACCACAGGCACGCCACTTAGGCTAAAGGCTCGCGCCTCAGTAATGCGGACACGCACCAGTTGCCCCCGCAGGGTTTCAATATCCCCGGGAAGGTAGGTAAGGCGGTTGCTGTCGGTGCGGCCATATACTTGCTCGGGATTCTTGGGATTCACATCCTCGACAAGGATCACCTCTTCCCGTCCGAGATAGCGGCGGGAGCGATCGGCGGCGATCGCGGCCACCAGACGATTCAGCCGTTGCAGGCGATCTTCTTTAATCTCTTCCGGCACTTGATTTTTCCACGTGGCCGCCGGTGTATTCGGGCGCGGAGAATAGGCTGCTGTATTCAGTTGGTCAAACCCCACCGCCGCCACCAAATCCAAGGTGCACTGGAATTGTTCTTCCGTTTCGCCGGGGAAACCGACAATGGCATCGGCACTAATGGCCGCATCGGGCATATAGCGGCGAATGGTTTCAATGATTTGCAGATACCGCTCCCGGGTGTAGCCCCGCCCCATTGCCTTGAGAATCTCGTTATCTCCCGACTGAAAGGGAATATGGAAATGCTTGCATACCTTGGGGAGTTCAGCACAGGCGCGGATCAAACGCTCCGTAAAATAGCGAGGATGGCTGGTGGCAAAACGAATCCGCTCGATCCCCTCCACATCGTGGAGGTAGTAAAGCAGATCCGTAAACGTATGCTTGCGCCGCCCCTCTGGTGTAATGCCAGGCAAATCGCGACCATAGGCATCAATGTTTTGCCCCAAGAGCGTCACTTCTTTGTAGCCTTGAGCCGCCAGTTCCTCAATTTCAGCGCGGATTGCCTCAGGGCGGCGGGATTGCTCCTGCCCTCGTACGGCCGGCACCACGCAGTAGGTACAGCGTTCATTACAACCATAGATTACGTTGACCCAAGCGGTGACCGTGCTATCGCGGCGAGGTTTAGTAATGTCCTCCACAATGTGCAGTGGCTCCGTTGCCACCACTTGCTGCCCTTGCCACACTTGCTCCAGCAGCTCGCCTAGGCGATTGGCATACTGTGGCCCCATGACCAGATCCACTTCGGGCACCCGCCGCAGCAGTTGTTCTCCCTCCTGTTGAGCCACACAGCCGGCCACGATCAGCGTTAGGTTGGGGTCTTGATGCTTGCGCTTGGCCTGCCGCCCTAGATAAGAGTAGAGCTTTTGCTCGGCATTATCACGAATCGTACAGGTGTTGTAGAGCAAGACATCGGCCTCATCCGGTTCGGTGACCGGTTCTAAGCCCATAGCCTCCAAGACGCCGGCCATCCGCTCGGAGTCTGCTTTATTCATTTGGCAGCCAAAGGTGGTGATGTAGTAGCGGCGTGGCATTCCCGTGAAGTGCCCCTATACGTCCATCACATCGTTGGTGGGATTGGTGTCACCGGCACCCCCTTCTTCAGCAGGCGCGGCTACTTTGACCATGGCATGGCGCAACACGCGATCGCCCAGCATATATCCCCGCTTCAGTTCTTCAATCACCGTACCTTCAGGGTGCTCATTAGTGGCTTCCCGCAGCACCGCCTCATGGAGATTGGGATCAAAGGGTTTGCCCTTGGCCTGCATTGCCGATACCCCAATGCGCTTGAGGCACTCTACCAGTTGCTTGTAAACCCCCTGATAGCTGCGGTGAATCTTTTCTTCCGCCTCCGTTTCCGTTTGAATGTGGGTGCGGGCTAGTTCAAAGCTGTCCACCACAGGCAGCAAATCAGCGATGACACTGCACTTGATCTGTAGCTCTAGCTCCTCTTTTTCGCGCTGAGTACGCTTGCGGAAGTTCTCAAAGTCAGCGGCAAGGCGCATGTATTGGCTATTGCGCTCCTCTACGACCTGGGAAAGGCTAGCGTTGGCAGCTTCAAGGGCAACAATTTTCTCTTGCAAGTCCGCTGCATCCGCAGGAGCGTCTGTCGTAGAGGTGGCCTCAGGTGCTTGATTCTCCGCCGTTGGGGTGGCTTCGGCATGATTCTCAACGCCCTCAACGGTAACTTGGCCTTCTTGGGCTTCAGCAGCAGGATTGGTTACAGTTTCATCACTCATAGGTTGACTCAGATTATGCCCTTTAGACTGTAGATTGCACACTGCTGTGCGTTCAATCGTTTTAGCCTATCACTTTCTCCATTCTATCAATAGGGGCGAGGCATCCGTCTATTACAGACTTCCCTCCAAAAGAAAGAATGCAATGGCTAGGTTATCGGCCTTGGAACCGAAAGATGTAGTTGCTCGTCCTTGAGGGATACAGTCTTTCAAGGAAAAACTAGGAGTAGGAGTGTCAGTGGATGTTCTCTCGCCACATTACATTCGGTCTGATTCTAGCCTGTACTTTGATTAGATGTGAATCCCGTAGTGGCTCAGACAGCCGCATCACCCCGGGAAAACTTTAATCCCTGTGGGGTGGATAATCCCGTCCTACAGCGGGCACGAAATTGGGCACGACAGGCAGCAGAGCGAGTCAATGGTGGGTTGAGTCGTTATCGCGCTGAAGTCTCTATGTTCGGATCTGCAAGTCAATCCCCTTTTGTAGATAACGGTGATGGCACGTTTACCTTTCGCTTTCGAGGGGGTGCTCCTGCCGAACCGCCAACCATTGAAAGTATTGTGATGGTCACCCCCGATCCGAACAATCCAATAATTCGTATTGACTACAATGGCTCGATTCAGTCGGCACCTCCTCCAGCTCAACCGTTGCCAGAAACGCCACCCCCCAGCAATATGAGGAGCTTTTAGGGCTATCGGTGCATAGAGATTCACCTATTCAGGGACTCGAAAATCTCTGGCACGCTGCCCCTCGTCAGGGGATCGCTGCTGCGGTATGATAACGGAAGCCCTGCTACCTCATCATCTCTAAATAAATTTGTGTTTAGGAGAGTTCGCAATGACAACGGCTACCGCTACCCCTGAGTTGGACTACCATAGCGATCGCTACAAGGATGCCTACAGCCGCATTAACGCCATTGTCATTGAAGGCGAGCAGGAAGCCCACGATAACTATATTGATCTTGCCAAGCTGCTGCCGCAACACCAAGAGGAACTCACCCGCTTAGCTAAAATGGAAGCCCGTCACAAAAAGGGGTTTGAAGCCTGTGGTCGCAACCTCAACGTGACGCCAGATATGGCCTTTGCTCAAGAATTCTTTGCTCAACTGCATGGAAACTTTCAAGCAGCACTTGCAGAGGGAAAAATTGCCACTTGCCTCCTGATTCAAGCTTTGATCATCGAGTGCTTCGCGATCGCCGCCTATAACATCTACATTCCGATGGCAGATCCTTTTGCCCGCAAAATTACCGAGGGTGTGGTCAAGGATGAGTACAGCCACCTTAACTTTGGCGAAATCTGGCTGAAGGAAAACTTTGAGAGCGTCAAAGCAGAAATCGAAGAAGCCAATCGCGCCAATTTGCCCTTGGTCTGGAAAATGCTCAACCAAGTGGAAGCCGATGCCAAAGTGCTCGGCATGGAAAAAGATGCCCTCGTAGAAGACTTCATGATTCAGTACAGCGGTGCCCTAGAGAATATTGGCTTTACCACCCGCGAAATTATGAAGATGTCGGTGTATGGCCTAACTGCGGCATAATGGTGGCTTCATCTATCGCTACATCTTAGTCACCGCACGCTTGTATGTTTGGATTAATTGGTCATCTGACGAATCTGGAGCACGCCCAAGCCGTTGCCCATCAGTTGGGTTATCCCGAATATGCCGATCAAGGCTTGGAATTTTGGTGTATGGCACCGCCACAGATCGTTGATGAAATTACGGTGACAAGCATCACGGGCAAAACCATCTATGGCAAATACGTTGAGTCCTGCTTCTTGCCGGAAATGCTGGCCAACCAGCGGGTAAAGGCAGCAACCCGCAAAATCATTAACGCCATGGCCCATGCCCAAAAGCACGATATTGACATTACGGCCTTGGGGGGCTTCTCCTCGATCATCTTTGAGAACTTTGATCTGGAGAAAATGTCCCACGTGCGCAACATTGAGCTGGACTTTCGCCGCTTTACTACGGGGAATACCCACACCGCCTATATCATCTGCCAACAAATTGAGCAGGCGGCGCCGCAGGTGGGGATTGATTTGCGTCAGGCAACTGTGGCTGTCTGTGGGGCTACGGGGGATATTGGCAGTGCCGTATGCCGCTGGCTCAACAGTCGCTTGGACGTGCAGGATCTCTTACTGGTGGCACGAAATCGCGATCGCCTGCTAGACTTACAGGCGGAATTAGGACGCGGGAAAATCCTCGACCTTATGGACGCACTGCCCCTTGCCGATATTGTGGTTTGGGTGGCCAGTATGCCCAAGGGAGTCGAGCTGAACGTTGAGCAGTTAAAACGCCCCTCGCTGATGATTGATGGCGGTTACCCCAAAAATATGGGCACTAAAATTCAGCACCCGCAGATCCATGTCCTCAATGGTGGCATTGTCGAGCACGCCCTCGATATTGACTGGAAGATTATGGAAATTGTGAATATGGATGTGCCCTCGCGACAGATGTTTGCCTGTTTTGCCGAGGCCATGCTTCTAGACTTTGAGGGCTGGCATACCAATTTTTCTTGGGGGCGCAATCAAATCACCGTCGAAAAGATGCTGCAAATTGGCGAGGTCTCCCGCAAACATGGATTTAAGCCCCTACTGTTAAACCCTCAGTAAAACCAAAAGGAACCCAATCGCCTATGGCAAACGAACGTCGCACGCTTCTGTTGGAGTTTGAGAAGCCCCTTGTGGAGCTAGAAGCCCAAATTCAGCAGGTGCGGGATAAGTCCTCGGAGTTTGGCGTTGATGTCTCGGAGCAAATCCGGGAATTGGAGGAGCGCGCCAAGCAACTGCGCTATGAAATTTTCAGTAAGCTGACGCCGGGGCAAACCCTCCAAGTGGCTCGCCATCCGCGCCGTCCCAGTACGTTGGATTACATTCAAGCCATTAGTGAAGAGTGGATTGAACTCCATGGCGATCGCTGTGGCAGTGATGATCCGGCCATTGTCGGCGGTATCGGTCGCCTCAACGGTCAGCCGGTGGTGATGCTGGGGCAGCAAAAGGGTCGCGACACCAAAGATAATGTGGCGCGCAATTTCGGTATGGCATCGCCCGGAGGGTATCGCAAAGCCCTGCGTCTGATGGAGCACGCCAATCGCTTTCAGATGCCCATCCTCACCTTCATTGATACGCCGGCGGCGTGGGCGGGGGTAGATGCCGAAAAATTCGGCCAAGGGGAAGCAATTGCGCGTAATTTGCGGGAGATGTTTCGCTTTGAGGTGCCGATCATCTGCACCGTGATCGGCGAAGGTGGCTCAGGAGGTGCTTTGGCCATTGGGGTGGGCGATCGCCTGCTGATGTTTGAGCACGCCGTCTATAGTGTGGCGCCCCCGGAAGCCTGTGCTGCCATTCTCTGGCGCGATGCCCAAAAAGCACCCCAAGCGGCAGAAGCGCTGAAAATCACTGCCCGCGATCTGCTGAAGTTGGGAATTATTGATGAAATTGTGCCGGAACCTGTCGGCGCTGCCCATAGCAACCCCGTAGAAGCAGCAGAAAACCTCAAAGCGGCTCTCCTGCGAAATTTAGCAGAAGTGCAGGCTCTCAGCAATAGTGAACGGCGGGAGTTGCGCTATCAGAAGTTCCGGCGTATGGGCGTCTTTAGTGAAGCGGTATGACCCAACAAGTTCTAATCACCGGCGCCAGTAGTGGCATTGGGGCAGCCACGGCCCTTGCCTTTGCTCAAGCGGGCTTTAATGTGGTGCTCTTGGGGCGATCGCCGGCTAAACTGGCCGCCGTTCATGCCCAAGTGGTGGCCTGTGGGGTTACGGCCCATACCTTTAGTGTGGACTTTAGCGATCCAGAACCCCTGCGATCGCGCCTCGATGAGATTCTCGCCAGCGTTGGGGAAGTCCATGTGCTGGTGAATAATGCCGGCATAGCCAGAACCGTGCCCCTTATTGATCAACCCTTGGCGGACTGGCAGCAGATCCTCAACGTCAACCTCACCAGTGCCCTTATTTGTTCCCAAGCGGTACTGCCGCAGCTGCGATCCCGCCAGTGCGGTACGATAGTAAACGTTGTTTCAATTGCTGGACGCCAAGTTTTTCCCGACTGGGGCGCCTACTGTGTCTCAAAGTTTGCCCTCATGGCCTTGACCAAAACGATGGCGGCTGAAGAACGCGCCCACGGTATCCGCGTGATTGCCATCTGTCCTGGCGCCGTTGATACCCCCCTTTGGGAAGACGTAGCTGGAGACTTTGACCGCAGGGGGATGCTCACCCCCGAACAAGTTGCCAACACGATTTTGTACACGACTCAACTGCCGCAAACGGCCTTTGTTGAAGAGCTAGTGGTCATGCCCCTTGGCGGAACCCTCTAGCCTCCCTTTGTCCTTCACTTGTCACTCTTTCTATGACAACGTTCAATATGCCCGATTCGATCATTAACGGTAAAGCGGCCACACCGGCAATCCTGCCCGATCGCAACACGCATCAAGGCAAAGAAGCGATTCCCCACCCACCCCCTCCAGATGTCGCCAAGGAAGAAATGATGGCTGCAGTGCGCACGATTTTGCTCAATGTGGGTGAGGATCCCGATCGCGAGGGATTGCTCAAAACCCCCAAACGGGTCGCTGAAGCGATGCAATTTCTCACCAGTGGCTATAGTCAATCCCTAGAAACGCTGGTCAACGGGGCAATCTTTGACGAAGGCCACGATGAAATGGTCTTGGTACGCGACATTAACTTCTTTAGCCTCTGCGAGCATCACATGTTGCCCTTTATTGGCAAAGCCCATGTGGCCTATATTCCTAACCAGCGGGTGATTGGCCTCAGCAAATTGGCACGCATTGTGGAAATGTATGCGCGGCGGCTACAAGTGCAGGAGCGGCTGACCCGTCAGGTGGCCGAGGCCATTGAAGCCGTTCTTGATCCAAAAGGCGTGGCCGTGGTCATGGAAGCCAGCCACATGTGCATGGTGATGCGCGGTGTCCAAAAACCCGGCTCTTGGACGGTGACTAGCTCAATGTTGGGAGTCTTCCGGGAGGATCAAAAGACCCGTGAGGAGTTTCTCAATCTGATTCGCCATCAGCCGAATTTTTAGGGACATCCTTGGGGGGCGATCGCTCCCCTTAGTGCGTCTCAAACAACTTGGATTAGGATAAGGAATAGCAGCATTGTCTTAAAGTCATGGGACAATCACTTCACCGTCGAAGCCATTACCTCGGCGGAAAGCCACAGCAAAGCCTCTTGAACGTGGGGATAGCCTACCTTCTCTGGTGTGCCGGCTTAGTGGGTTTCTGTGGCCTACAGCGCTTTTATGTGAGCCAGCCGATAACGGGCTTGCTGTATCTGATTACATTTGGCTTTTGTGGCATTGGTCAATTTATTGATCTCTTTTTGATTCCAAGCCTAGTGGAGCAGCGCAACACCTACTTGGAGAGACGTTATTTGACGAATCTACAGATACGTTATCTGGCGGCACAGGAGGAAGCCGAGCTTAACTCAAGCTCTACCACACCCATGCAGCGTTTACTCCAAGCGGCCAAAGAGCAGGGGGGAGTTCTCTCTGAGGCACAGGTTGCCCTCTATACCGGTTTTAATGCCAAACAAGTTGAAGAGCTGCTGTTTGAGGCTCAGCGGCTGGGCTATGCCACCGTGTTTAATGACCCAGAAACGGGCGCCGTGCGCTATCGCTTTGATGTCTAGGGGATGCCAAGGTTAGACGATTTTCAACCCCTGGGGGCGATCGCCACCACGGTTCAAGGGTTGGCTCAACTTCAGCGCCTTGTTGATACCGGAATTCCCATAACGATTTGGGTTCCCTCCCATTTAAAATCTGCTCATCGCAGCGTCCAAACCTACGATCGCCCCCTTGCAGCGCATCTCGAAAACCACTGGTGCCACTACCGGGCTTGGATTTTTGCCTTGGCCTGCGGTGCTGTTGTCCGCCTGATCTCACCCCTGTTGAGTCATAAAAGGCAGGATCCGGCGGTTTGCGTCCTGTCTGAGGATGGGCAATGGCTGGTGAGTTTGCTGGGCGGTCATGGGGCGGGGGGCGATCGCCTGTGTCAAATCCTCGCTGCCGCTATTGGCGCAACCCCTGTGCTGACGGGGGCAAGTCATGCTCAGCGCTACTTCGCCGTGGATACATGGGGGATGGCCTTGGGGTGGCAACGCGGCGCAGGAAACTGGAATGCGATCGCCGGTCAACAGGCTCAGGGAAAACGACTGTACGTCTATCAAACCTGTGGGAGTTCTTGGTGGCGCACTGGCCTCAGTGCAGATCAACCCGTTGAGTTTGTCACTACTCCACCGCTGGAAAATGCTGTCTGGATTAGTGAAAAGGTACTGCCCCTGAGGGTAACCTCCGCTGTGGCTTGGCATCCACGGGTACTGTGGCTCGGCATTGGCTGTGAACGGGGAACCTCGGCAGCCCTGATCCGGCAGGCGATTGATCAAACCCTTGCCGCAGCGGGTCTCAGCCCCCTGGCGATCGCCGGCCTTGCCAGTATTGATCGCAAATCCGATGAGGCAGGTTTATGCCAAGTGGCCAAGCACCACGATTGGCCAACCCGTTGGTTTGCTGCTCAAGAATTGGCCCGCGTTGCCGTACCTACCCCCTCGGCGGTTGTGGCCGCAGAAATGGGCACCCCCAGTGTGGCAGAAGCCGCCGCAGTCCTAGCCAGTAATGGGGGCAATTTAATCGTCCCTAAGCAGATCTACCACCAAAAGGGGGAAGCCGGTGCAGTCACGATCGCCATTGCCCAGTCCGAGCGGGAGTATATTCCCCGCCAAGGTTCCCTGAGCCTCATTGGCACCGGTCCGGGGGCTTTGGACCAGCTCACTTTAGCAGCCCGCTCTGCTCTCTTGGCGGCCGATATTTTGGTGGGCTATGAGCTTTACCTCCAATTGCTGGCTCCCCTGCGGCGTCCCGGACAGATGGTGGCAGCCTATGGGATTACCCAAGAGCGACAGCGCGCCCAAGCGGCAATTGATCTGGCCCGCTGGGGACTGCAGGTTGCCGTGGTCTCTTCGGGGGATTGCGGCATCTACGGCATGGCGGGTTTGGTGTTAGAGCTATTGGCAGAAGCGGGTATCAGTGATTTACCGGTGGAGGTGTTTCCCGGCGTGAGTGCTGTAAATGCTGCTGCGGCGCGGGTGGGGGCACCCCTGATGCACGATTTTTGTGCGATTAGCCTCAGCGATCGCCTGACCCCTTGGCCGGTGATTCAGAAACGCTTACGGGCAGCGGCAGAAGCAGATTTTGTAACTGCCCTCTACAATCCACGTTCGCGCGATCGCCGGCAGCAGTTAGTGGAGGCCAAGGCTATTTTTCTGGAATATCGTTCACCACAAACAGCGGTGGCGATCGTCCGTGCCGCCTACCGACCTGAGGAGCACATCACCCTAACCACCCTTGGGGCATTGGAACCGGAGGCGGTGGACATGTTCAGCTTGGTTCTAATCGGCAATGCCGCTACCCGCCGCTTCCACGATTGGCTGATTACCCCTCGCGGCTATTTGGTAACTCTAGAGCAAGCCTGCCTGAGCGAGTAAGCTAAAGCAAGCCCAGTTGACAATACTGAGGGCGATCGAGCCAAAGAAAGCACTCCAAAAGCCATTGCGTAGTCTAAATCCATCCACAAAGGCTGCTGCAAGGGCAAAAATAGCCGCATTGATAATCAGCGCAACCAAGCCAAACGTGAGAAAAATAAAAGGAAAGGCAAAGAATTTCAAAACCGCTCCCAACGTGGCATTCAGCAAGCCAAAGACAATGGCTGACCACAGAGCGGTTGTAAATTTATCAATTTCCACGCCCAAAAACGAAAGGCGCGACACAATAAACAAGCTAATACTGGTGACAATCCAAGTAATGAGTAAACCCCACATGTGCAGCTCCTCACAACATCAGACAACAATCAAAAAGAAGGGCAGTACTGGTATTCCAAAGGTCCCACTGAACCAGTAGCTGATCAGACTGAGGAAAAGACTCAGGAGCAGCGAGAGACACAGTGACCACAATAAATGGGACGTAAACTCCTGCACCCCTTGCCACAGGGAGTCAAAGGTCACGTCTAGTATATGGCTATTGGCGGACAGCAGTAGGGCAGCTTGGGACATCACAAGATCCTCGAGCAGCCTTGCCTTTATTTTAGGGCAGAGGTGAGAAGATAACATCTTGAGACATAAATTTTTGTAAATCATGTGTGTTCAGAATCTAAAGGGATAATAGATAAAGAGCGCGATGCACTGAGGTAAACATGGGACAAGGTTGGCTGGTGGGGCGTGTCTTTGGCATTCCCCTGTATATTGATCGGTCGTGGTTTTTGGTGATTCTGCTGTTTACATTTCTCAATGGTAGTGACTGGCAGGCCACGTACCCGCAGTGGGGGGTGGGAGTATGGGTGATGGGGTTTGTAGTCTCGCTGCTATTGTTTGCCTCGGTGCTCCTCCACGAGTTGGGGCATAGTCTAGTGGCACGCTCCCAAGGGATTACAGTGCGCTCGATTACCCTCTTTCTCTTTGGTGGCATGGCAGCCATTGAGCGGGAATCTAATACCCCTGGTCAAGCATTTCAGGTGGCGATCGCCGGTCCTTTGGTAAGTTTTGCCCTTTTTGCCCTGTTGCAAGGAGCAGCTGTCCTACTGCCGGCGGATCATCCCCTCCATGAACTGTTGCGCTATCTGGCCCATATCAACTTTGTCTTGGGGGTTTTTAACCTCTTGCCGGGACTGCCCCTTGATGGTGGCCAAGTGCTTAAGGCAGCCGTTTGGAAATGGACCGGCAATCGCTTTCAGGGGATGCGCTGGGCGGCGCGATCGGGACAACTGTTGGGCTGGTTGGCCATTAGTTTTGGGCTATTTGTCACGCTCCTTGGCAGTGGCAATGGGCTGTGGTTGGGTCTGTTGGGGTGGTTTGCCCTGCAAAATGCCACGCTCTACAATCGTCTGAGTCAACTTCAAGAAGCATTGGTTACCTTGACGGCGGCTGATGCCATGAGTCGGGACTTTCGCGTCATCGAGGGAACCCTATCCCTGCGGGAGTTTGCCGATCGCTATCTGCTGTTGGCCGATCGCCAGCCCACGGCCTACTTTGTGGCCAGCGAGGGTCGCTACCGCGGCTATTTGGATCCCCACGCCCTGAACCATGTGGAGCGCAGCCGCTGGGACGTAAGACCTGTAGAAGAGTTAGCGGTGCCCCTAAGGGCGATCGCCACCGTCAAAGAAGCCGATTCCCTCGCCAAAACTGTTTGCATCCTAGAGGAGCAACAACAACGCTTTGTCACCGTTTTAACCCCTGCGGATGCTGTCGCTGGCGTTATAGATCGTGGCGATGTCCTAGTGGCCTTGGCTAAACAGTTGCACTGGCAACTGGGGAAACAGGAGATTCAACGCCTCAAACAGGAAAAGCACTACCCTCCTGAACTGCAATTGTTGGAACTGGCAAAAACTGTGCTGCAATTTCAAGGAAGCGATCGCGAAGTGCCGCTTGTTTCTCAGCTCCGCTAGGTTACACTTTTGGTTTTGGCGACGCGCCCTGGAGGACTCGAACCCCCGACATCCGGTTTTGGAGACCGACGTTCTACCAACTGAACTAAGGACGCAAGGCTGTTTACAGAGGACGGTCAAACCGTGCTTTGATGCGCGAAGCTTTACCCACGAGGTTACGCAGGTAGTAGAGTTTGGCACGGCGGACTTTACCCCGCTGGATTACTTTTATACTATCAATTCGTGGCGAATGTAGCAAAAAGACGCGCTCAACGCCCACCCCTTGAAAGACACGACGCACCGTGATCGTGCGGTTAATCCCTGTACCGCGCATAGCAATCACGTCCCCTTCGTATGGCTGGACACGCTCTTTGCCGCCTTCTTGAATTTTGACTCCGACCCGAACGCGATCGCCCACATGAATCACGGGCAAGTCAGTCTTCATTTGCTCCGCTTCAATCGAGCGAATAATGTCTTGGGCGTTCATGACAGTTCCTTAACTCGCAATCTCCTAGCATACCCTAAGCCTTTAGCCTTGTCTAGGCCAATTTTTTATTTCTTGTCTTGCACATCGCTAAGGGTATATCCCAAGCTCAAGAGCATCCGTCGCAGCAGGGGCAAGCTCAAGCCAACCACATTGCTGGGGGTACCGACAATTTTCTCCACAAAGGCGCCGCCTTGGCCATCGAGGGCAAAACAACCCGCACAGGCAAGCGGTTCACCAGAGGCCACATAGGCCGCAATTTCAGCATCGCTAATCTCGGCAAAGACCACTTGGGTGGACTCCACCTCAACACAGGTGTACCCCTGGGTCAAATCAATCAAGGCATGGCCGGTGAGTAGCTCTCCCGTTTGACCGCGCATTTGTTGCCAGCGAGCGATCGCCACCTCCGCCGAGACCGGTTTGCCATAGATTTCTCCTCCTAGCACCAATACTGAGTCACAGCCCAACACTAAGGCAGGGGGATTGTGGCGTTGGGCAACCGTTTCTGCTTTACACCGCGCCAGCAATCGCACCAGTTCTGTTGGCGTTGTGGCCTGAATTACCGACTCATCGAAGTGACTGGGTTCAACAATGGGATCAATGCCAATCTGTTGCAGCAACTGGCGTCGTGCCGGCGAAGCCGAGGCAAGGACAAAGGGCACCATAGCACCGTTTGCGAAGTCAGCCGTTTCCATCATCTCATACTCATATTGAAATTATTAAACCTGCATGGGGTATCCCATTGAAGGCTTATTATCTAGGTGTTGCGTCTGGAGTCAGACAACCCATGAGTGCAGCCTACACCTACACCCCTCCCGGTGGCTTGCCCGAAGATGCATCGTTGCCCCCTCACTTTTTGCCCTACAAAACGCTCCAATCCCTGCCGGAAATGTGGCCGCTATTGGCGCAACGTCATGGGGAGGTGGTGGCGCTGGATGCCCCCTACGAAGACCCGCCCACTCGTATTACCTACGGCGAGCTTTATCAGCGCATCCAACGTTTTGCCGCCGGCCTTCAAGCTTTGGGGGTGGCTGCGGGCGATCGCGTGGCTTTGTTTGCCGACAATAGTCCCCGCTGGCTGATTGCCGATCAAGGCAGCATGATGGCCGGAGCCGTTAACGTCGTGCGCAGTGGTACCGCCGACGCCCAAGAACTTCTCTACATTTTGCGCGACAGTGGTTCAACCCTCCTGCTGATTGAAAACTTGGCTACCCTGCGTAAACTGCAAGAGGGTTTAGCAGAGACAGAGGTGAAAACCGTTGTCCTCCTGAGTGCCGAACCCCCAGAACTTGAACATTTTCCCCTGCGGCTGTTGAACTTTGGCCAAGTCTTTACCGAAGGACAGTACAGCACCGTGCGGGCGGTGGCCGTTACCCCCGATGATTTGGCCACCCTGATGTACACCTCCGGCACCACCGGCCAACCCAAGGGAGTGATGGTTACCCATGGGGGGCTACTGAGTCAAATTGTCAACCTTTGGCCAATTGTGCAACCGCAGGTGGGCGATCGCGTCCTCAGTATCTTGCCTATTTGGCATGCCTACGAACGGGTGGCCGAGTACTTTCTCTTTGCCTGTGGCTGTAGCCAAACCTACACCAACCTGCGTCACTTCAAGAATGACTTGAAACGCTACAAGCCCCACTACATGATTGCCGTCCCCCGGATCTGGGAAGGCTTTTACGAAGGGGTGCAAAAGCAACTGCGGGATGCCCCAGCGGTGAAACGACGCCTCGCCCAATTTTTCCTCAGTGTGGGTCAGCAATATGTCCTGCAACGGCGACTGCTCACAGGGCTGAGCCTAACCAACCCCCATCCCAGTGGTTGGCAAAAATTTCTTGCCCGCCTGCAAACCTTCTTCCTCAAGCCCCTCTACGAACTGGGGGAAAAGCGCGTCTATAGCAAAATTCGTGAAGCTACCGGCGGTGAGATTAAACAAGTCATTAGCGGTGGCGGTGCCCTCGCTCCCCATTTGGACACATTCTATGAAGTGATCAACCTAGAAGTGCTGGTCGGCTATGGTCTTACGGAAACTGCCGTGGTGCTGACTGCTCGCCGCTCTTGGGCCAATCTGCGCGGATCTGCCGGCCGTCCCATTCCCGATACCGCCATTAAGATTGTGGATCCGGAAACAAAAGCGCCGCTTGAGTTTGGTCAAAAGGGACTGGTAATGGCCAAAGGGCCGCAGGTGATGCGCGGCTACTACAATAAAGCCGAGGCCACTGCCAAAGTCTTAGATCCTGAGGGCTGGTTTGATACGGGGGACTTGGGCTACCTCACGCCTAATGGCGACCTCGTGCTGACGGGACGGCAGAAGGACACCATTGTGCTCAGCAACGGTGAGAATATTGAACCGCAACCCATTGAAGATGCCTGTGCCCGCAGTGCCTATATTGACCAAATCATGCTGGTAGGACAGGATCAAAAGGCGCTGGGGGCGCTGATTGTGCCCAATTTAGAGGCTCTGGAGCAGTGGGTCATTGCCAAGGGATACCGACTGGAGTTGCCGAACCGAGCGGCACCGGCGGGCACTGGTGAACGGGTGACCCTCGAGAGCAAAGTGATTATTGATCTCTACCGTCAAGAACTCCTGCGGGAAGTGCAAAATCGCCCCGGCTATCGCCCAGATGATCGCATTGCCACATTTCGCTTTGTCCTCGAACCCTTTACGATAGAGAATGGTCTTTTGACCCAAACCCTAAAAATTCGCCGTCATGTCGTGAGCGATCGCTACCGCGATATGATTAACGCCATGTTTGAGTAATCTCCATGACAGACCCTATGGATACTAAACTGCTCCTGCGGCGCCAAATTATGGTGAAAGCCATCGTGACACCCGAGTGGAAAGACGATGCCCAAAGGCAGCTTCAGGCTCAACTGAATCAGGTGGATGGCCAGATTCAGCAGTTGGATTTTCAGTTACAGCAAGTGATTGATGAGCTACGCAAAAGTCGTGAAGCAGCGGATGTGGTCAATGCCCGTATTCAAGAGGTGCAAGGGCAAGCCAACAACCAAAAGGCACAACTCTTGCAGCAAAAAAATCTGATTCTTCAGCAACTGGATCAGGTGCAGCGCCTAGAAATGGGTCAGGAAGTGGATCAAGGTCAGGTAGATAATTTCTTCTATGTCACTAAAGGAGACAACCTGATCCAAAAAATGCAGGTGGAGATTCTCCTGCGCAACGGTGTCATCGAAGAAATTCGCGGCACGCTCTAACTTTTACCTTTCATTTTTAGTGAATTTGACTCCCTCTCGATTGCCAACCAAGGATAGCAACCTGTATGATTCGTGAACTGTTCATGCCCGCCCTTAGCTCCACCATGACCGAAGGGAAAATTGTTTCTTGGGTGAAATCTCCCGGCGATAAGGTGACCAAAGGGGAAACTGTGCTAATTGTGGAATCCGACAAGGCCGATATGGATGTGGAGTCCTTCTACGACGGCTACTTGGCGGTGATTACCGTACCTGCGGGTGAAGTGGCACCCGTCGGTTCCACCATTGGCCTTGTGGCAGAAACAGAAGCAGAAATTGCTGAAGCAGAGGCAAAGGCCAAGTCCCTTGGGGCAGCCACAAGTTCTTCTGCGGCGCCGGCCTCCACCCCCGCTGCGGCCACGAGTAATGGCTCAGGAACAACCTCTGTTGCAGTGGCTGCTCCCGCTGTACCAACCGGGCGAGTGATTGCTTCGCCGCGCGCTCGCAAATTGGCCAAGGAACACAACATTGATTTGAAGACGCTCAAGGGAACGGGTCCCAATGGTCGGATTACCGCTGCCGATGTGGAAGCCTTGATTGGTGTGCCTGCAACTCCTGTTACACCGGGGGCGACACCCCCTGCCACCGCCCCAGTTGTGGCGAAAGAGGATCTGGTGCCCTTGACAACGCTACAAAATGCCGTTGTGCGGAATATGGTAGCCAGCCTTGGCATTCCCGACTTTCATGTGGCCTACACAATTACCACGGATGCCCTAGATCGGCTGTACCAGCAAATCAAATCGAAAGGGGTAACAATGACAGCCCTTCTGGCGAAGGCGATCGCCCTAACGCTGCAAAAACACCCCATTATGAATGCCTATTACACAGAGCAGGGGATTCAATACCGCCGCGACATTCACATTGCTGTTGCTGTAGCGATGCCGGGGGGTGGTCTGATTACACCGGTGCTGAAGAACGCCGATCAAATTGACATCTACAGCCTCTCACGTACTTGGAAGGACTTGGTGGAGCGGGCACGTGCCAAGCAACTACAACCCGAAGAGTACAGCACGGGCACCTTTAGCCTCTCGAACCTAGGGATGTTTGGGGTGGACGCCTTTGATGCGATTCTCACGCCTGGTCAAGGAGCCATTATGGCGGTGGGGGCGTCTCGTCCAACGGTAGTTGCCACCGAGGAGGGCTTACTGGGGGTGAAGCGGCAGATGAAGGTGAATATCACCTGTGATCACCGCGTCATCTATGGCGCCGATGCAGCGGCCTTCCTTCAGGATCTAGCGAAACTCATTGAAACCAATCCCCAAGCATTGACCCTCTAAGCTGTGACTGCCCTGCTGGAAATCAGGGATCTCCATTTTGGGTATGGGGCAACTCCTTCACTTCTCCAAAGGATTGATCTGACGGTGAAGGGGGGCGATCGCCTTGGCATCATTGGTGAAAATGGTTCTGGCAAGACTTTTTGCCTCAAGTCAGGACATCTCCATCCACTGGCGTTGTAACCTATGTGGCGTCGTCGCGTTTGGCTGTTTTTCCTTCTCTTTTGGTGGAGTCTTTGCTGGACAATTTGGCCGGTGCAGGCACAAAACTCAACACTGATTCGCGGCGTTTGGCTCACAACCAACGATTTACCGATCCTGCGCGATCGCCCTCGGCTGGAGGCAACCCTCAATGATTTACAACGGCTGAACTTTAACACCCTCTACCCCGTTGTCTGGAACTCGGGCTATGTCAGTTTCCCCAGCGCCACAGCCAGAAATCTAGGCATCCAGCCTTTTGTGCTGCGGGGAATCCAAGACTACGATATTCTCGCAGAACTTATCCGGCAAGCGCACTGCCGTAATCTGTTGGTCATTCCGTGGTTTGAATTCGGCTTCATGGTGCCGCAAACCTCAGAACTCGCCCTTGCCCATCCCGACTGGCTCACCCATGGGATCAATGGCCAAGCGACTCGCTTAACCGCTGCCGGGGAAGTGGCGTGGATGAATCCCTTTCATCCCCAAGTGCAGGAATTTCTTACCGATATTGTCCTTGAAGTCCTGCGGCAGTACCCGGTAGATGGTGTGCAGTTTGACGACCACCTGAGTCTACCGGTGGAGTTTGGCTACGATGACTACACACGTGCCCTCTACGAGCAGGAAACGAAAAAGCCCGTTCCCCCAAATCCCCGCGATCCGCACTGGATGCGCTGGCGTGCCGACAAACTCACCGCCTTTGTGCAAAGGTTGCGGCAGCGGGTAAAACAAGAATTTCCGCAGGCCATTTTCTCTTTAGCACCAACCACATTGCCGACGGCCTATCAGAGCTTTCTTCAAGATTGGCCGCAGTGGGTGACCCTTGGCCTCCTCGATGAAGTGATTGTGCAAGTCTATCGCTACAATCTGCCTAGCTTTGTCCAGCAGTTAGGCCAACCGGAAATTCTGCATGCCCAAGCGAAAATTCCCACCGCTGTTGGTGTCCTCACGGGGCTACGTACCAACCCTGTGCCCATTGAACTGGTGGATGCCAAGGTAGAAGTTGCCCTGCGATCGGGGTTAGGCGTGTCCTTTTTTTCCTTTGAGACCCTGTGGGAACGGGCACCGGATCCCCGCGATCGCCGCCAAAATACGATTCTCTTTCATTTTCGCCAGCCCCTACCAAGACGATTGTTTGCCCAGGCTTGCCCAAAGGCTTAGAGTTTACTGCCACACTCCGGACAAAAGCGGTGGCTAGAGATAGTTTTTGCCCCACAGTTGGCACAATAAATCACTTCGGCTGCTTTCTCCAGAACTTTGCGTTCCGGCAGACCGAGCATTTGTGAGTTGGGCTTGCCCGGCGCAACCATGGGATAGCAATTCTCATCACGGGTCACATGGGCATCTAGGAGCACCGGCCCATCATGGGCTAGAACCTCTTGGACAATGGCATCCAAATCGTGGCGATCGCTCACCCGCAATCCCTTCACCCCGTAGGCCTCCGCCAATTTGACAAAATCGGGCATCCCCTTGGCCATATTGGAGTGGGAGTAGCGCTCCTCGTAAAAGGCCTGCTGCCACTGCCGCACCATTCCCTGCCAGAAATTGTTAATAATTACGGTCTTGACGGCAATGCCGTACTGCGCCAAAGTGGCCAACTCTTGGGAATTCATCTGGAAACTGGCATCGCCGCTAATACAGATCACCTGTTGATCCGGGAAAGCCACCTTCACCCCCATGGCTGCCGGCATGCCAAAGCCCATCGTGCCTAGACCCGCACTGGAAATCCAACGCCGAGGGCCATTTTTCAGGAACTGTGCCGCCCACATTTGGTGCTGACCCACATCTGTCGTGTAGTAGGCATCGGGAGCATGACGACCAAAGGCAACAATCACCTCTTGGGGCGAGAGTTCACCACTGGGCTGCGGCACCACAAGGGGATAGTCCTCTTTCCAGACTTTGATCCGCTCTAGCCAAGCTTGGGTGGCGGGTGCAACGGCTTCACCACTCTCTTCAATGTGCTTGAGGAGCTGCTGAAGCACCGGTTTGACACTGCCCACAATCGGCACATCGGGTACTCGGTTTTTGCCCACCTCAGCAGGATCAATGTCAATGTGGATCACCTTGGCGCGGGCGGCAAATTCATCCAGTTTCCCCGTCACGCGATCGTCAAACCGTGCCCCCACAGCAATCAGTAGATCACATTCACTAACGGCAAAGTTGGCATAGGCGGTGCCATGCATCCCCAACATTCCCACGGAGAGAGGATGGGATTCGGGAAATGCTCCCTTACCCATGAGGGTGGTTGTCACCGGAATCTGAAACAACTCTGCTAACTTGAGCACTTCTTCATGGGCTCCTGCCGTAATCGCGCCGCCCCCCACATAGAGCAAGGGTCGCTTGGCTTCACGAATTAGTTGAACCGCTTGGGCAATTTGCCTTGCATTGCCGCGAATCGTGGGACGATAACCCCGCAGCTTGACCTGACCCGGTTCGATGGGTTCGTACTCACAGACCTCCAGCCCCACATCCTTGGGAATATCTACAAGCACAGGTCCTGGGCGACCGGTGGTGGCAATGTAGATTGCCTCGGCAATAATGCGTGCCATGTCTTTGGCGGCGCGCACCACGTAGGAGTGCTTAACAATGGGGAGCGTAATGCCAAAAATATCTGTTTCCTGAAAGGCATCGGTACCAATGGCGGAACGAGGCACCTGACCGGTGATCACCAGCAGTGGAATGGAATCCATGTGGGCGGTGGCAATGCCTGTAACTAAATTCGTCGCCCCTGGCCCTGAAGTGCCAAAACAGACTCCCACTTGACCTGTGGCACGAGCATAACCATCCGCGGCATGGGCTGCCCCCTGTTCGTGGCGCACTAGAATGTGCTGAATGATCCCCTTGGACTCAGCACGGTAAAGTTCATCGTAAATCGGTAAAATTGCTCCACCAGGATAGCCAAAAATATGCTGAACGCCGTGACGGCAAAGGGTATCAATAAGAATGTATGCTCCAGTTGCTTGCACAGGCCAACCTCGTCAGGCAGTGGTGGTAGATGTTTCTAAATTGTAATTTTTCAATTAGGGTCTCGGCAAGAGCGCAAAGGCTTGAAAGCATTGAATTATTGACCTTGAACTCCTCAATGCTTAACATATCTTTGCAATTAGTACCTGCCTCTCTTTGCTGAAAAAAACAATATTTACTTAGTTAGGCAAAATGCGCATTAAGGTTTGGCCATACTCAATTGGTTCGGCATTTTGCACCAAAATTTCCACCACTTGGCCGTTGACTTCGGACTCGATTTCATTCATTAGCTTCATAGCTTCAATGATGCAAACCACTTGGCCTTTTCTGACTGTATCTCCCACCTCTACAAAAGGGGGTTCATCAGGAGCAGGGGCACGATAAAAAGTGCCTACCATAGGTGCCACAATATCTACGGTTTTACGGTTGGCAGGGGGGGGCGGCGGTTCCGGATCGGGGGAAACGGCCGGAGGAGGTATGGGTGTGACGGTTGATGCAGGAGCTGGAGCCACAACCACGGGGGCGCTGCCACTGATTTGCTCACGCTTGCGGAGTTGAAGTTCCAGTTCGCCACTCTTTAGATTCAGTTCGGTGACGCTGGTTTGGTCGAACATTAGTAGCAGTTCGCGTACTTGGTTGAGGTCAAGCTCCACACCCATTACTCCTATTCGCGGCCAAGATACGTATCTGAGCGAGTATCAATGCGAATGCGCTCGCCTACGGAGATAAATAACGGTACCATGACTTGGGCACCGGTTTCGACAATGGCGGGTTTCGATCCACCCGTGGCGGTATCCCCTTTAACGCCTGGATCAGTTTGCACCACTTCTAAAACAACGGAGTTGGGTAGCTCCACCTCAAGAACTTGCTCACCCCATTTAACAATATTGACTTCCATGCCTTCTTTGAGATACTTGGCGCGATCGCCAATTTGTGCAGCTGTGAGGCGAGCCTCCTCATAACTCTCCATGTCCATAAAGACATAGTCTTCGCCATCTTTGTAGGTATGCTGCATGGTGCGTTTTTCAAGGGTAGCTTGGGGGACGGTCTCGCCAGCGCGGAAGGTGCGCTCAATCACGTTGCCCGTTTGCACATTTTTAAGTTTGGTGCGCACAAAGGCTGAGCCTTTACCGGGTTTGACGTGCAAGAATTCGACGACTCGCCAGACGGCACCATCCAGCTCAATACTTACACCGGGGCGAAAATCATTACTGGAAATCATGTCCTACCGTGCAGTTCACCAAGCTATTATTGTAGCCTTGAGCGTTGCCGTTCCTAACACTGTTGAGCAGATTTCCCTAGAGCTGGATCCATTGGCACCCCCTAGAATTCCCAAAGGGCGATCGCTCCTGTAAATGCTAGACTGAAGATGAAAGTGAACAACGCTACGCCAAGGACAGTAACAATGGCTGCAACCCTTGAATTGAGTCAAGAAAACGTCGAAAAAGTCCTTGATGAACTCCGCCCTTATTTGATGGCTGATGGCGGTAACGTCGAACTTGTAGAAATTGAAGGACCTGTGGTACGGCTGCGGTTACAGGGAGCCTGTGGTTCCTGCCCTAGTTCGACGATGACGCTGCGCATGGGTATTGAGCGCAAATTGAAGGAATCCATTCCCGAAATTGCTGAAGTCCAGCAGGTTCTTTAATATAGCTGGCTGCCGGGGAGAGATAGAGAGTGGCGATCGCGATCAAGTTAACCCCGGAGGAGATCGATCGTTTAGACCTCTCTCCCCTGCAACAGTTCCTAGAACCCCTGATTACTGAGCGGCGACTGTTGGATTACCATCAAGCGCTGCGTTTTACAATTGACTATCCTCGGCCGGCGGATGAGCCTAACCTAGAGCTTTCGGAATTACCGTCGGTTCGCCTTTGGTTTATTCGTGCCGATATCTGCTATCCGTGGCTCCCCTACTTACTGGATTGGTCAGCAGGCGAGCTAGTACGGTATGGGGCAATGCTGGTGCCCCACGAATTTCATCCCCAGCAGGGCATTATCTTCAATCCCCAAGCCCTTGATATTTTTGTGATGTCCAAAGTATTTGTCCTTTGGCAGTGGCTGCAGGCACAGGGGTATCCTGCGGCTGAAAAAATCAAAGGCATGGCTACCATCTTCGGCTACGAGCTGGATACTGCCCTCTTTGAACTCCTTCAGCAAAATTCCTCGGTAAATTGCAGATAAGTGATGTAAATGTTTACAATCAGAATTCAAGTATTTCCTTATTTTTAGACTTTAGTATATCGGTAAATAACTGTTCCCACATAAGTGCAATCCTTTCTATACCAAATCGTTCCCGAGCTTCTACAGCACGCTTAGCAAAAGCTTGTCGTAACTCAGAATCACTCATTAGTCGATCTAAAGCCTCTACAAGAGCTTCTACATTTCCTTCGGGAACTAATAGACCATCTACCCCCTGTCGAATAATATCTCTTGGACCTGTATCACAGTCAAAGCTAACTGCCGGTAAGCCGTGTGCCAAAGCCTCGACCAAGCTGTTAGGAAAACCTTCAAAACGTGAAGTCATCACATACAAATTCGCTTGAGTGTAAAATTCACCTATATTACCTACACGACCAACTAAAAAAATACGTTCAGATAAATCTAAAGCTCTTATCTTTTGCTCTAAATAATCACGTAGGAAGCCTTCACCAATAACTAGAAGATTCCAATCAGAATGCTTATCAGCAAGTAAAGAAAATGCTTCTATCAGTAGATCAAATCCTTTTTCATGTGTCAGACGTCCAACTGCCAAAACCACTTTTCCTTCACCAAAATAATCCTTAGGCGAAACTATAGGACTTTGCAGTGGTAAGGGAAATAGAACAGGGTTAGGAATAACTATTACCTGTCGAGCCTTTGTATTTTCTTTAACCCAGAACTTAGTTTCCTGTGTCAAGACTACTACTGAATCTAGCAAATAGTAGGTGTAGCAGCGAAGTTTTTGCCATACCGGCTTGAGAGCATTCTGAGGAGGATGAGTACGCTCAGATCCTATCAGGACAATATTCATACCAAAACTGGCTAAAGAAAGTAAAATGTTAGCAGTGTCCATAATTCCTACTGCTATGTCTGGCTTGATTTCATAAAGCATCTTTCTCAGAGAGATTAAGCGATGTAAATTTTTCAATAAACCAGCCAGTATATTATGACTTTTCCCTGCAAGATTTAGATTAATGCACTTGATAGACGGATTCAATTCATACGATGGTTCATCTGGAGAAGCTAAAGTGATAATCGTAATATCCCATCCCTTTTTTGCCCAGTAGTTGCTGAGGTTGGCTACAGCTCGCTGGGCGCCACCAAAAGCCATAGAGTGTATAAAAAAAGCCAAACGTATCATTTGATTAACTCTGTTTTCCTTAGCACTACGAGAATGGACTGACCGCGAAAGAGGGTTTTATATTTGAGTTTAAGAAGCTTTGAGACTAATCCAAGAGTATAACGGTTAGCAATGAATATTGATAATGACTCACTTATGCCTAGATATTTTTTCAGTTGATTCCTAACATAGGTTACTGTAGGCCAATTAATATGATGTCCTATAAGAGGCTCAAAAGCAATAGACTCTATACTTATAGAGAACAAGTTGGGAAGACATCTAAATGTTTTCTCATTCCAGTGAGACATATGGTGAGGCGGCTGATCAAGTAATAACTCATATCTTGGATCAATAAGAAATGAATGCAGAACATCTCGGTTAGGAACGCTTAGGATGAGTTTTCCGCCATGCCTAAGAAGCTTCAACAGAGTACTGATATGCTCAACTGGATTTGGCACGTGCTCTAAAACATGAAAAGAACAAACAACATCATACTTTTCAGCCAGATTTTCTACTAGGCTACTAACATCTATCTGGTACACTACAAACCCAAGCTCTCGGGCTCTCCTCGCAGCAAAGGGATTAATTTCTACTCCCTCTACTTGAATGCAATACTTTCTAGCCAATGACAGAAATCTGGCATTACCTATCCCTACCTCTAGTACCTTGTCCTCTTTTTGGATGTAATCCAAGGCAACTCTAAACTCCCACTTATCCTCTTGACTGTAATAGCCTTCGGGTCGCTGGCTTAGTTGCTCATAGAAAGCAGCATCTCCTGCAGCAGTTCTTGGAGTATACCACTCAAAACTAGTTTCTAGACAGCGCCAGTGATAAATAGTACCAATCTTCCGAAAGGAAGAAGATAAAGAGATACCCATCTCCTTTAGCCATCTATCGGCTATTACTTCGGTAGAAATTTTTCTTAGGCAAATCACATTTGAGTTTCCGCTGAAAGGAGAGAAACACTGTGGCTCATTCATAAAAATTTCCCTTATTCAAAATTAATTAGTTAGTAGGAACATCTTTGATAAAGAAGCCCCCTCCGCCTGGTAAGTAAACCATCTTCTCTTGTTTATCTTTAAGATAATCATCTATTGCTTTTGTTGCGCCAGGACAAGTTAAGAATCCATAATCATCACATACTAAAATCCCGCCCGGATTTAAGCGTTCATAAAAAAAGGATATGCTGCAATAGGTTGGCTCATACAAATCAACATCTATGTGAACAAAGGCAAATGTATTCTCTTTTACTTCATGGAATTTCTCTGGAATCCAGCCTTTGTGATAAACAACAGAAGAAAAGTCTTGCAAATTCTGCTTTACAATATCTAAACTGCACGCTAGATCGCCTTTCTTCCAATGGGTTCCATCAACTTGAGCTGGCTGACTCAATCCTTCAAATGAATCAAAGATGTGATGAACACGCTGATAGCTTGAATACTGGTTTTGCTTTAAGATAATATAGCTACTTAATCCTTTGTAAACACCACATTCTGCCGTATCACCTGGAACATTCTTTGTTAAACGCAGTAATTGTTGTAAGGCAAATCTTCGATGAGCATTGAAATCTTTTAGCTCTTCAAAGCGCTCAAGGACTTCCTTTATATCCTCTTGATGAAACCACTCCAGTTCTGGCCACGTAAGATAATAACTTGGCACTAGAGAACGAAAAATTCTTGATGCAAGATAAAACCTAAATTCTTCTTGCTTGAGACGATTCAGATAATAAATTATTCTATTCATCATAGATTTACTCAGTCTCTCCTTCTAATGAATTTACCTATGCCAGTTGGGAGATAATATAAGATTATATAAGCGATCTGCAAAGTAGTCAACATTGTCAACATCACGATCAGTAGCAATTGCACCGAAATCTAAAACGTCAAGAGGAATAGATGCAGCAGTGTTGAACGACAGTTTGAAGGGGTAGAAAAAAGGGAAGAAATATCGTATTCTTTCCTTAAAGAATAGAAAAATTGTTAGCTTATTATGGCATCTTTTGCAGCGATTGTCAAGTCTATCCTCAAGGGTCTCAGCCCTTGCGACTCTCCTGTGTTGAACTCCCAACTA
>NZ_JBKBHV010000009.1:0-97095 GCF_046299635.1 Thermosynechococcus sp. | reverse complement strand
GCGGCCAGTGCTGAAAACGCCCCTGGAGAGGTTCTGGCGGGGGTGTCCTTCGGGACATCTAGCCAAGACTCGGTGAATGGGGAATCTCCCGCTATACGAGAAGCGTTAGCGGGATGAGCGTCAAACGTCCAAGCTGGCCTATGATGGCTCTGGGGTGGTGCAGCGCCACCCGAACAACTATGCGCTGGCAAAATTTTCCTCTGGTAAACGCTATAATTATGACCTCAACGGTTCGTACAACATCGCGGCCAGAGGGATTTTTCAGCTCACTTGCCGAAAGGACAGTGAGGGGTATACGGGCAGAAGTACCCGATGCCCGCCTAGAAGCTCGGCTTGTCTGTGTGACCTGTGGACTTCTCAGGTTGGCATAGACACCATCACCTCGCGTCAGCGGGTGGTGTGAGCTTCATACTTTTTGCATGAAAAGGGGCGTCCTAGAGTATGACTAGGAGGTTTTAGCGTCAGAGTTTATTACCTATGAAATTATTCTCTTTAATCTTAATTAGCAGTGGCTTAGTCAGTAGTTTCACACTGCCTGCACGCGCTATTCCCGAACCTTACCCCCAAGTGGCCGTCAATAGTTTTATGGATACCTGCATCGAGCGGGGCCGGCGATCGGCACCCATTGTCCCCCGTTCAGTCATGAATAACATTTGCCAGTGTTCCATTAACTATATCCAACAGCGGGTGAGCTACACTGACTTTCAAACCCTTAATCCCAATGGTGGCCAACCCCAGTCTCCTCGCCAACAACAGGTACAGCGGGTTCTCGATGAAAGTGTGAACTACTGTGTGCGGCAGCAATTTGGCGGCTAGGCACTTTTTGATCGTCAGTAATGTCCTGCAAATTTAGCTTGCGATCGCCAACAGCCAAGGTAAGTCTTTGTGCTAGATTGGGCGTAGGCTAAAGAAGCGAAAATTCAGGACGAATCATATGGGAATCACACACCGCACGCTCGTTGTCAGTACGACAGTGGTCATGACGGCATTGGTTGCTGTCACTGGTGCGGGTCTCCACTGGTCGCGTAGCCTAGCGGGTTTTCGCCAAAGTCCTAAAGAACTTGTGGATGAAGTGTGGCAGGTCATTGACCGCGAATACGTTGATGCCACCTTCAACGGCAATGACTGGCGTGCCGTGCGGCGGGAATTTCTCTCGCGGAACTACACCAAACCAGAGGAAGCCTACAAAGCGGCGCGGGAAATGTTGGAGAAGCTTAATGATCCCTACACCCGCTTTATGGATCCAGAGCAGTTTCGCTCCATGCAAATTGAAACCTCTGGTGAACTCACAGGGGTAGGCATCACGATTACACAGGACGAAAAGACAAAAGAGATTACCGTGGTTTCTCCCATTGAAGGGAGTCCAGCCGCTGAGATGGGTCTAATGGCCAAGGATGTAATCCTGAAAATTGACGGTAAATCCACCAAGGGAATGGATCTTAACCAAGCAGTCAGCATGATCCGTGGTCCTGTGAATACAAAAGTGCGCCTGACAATCCAGCGGGGCAATCAGATTTTGAACTATGAGATCACCCGTGCCCGCATTGAAATTCATCCCGTTCGCTACAGCCTGCGCCAAACTCCCCAAGGCTCCGTCGGCTACATTCGCCTTGTCACTTTTAGCTCCAATGCAGCAGCAGAAATGCGGGCAGCCATTCGTGAGTTGGAGAAGCAAGGGGTTGAGGGCTATGTTCTGGACTTGCGCTCCAATCCGGGCGGCCTCCTTTTTGCCAGTGCTGAAATTGCCCGCATGTTTTTGCCGCAGGGCGATATTGTCTCTACGGTCAATCGCCAAGGGGAAGCGGAACGCTTACGCGCCGGTCGCGGCTTCTTGACCAATAAGCCCCTTGTAGTACTCATTGATGGGGGGTCGGCCAGTGCCAGCGAAATCCTTGCGGGCGCCCTACAGGATAATGGTCGTGCCGTGTTGGTGGGAACGCGCACCTTTGGGAAAGGCTTGGTGCAGTCTGTCCAGCCGGTGGGTGAAGGAGCAGGGATTGCGGTGACGATCGCCAAGTACTTTACCCCCAGTGGCCGTGATATTAACAAGAAGGGCATTGAACCGGACATTGAAGTCAAACTGACTGAGCAGCAGCGGGAGCGACTTACTCGTGATGACCTTGCCACCGATCGCGATCCTCAATTTACACGGGCGCTAACGGTTCTCAATGAGCGCATCCTAGCGGAGCGACGTAATACTCAATCAGCGCGACCCATCCGGACGACTAATCCTTAGGTTTAATATCACTATGGCCGACCACCGCCGACAAGCCCAGCGGGTATTGTTCTTGGCGCTAGGGGTCAATGTCACACTGACCGTTATTAAGGCCATTGTCGGCATTCTCAGTCAGTCCCTGAGTTTACAAGCCGATGCCCTACATAGTCTGACGGATGCGGGGAGTAGCATCTTGGGCTTGGTGGCCATGCAGTGGGCCAGTCCCCATCCCGATCGCGATCATCCCTACGGTCACCAAAAGTTTGAAGCCCTTGGTGCATTGGGAATTGCCGCTTTCTTGGGCATGGTTTGCTTTGAGATTTTGCAAAGCGCCGTTGAACGTCTGCTGCATCAAAGCAGTGCTATAACGATTACAGGGGTAGAACTGTGGATTGTGATTCTTGTCCTTGGCATGAATATCGGTCTCACCCTGTATGAGCACCATATGGGGTACAAGCTAAATAATTCTGTCCTCATTGCTGATGCCAAGCATACCCTAAGTGATGTTTGGACAACCATTATTGTCCTTTTGGGGTTGATTGGGGTGTGGACGTTCAACTGGGATTGGTTGGATGTGGTACTGGCCTTTCTCGTGGCTGCTCTGGTGTTTTGGAGTGCGTGGGACGTTCTCAAAAGCAACATTCCTTGGCTGGTGGATGAGGTGGCGATCGCTCCGGAAGCCATTCATGAGCTGGTGATGAGCGTGCCCGGTGTGGTGAATTGCCATGACATTAGCTCGCGGGGAATGGTGGGACGGCAAGTGTTTATTGAGATGCACTTGATTGTAGAGGCGGAGGATATTCCCACGGCTCATGACATTACCGAGCAAATTGAAACCCTGCTGCAAGACCGCTATGGGCCGGCTCGCGTTGTCATCCACGTCGAACCCCCTGACTACGAATCCAGTCAGATCAGCTTCTCGTAGGTGATTTTTGTTATTTTTTGAGCATCTGCGCAAAGTAACTGAGGAGTGACCCTGTGCTGTACGACTGCATCGTTGTTGGTTCAGGCCCTGCGGGCGGGGCGGCTGCCTATCACTTGGCCAAGGCAGGTCGGCAGGTGTTGGTTTTAGAAAAGGAAGCTCTGCCCCGCTACAAGCCCTGTGGGGGTGGGGTGTCGCCCCAAGTGCAGTCTTGGTTTGACTTTGACTTTAGCCCTGCGATCTCCCTGAAGCTGACGCGAATGGTCTGTACATGGCAGGGCGCAGAGCCTCAAGTGCTGGAACTTCCCCCCGACCAAGGGGTGTGGATGGTGCGCCGAGAGGTGTTTGATTATTTTCTGATTCAGCAAGCCCAGAAACAGGGGGCGCACGTCCAACCCCAAACGCCGGTGACCGGTCTCACCTGGGCGGGCAATTCTTGGCAAGTCCATACCCCCCAAGGGGACTTTACGGCCCGCTATCTCATCGGCTGTGACGGTGCCAAAGGCTCAACGGCCAAATGGCTCGGGTTAGCCCGCAAGCGACCGCGCTGGGGCGGTGCCCTAGAGGTAGAAGCCCGCCTAGGAAGTCACAATCTCCGGGCTGCTCACTTTGACTTTGGCAACGTGCGTAACGGCTATGCTTGGAACTTTCCTAAAGCAGATGGTTATTCCATCGGTGTTGGTGCCTTTATTGGCAATGAACCCCAAGACTTCAGGGGAATTTGCACCGAATATGCCCGCCACTTCAATGTCGATCTACAATCCCTGAAGCGCTACGGTCATCCTCTCCTGTGCTGGCAGGGGTATCACCCTCTGCACACCCAAAATGCCCTTTTGGCGGGGGAAGCGGCTGCCGTTGTTGATCCCTTTACGGGCGAAGGTATTCGTCCCTCTCTGTTGACGGGGATGCTGGCCGCTCAGGCAGTGGATCGAGCCTTAAGCGGTGACGGCAACGCCTTAGCGCAGTATTCTCGGCAAGTGCATCAGGAATGGGGGGTGGATATGGCTTGGGCGAGGCGGTTGGGGAGCCTCTTTTACCGCTTGCCAGAGTTCGCCTATGAGGTAGCCATTAAACGTCCCAGTGCCCTACAACGGATGGGGCAAATTCTCTGTGGTCAGTTGCGTTATCGCGATGCAGCAGCCAATGGCCTGAAATTGCTGGCGGCGGGATTAAGAGTACCCACAGTTTTCCGTTAATGCCGATAGGGGATCGACCGCTGGACGGCCTCCTATAATGTGAGTGCAGCCTAACTTAGGAAGACAAGTGGTGAGCAGTCCCATCGAGCAGCGCAAGGCCGAGCACCTCAAACTTTGTATTCACGGTGATGTCAGTCATCAAGAAATCACCACGGGTTTCGAGAAGTATCGCTTTCGCCATTGTGCCTTGCCCGAACTGGACTTTACTGAGATTGATCTGACGGTCGAGTTTCTTGGCTGGCGACTTGCCGCTCCCTTACTGATTTCCTCCATGACCGGTGGCACAGCCCAAGCGGGAGAAATTAATCGCCGTCTAGCACGGGTGGCGCAGCAAAAGGGAATTGCCATGGGCGTCGGTTCCCAACGGGTCTTGCTGGAACATCCCGAGGTGGCGACAACGTTTGCCATTCGTCAAGAGGCACCCACCATTCCCCTCTTGGCTAATCTTGGCGCGGTGCAGTTGAACTATGGCTGTGGCGTCAACGAGTGCCAGAAGATTATCGATCTCCTAGAGGCGAATGCCCTGATTTTGCATCTCAATCCCCTGCAAGAGGCGGTTCAAACGGGGGGCGATCGCAACTTCAAGGGGCTATTGACTAAAATTGGTGTTCTCTGCCGTGCCCTCCCCGTCCCAGTGATTGTGAAAGAAGTGGGCAATGGAATCAGTCCTGAGGTGGCCAAGCAACTGGTGGATGTTGGTGTGGCGGCCATTGATGTGGCGGGGGCAGGGGGCACCTCCTGGGCAAAAGTGGAAGCGGCACGTGCCCAAGATGCGCGGCAACAGTATCTCGGGAAGGCCTTTGCAGAATGGGGAATTCCTACCGCTCAGTGTCTTGAGCAAATTCATGCTGCCCTGCCCGATACGCCCTTGATAGCCTCCGGCGGACTGAAAAACGGCATTGATGTGGCAAAGGCGATCGCCCTTGGAGCAGGTCTTGGCGGGTTAGCGCGACCCTTTTTGCAAGCAGCCCATGAATCAGAGGAAGCCCTTGGCCAATGCATTGATTTTATCCTTGAGGAATTGAAAACCGCGCTGTTTTGTACCGGCAGCGCCACTCCCCAAGCTCTCTACCGGCGTCGTTGCCTCGAAAGAGGCTAACGCGGTTCCTCAAGGATGGTGCGCAACCAAGAGGGTGGGTCGGGAATTGGATTACCTAGCCGCTCCAACAATGTCCACGCCAAAATATGCACCACTAGGGCATAGACCGTGGACTGGAAAAAGACGAGTACTAGCGCCACCAATTGGACAACTGTTACCGTTGGCTCCAGCAGAAGATTGAGGTTGACAAGCACCCAATCAATAAAGTTCGTGACCTGCTGATTGAAGTAAATCCAGAGGTTTTCCCCGAGCAAAATGGACACAAGACTAATTTGAAAGAAAAATCCTGCGGTGCCAATCACTGCACCACTGAGGATGGAACGTCCCCAGCCCTCTTTTTTTGCCCAACAGCCGCCAAAAATGACCCCCATAATCCCATGGGGCAAGAGAAATTGCAGACTGCGGGGTGGCCCCATCAACACAGAAAGGAGCAATGCACTGACAATGGCTGCCATCCAAGCGGCACGGCAATTCCAGCGTAAATAGACTAAGGCAATGGGAATCGGAAAAAACAGGCGTAAGACTGGGCCAACGGGCAAATAAAAGTTAATCACCCACAGCAGAGCCGCCGTACTGGCAAGGAAGGCCGTTTCCGTAATGACAAGGGTGCGCTGAATTTGCGATCGCCCCAAGGCTTGGGACTGCTCAGGGGGCACAATCACTTCTACATCAGGAAAATCGTCCTCTAGGGAATCCGTCGGGTTCATTGATTGCAAATAACCTTTTTTCTACACTTTAGCAAGCTTTACTGCCAGCCCTCAAACTGGAGATAGCTCCCCAGAAAAATCCTTTGCTGAAAGTTAGAATCGAGGGTACGGTATCTTATCAAATTTGCATGTTAACCTATGTGTCGTCTTTATGCCTATATGGGGCGCAAAACGTCCCTTGCCCATGCCCTAGTGGATGCTCCCCATTCCCTATTGGTGCAAAGTTATCAACCCCGCGAAATGACGGCGGGATGCTTGAATGCAGATGGCTTTGGGGTAGGCTGGTATGCTCCGCAACAAGATGTGCCCCCGTTTCTGTATCGGCAAACGATGCCCATGTGGCATGATGTCAACTTTACCGAACATCTCAGCCGCTATATTGAATCTGCTTGCTTCTTGGCCAATGTTCGCAGTGCCACACCCGGTCAACCTGTGCAGATGACGAATACACAACCCTTTCGCTGGGGACGCTGGCTGGGGGTACACAACGGTTTTATTGATAACTTTCGCCAAACCCTCTACCGCCCTATGCGCGATCGCCTATCGGACATTTGTTACAACATTGTTGAAGGTTCCACCGATTCTGAGCATCTCTTTGCCCTCTTTTGCAATGAATTGGTCTTGAATCCGCAACTGTCACCCGTCATGGTTTTGCGCCAGACGCTGCAAATTGTCTTTTCCTTGGCGCAGGCCGCGCGTACCAGTGTCAGTGCTGCAATAATTCTCACCGACGGCATGTATATTCTGGCCACCCGCTGCTCCCGTGGAACACCTCCCCCCACCCTGTACTGGAGTCAGGACGCCGAAAAAATTCAGCTCACCTCAGAACCCATAGATTCTCAAACGCAGTGGTATCCTTTACCGGAAAATAAATTGCTGTTGATGAGTTTGCAGAGTGAACCAGAAATTTACACCTTCTGAGACCGCAGTGCCTTTCAATCCCTTTGACCGGAAAGCCCTTTGGCAAGCCTTTGAGCACCAGCGGGAATTTACGCTCCAGTTAGTTGCTCAGCTAAGCGAGGCTGTCCTCCGTGCTCAGCCTCATCCCCTCTATAGTCCCGTGGGGTGGCATTTGGGGCACATTGGCTACACAGAAGCCTTTTGGCTATTGCCTGAACGTTCAGATATCAGTGATCGCGATCGCTACTGGTATGCCGCCGATGGCCGACCTAAGGTGGAACGACAATACTTGCCGTCGCATTCTCAATTGCTTGCCTACTTAGCGGAGATTCATCACAGCACGGGCGATCGCCTCCACAGTCTCACCGACAAGCAGTGGCAACGGGAAATGCGGCTCTGGTGGTGGATTTTGCAGCATGAGGCCCAACACAGTGAAACCATCCAAATGGTACTGGCTATGCAGGGCATCTTCACTACATTCCCGCCTCACCTATCCTGCCAACAGAAACATCAGCGGATTTCCGCCGGTAGCTATTCTATTGGTAGCGAAGACCTCCTCGCCCTGGATAACGAGCAGCCAGTTCAGCGTGTCGAGTTGCTTCCCTTTACGATTGATGCAGCACCGGTAACGTGGCGGGAATTTCTCGCCTTTGTGGAGGCGGGTGGGTATCAGCGGCGGGAATGGTGGTCAAGCAGGGGTTGGGAATGGCGAGAAGCAGAAGAAATTACCTCACCGTTCTACCCCATCCCTGAGAACTTGGACTTGCCTATGTGGGGCCTCAGTTTCTACGAAGCCGAAGCCTACGGCAATTTCCAAGGCAAACGCCTCCCCACCGAACGAGAATGGGAAATTGCTGCCCAGCAGGGACTCCTGCACACAGGCTACGTTTGGGAGTGGACTCAGAGTCCCTTTGCCCCCTATCCGGGGTTCCAGAGCTATCCCTACCGTGGCTATTCTGCCCCCTACTTTGATGGCGAGCATTTTGTTCTCAAAGGGGGGAGTCACTGGACACGTCCCCTGCTCAAGCGACCCTCATTTCGTAATTGGTATAGCCGTACCACCCGTGAGGTGTTTGCCGGGGCACGCTACGTTCACCTAGAAAAGACTTCTCAATGAAGCCAGAGGGCACTTTTACGGCATTTTCTGCACTCTTGACAGCCTGGGAGGGCTAGGTTTGACGGAGGGTTGCCCACCCCCCGTATAGACAGGGGTCTAAGAATCTCGTTACAATTGGCAGCGTTCACCGTGAAAAGCAGCCTGTAGGGAAAATCCAGTGCAAATCTGGTGCTGTGCCGCAGCTGTGATGGGAAGTCTCCCTCAGCCAGAATGCCTACTTGCTGTGGTTCACTCTGTTTGCCTGCGTCGCACGGGCATGGAGTTTCAACGTGGTTGTGACCCTTAACGATTCTCTTCTCAGTCCCCTTAGTTTCAGTCTCGAGTTACCCCCTCTGACGCAACCGCGGCCGTTGTTAATGGTGGGCCATGGAACCCGCGATCCGGAAGGTCGCCAAGCTTTTCTCGATTTCGCCCAAGCCTATTATCAACTCGATCCCTGTCGGCCTGTTTTTCCCTGTTTTTTAGAGTTAACCCAACCCTCGATTTTTGAGGTTCTCGGTCGGTGTGCTGCCGCAGGGCATACGGAGTTGTCGGTGCTGCCGATTTTGCTCTTTGCTGCCCGCCACAATAAGTTTGATGTTACGAATGAGTTGGATCGGGCGCGGCGTGCTTTTCCCCAATTGCGCTATCACTATGGCCGCCACTATGGCATTGCCCCAGAAATTCTAACCCTCTGGCGATCGCGCCTTGAACTCTTGGACTCACCGGAATTTAATCCCCACGGGATTGGCCGCGAAGAAACGGTTCTCTTGGTCGTCGGACGCGGCTCCAGTGATCCCGATGCCAATGGCGATGTCTTTAAGCTCGCCCGCATGCTCTGGGAAGGCAGTGGCTACAAAACCGTGGAAGTGTGCTTCATTGGCATTACCCATCCCCGCTTACCAGAAGGGTTTATACGTGCCAATCTTCACCAGCCCCGCCGCGTCATTGTCCTGCCCCACTTCCTGTTTACCGGGGCACTGGTCAAGAAAATCTATACCCTCACCACCAAAGCCCAGGCCGCCTATCCTTGGGTTGAGTACGTCAACCTGCCGGAAATCGGCTTGCATCCGCAACTGTTCTATCTGACGCGGCAGCGGGAAATCGAAACCCATACGGGGCAGGTGGCCATGAACTGTGAAGTCTGCAAGTTCCGCTTGGTGGCAGGTCAGAGCCATCATCACCACCATCATCATGATCATGAGCACCCCTCCCACGGCCATGGGCACGGGGATCATTACCATCACCATGGATCAACGGTGGACTTGGATCACTTGCCCAGTTATCACCAGCGTATTTGGCAGGTTCCCTAGGCATTGCTCTGCGGCAAAGTGTTAGAGTTAAAATAATTTCCTAATCTCCACTCTTTTCATAGCTGCAGGGGGCTTGTCTATGCGCATTAAATATCCTCCCCAGACGGTTGATCGAGTGCTGATTTTTGATACCACCCTGCGGGACGGTGAGCAGTCGCCGGGTGCCTCACTGAATGTGGATGAAAAGCTCGCGATCGCCCGTCAACTGGTGCGGCTGGGGGTGGATATTATTGAAGCGGGCTTCCCCTTTGCGAGTCCCGGTGACTTTGAGGCCGTACAGCGGATTGCCGAAACGGTCGGTAGCAGTGAAACCTCCCCCGTGATCTGCGGTCTTGCTCGGGCTACCCGCCAAGATATTGAAGCTGCCGCAAAAGCCCTCAAACCCGCCTACTATCCCCGCATTCACACTTTCATTGCCACCTCGGATATTCACCTAGAGTACAAGCTGCGGAAAACCCGTGCTGAGGTACTGGAAATTGCCCCGGAAATGGTGGCCTATGCCAAGTCCTTTGTGGATGATGTGGAGTTCTCCCCTGAGGATGCCGGGCGAACCGATCCGGAGTTTCTCTATCAAGTTCTAGAGCGGGTGATTGATGCCGGAGCCACAACGGTGAACATTCCCGACACCGTCGGGTACACCACCCCCGCCGAGTTTGGTGCCCTGATCAAAGGCATTAAGGAAAATGTGCCTAATATTGATCGCGCCGTGATTTCCGTCCATGGTCACAATGATCTCGGCTTAGCCGTCGCCAACTTCTTGGAAGCGGTAAAAAATGGGGCACGGCAACTGGAGTGTACGATTAACGGCATCGGTGAGCGAGCCGGGAATGCCGCCCTTGAGGAACTGGTGATGGCTCTCTATGTGCGGCGGCAGTATTTCAACCCCTTCCTTGGCCGTCCGCCCGAATCGGAAGCGCCCTTGACGAATATCAATACCCGGGAAATTTACAAAACCTCCCGCTTGGTCTCGAACCTAACGGGGATGCTGATTCAACCCAACAAGGCGATCGTTGGTGCCAATGCCTTTGCCCACCAATCGGGGATTCACCAAGATGGCGTCCTCAAGCACAAGCAAACCTATGAAATCATGGACGCCCAACTCATTGGCCTAGCCGACAACCAAATTGTTTTGGGCAAGCTTTCCGGCCGCAATGCCTTTGCCACCCGCCTGCGGGAGTTGGGGTTTGAACTCAGTGAAACCGAACTCAATAAAGCCTTTTTGCGCTTTAAGGAACTGGCGGACAAGAAAAAAGAAATCACGGATCGCGATCTAGAGGCCATTGCCAAGGATGAAACTCAAGGGATTGATCTGCGCGGCTATCAACTGGAATTTGTCCAAGTCTCCTGTGGCGATCATGCTCGGCCGACGGCAACGGTTACCGTCCGTACCCCCAGCGGCGAAGAATTGACCGATGCAGCCATTGGTACAGGGCCGGTGGATGCCGTTTATCGCGCCATTAATCGGCTGGTGCAGATTCCCAACCGTCTTATTGAATACTCGGTGCAATCGGTTACCGCCGGCATTGATGCCATGGGTGAGGTGACGGTTCGGCTCCAGCATGAAGATCGCATCTATTCGGGTCATGCTGCCAACACCGATATCATTGTCGCTTCTGCCCATGCCTATATGAATGCCCTCAACCGCCTCTACCGCGGTCTTGAACAACGGGCACTCCATTCCCAAGCCTAGGTATGTCAGAGTCCACCGCTAAGCCCTTGGAAGCCAATGGGGTCTATTTATGCCCGGTCTGTCGCCACGGCCAAATTGCGCCGATGGTACTCATGGATACCTATGCCTGTAACTTTTGCCGCCATATTCTCACCTTAGATCTGGGGCATCAAACGGCGCGGCTGGAAGATAGCGCTATTCCATTTCGCTGGCAGTGGACCGGTACTCAGTGGCGATCGCTGAATACTCCCCCTGTGAGTCTCAGTTATACTGCCATTATTTTGGCGATTCTCTTAGTTACCCTACCGCCTGCCCTCATTTGGCTGGGCTATCGAATCTTTCCACCCCTCAGCAGTGATCCACGTGCCCATTGGTTTCCCCTCTTTTGGGTGGGGTTGACCTTCTTTGCCCACTTGGGGATAATTTTGCGGGTTTTTGCTGCTTTGTTGCCAACGCCTTACATTGGCTGGTTCTTTAACGGGCGAATGCCTAGGCAGACTTGGCGATCCCAGCGTATGCCCTAAGAGGCCACAACAGCCGGCAGCGCCTTCGGCACGACCAAGGCGTGGCGATCTTGCCACCGCGCCCCGTTCACCACAATTCCCATTACCTTGTGCTTGAACCCCAAATCGTATTCCTGCAATGCTTGGGCAAAAGTCTTTTGCTGCGTTCTCCCAAGGCAAACCACAAACACCGTGTGGCCGACAGCGGCGATGACCTGAGCCGTTTCTGCACTCTGAACCATGGGCGGCGTATCCAGAAGGATGAGATCAAAAACCTCCTGAGCTGCCGCTAAAAATCTTGACCACAGAGGTGAACTCAGTAAAGCCGCGGGATTCTGCCGGGGCTGACCGGCGGTGAGTACCCAAAGGGTTTGACCATCGTTGTGCAGTAGTGCAGACCAATTGGGGAGGGGGACGCTACCGCTAAGAAGCTCGGCTAAACCGGCGGTGTTCGCAATGCCAAAAACCTCGTGCAATCCCGGCCGCCGCAAGTGGGTATCCACCAGTAACACCTTCTTGCCAACCGTGGCAGCCGCAAGACCAAGGTAGGCAGTAATGGTGCTTCGCCCTTCTTGTGCTTGCGCAGAAGTCACCGCCACTGTGGATGCCCTCGCCAATCGGTCTAAATGGCTCAACAGAAAGTAAAAGCTTTCCCTAAAAGCTGGTGTAGCCTCGGCAAGGTGATCCTCTAGTCGCCAAAGGGTCAGGGGCGTTTCTATGCGTGCAAAGGTGTACTGATCAAACTCACGCGCCAAAGGGATTTGAGCAATGATCGGCAAAGAGGTTCGTTGCTGAACCTGATCGACCGTCAAAAAACGAGTGTCGAGGAAGTCCCACAGCAGTGCCACAAGGATTCCTGAGGTCGTTCCTAAAATCAGAGCAATTAGAAGAGCCATTGGCAGCCGCATCATCGGCTCATACCGCTCCGGATCGTCAATGTCCGAGAGCACCCGCCAAGTAAAATCCTGCTGAGCAATTTGGAGTTGCAAAGACTGCCGAGTCTGCAACAAGAGCTGGAGAGACTCCTGAGTGATTGCCAGGCGTTGCTCAATTTTGCGATAGGGATTGGCCAAGCGCGTCAAGCGCTCTAACTGTGCGCGGGTTGCGGTAATCTGGCGGCTCAACTCTGCGTCTAATCGTTGCAGAGACTCCAATTCAACCTTTGTATCCAGATACTTACCGAGCAGACCGTCAGGGTAGGCAGTTAATCCTTCAGGATTGGCCACTTGGCTTTTAGCGGCAACCCGCTGAGCCTCTTTCTTGAGCTTTGAGAGTAACAAACGCCTTTCTTCCTCAAGCCGTTGCACAGGCGGTGAGTTGGGAGCCAGAAGGCTTAACTCGGTTGCCAGCTCCTTTTCGGTGCTCATTAAACCGTCTAATAAGCCACTATAGCTATCTGAACTACTCAACCTTGAGGCAACAAATGCCTGATCGGGATTTAATTTGAGTTGGCTGTTAATGGAGTCAAAGGTTTGCCGCAAAGCGGCTAATTTTGAATCGTTTTTACTCTTTTCTCCAATCAACTCGGCGAATTGTTCACGGTATAGGTCAGCATCCGTAGCAATTCCCTTAACGATAGTTTGAGGAACGGCATCCGGTCTTAAAACTTGATGAGTCCGACGAAATGCGCTGAGCTGATCTTCTAATTCTTCAATCTGAGCAAGGCCTTTTCTAATTTCCTGATTCACATAACGCAAATTCTCTTCTATTTGCCGTTGTTTTTCTTTTTCATTAAATTCAATTATTTTTGAGGCAATTAAATTCAAAAGCAATTTGAGTTCCTCTTTAGTTTTTGCGAAAACTTTAATTTCGATAACTTTGGAGCTTTGCGCTCCGAGAAAAGATTTATTCCCTTTACTACTTTGCCCAATTTGAATACTATTACGAAATGATGGGTAACTATACTTACTGGCATCTATACTCCCCTCTTGTACCAATTCTTGATATATCGGCTTCAGAACAAAGTCACTGCTTAGAATTTGTGTCAGCGTTAACACATCCCCTGTAGTCTCCCCAGAAAGCAAAGGAAGGGAGAGAAAACGTTCGCTTACTCCGCGAGTGGCGTCAGGAAGCGACACCGCCTTTGCTCCCAGGGGTCGGATCGGCTCAACTTGTATAGTAAAAGTGTGTTGGTAACTTCTCTGAAAGGCGTAAGAGTAGCCGATGTAGGTCAAGGCAAGGGTACAACCAACAGTAGCCGCAATCTTCCAGCGTCTCTTGAGGACTGCTAAGAGTTCACCAATAGTTATCCTCTCGGCTGTGACGGGTTGCAGGAGGCTATCTCTGATCTGCCTTTCATTGTTTGCAGAGAGGGTCAATGTATTGTTTGGGTAAGCCTCATTGTTTTGCATTGGCCTTCACCTTAGTTTTAGATTTACAGTTTAATTTGATAAAACTCGCAATACCAGTCCACAAAGCGGCGTACTCCCACCTCAACCGGTGTGGTTGGTTCGTAGCCTGTGTCGGCGCGCAGCGCTTCCACATCAGCATAGGTATCGGGGACATCGCCGGGCTGAAGGGGCAACAGATTCAGCGTTGCTTTTTTGCCTAAATAGGTTTCCAAGAGTTCAATATAGCGCAGTAATTCCACCGGCCGATGGGCGCCGATGTTGTAAAGACGCCAAGGGGCTAGACTGGTACTGGGGTCGGGGTTCTCAGGATTCCAATGAGGGTTGGCAGTTGCCGGGTGATCCAGTACCTTAACAACGCCCTCCACAATGTCGTCAATATAGGTAAAGTCCCGCTGATGCCGACCATAGTTGAAAACAGGTAAGGGGTCATTGTTGAGGATGGCTTTTGTGAACTTAAACAATGCCATATCCGGTCGTCCCCAAGGCCCATAGACGGTAAAGAAGCGCAGCCCGGTGGTGGGTAAATTGTAAAGGTAACTGTAGGTATGGGCCATGAGTTCATTGGCTTTTTTCGTGGCAGCGTACAGGCTCAAGGGATGATTGGCACTATCTTGGACAGAAAAAGGGAGTTTTCGATTTGCGCCATAGACACTAGAGGTACTGGCATAGACAAGATGTTCGATTTGGTGGTGACGGCAGGCCTCTAAGATATGAGCAAACCCCACAATGTTACTGTCAATGTAGGCAAGGGGATTTTCTAAAGAATAGCGTACGCCCGCTTGGGCAGCCAGATGAACCACCCGTCGTGGCAAAAAGTCTGCAAACAGTTGGCTGACGGATTCTCGGTGAATGAGATCCACATGACAAAAGGTGAACTGACCTGACTTGGCAAAACCAGCAAGCCGCTCAAGGCGAGCTTTTTTCAGATTGACATCGTAGTAGGGGTTAAGATTGTCGAGACCGATCACGCGATCGCCCCGTTCAAGCAACCGCAGTGCTACCGCATTGCCGATAAATCCGGCCGCGCCTGTCACCAGAATTGTCATTTTGTCCACCGTGCTATAGACGACCATCAACTGCTTCCTTGGGCAAAACCCACTTCACATCATAAAGAACCCCCGGCTCTTTCAAAAGCTGCCGTATACCGGTAGTACCCATCTCTTGAAATTGGCGATGGGCCACGGCAATAATCACGCCATCCCAATGCCGGGGTTGCAGCTCATCAATGAGCTTAATTCCGTACTCTCTTTCTGCTTGTTGGTGCTCAACCCAAGGATCATAGACATCTACCTGAAAACCATAGCTTTGTAGCTCATTGACAATATCAATGACGCGGGTATTGCGCAAATCCGGGCAATTTTCTTTGAACGATAAACCCATCACTAAAATGCGGGCATGGGGAAGACGAATTCCTTTCTGAATAAGCAGCTTGAGAAACTGCGAAGCAACGTAAAAGCCCATCCTATCATTAATGCGCCGACCTGCTAAGATCAGTTCCGGATGGTGGTTGTAGGCAATGGACTTGTACGTCAGATAGTAGGGATCAACCCCAATGCAATGACCCCCCACCAAACCGGGTCGAAACGGCAAAAAGTTCCACTTAGTTCCGGCAGCATTCAAGACTTCTTGGGTATCAATCCCCAGCAGTTTAAAAATGATGGACAGCTCATTCATAAGAGCAATGTTAATATCTCGCTGAATATTCTCGATAACCTTTGCAGCCTCAGCAACCCGAATCGAGCTTGCCTTATAGGTTCCTGCCGGAATGATGGAAGCGTACAATTGATCTACCAAGTCTGCTATTTGTGGTGTTGAACCGGAAGTGACCTTACAAATGGTTGTTAAACGATGCTCTGGGTCGCCCGGATTAACTCGCTCCGGACTATAGCCGACAAAGAAGTCGCGGTTAAATGTCAGCCCCGAGCCACGCTCTAGAATTGGAACGCAAATCTCCTCGGTAACCCCCGGATAGACGGTGGATTCGTAAATCACAACTGCTGGGGGAGATAAAACTTGTGCCACACTGGCAGAAGCCTTCTTTAGGGGTTCCAAATTGGGAGTCTTGTGGGCATCAACAGGTGTGGGAACCGCCACAATGAAAACGTTGTAATTCTTCAAATCGCTCAAGCAATTTGTGAGCTGAAGGTGCAAGGCACTCTTTAAGTCTGCTGGCGAGACTTCACCTGTTCTATCTTGCCCTGCTTGGAGTTCGGTAATGCGTTCTAGGTTAGTATCATAACCAATGGTGGGATAGCGTTTTCCAAACTCAACCGCCAACGGTAGGCCAACGTAACCAAGACCAAGGACGGCGATTTTTAAGTTATCCAAAGAAAGGAAATTCATGTTCATACTAATTCGGATTTCAGACTAACATAACCTGAGCTAAGGTTCTTTATATTATGTTATACTATGCCTTCACTGAAGAGCTGAAGGTACTGAGCATTAATTTTCTTGACATCAAATAGTTCAACTGCCATTTGATAACTATTGAAGCCCATCTTCTCAATCAAGTCGGGATGATCAATAAACTGTTTCATTGCCGTAACCAGCGCATTGATATTTCTAGGTGGAATCAAGAGACCATTATAACCTTCCCTGACTGTTTCACGGCAGCCGGGGACATCAGTAGTGATAATGGGGCGTCCCATAGCCATTGCCTCTTGAATACTGCGTGGAACTCCCTCGCGATAAAAAGAAGGCAATACAAAAACACTGGTTTGAGCCAGATACTCCTTAACATTAACGAAACCCAGCCAATCCACAACTCCTGATTGAGTATATTGTTCTATATCCTTCTCAGAAAGCGCCCCCGGATTTTTATCAAGTCCGCCTAATAACCAGAATCGTACATCGGGATAACATTGTTTGAGATAAGCCGCAGCTGCGCAGAACTCTAAAATGCCTTTTTCCTTGAGTAACCGAGCCGCCAAGGTAAAGGTCAAGGGGCTGAGATGGGGCGGGTGATAAAGCCATTCTTGCAGATTGACACCTGTGCCTTGAATCACCTGCACCTTTTTCTGGTCTAGGCCACAGAGATGAGTTAGTTCTTGACAGTCATCTTGATTTTGGAAAATGATCTTGTTAGCCAGCGGTAGGGCAATTCTGTACAGATTCACTAAAATCGGCTTTAAAAACTTTGCCTTTTGATTTCCTGATGTAAACACATAGCCCAAGCCTGTAAATAAAACAACACGGTATCTGATGGCTGTCAGTCTTGAAGCCAGTAGTCCCCAAACAATCGGCTTTGCAGTGATTGCCAATAGAATGGTGGGATTAATTTGGCAAAGCAGCTTTTTCAGCGAAGTTAAAGATCTGAGTTCATTGAGTGGATGAATACCGTCTCGTTCTAGGTAAAACTCATAGCATTTTGCACCTATAGAACTTAAAATTGAAAGTTCCGCTTCTTCAAAGGTAGGGCATAGACAGAAGACATCAAAATTATTTTTGATCAAACTAATAATTAATTCCTTCCTAAAGTTAAGGAGCATTTTAGCGTCATTAAAAATAATAGCAATGGATTTCTGTGGGCAAGCATGATGCGTCATCAGTACAACCTCAATAGGCTAAATAAATGGGTACATTCGATAGGGAAGCCAAGCAAAAGCATGATCGGCAAACTTGAGCCAAACTAAAAGAACCGCAAAGCTATAGGCGATTAAGATCAGCCGCCAAAAGTGAACTGCTCTAGGAGCTTGGGAGAGGAAAAGGTAGGGGAAATTTCCTAAAACATAGACCTGAATGGGGATTAAGTAAAGGCTAAGGCGATCGGCAGCCGTTGTTGAACCGCTTAAAAGCAGTAGAAAAGATAGAATAGAAAGCCAAGCTAGCGCCAAGTAGATTTTGGGAGTGTATGTAAAAAAATTCCGACCAGCATAATACTCTAGCAAGAAAGCAATTGCCGGTAGTAGATTCATGAGCAGCCTAATCAAGGCTCCTGAGGAGGACAGCTGGGATTCAAGGTAGCCATAGGAAAAAGTCTCCAGCAATGAATTTGCAACTAAAATGAACGGAATAAGGAAAGCAGTTGCAGCAGCAGCATAGATCACCTTTCCGGCTTCAAGTAACTGCAAGATAAATATCACTGAAGGGAAGATGAGCAAAACAGCCGCAGTTTTGTGAAAGAGAGCGGCCAGAAAGACAAAGAAAATGAATTGCCTAATCTTTCCTTTAGCAAGAGCAGGAAGAGCCAGCATTTCAATGCCAATGACGGCTGATTGGCGGGTGTAACCCATTGCGACTACCGTTGTCAGATAGGGAAAGGCGATCGCCAGACCCAAATAACGATCCTTAAGTGTATTGCAAAATGAAAACAGCCCTACGGCATAGATGATTGCTACCGCCGTATTGACAAAGTAAATCTCTTGACCGAGAGCAGCAGCTGTCTTATTGATAATCTGATAGCCAAAATCTGTGACTAGTCCTTCTAAACCTATCCAAGGAGCCGTTTTTGAGTTTTCAAAAATATACAAGTAGCTTTCCCAGTCGGCTCCAACCTCAAACCTTAAACCAATGAAGAGGATAGAGAGGACAAAAAGGACACCATAGTACGCTCTCGGAACTTGAATGAGTGCCGCTAGAGCTGTTAGGAAAAACATTAAAAGATAGGGGAGCATTTCTCCAAGCCAGATTGGTGAAGAATTCAACTAAAGTATACCCGTAAGTTTGCGGATTACTAACATCAGTCTATGGGATGGATTGTCAAACGTTACTTTATCTATCGGAGCGGCGGGATTTGAACCCACGACCCCCACTACCCCAAAGTGGTGCGCTACCAAGCTGCGCTACGCCCCGTCAAGCCTTACCAGTATAACATGAGTTCGGAAAATATCCTAGCTGCTGCCGGAAATCTTTCCCAACCATTTCAAGAGATAGGCATTTACCTGCTCAGGTGCTTCGTCTTGGGGGCAATGGCCTACCCCTAGTAAGGCGACAAACGCCTGCACACAGGGAAATTGAGCCAGTTTCTGACCTTCCTCAATCGGCTCCCAAGGGTCGGCGGCTCCCCAAAGGAAATAGGTGGGACAGGTGATCTGCGGTAGCAGGTCTTCAGGGAGAGGACCTTGGGAGTAGCGAACAAAGGCCAAAAAGACATCGGCAGCTCCTCTGTCTAGGGCAGGGGTCAGCAAGATCTCGACCAGTTCATCGGTGACGGCGGCCGTGTTGCCATAGGCTTGGTGGAGAATGCGGCGCACAGTACGCGGTTGGGCAATCTGGCGGAAAAAGTAGGTGCCAAGGGTGCGATTCCCCAAAAGTTGCTGGAGCAGCCTCGTTCCCCAACGGCGGTACCAAGGGAGTTGCTGTCGCTTGCGCTCGTGGAGCTGACGCAAAGAGCAGTTGAGTAAGATGAGTTGACTCACCCACGCAGGCCGCAAAGCGGCAGCCTGTAAGGCCACCACGCAGCCAATGGAGTTGCCAATGAGAACCGTGGGCTGACCGATGACTTCCCGGCAAAAGTCTAAAACCAAGGTTGCCCAAGTCTCAAAGGTGTAAGGGATGACTGAGGGAGGGGGTTTAGCAGAGCCACCAAAGCCAAGTAGATCAATGGCATAGGCTCGATGGTGCACAGCGAGGGCAGGAATGTTTTTGCGCCAATGCAAGCTGGAGGCACCAAAGCCGTGAATGAGGAGCAGGGGAATGCCCTGCGTCCCTTGATGCCGATAGAGAATTGGGTAGCTTTGCCAATGCCACGTTTGCGAGGGGAGAGAGCAAGTCATTTAGTCGGCTTGCAGAAACTGACGGTAGCGATCGCTCAACTCTTGGACGGCGCGTTCATAAAATTGCCGTCCATGCTCAGGGGTGGCCAAACTGGAATCTGCCCCCATCCGACCATCGGGGTAGCGGCGGCAAAAATCGGCGGCACTGTAGATGGCATGGTCAGTGTTGACTTCGGGATTAAGGGGCACGCGCTTAATAGCCTCTGGATAGAGAAATTGAGTCACCGCCACTTCACTGGGGGTGGCATGGGAACCCTCGCGATCGCCATACAAGTCTCGTGCCAGCTCAATGACAGAGCGACACATAAACCAATTGGCCAATTCACAGCGTACCTGATCCACTTCGGGAATGGGTAGATCCGCCAATACCCCATAGGTTTCAGCAAAGGCCGCCTTGACGGTGGCAATATTCCCGCCATGGCCATTAATGAAGAAGAAGCGCTGAAAGCCGGCGCGCACCAAGCTCACCAAATAGTCGCGAATGACGAGAATCAACGTACTGGGACGCAAACTAATGGTGCCGGGGAAAGCCGTGTGGTGGAGAGCCATGCCCACAGAAATTGTCGGAGCCACAAGGGCATGAGCGGCTTCTCCGACCCCTTTGGCGATCGCCTCGGCACAGAGGGCATCCGTACCAATTAGACCCATAGGGCCATGCTGCTCCGTGGAGCCAATGGGAACGATAATCCCCTTTGACGTGTTGAGATAGGCTTCGACTTCCGGCCAAGTGGCCAAGTGCAGTAGAGGCATGAATCTCTCCTGAAATTCCTAAATCGCATCCTCAAAAACGATGCGGGTATTCCGCCATGCCCAAAGGCCGGCGATCGCCACCAACATGCCCATGCCCACCAAGACCACCGTGAGGCCCAAGAAGTCCGACAGAATCCCCGCGATCGCCAAGGGCACACTGAGGGCAATATTGACAATGTTATTTTGAAAGCCAAAGACCTTGCCCCGCATTGCCGCCGGCGTGCGAATCTGAATCAGTGTCTGCATGGGAATGCCAATCAAAGATGCCCCCATCCCCAGCAAAATACTCAAGCCCAGACCCACCCACAGATGATGTACAAACGCAAAGACCAGTAGGACGGCTGCCATTACCAAAAAGCCAATCAAAGGCAGGGGTCGATGATGTAATTTTTCCCCCCATTGCCCCAGAATGCCTGCCCCTAAAATCAACCCCAGCCCTGCAGCGGCCAAGAGAAAGCCAAACTGATTGGGACGCAGCCCAATTTCTTGGGCTAAACTCACTGCCAACACCGTCAAGGCGGCAAAAACACAATAGAGGATGGTCAACTGGAGCATGGCATTGCCTAAGAGGGGATTCTTACGGACATAGTGAAACCCCTCCTGTAGATCTTGCCAAACATTCAGTTGGCTATCGTGCTCATGAACCGCTTCTCGGTAGCGAATCGAGGCTAAAACTAACCCCGCCATGACATACAGCACACTGACAACAACCTCACGGGCATAGACACCGCCGATGGTCACTGCGCCACTCAGCAATGGCTCGCCAATGGCAAACCCCACCACCAGTGACCCCATCATTGTGGTGATAAAGAGGGCATTGGCCGAGAGGAGATTTTCTTCCTTTACCAGCAGGGGAATGGCTGCCTGTTCTGCCGGTGCAAAGAACTGCGTCAGGATAGATTCCGAAAAGGCAATCACAAGCAGCAGTGTAAACTGCTTCGGAATAAAGATGAGGGCAAAGACCAATAGCCCCCGCAGAATATTGGTGATGCTCATTAGCTCCCGCTTGGGGTAGCGATCCACAAACGTGCCTGCCGTTGAACCAAAGAAGACCGCCGGTAGCGTATTGGCAATCATCACCGCCGAGGCCTTAGAGCCGGGAAGTTCATAGCCGGCATCGTAGGAGACTGCCAGTGTAATCAGCAGCACTAAAAAAATTTTGTCGGCCAGTTGGGAGATGATTTGACCGCCCCATAACTTGAGAAAATTCTTGTTCTGCATCAGAGCAGCAAACCCTTCTGGACGGGGCTTGGAACCAGAACTTACCATTGCTGTTGCTCACTGACCATGAACACAGGTTTCCTCATCGTTACCCAAGAGGGGGCGGGTAGTCTGAATCCAATATACCGCCATAACCCTGTATGCGTTTGCCCTATCTCTGCATCCTTGTTAGCGTAATCTAGATTGATAGAAGAAGTAAGTGGGGAATACTAGGGGGGCGATCGCTTACTATCAAGAGATTTTGCGCCGCGATCCCCAAGATCAACTGTCGTGGGCATGTCTTGCCTTTCTCCAAGGGCTGTAACTCTTTAATCTAGGCTAACTTGGAGAGCCTACATCGTTGATATGGCAGGGGGCGATCGCCAGCCCGACGACGGAACTGGGGCAGACACGTTACCCCAGACTTGGCTAGAACTTGGCTTCCCAACCAACCACCAAAATAATGCAGCATTTATGAAAGCGTTAAAAATAAATAGAGACTTTAGCCTCAGCCTAGAATGAACTTATACACCCCTAGACTGTATCCATGAGTGAACCCGTCACCCAATCTCAGTTAGCAGAGGTCTTCGAGAGGCCATGCAGTCGCAATTGGCAGAACTGACCCTTGAGGTGAAAGTGGGTCAGGCGGAAATTCGTGAGAAAAGTTCCAGACTCTGGAAGCTAAGTTTGCAGAGAAACTGAACTCAATGGAAGCAAAGTTTGACGAGAAATTTAACACCATAGAAGCCAAAATCGAGGCGGTGCGCTTGGAAGTGCAAACTAACCGTGAGCAGTTAGTGAACTTGGGAAAGCGTCAAGGTTCAACGGAAAATCGCCTTTGGGCACTATTGGTGGCACTCTTTTTGATGGTAGCGGGGCTGTTGGCCAAAATTACGCTGTTTGACCGAGGCTACTAAAACAATTGGTCAAAAAAAGAGGGCTGAAGGGAAAGCCTCAACCCAACCCTCTTCAGTAAGTCTCAGTGGAATCTAAACGGTTGCCAGTTCGGCTTGACGCCGGAAGCTGAGCCGTTCGTTGTCCCCCACATCCACCAGAATTGTATCGCCATCGAAGAAGTCGCCCCGCAGAATGGCTTTGGCAATGGGGGTTTCCAATTGTTTCTGAATGGCACGTTTCAGTGGACGGGCACCATAGACGGGGTCGTAACCCACTTCGGCCAAAAAGTCGATTGCCTTCTCGGTGAGGGACAAGGTGATCTGGCGATCGCTGAGGCGGTCTTGTAACCGCTGCACCTGCAATTGGACAATTTGCCGCAATTGATCCTTACGCAGGCTGTGGAAGATGATGAATTCATCCACGCGGTTGAGGAACTCCGGTCGGAAGTGAGCACGCATCGCCTCCATGACACGGTTATACATTTCTGTGTAGCGACTGTCATCGCCGGCCACATCGAGAATGTACTGGGAGCCAATGTTGCTGGTCATAATGATGATCGTGTTCTTGAAGTCCACCGTGCGCCCCTGGGAATCGGTGACGCGACCATCATCGAGAATTTGCAGGAAGATATTGAAGACATCGGGATGGGCTTTCTCGATCTCATCGAAGAGAACCACAGCATAGGGACGGCGACGGACGGCTTCTGTGAGTTGACCGCCTTCGTCATAGCCCACATAACCGGGGGGCGCTCCAATCAGACGTGAGACGGCGTGTTTCTCCATATACTCGGACATGTCAATCCGCACCATCGCCTCTTCGGTATCGAACATGAAGGCGGCCAAGGCTTTGGCCAATTCCGTTTTACCGACACCCGTAGGGCCAAGGAAGATAAAGCTGGCAATGGGACGATTGGGATCCGCTAGGCCTGCGCGAGAGCGCTGAATGGCTTCTGCCACGGCCGTTACGGCCTCATCCTGACCCACCACCCGCTTGTGCAGCTCTTCCTCAAGGTGCAGCAGTTTTTCTGCTTCGGAGGCGACCAATTTGGTGACGGGGATGCCGGTCCACTTCGAGATGATTTCGGCGATGTCGGCCTCGGTCACTTCCTCCCGCAAGAGGGAGCGACCCCCCACCTGAATTTCCTTGAGTTGGACCTCGGTTTGTTCAAGCCGCTTTTGCAGCTCGATGAGTTTGCCGTACTTGAGTTCGGCGGCACGGTTGAGGTCGTAGTTGCGCTCCGCCTGCTGGATCTCGATGTTGACTTTCTCGATGTCCTCCTTGATGGCTTGCAGGCGGTCAATGACTTCTTTTTCCGCTTGCCACTGGGCATTGAGGCCGCTTTGCTCCTCTTTGAGATCGGCTAACTCTTTTTCGAGTTTCTCTAGGCGATCGCGGGAAGCTACCGAGGTTTCTTTTTGTAGGGAAAGCCGCTCCATCTCCAGCTGCAGGATCTTGCGGTCAATCTCATCCAATTCCTCCGGCTTCGAGGTGATTTCCATTTTTAATTTGGCCGCCGCTTCATCCACAAGGTCAATGGCTTTATCCGGCAAGAAGCGATCGCTAATGTAACGGTTCGAGAGGGTGGCTGCCGCCACCAAGGCTGTATCGGAAATTTTCACGCCGTGGTGGATCTCATAGCGTTCCTTGAGACCCCGCAAAATCGAGATCGTGTCTTCCACACTGGGCTGATCCACATAGACCTGCTGGAAGCGCCGCTCTAGAGCCGCATCTTTTTCAATGTATTTGCGGTATTCGTCCAAGGTCGTGGCACCAATACAGCGCAGTTCTCCCCGTGCCAGCATGGGTTTGAGCAGGTTGCCGGCATCCATGGCCCCTTGGGTTGCCCCGGCACCCACCACCGTGTGGATTTCATCAATAAACAGAATGATTTGGCCGTTGGAGTCCGTCACTTCCTTGAGCACCGCTTTGAGGCGCTCTTCAAACTCACCGCGATACTTGGCACCGGCAATGAGCGCCCCCATGTCTAGGGCAATCAACTGGCGATCGCGCAGGGAATCGGGCACATCTCCTGCCACAATCCGCTGGGCCAAGCCTTCGGCAATGGCGGTTTTACCGACGCCGGGTTCCCCAATGAGCACGGGGTTATTCTTTGTGCGCCGCGAGAGAATCTGAATCACACGGCGAATTTCATCATCGCGGCCAATGACGGGATCCAGTTTCCCTTGACGAGCCAGCAAGGTTAAGTCACGGCCGTATTTTTCCAGTGCTGCATACTTGCCTTCTGGGTTTTGATCGGTCACCTTTTGGGAGCCGCGAATTTGCTGAATCGCTTCCCGCAGCACTTTTTCGCTGAGACCAATGTCCTGAAAGAGTTTCTTGCCAAAGCGATCGTCGTGGGCAAAGGCCAGTACCAGGTGCTCAACCGAGATAAACTCATCGCCAAACTGTTTGCGTGCCTCTTCGGCGCGATCCAGCAGCTTGTCAAGGCTCTGTCCAAGATAAACCCCACTGGGATTACTGATTTTCGGCTGGCGCTGAATAAACTCATCGGTGAGATCCCGAATTCGCTGCACCGAACAGCCGGCTTTCTGGAAAATTTGTGTCGCCAGACCCTCTTGTTCTAACAGCGATTTCATCAGGTGTTCACTTTCGAGATTCTGATGCTGTGCCTGCTTGGCCAGATCCGGTGTGCGGGCGATCGCTGCCCATGCTTTTTCCGTAAATTGATTTGGATTGGATGGTTGCATAGCCGACCCTTTGACCCCTTTTTACAGTTTATAACTATTTATATTGTATGGATTGCAAGAAAAACGCTGTTTCGGACTTCCCTACTCTACAGGTAGAATTAGCCCCCCAAGTAGTTCTAGCCTAGCTTTTATGCAGGGCATTGTGGGACAGAGAGATTCTTTCTTTAGGAATACCCCCAATTTCTCTTAATATGTAAAGTGCTTTAACTTTGGCAACACGAGCTATGACGCACTCCCCTGTGACTGAGCCATCCCCTCGGCAAGAGTCGGTTCTGCGCTATACGGTGCTAGGATCCCGTCGCCCCAGTAATTACTTTTGGGCAACCGTCATTTCCATCGGTGGCTTGGGCTTCTTTTTGGCAGGTCTTTCCAGCTATTTGCACCGCAATCTCCTGCCCGTCGGCAATCCAATTGATCTGGTCTTTATTCCCCAAGGGATTACCATCGGTTTTTACGGGGTAGCCGCCCTCCTGTTGGCCACATATCTGTGGCTGGCGATCGCCTGGGATATTGGCGGTGGCTTCAATGAGTTCAACAAAGAAACCGGCTTTGTCCGTATTTTCCGCTGGGGCTTCCCCGGCAAGAATCGCCAAATTGAGGTAAGCTGCCCAATTAGCGATGTCCAAGCTGTGAAAATTCTCATTAAAGAAGGACTCAACCCGAAGCGTGCCCTCTACCTGAAGATTAAAGGCCGGGGTGAAGTGCCGCTTACCCGTGTGGGTGCTCCGCTGCCTTTGGCGGAACTAGAAACCCAAGGCGCAACGATTGCCAGCTTTTTGGGAGTGCCCGTCGAGGGGCTGTAGGTTTAATCTTCGTGGTCGTCGAAGGGATCCGCCAGCTCCTTGGAAGGGGGGCCAAAGGAGAGATAGATGGAGTAGCCGGTCACTCCAATGCAGATGGCCGCAAGAGCAATGCTAAGAACTGTTGCAGGTTCCATAGAATCGTACTCAATGGGAGCAAGATATGGTTCTATAATATTACAAAACATTAAAACGCCGTTCATTTCGTTCAAAAAAGGGATTTATGGCACGACGGACTTGGCTTGGCGATCTCCTGCGCCCTCTCAACTCTGAATACGGTAAGGTTGCCCCCGGCTGGGGTACCACCCCCTTGATGGCGGTCTTCATGGGATTATTTCTCGTTTTTCTCTTGATTATTCTAGAGATTTACAACTCCACCCTCATGATTGATGGTGTTAATGTGAGTTGGACGGCCTTGGGATAATCCATGAACGTTTTTGGAATCGGTCTGCCGGAACTCATCGTCATTTTGGTGGTGGCGCTGCTCATCTTTGGCCCGAAAAAGCTGCCCGAAATTGGCCGCAGCCTTGGCAAAACCAAGCGGGCCTTTGAAGAGGCTTCCCGGGAATTCCAAGATGAAATACGGCGGCAGACCGCTGCCCTTGAGCAGGAACAGCAAGCCCAGACAGAGGCTGACTCGTCTCGGGAACCCTCCGCTTAGGTGGCATGGCGCTTCAGCCCTGTGTCATTGTTGGCCTTGGCAATCCGGGGAAAGAGTACGCTACGACACGCCACAACATCGGCTTTCGGGTTCTTGATGCCCTAGCACAGCGGCACGGCATCCAATGGACACCACAGCGGCGCTTCCTAGGAGAGGTGGCAGAGGCTTTAATTCACGGTCAAACGGTGCGCCTCCTCAAGCCCACCACCTATATGAATAACTCCGGGCAATCCCTCCATGCCCTGCTGAATTTCTACAAGCTCCCCCTTGAGCGAACCCTTGTGGTTCACGATGATGCCGATTTGCCCCTAGGGCGGGTGCGTCTGCGCCTGAACGGTTCGACGGGGGGACACAACGGAATTAAATCCATTATTCAGCATTGCCATTCCCAGCAGTTTCCTCGCCTGAAGGTGGGCATTGCCTTTGGCGATCGCCTGAAGCAGCAAACGGGGCCGCGCAATGCCGTGCCCTTTGTGTTGGGGCATTTTTCGGCGGCGGAACTGGCCCTTTTACCCGCCGTGCTGGATCTGGCCGTGGCTGCCATTGAGTTAAGTCTGCAGGCGGGGGTGGAGGCGGCCATGAATGTTTACAACGGGAAAAGCATTCCCATACCGCAATCCTGACCCTGCCAGGCAGGCGGCGGAAAACGAATCTCAGGTTAAAGTAAAGACAGTTGTTGTCGGCGCAGCATCATGGACATTACCGAAAGTGTGCGCATGGCGATCGCCACCCTCAAGGCCAATCGGCTCCGCAGTGGGCTGACGATGCTGGGAATTATTATCGGCAATGCGGCGGTGATTGCCATGGTCGGGGTGGGTCAAGGGGCACAGCGCTATGCCGCCGGTCAGTTTGAATCTCTCGGCCCCAATACGCTCTTCATTGTGCCGGGGACACCCCAAGCCCGCAACCGCACCTTTAACGTGCCGCAAACCCTTGTCCTTGAGGATGCGGTGGCGATCGCCACCCAAGTGCCCACCGTCAAGGAAGTGGCACCCCAACTTCAGGTTCAGCAGCGGGTCACCTACCGCGGGCGCAACACCACCGTTTTGGTTGTGGGGACCACCCCGACTTTTCCCTCGGTGCGCAGCTTTACGGTGGCGCGGGGGCGCTTTATTTCCGAAGAGGATGTGGAACGGCATCGCCGGGTGGTCATTTTGGGCGCCGATCTGGCCAAGAAGCTCTTTATCAACGAAAATCCCGTGGGTCAGCAGGTGCGGATCAAGAATCTTTCCTTTGAGGTGATTGGCGTCATGGCCGAAAAGGGGGCTTTTCTTGGTAACAATCAGGATGAGGCGGCCTATATTCCCATTACCACGATGTCTTCGCGCATTGTCGGACAGCGCTCTCCCTATGGAATTTCCCTCACGTTTATTTCCGTGTCTGCCCGCGATGAACAAAGCATTGATGCCGCCAAGTTTCAGATCACCAACCTGCTGCGGCTGCGGCACCAAATTGTGGATGAGGACGATTTTACGATTCAAACCCAAAAGGAAGCCCTGCAAATTATCGGCAATATCAGCAATGCCCTGACGTTGATGTTGGCAGCGATCGCGGGCATTTCCCTGCTGGTGGGGGGCATTGGCATTATGAACATTATGCTGGTGTCGGTGACGGAGCGTACCCAAGAAATTGGCCTGCGCAAGGCCATTGGTGCTACCCAGCGGGATATCCTAACCCAGTTTATGATTGAGGCGATGATCCTCTCTGCCCTCGGTGGTCTGATTGGTACCGCTGTCGGTGTCGGCGGTGTGATGCTGGTGGCGATGCTCACCCCCCTAGAGGCCGGGGTTGCTCCCGTTGCCGTGGCTCTTGCGGTGGGCGTTTCGGGCAGTATCGGTCTCTTTTTTGGGGTGGTTCCCGCTCAGCGGGCGGCGCAGCTAGATCCCATTGTTGCCCTGCGCAGTGTTTAACAGTACCCTTGGGAAATTTCAAATGGAAACATCAACCCTAGATTGGATTGCCGGTGGCTTGGCGATCGCCATTGTCATTGGCGGTCTGTTGATGATGTTTACGAATTTCTGGACGCGGCGATGACTCTGCGGCGAAGCTTGACCTACCTGCTGTTGGGGGCGATCGCGATCGCCATGCTGCTCCCTTTGCTGTGGCTTACCAGTACCGCCTTTAAGTCCGCCAATGAGGACATCTTTACCTTTCCACCGCGCTGGTTACCTGCCGAGCCGACCTTGGCGAATTTTACAACCGTCTGGCAAACCCATCCCTTCGGCCAGTACCTGTTTAACAGTACGCTCGTGGCGGTTCTCACGGTGGCCTGCAATCTCCTCACCTCCGCCTTGGCCGCCTATCCCTTGGCACGGCTTTCCTTTCGGGGGCGGGAGGTGATCTTTACGGCTATCTTGGCCACGATCATGATTCCCTTTCAAATCATCATGATTCCCCTGTTTATTTTGGCGGTGCAGTTGGGTCTGCGGAATACCTACCTAGGAATAATGCTGCCGAGTTTGGCCTCTGCCTTTGGCATCTTTCTCTTACGACAGGCCTTTCTGGCGGTGCCCAAGGAATTGGAAGAAGCCGCCCGCCTCGATGGCTGCTCAGAATTGGGGCTGTGGTGGTTTGTCATGCTGCCGGCCATTCGCCCTGCCTTGGTTACCCTTGGCATTTTTGTGTTTATCGGCGCTTGGAGTGATTTTCTCTGGCCACTGTTGGTCTTGGATCAACCCGAACTTTACACGCTTCCCATCGGTGTAATGACCTTGGCGGGGACGTTTTCCCTAGATTGGCGACTGATTGCGGCCGGCTCGGTGATTGCAATGGTGCCTGTGTTCCTGGTTTTTATTTTCCTGCAACGGTATATCATTCCCTCCCAAACGGGAGCCGGTCTTAAGGGCTAGATGCCTAAGCGGCGATGGCCATACTGCCGGAAAAAGGCTTTCATTTCTGCTGCCCGCCCAAGGGCAATCAGGGTATCCCCTGCCGCTAGGCGCAGGGTTAAGGGGGGATGAGTTACTAACTCCCCATTGTGATGGCGGACGGCCATAATAATAAAACGCCCTCGCCCTTTGGCTTCCACGTCGGCGATCGCCAGTCCCACGAGCGAGGCATCTAAAGGCAGGGTAAATTCCTCAATCTGGAGATCCAATTGACTGAGTAGCTCGATTAAGTGACTGCGCTCCTCCTTTTCTTCCAGAAAATCCAACACGGTGGGGCGCGTAATGAGCTGCACTATCCGCTGGGCACTGATACTGGAGGGCAAAACCACATGATCGGCACCGGCAAAGCGCAGTTTGGATTCTGTGGCCGGCAACTCCCCATAGGCCAAAATTTGCAGGTTGGGATTGAGGCGACGGGCAATGAGCGTAACAAAGACGTTACTGGCATCATCGGCCAAGACGGCCACCAGCGTGCGGGCGCGATCTACTCCCACAGCTAACAGTTCATTTTCATCCATGAGATCGTCGCTGCGATAGAAAAGATGCCCGGACTGCTGCGCCAGCCGGAGTCGTTGCCGCTGGTTGTCAATTACAACAAAGGGGATTTGGGCTTCGGCCAAGTTCATCGCTAACATGCGACCAAGGGAACCATAGCCGCAAATAATGACGTGATCCTTGAGATCGGCCAGAAGGGAGGGAGGGGTCATCGAAAGGAGCGGGGGCGGAGGGTGGACCTGCGAATCAGTTTGGGGGCATCTTGGGCATGACCCAATAAGATCAATGTATCGCCCACTTCCACAAGGGGATGAGTCCGGATCGGAAACAATTGGCCGTCACTCTTGCGTAAGCCCACGATAATAAACGCCCCTTGGCCGTGGATTTCAAGTTCTGTCAAGCGCGTACCGATGTATGGATTCTCGGGGGTAATCTCCAGTTCTTCTAAGCGAGCATCAATGTGACGCAAGAGGTCGTTGAGGGTCTCGCGATCGCCCGTTTGTTCGAGGAAATCAATGCGTGGCCGTCGAATGAGATTGGTCATTTGGCTAGCGCCAATTTTAGTCGGCAATACCACATGGTCTGCGCCTGCCATGCGTAGTTTTGATTCTGTGGCTGCCAAGTTGGCCCGTGCCACAATCAGGAGATCCGGTCTCATGGAGCGCGCCGTCAGGGTGATAAACACATTGATCGTGTCGTTGGGCAGCACGGTTGCAAGGGCGATCGCCCGATCAATGCCCACCGCCTGCAGCGTTTCCTCCTCGGCTGCACTCCCTAAATAGGCCAAATAGCCCAACTGGAGAGCCAGATCAATGCGCTGTTCATTGACATCCACAATCACAAAGGGGGTCTTGGCTGCCGCTAATTCTTGAGCCATGACCTGACCAATGCGGCCAAAACCACAGACAATGACATGGCGGTTAAGTTTATTGATGTCACGGCTTGCCCGCTGCATATCGAGCAGGCGTTTGATCTCCCCTTCGGTAAACAGTTGCACCACCGCACCGATGGTATAAACCGTTGCCGCACTGCCGGCCACAATGATCATCATGTTGAAGAACCGTTGGGCCGGGGTCACCAAGGGCCGCACTTCACTATAGCCAATGCCAAAGACGGTGATCACGTACATATAAAGGGCATCGAGCCAGTTCCAGCCAAAGCTGGTATACCCCCCCACCGCCACCAACGTGAGCAGGACAAAGAGGGTGATGCCAATCACAAAACGGTTGAGGGCAGGGGTCTCAGGTAACCGTCGCATGGCTTGGCCAATACGTGCGCTCGTGGGGTGGACACAAGGAAGGGAACGGGCAGAGGCTGAATCTGAATGGTGTGGCCAGGGGTCGGTGGCTAGGGGATAAGGCAGACAGTTGACATTATCCCGTTGGGAAGGCTCTTTGCAAAAATAAACGGCGCAACTCTCCTGATGGGCAAGGGCACCGCTGGGATCACTTCACCAGTTAGCAAATTAGGCCGTTCAAAGCCCTCAATGAGTTCTTACACTCCAGCTTATGAGCGGTTCTATCGGCAGCACAACCAATGCCGCCATTGGCCGAAAAGGCTATCCCCTTGAGTGTATCAAAAGCATAGCTTTTCTAGGAGCCTTTGTCATCCATACTTTTGAAGAGAGCGGCAGTTCCCCCCTAGGCGGCACCGGCACAGAACCTCTGCACGGCGCATGGCAGGACCGCCCCTACATCACGACAACAACGTTTTGCATTGTTCCTGCATTCGGCCTCTTTTCCCATACCAAGCCGGTGCCAAGGAGAGCGGTGGCCACAGCAAAGTTTCGGGAAAGCTAAAAACGGAAGCAACCTGCTCTTGCGAGTCTGCCACCAAATCGTTAGAGTGGCAGTACAGTCCTTTTCGACAGAGAGGGGATGCTTTGGGGACAGGTTCAGTAGCCCCTACCTTGAGTTTTTGAGCGTGTTCTATCCCTCTGAAAAGGGCAATATCTTACCGGAGGCAACCATCCTTGAGTGCATTTTTTCTTCACTATGGGGATTGTGGGGTGCGCCATTGGTGCGATCGCGATCGGGCAGCGGTCATCCAACTCATTGCTGATGTTTTAAGCGAGTTTGGTCTTCTGTGGCAACCCGCAGGGGCAGATGCCGATGTCGTGCATGTGGAGGACTATTACCATCGCCGGGGTGGACAGTTTTGGGTGGTGGAACAAGCGGGTGAGGTGGTTGGCACGATTGGCTTCTATCCCATTCAGCGGGGGGAAGCGGCGGTGGAAATTCGCAAAATGTACCTCCATCCCCGTGTGCGTGGTCAAGGCTTAGGAACCTTCCTCCTGCACCATCTGGAGGCCGCCATTCAAGCAGCCGGCTATCGCAAGATCTGGATTGAAACCGCCTCGATCATGACGGCGGCAGTGCATCTGTACGAAAAGTCGGGCTATCAACCGGCCAGTGGTGTAGAAACCCAGCGCTGCGATCGCGTCTATGTCAAGGATTTAGTGCTCGATGGTGTGGCTTCGGTGGCTTCTGCCGCCAAGAGTTAGCAGCCGCCATCCAACAGGAAGTGCAGTGAGGGATGCCTGCCGTATCCGTGGTTGCATCTAGGCCATTGATCGCTTCGGCAATTTGATTACTACCCTGCCCAGCAAGGGGTACTGCTACGTGGAGATTCAAGGGCAGCAGATTTCCATCGTCAAGACCTATGGCGACGCTCCCCCTCATCGCTTAATTGCCCTTGCGGGTAGTCACGGCTTGATTGAACTTGCAGTCAACGGCGGCAGTGCTCAAAAGGTGCTCCGCTGTGAAAACGGCGACCCTGTCTGGCTAAGACAGAGATCTTCCTAACGAATTTACAGAATAAAAGTGCTAAGGTAAAGAACACTATTTTTATTTTGGAAGCGGCTGCTTCGCCAATACCAACGCAAGATGATCCCTGAAAACAGGCCGATACAGCTCCGGAGTTTTCACAAAAGGCTTCCACCGCTCTGGGTCTAAGTAAGTTCCCTCGTGGGGATGAAAAAGTAACACAGTGATGTAGTCATACTCATCGCTTGCTTCAGAGATGCGGTACGGAACAATCACCTCATTACTGAAGGGGAAATTGACCAAGCCATAACTTGCTAAGCCAAGGTTCAAAATACGAGAATCGTGGATGTTTTCATGAATCCATTCATAAACCCTACTTTCCTGAGTTGATTCATAAATGGCTACAGACTTTTTCATTTGATCAGACAGAGGAAATAAACGAACTGAAGTAAAAAGGGGACTCAATCCCTTTTCCCAGCCTGGTAGACCCCTCGGTGGTTGGTAAGCAACGGCTTGGCCGAGCAGCATCCCTGTCCAAACGGCAAAGCTACCACCCACAAGAGCCAAGGTTAGATAACCCCGAAGCTTTAACCGACAATGCAGTGCCCTGAAAAGTTGATCAAAAATTTCTCTTGACTCTGACCAAAGCCGTTGTATTAGTGTCGAGGTGAATTGCATGCCTATACAAATGAGCAGAACTACTAACCCTACAATGTAGGAACCGCCGAGTCGTGCTTGCAAGGCAAGTTCACTTAAGCTAGGTCCAGCGCCGAAGGGAGTAAGTAGCCATGCTAGAAAAGCTATAACATTGAAGCAAATAAGAAAATAAGTGTTCCTATGTCTGACTTTTCTGAGGAGAACCAAAATCACTAGAATAGTGTTGAGTAGGACAAGAATCGGAGTAACCCGTGAACGGTACGAATTGTAAAAAGAAGGATTAAAAATATGTTTGGCAATTACTAAGCTACTGCCCTCTTCCAAAAGATCCTTTTCAAAAATTCCGCCCAAAAGGTAAAAGTTTCGCAGGTACCAAAAACTAGAAACCAAAATCATCGGCAACAGCCAAAATAGTAAAACTTCCCTGAGTTGCTTCAGTAAAGCATTCCTATCCAATCTTTTGATGCAATGAGCAGCCGTTAGAAGACCAAATCCAACAATATAGTACAGGGCATTGGGCTTCACACCCAGCGCACAGCCAAAATTAAGACCCGACCACAGCAGCCAAAACCTTTTCGATGCCTTCCTTGCACTCACGAATGTCATCCATGTCCAAAATCCCATCAACACCCAGTAAGTTACGGTTACGTCATTGCGACCCACATCGTAAAGAAAACTGTATCGGAAACTAGGAATGAAAAAGTAAGCCAATAAGAAGAGGAGAAAGCTAAGATATAAGGAGAGACTATACTTCCAAACCCGAGTATCCCGAAGCAAAAGCAGGACAGCAAGTAACAGACCAAGATTGAGGGCAAAGGTCGTTAGGCCGAGTGCACCGTCGTGATGAAGGGGAACTAGACTCCAAAGATTAATGAGTTCATTCCCGCCGGGATATTGGCTGTATCTGTTGGACAATCTCCAAAGACCATGGCTTTGAAGATAACCAATGGCATTCGGAAGGTGATAAGTTACTACATCAAGACCAACAAGAGGATGAACCGAGGTCACTTGGTTGTAAAGATGGGCAATCGGCTTGTGGAGCAAAGCTGTAACTAGAATGGCTAAACCAAGTGCAGCTATCCATCCTTTCGCGCTCAGACTAACTGACTGACTGTTACCGAGGTTATCCCTTTCCTCCACTAGGAACCAATCTCTGTGGCGCAACAACAGAGTCATGAGGAGACCGGCGGTAACGATACTCCCAATCAGCAAAGATAAGGGGGTGAGAAGATTTAAGATTCCCACCACCAGTGTCACCACCGTTATTTGAACAAGGGTCAGGGACAGGAAGAGGGCAATAGCATTCAAAGGCTGATGTGGGAAGACAAGACAGGCGGCGATCGCTGCTGCGCCAGCAACCACTGCAGAAGAAATGAAGTAGGTAACCATAAGGCATCAAATCGGTTTCTAAACTAGCATACTACCGCAGTAAGGGCAAATTTTTCTGGTTCTTTGTAAGATTGAGCCTAGACTATATCTTAAATGGGGACGAGAATTGGAATGTTGGATTCTCTAAAGAGCTAGCTTTATGGCGCCATCTTCCAATTGAATTGATATGAGCTATAGTGTCCAGAGAACTCATTCAAGTCTAGGTGGGCGCTGCCAAAACTGTCGGCGCTTGCTGTGGTAGAGACTTAGGAGGTGTCCAATGCCCACGGAAACTCGTCCCCGAGATGTTCAAGTGGCCGAAATTGCACCGGGGGTTTTGGTCTTGCGATCGCGCACGTGGGATCGACTGAAGTTTGAAGTGGAGTATGGCCGCCAGCAGGGAACCACCTCCAATTCCTACTTGATTCGCGCCCCTGAACCGGCTCTTCTAGATCCGCCGGGGGAATCCTTTACCCAAATTTATTTGCATGCGCTCCAGCAGCACATTGATTTAAGTCAACTGCGGTATCTGATTCTCAGTCACGTCAACTCCAATCGCCTGGCCACCGTCAAAGTCTTGCTGGAAAAAGCGCCCCACCTGGCGCTTGTGTGCTCAAAGGCCGGGGCAGTCACCTTGCGCTCTACCCTTGGCGAACAGTTGAATCTCTGGATTCCCCGTGGGGACACCCCCTTAGAGTTAGGAGGCGATCGCCGACTGGAATTTATTGCCGCTGCTACGCCCCGCTGGCCTGATGGTCTCATAACCGTTGATCCGCAGAATCAAATTGTGTTCACAGATAAGCTGTTTGGTGCCCATGTGTGTGGGGACAGTCTCTACGATGAGCAGTGGAAAAAACTCGATGAGGATCGCGCCTACTACTTTGAATGTCTGCATGCCGCCCAAACCCGCCAAGTGGAAAGCATTTTGGATCGCTTGGCAGAGCTGACCCCGCCCCCCCATCTTTATGCCCCCGCCCATGGCCCCCTCGTCAAGTTTAGCCGTAGCCGTCTCTTTCAGGACTATCGCGACTGGTGCCAAGCCCAAACGGAACAGGAGACGAAGGTGGCGCTCTTTTACGCCTCTGCCTATGGCAACACGGCAATGCTGGCTAACGCGATCGCCCAAGGCCTAACCGCAGCCGGCGTCCAAGTCCAGGCGGTTAACTGTGAAACCACCCCCCCGGCGGAAATGCAAGCCCTAATTCACAGTAGCGATGGCTTTATCATCGGCTCGCCCACCCTAGGGGGACATATGCCGACACAGGTGCAAACCGCCTTGGGGTTCATCTTGGCCGAGGGCAACCAAACCAAGCTGGCGGGGGTCTTTGGCTCCTATGGTTGGAGTGGGGAGGCCATTGATGACATTGAGCAAAAGCTCTTGGATGCAGGCTATACCCTTGGCTTTGAAACGCTGCGGGTGAAGTTTACCCCCACGGCTAGTGACTTAGAAAAATGCCGAATGGCTGCCAACGAGTTTGCCCAAGCCCTGAAGAAACGGCGCAAGAGCCGTACCGTCCGCCCCCCCAGCCTTGTGGAAGCACAGGTGGATCGCACCGAGCAAGCCGTAAACCGAGTTGTGGGTTCCCTGTGTGTTCTCACCACCCTACCGGAAGGCTGTTTTCACCTTACGCAAGCAGCGGCCATTTTGGTGTCGTCGGTCTCCCAAGCCTCGTTTCATCCGCCGGGCATCACGGTCTCATTGCCTCAGGAATGGGCAGAAAGCCTCTGCTTGGTGGGCGATCGCTTCGTCTTGAATATCCTCAAAGAAGGTAGTCCCCTAGTTCGCCAGTTTCAGCAGGCGCAACGCCTTGGCGAGCAGCAGTTGGCCACCCTTGGCCTCAAAAGTGCCGAATGTGGTGCCCCGATTTTGCTCGATGCCCTTGCCTATTTGGAGTGCACCGTGGAGTCGCGCATGCCGTGTGGGAATCATTGGCTCATCTATGCCGTGGTTGAGAGCGGTGAATTACTGCAAACCAGTGGCCTCACGGCCATCCAACATCGCAAAGCTAGCAGTTAACCCCTGAGGGTTAGAACACATTTTCAGCCGTTAGTTCAGCCGCCCGTTGCCGCGCTAGCTCCTCGGGATGGGTCAGCAGGGAGAGCATCGGCAAATCCTCTTCGCGAATATGGCGCACCACTAAGGCACCCATCGCCTCAATGGTCTCTGGTGTCAGCTTTTCGGGATGGAGCTGCACGGTCTCAAGCACCCCCCTCAAATCCCGTAGCAGATTTTGGTGAGCAGCACGATGGGATAGATAGAGGGGATGGTTGGCAGCAGCCATGAGCGTTTCTTCGTGCTGAAAGTGGCGTTCCGCTTCCATGGCGCACGCGAGTAACTGCGGCTTGACTTGGGAAAATGTTGCCCCTTCGGCGATCGCTGAGCGTAACTGTTGTAACCTCTCCAGCAGTGCCTGATGTTCCTGATCGATTTCCGCCAATCCAGAGATAAACGCCGCTTGCCATGCCAGCTCTTCCATCGCTTAGCCCTCCAACCCGCAACAGGGAAAAAGGTTTTGACGTACCGCCTTCAGCCTAGCAGCCCCCCACCCCAGCAGGTAGGCACCGTTACAAAGCGTAGTGGACTGGCACTTTTTGACTAAGAGGGTTTAACTGCCACCCAATACTTACTCATAAAGTGGTGCTGAATCTCTTTGACCACCAAGCCCGCCTTTTCTAAGCGAATGTTCAGATCATCTTCGATGTAGTTGCGGTAGAAGGGTTCGTGGAACAGGTTGGCAAAGTTTTCCATCATCGGTCGCTGCGCCGGGGAATCTAGGACTTGAATCGAATCACAGATGACAAAGACACCCCCCGGTTGAAGAACGCGGGCGCATTCATAGATCACCTTTTGGCGCACCGGCGCAGGCAGCTCATGGAAGAGAAAGACGCAGGTAAGGGCACTAAAGTAGTTGTCCACGTAGGGCAGGCTCTCGGCATTGCCTTGAATCAGTTGCGGCAGATCCCCGGTCTGGGTGGCGAGGAAAGAATTGGCTTTGCGCAAATAGGTGGGGGATAGATCAATGCCAAAAAGCGCCGCCTCTGGGAAGCCAAAGCGCAGTTGCTTCAAGGTGCGACCCGTACCACAGGCAACATCGAGAATGCGCACGGGGGGAGTAGGGGGATGGGCAGCAAAATGTTGGGCAATGGGAGCAATCACCCGCCGCCGCATTGCATCTGCGGTACCGCCGAAGAGCAGCTCCACCTGAAGGTCGTAGAGGTTGGCGGAGGTGTCACTGAGATAGCCGTCGGTTTGGTAGTGGAAGTTTTGGCGATAGTACGGCGGATAGTCCTCAAGGCGCACGTCCTTGGGAAAGTCCTGAAAGCGGCGCGATCGCGCCCGCTGCCACATCTGCGGCAAATCCAGCCACAGTAGCGGATAAAAGCGCAAAAACTCTTCCCAAGGGGCATCAAAGAGGAGTGTGGGGGGATAAAAACCCGCCGCCGCATCCTGCCAATCCTGTTGGAGTAGGGCTTCGTAGCGTTCCTTGAGCCATGCCTGTAACTCAGGGCCAAGGGGTTGCGTTCGCTCTTCGGTGGGAAAGAGGGTATTCAAAAGACGCGCACTCAGGGTTTTGTGGGCGATGGCAAACAGGTTTTTGCCCCATTGCAGCGCTTGATAGCCGCGATGAAGCGTCTCTTCCACCAAGGGTAACTGAGAGGCAAAGGGCGCAACCGGCATAGCTCTTAACTAAACTTCATAATTTCCCTTCCTCACTATATCGCAAAGCCTAGGGACAGTAGCCCCGTTCGCGGTACCACGTCACAGCGTCACGGAGTGCTTCATCAATGGGGGTTTGGGGCAGCCCCAATTCGGTGACGGCCTTGCGGGCATCGTAAAACATTTTTTGCTGTGCCATGCGCACCCCATCGAGAGGAATCGCAGGCCGTTTCCCCAAAGCCCCCAAAACCACCTCATCGAACCACGCCAGCATCAAGGGAATCACCACCGGAATTTCACCCAAGGGGCGCGGCAGTCCGGTCAGAGTGGCCAATCGCTCGAGAATTTCCGCCAGGGTTAGGTTTTGGTGGCCGAGGATGTAACGTTCACCGCTTCTGCCTTTTTCTAAGGCCAAGAGATGACCGATCGCCACATCCCGCACGTCGATTAGGTTCAACCCTGTATTCACATAAAAGGGCATCCGTCGTCGCAAAAAGCGCAGGATTATTTCCCCGGTGGGGGTGGGCTTTGCATCCCAAGGGCCGATGGGGGTACTGGGATTGACAATCACAATATCCTGCCCTTGGGCAACCGCCTGTTGTGCCACCTGCTCTGCCCAGTACTTGGAGCGCTTGTACTCGCCGATGAGCTTTTCGGGGGGGCTTTGGTAGGCTTCGGTGGTGGGTTGACCGCTGGGATCAACGCCAATGGCGGCCACCGAGCTGGTGTAAACCGTGCGCTCAATACCGGCTTCCCGGGCAGCGGCCAAGATGCGACGGGTACCCTCCACATTGACGGCATAGAGAAGGGGGCGATCGCGCCGCCAGAGACTATAATGAGCTGCCACATGGAACAGCACTTGGCACCCCTGCATGAGGGCAACGAGGTCACTGGTGCGTAAATCTCCCTGCACCAAATCCACATCCCACGCTTTGAGATGGGCGGCCTGCTCAGGTTGCCGCACCAAGGCACGGACACGGTAGCCCTTGTCTGCGAGAACTTGGGTCACATGGGTACCGACAAAGCCACTGGCACCCGTGAGAAAGACTGTGGTGCTCAATCCTCCTCTGCCTCCATGCTACCAGGGGGCAAGACCGCTGCTGTGACAATCGCATCATCCTCATCTAGGCGTTGCAGACGGACACCCGTGGCCGATCGCGACTGCGAGGAAATATCCATCACCTTCTGGCGAATAATGATGCCGCGACTGGTAACAATCATCAGTTCATCCTCGGCATTGACAATCCGCAGGGCGGCGAGTTGATCCTCATTACTTTTGGCTTTGAACTTGGTGGCGGTAATGCCCATCCCGGCACGGTTTTGCAGCCGAAATTGTTGCACAGGTACTCGCTTGCCGTAGCCATTGGTGGTGATTACCAGCACCCAAGGGCCTTCACTTTGAGCCACTGTCTCCTCGGTGTCTTCAATTTCTACACTGTCATCCTCAGGGGTGGTGGCAAAACGGTTGGCGATCGCCGCCGGCAGAATATCCATTCCCACCAGTTCATCCCCTGCTCGCAGGCTCATGGATTTGACCCCCCGCGTGGCGCGGCCAAGGGGGCGCAGTTGATCGTGACTGGCGCGGAAATGAATGGCCATGCCCTGCCGTGAGCCGATGATAATGGTGTCCTCTGCGCGGGTTCGCCGCACCCACCGCAGTTGATCTCCCTCTTCAAGGGAAATAGCAATTAGGCCATTGGTGCGGATATGGCTAAAGGCTGCCAGCGCAGTTTTCTTAATGAAGCCCTTGCGGGTGAGCATCACTAGATACTCATCTTCCCTAAACTCTTGAACAGCAATGACAGAGGTAATTTTTTCTTCGCGGGGAATAGGCAGCAGTTGGACAATGGGGGTGCCCCGTGCTTGACGCGAGCCACTGGGAACTTGGTAGGCGGGCAACGCATACACTAAACCGCGATCGCTAAAGAAAAGAATGCGATCGTGATCATTGCAGCTAAAGAAATGCTCAACGGCATCATCCTCTTTAATCTCTGCTCCTTTGCGACCTCGCCCATCGCGACTTTGGGCTTCAAAGGTATCCACGGGCATCCGCTTGATGTAGCCCTGCTGGGTAACGAGAATGACGGATTTATCGTTAGCAATTAAATCGGTGTCACTAATTTCGCCATCCGCCTGCACAATCAGCGATCGCCGAGGGGTGGCAAACTTGGCCTTGAGTTCGGTGACTTCTTTTTCGATAATTTCTAGGACGCGCTGCCGATTGGCCAAAATATCGCGGTAGTCGGCAATTTGTCGCTGCAAATCCGCATGCTCCTGCTCAATTTTTGCCGCCTCTAGGGCGGTGAGGCGCCGCAGTTGCATCTGCAAAATGGCATCGGCCTGGGCTTCACTGAGGGCATAGGTCTGCATCAATTGCTGGCGGGCAAGGGTCGTGTCACCGGCACGGCGAATGAGTTGAATCACGGCATCGAGATTGGCTAAGGACACAAGCAACCCTTGGAGCAGGTGATCCCGTTCTTCGGCCTTGCGCAGAGCATAGCGGGTACGGCGGGCGATCGCCTCCTCGCGGAAACTGAGGAACACCTCTAGGCTGCGCTTGAGGGTCAGCAGTTGCGGCTCACCGTTGACAATCGCCAGCATGTTGGCGCCAAAATTCACCTGGAGGGGCGTTTGCTTGTAGAGATTGTTGAGCACCACACGCGGGTAGGCATCCCGCTTTAACTCAATCACAACCCGAATCCCCTCGCGATCGCTTTCGTCGCGCAGGTCGGCAATGCCCTCAATTTTTTTCTCGTTGACCAACTCGGCAATTTTTTCCAGCAGCGCCGCCTTGTTGGTTTGGTAGGGTAACTCCGTCACCACAATAGCCTCGCGGGGTTGGCGACCGGGGGCTTCGAGGGTTTCAATCCTGGCCACAGCCCGCAGCGTAATTGACCCACGCCCGGTGGTGTAGGCTTCTTCAATTCCCCCTTGGCCAAGGATATGCCCGCCGGTGGGAAAATCCGGCCCCGGAATGTAGCGCATGAGCTCGCGATCGCTCATCTGGGGATTATGGATCAAAGCCACCAGTCCATCCACCAGTTCCCCCAAGTTATGGGGCGGGATGTTGGTGGCCATCCCCACGGCAATCCCGGCGGCACCGTTGAGCAGCAGTTGAGGCAGCCGTGCCGGTAAAACCAACGGTTCCTGTTGCGAACCGTCAAAGTTGTCCACAAAATCAACCGTTTCCTGCTCAATGTCCTGCAGGAGGGCTTCGCTGGCCAAAGCTTGCAGCCGACATTCGGTATAGCGCATTGCTGCCGGCGGATCGTTGTCAATGGAGCCAAAATTGCCATGCCCCTCAATCAGGGGGTGCCGCATGGAAAAGTCCTGCGCCATCCGCACCAAGGCATCATAGACCGCGGCATCGCCGTGGGGGTGATATTTCCCTAGGACTTCCCCCACTACGCGGGCACATTTACGAAAGGGGCGATCGCTGGTCAGCCCCAACTCGTGCATGGCGTAGAGAATGCGGCGGTGCACCGGTTTAAGACCATCGCGAGCATCGGGAAGGGCACGCCCCACAATGACGCTCATGGCATATTCAAGATATGAGCGCGAAATCTCATCCTTCAGCTCGGTGGGAATGATCCGAGAAGAATCGGCAGCAAAGCTCATGGGCGTGTTTTACTGTTGTCCTATGAAGCCTTTATGATACCACGACGGTCTAAACGCCCGCCCCGCCCCCTCTTTTAAGAAGACCCTGACCGAAAAGAGAACCCGGCGATTGCCTTTGTTACTTAGACAAAACTCGATAAAACTCAACGAAATGACAACACCAAGACGCAAGGGAGCAAGGGTTTACCGCCAGCCTAGGGCAAGGCGTGGGAAAATTGTTGCCGGTTGATAATCAATTTTGCAACCCCCTCCACCACGCAGACACCCGACAATGCACTCAAACAGACACATCAAATCCAAGCAGCGGGTTGCCGACTATGGGGAGGTGCTCACTCCCCCGCACATTGTGGCGGCAATGCTCGATTTAGTTAAGCAGGAAACCGAGCGGATTGATTCGCGGTTTCTAGAGCCGGCCTGCGGCACAGGAAATTTTCTGGTTGAAGTGCTGCGGCGGAAGCTACAGGTGGTGCAAAGATACTACGCCAAAAGCCAGCTAGACTACGAACGCTATGCCGTGTTGGCGGTTTCTTCCCTCTACGGCATTGACATTTTGGCCGATAATGTCGAGGAATGCCGCCGACGGCTCTACCAAACCTTCGACGAAGCCTACACTGCTCTTTTTGGCGCAAAGACCAAGGCCGCCTGCCGCGCAACGGTGCGCTACATCCTCAGCCGCAACATTGTTCATGGTGATGCCCTTTCGCTACAAACCGTTGGCGAAAATCCGCAGCCGATTATCTTTTCCGAGTGGTCGCTGGTGAGTGGCAGTCGGCTCAAGCGGCGCGATTTCGCCTTTCACGAGATGGTGCAACGGGCGTCTATGCGCGAACTGCCCCTCTTTTCTGATTCAGGTGAGGAAGTCTTCATCCCAGAGCCGGTGAAGGAGTACCCGCCGGTGCATTTTCTAGAAATTGGAGAGGAATAGCAATGTCAAAACGCACGGTCAAAAATCTCTTTTACATCACCAACGTTGACAATCTGCCGTCTATTTTTCAGCATGGCATTCTTTCCCATCAGCAGGGGATGGAGCGGGGCATCTCGTTCACGCCCATCTATAACACAACGATTGTCTGCCCGATAATCAAAGTATCGCACTGAAGGAATTCAATCGCTGGCTGTTCGCTGGGCGGCTTGAATTGGAAGGAGATAGAGCCGCTGATGTGCCGTTACTTTTCTAAAATGGAAATTCCAGTTTCCATTTACTTACCGCAGGAACAAAACGTGCCGCCTGAATGTTTGACCAGAGATTTTTTGTTGAGAAAATAATTTATGCCGATCGCCGACTACAACCCCGATGTCCTCTCCTGCTTGGCGAACCTCTCCAGCGATGAGGTCTTTACCCCACCACGGGTGGCCAACCAGATGTTGGATTTACTGCCGTCTGACCTGTGGTGTGACCCGAATGCCCGCTTTCTCGATCCGTGCTCCAAATCGGGGGTCTTTTTGCGGGAAATCGCCAAACGGCTTGATAAAGGCCTAAAGACCCAAATTCCGGATCGCCAAGAACGGGTCAACCACATCATGACGCAGCAACTCTTTGGCATCGCTATCACCGAACTAACGGCACTGATCTCGCGCCGCTCTCTTTATTGCTCTAAGACCGCCAACGGCAAATACTCAATCTGTACTGCCTTTACCACACCTGAGGGCAATATCCGCTATCAGCGCACCGAGCACACTTGGAAAGACGGGCGATGCATCTACTGCGGGGCAAGTCAAGCCAACTATGACCGCGGCTCCGAACTGGAAACCCATGCCTACGAGTTTATCCATACCGAGAAACCTGAGGAAATTTTTAACATGAAATTCGATGTCATCATTGGCAATCCACCGTATCAGTTGAGCGATGGGGGATTTGGTAAAAGTGCGGTTCCCATCTACAACCGATTTGTACAACAAGCAAAGAAACTAAATCCACGCTATTTGCTGATGATCATTCCCTCGAGGTGGTTTGGCGGTGGAAAAGGCCTCGATAGTTTCAGAAAAGAGATGCTGGAAGATGACCGCCTTCGTAAGCTGGTGGATTTTGAAGATGCCTCCGAGGTCTTTCCCGGTGTGGATATTGCGGGCGGCGTGTGCTATTTCCTTTGGGAACGCGATCGGCGCGGGTTGTGTGAAGTGACCAATGTCAGCAAAGGACAAAGCGTTACCGCCGAGCGGAAGCTCGACGAGTTTTCAACTTTTATTCGCCATAGCCAAGCGGTATCCATTGTACGCAAGGTGCTGGCACAGAAAGAGCGAAGTATGAGCGAGCGAGTGTCAAGTAGAAAACCCTTTGGCCTGCCAACTAACGCTAAGCCACAAGAGTCCGGAGACCTCATCTTACGCTGTCAGGACGGTGAAGGACTCTATTGGCGAACGGATATTAAGGTCGGCATTGAAATGATTGATAAATGGAAGGTGATTACGTCGTATGTTGGCTACGATCACGCGGGAAATCCAGGCTCTGACGGAAGACGAAGAGTATTTTCAAAAATAGATATCTTGCCACCCGGTTTTATTTGCACTGAAACCTATCTGGTTATTGGCGCTTACAACTCTCAGCAAGAGGCCGAGAATTTGGTGGCCTATATGAAAACCAGATTCTTCCGCTTTCTCGTATCTCAATTTATGTATTCCCATCACATTACAAAAGATAGTTACGCTTTTGTTCCCATCTTGGATATGAATACTCGATGGACAGATGAGAAACTCTACAAGCGCTACGGTTTGACGGCAGATGAGATAGCCTTTATCGAATCCAAAATCCGCCAGATGAACAACGACGGCGCAAACGGCGTTGACGAACCCAATGGAGAGTCCGAGGACGAGTAACCAACCGCTAACGGACACTTAGGACGCAGTACGCCTTGTGCAAGATATTGACGATAAGCGCACCGCAAATTATGGCGCATATTACAATCAAAACAAAGCCACTCTCTGCACCTGCTTTGGCTTGGCGTAAGCAAGGTAAAGTGCCAAGGATATAGAGCAGTGGCAACCGTAGTTCCACTGCCACACGGCATGGAGCCGAGTTTCATCCAGTGGCAGCTTATATTATAACTAAACATTTCATTTTTGCAAGACGGTAATCTTGAGATCTGAAGATTGACCTGATGACAAACGACTTCTTCCAACCCCGCCCCAAGGTCACCCCCAAGATTTACGCCTACGAAGATACCCATCCGCAATTTGCGGGGTTGCTCAAAGTTGGCTATACAACAAGAAGTGTGCAGGAACGGGTTGCCGAGCAATATCCAACAAAGCGTCCCGGCCAATTGCCCTATCGAATTGTGCTGGAAGAAGACGCCATCCGCAATGACGGCACAATCTTCACGGATCACGAAGTGCACCGCATGTTGTGTAGCCACGGCATTTTGCAAGAAGACGGCGAATGGTTCCGTTGCACCGTCGAGCAGGTCAAGGCCGCCATTAACGCAGTGCGGCAAGGTGGGCAACTAGAAGAGCAGCGCAGTCAGAACTTCCCTCTGCGCCCCGAACAGCAAGCGGCGATTGCAAAGACGAAAGCCTATTTCAAAAATTATCGCCGCGAAAACGGCAAACCACCCCACTTTTTGTGGAATTGCAAGATGCGCTTTGGCAAAACCTTTGCTGCCTATCAACTCGCCAAAGAAATGGAGTGGAAAAAAATCCTTGTAATTACCTTCAAGCCCGCCGTCCAAAGTGCCTGGGAAGAAGACCTGCGCACACATGTGGATTTTGAGGGTTGGCAGTTCATCAAACCGGGCGGACTGACCTATGATCAAGCTGACAAGAGCAAGCCCATCGTCTGCTTCGGCTCATTTCAGGACTACTTAGGTCGCAACCGCTCCACTGGCGGCATCAAGACCAAAAATGAATGGGTGCATGCCCTACACTGGGACTGCGTGATTTTTGATGAGTATCACTATGGCGCCTGGCGCGAGAGAGCCAAAGACCTGTTCGAGGCCGAGGACGATCGTGAGTGTAAGGCAGGTGAGGGCGAGGGCATTGACTATTTCGATGAAGACATACTGCCCATTACCGCAAATCACTACCTGTACCTCTCCGGTACACCGTTTCGCGCCATTGCCAGCGGTGAATTCATAGAGGAACAGATTTACAACTGGACGTACTCCGACGAGCAGCGCGCCAAAGCCGAATGGGACAGCACAAAGGGTCCGAATCCTTACGCCGCTCTGCCGCGCATGGTGCTGCTGACCTACCAGCTGCCGGAGGAAATTCGGCAGGTAGCATTGCAGGGGGAGTTTAATGAGTTTGACCTCAATGAATTCTTTGCCGCTGAGGGCGTCGGTGAGTGTGCCCGTTTCAAGCACGAAGACGAGGTACAAAAGTGGCTGGATCTGATTCGCGGCAAGTATTTGCCAACCAGTATTGATGAACTCAAACTGGCAAAAAATCAGCGACCGCCATTGCCATTTTCTAAGGGGAGCTTACTCGAGATCCTCACCCATACGGTGTGGTTTTTGCCCAGCGTGGCAGCCTGCTATGCCATGCGCAACCTATTAACACGGCGCAACAACCAATTTTATCACGATTACAGGGTGATTGTAGCCGCCGGCCAAGAAGCCGGCATCGGTGTCAATGCGCTGACGCCTGTGCTGCAGGCAATGGACGACCCGCTGAAGACAAAGACCATCACCCTCACCTGCGGCAAACTCATGACAGGGGTGACGGTGCGCCCTTGGACAGGAATTTTCATGCTATGCAATATGTCCAGTCCAGAAACTTACTTCCAAGCGGCATTTCGTGTGCAAAGTCCATGGACGGTCAAAAATCCCGATGGGTGTTCACCCAATAAAGAAGAAATTCTCAAGCCAGAGTGCTATGTTTTCGACTTTGCCCCTGAGCGAGCGCTACGCCAAATTGCCGACTATAGCATTCATCTCAGTGTCAATGAAGACGACCCAGAAAAGAAAGTGGAAGAGTTCATTCGCTTCCTGCCGGTGCTGGCCTATGAAGGCAGTTCCATGCAGCAGATTGATGCGGCGGGGGTCTTGGAGATGGCCATAAGCTCTACCACTGCCACCCTCTTGGCGCGCCGCTGGGAGAGCGCCCTGCTGGTCAATGTGGACAACGATACCCTACGGCGACTCATGGCGGACGAGGCGGCAATGAAGGCGTTGATGAGCATCGAGGGCTTCCGCAACTTGAGACAGGACATTGAACTTGTGATCAACAAGTCGGAGGCGGTCAATAAAATGAAGCGTAAGGTCAACGATGGCAAACTCTCCCGCGAGGAAAAACAGCAACTCACCGAAGAAGAAAAAGAGTTCAAAAGCAAGCGCAAGGAAATCCAAGAGAAGCTGATCAAGCTTGCTACGCGCATCCCCATCTTTCTCTATCTCACCGATTACCGCGAGCGTGCGCTGCGCGATGTGATTCTCCAATTGGAGCCGGAACTCTTTAAGCGGGTTACCGGCATTAGCAAGAAAGATTTTGAGCAACTCGTTGGGCTGGGTGTTTTCAACAGTGCCTTAATGAACGATGCAGTGTACAAGTTTAAGCGCTACGAAGACCCCAGCCTAGTTTACATGGAGATCAACCGCCATGAAGGCGAAAACATTGGTCTATACGACACCGTACTACGGCCAGAGGAATATCACGCAATCTCCTCTCATATCGTCCCGCCAAACTAAGGGAGGGCATCCGGTGCCGGTCTTGGTCTATTTGCCGAGAAGGAGTCGGCCCTGACAATCTCTGGCCTTGGCGTTTCTGAATCCAAGGGAAACCCCTATAATAGCGAAAGACCCTATACGTTGCTCCACTGCCAGCACTTCCCTATCTCTATACTGTCGCCTTGGCTCCGAGGTGAGAGTCGCGGCGTTTTTCAGTCCCTAGAGCGGGTAGCTGTTGCCAAGACAACGTTTTGCCCCCTCAGTTGATGAAGTGTCTTCAGACCCATGCAACAATCCGCCTTCTCTTCCCCTGTGCGTCAAGTTGGTTACCATGGACAGCCTTGGCTTGTGGCCGAACGAGATGCCTGTGGTGTGGGTTTTGTGGCCCATCGCAAAGGAGTGGCCAGTCACCGCATCTTGACCCAAGCCCTTGAGGGGTTGACCTGCTTGGAACACCGAGGAGGCTGTAGCGCCGATCGCGACTCGGGGGACGGTGCGGGCATTATGACGGCCATTCCGTGGGAGCTGTTGCCGGAGTTTGGTGTGCCACGGCAGCGGATTGGGGTGGCGATGATCTTTTTGCCCCGCGGGGCGGCAACTGCAGCAGCCAAGGCCATTGTGGAAAAAGTCCTCAGTGAAAATGAACTGCGCCTGTTGGGCTGGCGGGCGGTGCCGGTGAATTCCGAGGTGTTGGGGGTGCAAGCTAAACAGACTCAGCCGCAAATTGAGCAACTTTTTGTGGCATCGAGTAAAGCCAGCGGCGATGAACTGGAGCGGCAGCTCTATTTGACCCGCAAACGCATTGAGCGGGCGATCGCCCAAACCCCGGCGGACTGGCGCCAAGACTTTTATATTTGTTCCTTCTCAAACCGCACGATTGTCTATAAGGGCATGGTGCGATCGGCGGTGCTGGCGCAGTTTTACGAGGATCTCCAGAACCCTAGATACACCACCCCCTTTGCCCTCTATCACCGTCGCTTTAGCACCAACACCATGCCCAAGTGGCCCTTGGCTCAACCGATGCGTATGCTGGGGCACAACGGCGAAATCAATACCCTCTTGGGGAATATCAACTGGATGCGGGCGCGGGCAGCGCAACTGAGCCATCCCTATTGGGGGGAAGCCTTTGGGGATCTGCTGCCCATCGTCAATGCCGAAAACAGTGACTCCGCCAACCTCGACAGTGTTCTTGAGCTGCTGGTGCAATCGGGACGGCAGCCCTTGCAGGCAATGATGATGCTGATTCCCGAAGCCTATCAAAACCAGCCGGACTTGGCGGATCACCCGGAGGTGGTGGACTTTTATGAATACTACAGCGGCCTGCAAGAGGCTTGGGATGGTCCTGCCTTGGTGGCCTTTTCCGACGGCAAAATTGTCGGCGCCACCCTCGATCGCAACGGCCTGCGCCCTGCCCGCTACACCCTCACCAACGACGATCTGGTGATTGTCTCTTCCGAGGTCGGCAGCATTCAAATTGATGAAGCAACGGTGATTGAAAAAGGCCGCCTAGGGCCTGGGCAGATGATTGCCGTTGACTTGGAACATCAGGAACTGCTGACCAACGGGCAAATCAAACAGGGGGTAGCCCGGCAGCAGCCCTACGGGGAATGGCTGAAAACCTATCGCCAAGAACTGGCGCCTCAACCCTACGGCGAAACCCTCACCCTTGAACCCCAGACCTGTTTACAACAGCAAATGGCCTTTGGCTTTAGCGCCGAAGATGTGGAAATGATCATTGAGGCCATGGCCAAGGACGGCAAGGAACCCACGTTTTGTATGGGGGATGACATTCCCTTGGCTGTTCTTTCGAGCCAGCCGCACCTGCTCTACGACTACTTCAAGCAGCGCTTTGCCCAGGTGACCAATCCCGCCATTGATCCGCTGCGGGAAAAACTTGTCATGTCGCTGGTGACTCGCCTTGGTAAGCGGGGCAACCTGCTGCTTGAGCGGGCGGAGGATGCGCGCCTGTTGCAGTTGAACTCTCCCCTCCTCAATGAAGCGGAGCTAGAGGAGATCCTCAGGGCACCCTTTGGCACCACCCGCCTTTCGACCCAGTTTGCCATTGCTCAAGGGCCGGCGGGTTTGGAGGCCGCCGTAGATCGGCTCTGTGAACAGGCTGCCGCCGCGGTCAAAGGGGGTGCAGAAATCCTTGTGCTCAGCGATCGCCACAATTCGGCCGGCGAACCCCATCTGCTGGATGCCGACACCTCCTACATTCCCCCCCTGTTGGCGGTGGGGGCAGTTCACCACCATTTGATTGCCCAAGGCATTCGCCGTTGCGTCTCCCTTGTGGTGGAAACGGCCCAATGCTGGAGCACCCATCACTTTGCCTGCCTCATCGGCTATGGCGCAGGGGCCGTCTGTCCCTATTTGACTTGGGAAACCATCCGCCAGTGGTGGCAAAGCGATCGCACCCAGAACCTGATGGCCAAGGGCAAACTACCGCAACTGACCCTCCAACAGGTGCAGGCCAACTACCGCAAAGCCGTAGAAGATGGACTTCTGAAAATTCTCTCTAAGATGGGGATTTCCCTGATTGCCAGCTATCGCGGCGCCCAGATTTTTGAGGCCATCGGCATTGGCGACGATTTGCTCAACAAAGCCTTCATCGGCACCACCTCGCGGGTGGGCGGCCTGACCCTCAAAGATCTGGCCCAAGAAACCATTGCCTTTCACCAAAGGGCTTTCCCCGAACTCACCGCCAAAAAACTGGAGAACTTTGGCTTTGTCCAATTCCGCCCCGGTGGCGAGTACCACATGAACAACCCGGAAATGGCCAAGGCGCTCCACCGGGCCGTCAGCAGCAATCGCTATGACCACTACGAGGTCTATCGTCGCCAGTTAACGGAGCGCGTTCCCACCGCTTTACGGGATTTGCTGGAGTTTAGGAGCGATCGCCCCAGTATTCCCCTTGAGGAGGTGGAACCCGCTAGGGAAATCGTCAAGCGCTTCTGTACCGGCGGCATGTCCTTGGGTGCCCTTTCGCGGGAAGCCCATGAGGTGCTGGCGATCGCCATGAACCGCCTTGGTGGTAAATCCAACTCCGGCGAAGGAGGCGAAGATCCGATTCGCTTCCAAGTGCTCACGGATGTGGATGCCGAGGGACGCTCTCCCCAATTTCCCCATCTGCGGGGCTTGCGCAACGGCGATACCGCCAGTTCGGCCATCAAACAGGTGGCCTCCGGTCGCTTTGGAGTGACCCCTGAGTACCTGATCAATGCCCAGCAAATTGAGATCAAGATTGCCCAGGGCGCCAAACCGGGGGAAGGCGGTCAACTGCCGGGCAGCAAGGTCAGCCCTTACATTGCCATGTTGCGGCGATCCAAGCCGGGTGTGTCCTTGATTTCACCGCCGCCCCACCACGACATCTACTCCATTGAGGATTTGGCGCAACTGATCTTTGACCTGCACCAGATCAATCCCCAAGCGCAAGTCTCCGTGAAACTGGTGGCAGAAATTGGCATCGGTACGATTGCCGCCGGGGTGGCCAAGGCCAACGCCGATGTGATTCAAATTTCCGGTCACGATGGGGGCACCGGGGCTTCCCCCTTGAGTTCCATTAAGCATGCCGGCAGTCCGTGGGAATTGGGGCTAACGGAGGTTCACCGAGTTCTTCTTGAAAATCAACTGCGGGATCGGGTGATTCTGCGGGTAGACGGGGGTCTCAAGTGTGGCTGGGATGTGGTCATGGGGGCTCTGATGGGTGCTGAGGAATTCGGCTTTGGCTCGGTGGCCATGATTGCCGAGGGCTGCATTATGGCGCGCATCTGCCACACCAACAATTGCCCGGTGGGCGTCGCCACCCAAAAAGAGGAGCTGCGTCAGCGTTTCACCGGCCTCCCTGAGTATGTGGTGAACTTCTTCCTCTTTATTGCCGAGGAGGTGCGCTCCATTCTCGCCAAACTGGGCTATCGCAGCCTCAACGAGATCATCGGCCGCGCCGATCTGCTGGTGCCGCGGCAGGATGTCACCCTGACGAAAACAGGCCCTCTGAATCTGGATTGCCTAACCAAGTTGACCGATACGCACAGCGATCGCCGCTGGTTGCAGCACGAAACCGTTCACAGTAACGGTGCTGTTCTCGATGATCAAATTTTGGCACGCCCAGAGGTGCAAGCCGCTATTGAGAAGCAGCAAACCGTTGAACTGGAGCTGCCCATTGTCAACACTGATCGCACCGTGGGGGCGCGCATTGCCGGTGTCATTGCCAAAAAATACGGCGACAGCGGCTTTGAAGGTCAGATTACCCTTAACTTCCGAGGCAGTGCCGGCCAGAGCTTTGGCGCCTTCAACCTACCGGGAATGATCCTCAAGCTCACCGGCGAAGCCAACGACTACGTGGGCAAAGGGATGCACGGCGGGGAAATCATCATCAAGCCCCCTGCCAATGCCCCCTACGCGGCTGCCGACAACGTGATCATCGGCAATACCTGCCTCTATGGCGCCACCGGCGGGTTTCTCTTTGCCAATGGCCGAGCTGGTGAGCGATTTGCCGTCCGCAACTCCAAAGCCTCTGCCGTTGTCGAGGGGGCAGGAGATCACTGTTGCGAGTATATGACGGGGGGTGTCGTGGTGGTCTTGGGGACGACGGGTCGCAATGTGGGTGCCGGTATGACCGGGGGGCTGGCCTATATCTTGGATGAGGTGGGCAACTTTCCCGCCAAAGTCAACCCCGAAATTGTCAAGCTCCAGCGGGTCACCTCGGCGGTTGGGGCGGCTCAACTGAAGCAACTCATTACGGCCCACCATGAGCGCACCGGCAGTGCCAAGGCGGCGAGAATTCTGGAGCAGTGGGAGTGCTATTTACCCCTCTTCTGGCAAGTGGTACCACCTTCAGAAGCGAATACGCCGGAAGTGGCAGGGGAAATGGCTGCGGATAGCAAAGTGCTGAGTCCCCTTTCCTAGAGAGTTGGCCTTTTTGAGGCAGCCTAAAATTAAGTAAGGGGAAAGCCTACGGAGGGCGATCGCTATGCTCAGCAAGCTATCCTTTCGCCACAAGCTGTTGCTGGGGACGCTCCTACCGATTGTCATCATCTACACAGGCCTATTTCTCTACATTCGCGGGCGGGTGATTCGCCGCAGTACTGCCGATTATGAAGAATGGCAGCAGACCATGGTGTCGCTCTATGCGACGCAATTTGATGACAACCTAGAGGAAATGGCGGTGTTGGCGACGGCCACAGCCCATGCCCTAGAAGCTTTCCCGATGGCCGGTGAGCAGGAACTGTATTCCTTGCTCCGCCGCAATGTGGCAATGAACAATCTGGTCTATGGCGGGGCGATCGCCTTTACCCCCTACAGCTTTTCTCCCCGCAAACGGCTCTTTGCCCCCTATGTTTATAAAAACAACGGCACACTAGTACAAAAAGACACAGGCCGCATCTACGACTACACGCAACCCCAATGGGACTGGTATAGTGAAGCGATCCGCACCGGCCAACCCCGCTGGAGTGATCCCTACTTTGATGAGGGGGCAGGGAATGTCTGGATGGTGACCTATGCCGTTCCCTTTCGCCGCCAAGGGAAAGTGCGAGGGGTAGCCACAGTGGATGTGGCGTTGGAAACCCTGCAACAGCAAATTCACATCCAAGGCCTCAAGGAGGAGCAGTTTTTTGTACTGGATCGCAAGGGACGGATTCTCTTTCATGGTGATCCCCAGTTCATTGGCCAATCCATTTTCTACATTGCCAAGGAAGAAAATCGCAGTGATCTAGAGGCTCTAGGCAAAGCCATGATCAGGGGTCAAAGTGGCCATCTCTGGATGACGGATTGGACTTCTGAGGAGCGGCAGTGGGTCTTTTATGCGCCGATTGCCCAAGCGGGCTGGAGTCTGGCGATTCGTCTAGATGAAGCGACCCTTCTTGACTTTATCCATGCAGAAACGCGCTCAGGTCTGCTGATTCTAGGGGTGTCCTTTGCCTTGATGAGTCTTGTAACGTGGATCGTCACCAGTTACATTGTGCGCCCGATTCAAAAGCTCAATGCCGCCGCTCACAAAATTGCCGCTGGTGATCTAGAGATTGAGGCGGATTTGAATACAACAAGCCAAGATGAACTGGGGAATTTGGGCCGCACGTTTCTGGACATGGCTGGCCAACTTCAGGAGAGCTTTAGTGAGTTGCATCGTTTTAACCAACGTCTAGAAGAGGAGGTGGCTCACCGTACTGCTGCCCTTGAGGCTGCCAATCAGCGACTTTTAGAAAAGGAACGGGTACTCCATGACCACAATCTTGCTCTTGTGCAACTGAGCCAATCTCCCCACGTGCAGCAGGGGAACTTTCGCTTGGCGTTGCAGGAGATTATTCAGGTCACGGCAACAACACTACGGGTGGGGCGAGCATCCGTCTGGGAACTCCAAGAGGATCGGCTGAAATGCGTCGCCCAATACGATCCGTCTGCCAATAACCCTGCCCAGCCCACGTACCTCACCCAGCCCACCTACCCCAGTTACTTAAAACTCTTGCGCACCGGAGAACCCTTGGTGATCAATGATTTACTCACGGATCCGCGCACCCACGAACTGCGGGAGTATGCCAAACTCCAACGGGTGCATTCTCGCATGGATGCTCCGATCATCTTTAATGGCCAATTATTGGGGGTGATCTGTGTCGAGAGTATTGGTGAGCATCGGGTTTGGCTGGTGGAGGAACGCAGCTTTGTCTCCAATGTGGCGGATATTGTCACGATCGCCCTTGCCGCTCATCAGCGCCAGCAAGCGGAGCGGGAGCTACTCAAGGCCAAGGAAGCCGCCGAAGCCGCCAACAAAGCCAAAAGTATTTTCCTAGCCAATATGAGCCATGAACTGCGCACTCCCCTCAATGCCATTCTCGGCTTTAGTCAAATTTTGCTGAGCGATCGCACCCTTGCACCGGCGCAGCGGCAAACCCTTGAAAAGATCAACCGCAGTGGTGAACACCTGTTGGGTCTGATTAACGATGTCCTTGACATGGCCAAAATTGAGGCGGGTCGGGTCACCCTTCAGGAAACCACCTTTGATCTGCGGCGCATGCTGCAAACCCTCAAAGACATGCTCAAGGTGCGGGCTGAGGCCAAGGGTCTGCGTCTGGTCTTTGATCTGGCGCCCGACCTGCCGCTGGCGGTGATCACCGATGAAATGAAGCTGCGCCAAGTGTTGGTGAACCTCATTGGCAACGGCATTAAATTCACCAAAGAAGGGGGTGTCTCCCTCAAGGTCAGCTACAAAGCGCAGCATCCGCCCCGCCTAGCCTTTGCAGTCAGTGACACGGGGATTGGCATGACCCCGGAAGAGTTAAAAATGCTCTTTCAGCCCTTTGTGCAAACCGATAGCAGTAAAAAGGTCAGCGAAGGCACAGGTCTGGGTTTGGCCATTAGCCGCCAGTTTGTGCAATTGATGGGGGGCGATATTCAGGTACGCAGCACCAAGGGGCAGGGAAGTCACTTTTACTTCGAGATCAACATTGGCCTAGGGGATCCGCAAGCGCTACAGGAGGAAAAGACACAAACCGTGGTTGGCCTGCGATCGCCCACCGCCGAGGTGCGGATTTTGGTGGTGGATGATATTGACGAAAATCGCCAACTCCTGACCCAGCTCCTAGAACCGGTAGGCTTTCGCTGCCAAGAAGCCTGCAATGGTCAAGAGGCAGTGGAGATCTGGCGGACATGGCAGCCCCATGCGATTCTTATGGATATCCGCATGCCGGTGATGGACGGTAAAACGGCAACACGCCAGATCAAGAAAGAAATGGGCGATCGCCTGCGCCGCGGCGAAAGGATTTTCCCCACCAAAATTCTTGCCGTCACCGCCAGTGGTTTTGAGCAGGACAAGCTAGAACTCCTCAATCTGGGGTGTGATGACTACATTGCCAAGCCCTTCCGTCCCCAAACGATTTTTGAACGGCTGGCCGCCCAGTTAAACCTAGAGTATGCCTACGAGGATACGCCGCCTCCCCCGAATGCTCCCCGTCCGCAGGTGCTTGATCCAGCCGCCTTAATGGTAATGCCCCGCCCTTGGATTACTGAACTCCAGGAAGCTGCCAAAAAGCTCAATGCCAAGCGCGTTCGCGAACTGATTGCTGAAATTCCGCCCGAGGAAGCTGCCTTGATTGCAGGCCTTCAGCAACTGGTGAAAACATTCCGCTTTGATAAGATTGTCGAATTAACACTGGCCTAATGCTTACGCTGACGCAACGTTGCCCCACAGCTTTGGAAAATGCCCGTTAGTTACACCAATTTAATTTTGAGACCTGCTTATTAAGGTCAATTTTACAAAGAACTGGTATTAGTGGGGGCGATCGCCCTTAGTGTGCCCCAAGGTTTTTTAGTGGGCACCCTTGTTGGCACGAGTCCATACTACATTAGTAAAAAATGCCGCTGCAACTGTCCTAGCCGTTTAGGTAAGACCAAACTCCTGCAATGCTGGCCAAAAATTGCAATTTTCGTGGCCGGGTTGGCTAAGTTTCACAAGGACAAAACGTTGTAGAGGAGTCAGGACTGCCCATTTTTCCCTAGTTAGCCTGTGGTGGGGCACCTTGGTCAGTTGTTGCTGCACGGTCTCTGGGGGTGCTGTGGTAATGAGACGGGGTTTAACTGGCGAGTGGAAAGAGAGAGTTTGGTGGCAAGACGCTATGGGCACCAGAAGGACTGGATAGCGCTGATGCTCTTATGCGTTAGGGTTTGTGGGCTGGCTGAGTCCATACTGCTTACCTGAGTTAGAAGCACTGTCTCACCGTCTTTGCTGGCAACAGAGTCTTTGCTTATTCTTTACAAGCAACTAATTTTCAGATAAAATAACAGACTTAGTCGGCAATTTTACTCTCTGACCTCTATTTCAAAAAAGCAAAAGCTAGCATTCGCTGGCAACAAAAACATGGCTTAAGAGGCAAAGGGTTGTCCTCAGCAAGCCACCTTCAACCTCTGCAAGGAGGAGGATTATACGTTTTGGCAGTGAAGGCACTTCAACCTTCATTGCTGGGGTAATGCGTGCCGTAAGGTACGTGTTGCTATCGTGGTTGTTTTTAGGAGGAGCAGCGATGATGTATAGTCCTGTGGCTGCGATGCAGCCTGTTAAGCCTCGTTTAGGGATTCATCTCATCGGTGACTTATATGGGTGTCGCGGTGACATTCGTTACTTTCTAGACCGTCATTGCCTCAGAACACTATGCCTAGAGGCGGTGCGTAAAGCCGGTCTAACGGTTTTGGGCGAGCTATTTCATCAATTTGGAGAAACAGGGGGTGTCACCGGCGCCGTTGTCCTAGCGGAGTCCCATCTAGCCATCCACACTTGGCCGGAAAAGCGCTACGTCACCTTAGACGTGTACGTCTGTAACTACAGTCAAGACAATCGGGGCAAAGCGCAAGCGCTGTTTGACCAACTGGTTGCAGTGTTCGACCCTGAGTTGCCCCGTACCCAATGCGTAGAGCGGGAATAACCAGCGGTATTCAAGGTTCCACATTAGAATTAGAGGGATTAGCAATGACAACCCATCATCTGTATCTCCTAGAGCAGCTCAACGCTGCTGCTGGTTACTTTATTCGAGCCGATCGCTGCCTATTCACAAAGAAGACTCGTTACCAAGAACTGGCGCTCTATGAGTCTGCTCACTTTGGGAAGTTTCTGTGTCTGGATCATCTCTTTATGACCTCGGAGGCGGATGAGTTTTTCTACCACGAGAATCTGATTCATCCGGCGGCCATAACACATCCGGCACCACGGTCAGCCTTGATTATTGGCGGTGGCGATGGTGGTGCAGCCGAGGAAGTGCTCAAATATCCCACCATCGAGCAGGTTGTTTTGGCGGAGTTAGATGAGGAGGTCGTTGAGGTCTGCCGTCAGCATTTAGACACTATTCACCGTGGTGCCTTTGAAGACCCCCGCCTCAAGCTGATGATTGGTGATGGTCGTGCCTATCTGGAAAATACAAGTGCCCAGTTTGATTTAATCATTCTCGATCTCACCGATCCCCAAGGTCCTTCCCTGAACCTCTACACCCAAGAGTTTTACCACGTTTGCAAGCAGCATCTGGCAGCAGCAGGATTGCTGGCTCTACATGTAGAATCCCCGATTGCGCGACCTACCACCTATGCTCGTTTGGTGACGACGCTGCGGCAGGTTTTCCCGATTGTCCGTCCCTATTCCGTGTATATTCCCCTATACGGTACATTGTGGGGAATGGCGACCGCCTCGGAAAGCTGTGACCCCTGTACCCTCACCGCCGCAGAGGTAGAGCAGCGAATTGCCACAAGGGGGATTTCTGACCTCCGCTTCTACAACGGTGAGACGCATCGGGGGGTCTTTGCACTGCCGAACTTCATCCGCACTCTGCTGAGTCGGCCGGTTGCACCGCTCACGGATGAGGATACCACGCTTGAAGAAGAGCTGCCAACCTCACGCCTGAAAATTATTCCCCAAGTCTAAACATCCCCCCTGCCGTCTTGGCTTGAACTCCAGAAGGGCGTGGATTTGGTCTTGCTCTTTCGAGGGTGGTGGTTTTCCCTAGGTGCCTGATGTCCAAGAGTTCATGTACTCCACCTGCTCAGGGGTGAGGGTATCAATGGCAATGCCCATGGCTTGGAGTTTTAAACGGGCAATTTCTTGATCTACGGCAGCGGGAATGGGGTGGATCCCCGGAGCCAACTGGCCTTTATTTTTCACGAGGTATTCGCAGCCCAAGGCTTGGTTGGCAAAGCTCATATCCATAACACTGGCGGGGTGGCCTTCGGCGGCCGCGAGGTTAATCAGGCGGCCTTCCCCTAACACAATGATGGATTTACCGCTGGGGAGAATGTATTCCTCGGTGAAGTTGCGCACGACGCGGACTTCTTTGGCGAGGGTTTTCAGGGTGGCAAGATCAATTTCAATGTCAAAGTGACCGGAGTTGGCCACCATTGCGCCATCTTTCATAACGGCAAAGTGCTCTGCCCGAATCACATGCTTATTTCCCGTCACGGTAATGAAAATATCCCCAAGGGGCGCCGCCTCAAGCATCGGCATGACACGGAAGCCATCCATGACGGCTTCAATGGCTCGCACGGGATCAATTTCCGTCACGATCACATTGGCACCCATACCCCGTGCCCGCAGGGCTGTCCCTTTACCACACCAGCCATAGCCGGCCACCACCACCGTTTTCCCGGCAAGGAGAATATTTGTTGCTCGGATGATGCCATCTAGGGTAGATTGACCGGTGCCGTAACGGTTGTCGAAGAAGTGTTTGGTGTCGGCATCGTTGACATTAATGGCTGGGAAGGTGAGGACACCCTCGCGGAACATGGCCTTGAGGCGGACAATGCCGGTGGTGGTTTCCTCGGTGGTGCCGATAATGTCACCGAGTTGGTGCTGGCGTTCTTTTACAAGGGTGGCGACTACATCACAGCCGTCATCAATGATGATGTTGGGACGGTGATCAAGGGCAATGTTTACGTGGCGTCTGTAGGTGGCGGTGTCTTCGCCTTTTTGGGCAAAGACCGGGATGCCATAGTTCACCACTAGGCTAGCGGCCACATCGTCTTGGGTGGAGAGGGGATTACTGGCAATGAGAACGGCATCGGCACCGCCGGCTTTGAGGGCGATCGCCAGATTGGCAGTTTCAGTGGTCACATGACAGCAGGCGGCTAGGCGAATTCCCGCAAGGGGCTTTTCTTTCTCAAAGCGATCGCGAATCTGACGCAGTACAGGCATCTCCCGTCTTGCCCATTCAATCCGTTGCTGTCCCAAGGGTGCAAGGCTCAAATCCTTAACATCGTGACGAACAGGGGCTTCAGGTTTAATCGGAGAAGACACCATACTGCGGTTCCTGAAAAAAGGTTACGGCTCCTCATTATACGCAAGAATGGCCTAAGGGGAATTCTTCCGCAGTGCCCAACTGGTAACCGTGCCACCAGGGAAAACGGGCAAATTTACGGTGGCAATTTCCAAAAGATGCCCCTTGCGATTACGAAACTGAAAGGCGCAGATATCCACCCCCACCAGTTGACAGCCCATCAGTTCGCTATAGCCTTGACTGAGCAGATAGGCCACAATCGGCGTCGTTGTTGCTGGATTTACCATTGCTGGATTGACGACGGGTTGCCAACCGCGCTCAATGAGATGTTGACGGGCATCGGCATAGCTCATGCCTTGGCGTAAACGGGGTAACCGCTGGGCAAGGGCACCCGGCGCAAAGCCAACCCCTGCTGCTAGTAAACCAAGGGCAATGATGCGTTTCAGCGATACCATAGCAATTGGTTGTTGAATGCCGATCGGTATACGCTGCAACGGTCAGGTTCATGCAGGTTCCAGAGGTGAGGCTTAAGCCCCTAGGGCTTCTTTGGCGGCATAGAGGACTTCCACGGTGATCTCGCTAATCCCCTGTTCGCGGGCAAATTTTTCGGTGTTGCGCTTCACCTTGCCACGCACAAAGCCGGGAATCTTGTTTAATTCGGCTAGCCCATCGGCTGTCCATGTCAAATCCGAGTCGGCGGAAAGTCCTTTATGAATCACTTCTTTAGTGTCATGGCCACCAAAAATCTCTAGCAGGTGGTCTTCCATGCCCAAGGTGAAGGAGTTGTAGATTAAATCCACCAGTTGATTGGTGCCCTCATACCCCAAGAAAGGCCGATAGCCCACGGGAAAGTCTTGGATGTGGATGGGGGCAGCGATCACGCCACAGGGAATGTTAAGGCGTTTGCCCACATGGCGTTCCATTTGCGTGCCAAAGATGGCAGCGGGTTCAACACGGGCGATCGCGTCCCCCACCACTGTGTGGTCATCGGTAATCAGTACCTCGTCACAAAAGTCTGCCACCTCTGCGCGGAACCAGTCGGCATCGTATTTGCAGTAGGTTCCCGCCCAAACAACGTGGATGCTCATTTCCCGACTGAGAATTTTCGTCATTGCCGCTGCACGGGTATTGTCTCCAAAGACAACTGCCTTTTTACCCGTCAGGTTTTGACAGTCAATGGAGCGGGAGAACCAAGCGGCTTGGGACACCTCCCGTGTTTGCTGCTCAATAAAGGCTTCGTAGTCCACATTGGCACCTTGAGCATTGAGCACCGCTTGAATGGCACGGATACAGCGGGCGGTTTCCACCACACCCATCGGCGTAATGCAGACGCTTGGTTGACCAAATTCGCTTTCTAGGTACTGGGCTGTAAGGCCGCCAATTTCCCGATAGGGAACAAGGTTAAACCATGCTTGGGGCAGTCGGGCAAGGTCGTGGACGCTGGCACCCGCAGGAATGACAAGGTTTACCTGAATACCAAGGTCGGCCATGAGTTTTTTAAGCTCGCGGCAGTCGTGCTGGTTGTGGAAGCCAAGGGTGGTGATGCCAATGATGTTGACGCTAGGGGTGGGGGTTTTGCTGGTCACTAAGGTGCCTTGACAGCGGGCTTTGTCAATATAAAACTGCACAATTTGCTCAAGGGTGCGATCGGCGGCCTGTAACTCATTGACCCGATAGTGATTGACATCCGCCAAAAGGACATCGGCAGTGGTGCTGAGGCTGGCTCGCTGGACAAAGTTTTGTAAGTCTTCCTGAAGAATGCTGGAGGTACAGGTGGGGGTGAGGACAATCAAATCAGGGTGCTCTTCAATGTCTTTGCGGGTGATATTGTCCACCACTTTTTCTTGGGAGCCGCGCGCCAAGACGTGGCGATCGACAATACTGGCGGTGACAGGGGTAAAGTCGCGCTCTCGCTCGAGCATTGATCGCATGACGTTGAAGTAATCATCCCCAAGGGGCGCGTGCATAATGCCATGAACATTTTTGAAGGAACTGGCAATGCGCAGGGTACCAATGTGGGCAGGCCCTGCATACATCCAGTAGGCAAGTTTCATTGCGTCAACTCCTTGGGCAAAGGCATTTTGATGTCCGATCGCGATCGTAGCGAGGCGGTTTTCCGAGACTGATCAAACGTTGCAAAACTTCAGGAAAGTGGTGGAGCAGCTTAATATACCAACATCTTTCCCCTCTCCCCTAAAATTGATAAATTGCGATTGAGTTGGCCTGTTTCTAAGGACCCCTTGGCATGGTTGCTTGCAAATTTAGCCCCGGTCTTGACGGTATTCCCGTTGCCCAATCGGCCATTAGTTATGTGGATGGCCAAGCCGGCATTCTTGAGTATCGCGGTGTCCCGATTCAGGAACTGGCGGAAAAAAGTACGTTTTTGGAAACTGCCTTCTTGTTGATTTGGGGCTACTGGCCGACCAAGGAGGAGTTGGCCGCTTTTGAACACGATATTACCTATCATCGCCGTGTCAAATATCGCATTCGCGACATGATGAAATGCTTCCCCGACAGTGGCCACCCCATGGATGCCCTTCAGGCCTCGGCGGGAGCACTGGGGTTATTCTATTCGCGGCGGGTCTTGGATGATCCAGAGTACATTCGGGCAGCGGTGATCCGCCTCTTAGCGAAAATTCCAACGATGGTGGCGGCGTTTCAACTGATCCGCAAGGGCAACGATCCGGTCATGCCCTGTGATGAATTGGACTATGCGGCCAACTTCCTCTATATGCTCAATGAGCGGCGTCCTGATCCCTTTGCGGCGCGGGTGTTTGATATTTGCCTAATTCTGCATGCGGAGCACACGATGAATGCCTCCACCTTCTCGGCGCGGGTGACGGCTTCGACTCTGACGGATCCCTATGCTGTGGTGGCTTCGGCGGTGGGAACGCTGGCAGGGCCGCTCCATGGCGGTGCCAATGAGGATGTGATCAACATGCTGGCAGAAATCGGCAGTGTCGAGAACGTCCGCCCCTATGTGGAAAAATGCATCCGCGACAAGAAAAAAATTTCCGGCTTTGGTCACCGTGTCTATAAGGTTAAAGACCCACGCGCCACGATTTTGCAGAAACTTGCAGAGCAGTTGTTCGATAAGTTCGGGGGCGATCGCTACTACGACATTGCCCTTAAGCTGGAAGAAGTGGTGGGTGAGTATCTCAGTGATAAGGGAATTTATCCCAATGTGGACTTTTACTCTGGGCTGGTCTATCGGCGGCTGGGAATTCCCAGTGACCTGTTTACCCCCGTGTTTGCGATCGCCCGCGTGGCCGGTTGGCTAGCCCACTGGAAGGAGCAACTCGAAACTAATCGTATTTACCGTCCTACCCAAATCTATACGGGTGCCCACAATCAGCCCTATGTGCCCATGGAGGAGCGTAATCATCGTTCTTAACCCTTGACCCTCAATTCCCCCCCTGACTAAGCTGCTTTATAGTGGCGGTACCCCTGCGGAGTTTTTCATGGCAAAGGCAAAATCAAGTAAACGGCAAGCATCAAAGACATCAAAAACGTCGAAATCCACGAAGTTAGCCTCGACACAACAGGCCGCAGTAACCGTTGCCCCTGAACCCACCCCCGTGGATCCCGCCGGTCTCACCTATGAGGCGGTAATCGGCCTTGAGATTCACTGCCAGCTGAGTACCCAAACCAAAATTTTCTCCCCCAGCTCAACCCAGTTTGGCGCACCCCCGAATACCAATATTGACCCTGTTTGTTTGGGTTTGCCGGGGACACTGCCGGTGTTGAATGAAAAGGTTCTCGAATATGCGGTGAAAGCGGGCTTGGCCCTCAACTGTCAGATTGCCCCCTACAGCAAGTTTGATCGCAAGCAGTATTTTTATCCGGACTTGCCGAAAAACTATCAAATCTCCCAATACGACCTGCCCATTGCCCGGCACGGCTACCTTGAGATTGAACTGGTGGACGAAAATGGCACGGCGCGCCGTAAAAAAATCGGCATTACTCGCCTGCACATGGAGGAAGATGCCGGCAAGCTGGTTCATGCGGGGAGCGATCGCCTGTCGGGTTCCACCTACTCCCTTGTGGACTTGAATCGCGCCGGCGTTCCCCTGATTGAAATTGTCTCTGAGCCGGATCTGCGCACAGGTCAAGAGGCGGCGGAATATGCCCAAGAGCTGCGGCGCATTCTCCGGTACCTGGGGGTTTGCGACGGCAATATGCAGGAGGGATCCCTGCGCTGCGATGTCAATATCTCCGTGCGCCCCGTGGGCAGCACCACCTTTGGCACGAAGGTGGAGATTAAAAACATGAACTCCTTTAGTGCCCTTCAACGCGCCATTGATTATGAAATTGAGCGGCAAGTGGCTGCCGTCAAAGCAGGGGAACCCATCGTTCAAGAAACCCGCCTCTGGGATGAGGCCACCCAGCAAACCCGCACCATGCGCGTCAAGGAAGGCTCCAGTGACTACCGCTACTTTCCCGAACCCGATCTAGGGCCTATTGAAGTCAGTGCTGAACAACTGACAGCATGGCGGGCAGAGCTACCGGAGCTGCCGGCGCAAAAGCGTCACCGCTACGAGACCGAGTGGGGCTTACCCCCCCAAGATGCCCGCGTCCTCACCGATGAGCGGACGGTTGCCGAATACTTTGAAGCCACGGTTGCTGCCGGAGCACCCCCGAAACCGGCGGCTAACTGGATCATGGGGGATATAACGGCCTATCTCAAGGAACAAAAACGAGGGATCGAGACCCTGGCGCTGAAACCCGCCGAATTGGCGGAACTCATCCAGCTGATTGAGGGCGGCACAATTAGCAGCAAAATGGCCAAGGATCTGCTGCCGGAATTGCTGGCTCAGGGTGGCTCCCCCAAAGCTCTCGTGGAGAAAAAAGGCCTCAGCCAAATCTCCGATGTGGCTACTCTAGAGGCGGTCATTGATGAAGTGCTGGCGGCACATCCCAACGAGCTAGAGCAATACCGGGCAGGAAAGACAAAGCTCCAAGGCTTCTTTGTTGGCCAAGTGATGAAAAAGACCGGCGGACGTGCCGATCCCAAGCTGACCAATCAACTCTTGGCGCAAAAACTAAATGCCAGTAGTTAGGGCAGTTCGCAAGGTGGGTAACAGGTGGGCAATCAGTTCTTCGGGAGAGACGCCTAAAGACGTTTGCGCCCGCTCGGCCTGAATGGCGGCTTGGGCATGCCACCAGACACCACCGCACGCTGCGCTAAGGGTCTCCTGCTGCGCCAAAAGGCCGCCGATGAGTCCGGTGAGGACATCGCCGCTTCCCCCTCGGGCAAGGGCAGGGGTACTCTGGGGGTTGATCCAGAGGTCACCGGTGGGAGAGGCAATGGCCGTCCGTGCCCCCTTGAGAACGACAACGGCATTAGTGCGACGAGCAGCTGCTGTGACTTGATCAAGGCGATCGCCCCCGCCGGCGACAAGGTCTGGAAAAAGGCGCCGAAACTCGCCGTAGTGGGGCGTCAGAATTGTAGAACTCGGCAAGGGCCAAGGGGTGAGCCGGGCTAAGATATTCAGGGCATCGGCATCCAAGACCAGCGATCGCCCGGCCTTCAGAACGGTTTCCACCACGGGCACCGCCTCAGGGGTCAACCCCGGTCCACAGGCAATGGCGGAGAAACGGTTTAAATCTACGCTCGCCGGTAGGTGAGCGATCGCCCCCGCTGCAGTTTCGGGACAGCCCACCACAATGGCCTCCGGCACTCGTGCCAGCACAAGGGGTTTGAGGGATTCAGGCACCGCCACTACCGACATCCCCACACCGGTACAGCGGGCAGCGAGGGCACTGAGGAGAATGCTGCCGCCAAACTGAGCCGAGCCGCCGATGAGTAAAAGCTGACCCTGCCGATACTTGTGGGTAATGGGGGATCGCCGCAGGGGCAACTCTTGCCAACAGGAAGCATCTAAGCAATATCGCCGCGGCGTGGTGCCCAACACCTCCCTAATGATGGCAGGAGGAATGTCAAAGGGGATTAACACCCCCTGCCCCACCCAAGGTTGTGCCTCCTCCACCAGTAGCCCCCGCTTCCACAGCCCTAAACAGAGGGTGCGATCGGCCTGAATGGCCGTGCCCAAAACAGCCCCCGTATCACTGTGGAGTCCCGAAGGGACATCAATACTCACCCGGGGCTGCCGCCAACCGTTGATCTGAGCAATGGCACCGGCAAGTTCCCCCGTCAGTTCCCGCTCTAGGCCAAAACCAAAAAGACCATCCACGACGAGGTCAACTGCCTGCAAGCTCGCCACCGTCTCGACAAAGGGAAGACCGAGAAAGCGGGCATAGCGGGCATGATCCGCCGTCAGGGGCTTGAGGCGCTCAAAGGGCTGCCAGACGGTGACCCCATAGCCGCGGTGCCACAGTTCCCGCGCCACCACCAAGGCATCGCCGCCGTTGTGCCCCGGACCGGCCAAAACCCCGACGCGGGGGTACTGTGCCCTTGGAAACTCCCGCTGGAGAAAGTTGCTGAGGCGCTGTCCCACCTTTTCCATTAGGGCGGGAACGGGGAAGCCGGCAGTGAACATTGCCCCCTCAATGGCCTGCATTTCAGCTGTGGTCACAATTGTCGGCAAGGAGGTGTTCATGGCTGTGCCACCCAACGCTGACCCAAAGGAACTGCTTGCCGCGCCCCGGTGACTTGGGGCAAATTCCCCGCCAAACCCATCTCATGCCAGTAGGCGAGAATTGCAAAGGCGATCGCCTCTTTGGCATCCACCGGTATCCCGGCCGTTGCAGTGGTTTCTACCGGAATTTCCCCGAAATGCACCTGAAGGCGTTCCCTGAGAAAGGTGTTGTGGGCACCCCCGCCACACAGGAAGAGCCGCTGCGGCTGTTGGGGCAAAAATCGGCGATAGCTTTCAACAATACTGCGGGCCGTAAATTCCGTGAGCGTGGCTAAAATATCCGCAGCAGACAAACCAGCGGCATCGGTGCGACATCGCTGCCAAAAGGCTAGGCCAAAGTATTCCCGCCCCGTGGACTTCGGCGGTGGGCAGCAAAAGAAGGGGTCTTGCAGCCAGTGCTCCACCAATGAATTGATGATCTTGCCCTGCCGTGCCCACGCGCCCTCGGCATCGTAGGTCAATTCCCCCCCCGATAACTCGGTGACGGCCAAATCCAGCAATACATTGCCGGGGCCGGTATCCCAACCCCTGACCCCTTGGCCATCGGGATCCGCGTGGAGGGAGGGCAGATAGGTAACATTCCCTATCCCGCCGATGTTCTGCACACAGCGCACTTCCCTGGGATGACTCAGAAGACACCAATCCACCCGCGGCACCAAGGGCGCTCCTTGCCCCCCTAAGGCAATATCTTGGGCGCGAAAGTTAGCAATGGTGGTAATGCCGGTGCGCCAGGCAATCCAATCCCCCCGTCCCAATTGCAGACTGTAGCCTAGACGATCGCCCCGCGGCGGACGATGGAAGACCGTTTGACCGTGGGAACCGATGAGATCTGCCCGTGGATAGCCCTGTTGAACCGTTTGAGCCGCAAGGGCAAAGGCCTCGGCGATCGCCTCATCTAAGTCTGCCAACGCCGCAAGGGTCAGCGGTTTTTCGCCGCAAATCTCGAGGATCTGCTGCCGTAGGGCGGGGGGATAGGGCACCGTACAACAGTTCAGCACCTGTAGCCGAAGGTCGCGATCGCCCCCCGCTAGCTCCACCAAGGCCGCATCAACTCCATCTACGGCGGTACCGCTCATCAGGCCAATGACACGCATGACCGGCGCCTACAACAGTTGATATTTCGTTTCCGCCAAGCGGTAGAGGGGGCGCCAAACTAGGCGGTTGGTCAAAACCACCAAGAGCGACATCACTGCCGTTGCCGCCATCAGTAGGGAAAAATCCCCCTTAGCACTCGCTTCAGAAATGATTGCCCCCAAGCCAAGGGTCTGCTCCGTTTGATTCTGAAACTCCACGTATTCACTGACAATGCTGGAATTCCACGCTCCGCCCACCGCGGTAATGATGCCCGTAATCAGGTAGGGAAAAATGCCCGGCAAGATCAGGTTGCGCCACCGCTGCCACCAAGAGAGCTGATAGACCACCGCTGCTTCAAATAACTCCGTGGGAATGGCTTGGGCACCGGCAATCACATTAAAGAGAATGTACCACATTGTGCCCAGCATCATCAGCGCCACAGAGCCGATCTCCAAACCCCCACCTACATTGGCCAGCGCCAACAGCAGAACCGGAAAGAGCGCCGTGGCCGGCACCGAGGCCGCAATTTGGACAATGGGTTGCAACACTTGAGCGGCCCGAGGATTGCGACCGATCGCCACCCCGACCGGCACCGTCCACAACAGCGAAAGGATCAAGGCCACCATCACCCGCACCGTCGTTAGAACCGCCCCCAGCCCAATTTGCTGCCAATCTTGCCAACTAACACTGAACATTTGCCGCAGGAAGGCAATCGCCCCCCAACCCACAAAGACAGCAAAAATTAGCAAAAAGATCGGTGTTATCGGCCAACTCTGTTGAGCATTCTGGGGTGCGAGGGATTGACGTGGCTGTTTGGGGCGCAACAGCTCATCGAGTCGCTCCCAGGCGGGGGCAAAGATATTTTGATGGAATACGCGTAACGTGGGCGATCGCCGCAAGAAATCAAGCACAAACGATTTGGGGATGTTTTCTGCCTCCACCATCTCGATCTTGAATTTTTCACCCCAGGCAATGAGAGGGCGCCACACCAAAATATCAATGATGATGATGACGCCAATCAAGACCGCTAAGCCATAGATCAGAGCCGCATAGTCCTGTTGGTTGGCTGCTTCCGCCAGATAGGAACCTAACCCCGGCAATGTAAAGGTTTTCTCGCCAATGGTAAAGGATTCGATCGCCATTAAGAAAAACCAGCCGCCCGCCACCGACATCACACTATTCCAGATCAAACCAATGGCGCCTGCGGGCAGATCCAGTGTCCACACCTGCTGCCACCACCCCAGCCGATAAATTTTTGCCACCTCCCGCAGTTCGCGGGGCACACCAATCAAAGACTGGTAAAAGCTAAATGTCATGTTCCAAGCCATCCCCGTGTAGATGAGGATAATGGCCGCCAATTCCACCCCAAGCCGGCTCCCTGGAAAGAGGGCAATCAGTGCCAGCACCACCCCCGGTAGAAACGACAGCACGGGAATCGATTGCAGAATATCCAAAAGAGGCAACAGGATTTTTTCGGCAGTGCGGTTGTAGTAGGCAAGATAGGAATAGAGGATGCTAAACACCAAGGAAATAATGTAGGCAATCAGCATCCGCAGTAGCGTTTGAGCGGTGTAACTGGGCAAGACTGCCGGACTCAGCTCAATGGTAATCGTGGGATCGTACTCTCCTGTAAACTGAGCAGCGGTATTGACAATCCAAAAGATCAGGGCAATTAAGGCCAAAATAATCAGGCCATCTTGCCAAGTCCAAGGACGACTAAGCGTTTGATTATCGGGGGTGAGGGGGCGTGTCATCGCGGCCTCCACAAGGTAAGCTCCACGAGGCAAATTATAGCCACATCCTTCGAGCCACAAAACTTAATGGCGAATGCAAACCAGAACACCGCCGAATTCCCTGACCCATGCCTAAGATTTAGGGGAGCACCGATTATCCCCTTCTCCTATGCTTTTTCGTCGCACCAAAATTGTCGCCACCATTGGCCCTGCCAGTCGCTCGCGGGACGTGATCCAGCAGATGCTGGCGGCCGGCATGAATGTAGCGCGGTTAAATTTCTCCCACGGCGACTATAAGGATCATGCCGAAACCATTGCCCTGCTGCGACAAGTGGCCAATGCAGAAGCCACCCCCCTAACGCTCCTGCAAGATTTGCAAGGGCCTAAAATCCGGGTGGGCGAGCTTCCCCAAGGCAGCCTTGAACTAGTGGAAGGGGAGCAGGTGACCCTCGTCCCCCTCAGTGAGGAAAAGACGCAAGGCATTGGGATTGATTATCCGTATCTCGCCGAAGAGGCACAGCCGGGCATGCAGGTGCTCTTGGATGATGGCCTCTTGGAATTGGTGGTCGAAGCGGTTGAGGGGCGGCGGGTGATCTGCCGGGTGGTGCAGGGAGGCACACTCAAAAGTCGCAAGGGAGTGAATTTGCCAGATCTGAGTCTGCGGCTACCTTCCCTTACCGATAAAGACAAGCAGGACATTCAATTTGGCATTGAGCAGGGGGTTGATATTATTTCCCTGAGTTTTGTGCGCCGCGCTGAGGATCTCTGGGAATTGCGAGAGTACCTTGCTGCCCACGGTGCCGGGGATATGCCAGTGCTGGCCAAAATTGAGAAACCGCAGGCGGTGGAAAACCTCTCGGCCATCTTGGGGGTGGCGGATGCAATTATGATTGCCCGCGGGGATTTGGGCGTGGAAATGCCGGTGGAGAAGGTGCCACTGCTGCAAAAGCAAATTATTCGCGAGTGCAACTACCGCAGTATTCCCGTCATCACGGCAACCCAAATGCTGGAAAGTATGATCCACCACCCTCGCCCGACCCGAGCAGAGGTCAGTGATGTGGCCAACGCCATTCTCGATGGGACCGATGCAGTAATGTTGTCGGGGGAATCTGCCGTGGGGGCTTTTCCGGTGCAGGCGGTGAAGATGCTGGCGCGGATTGCGGCGGATGTGGAGCCAAACCTGGAGTTTGACAATATGCCCGCCTACCGCAATGATGAGACCCATGCCTTGGGGGAAGCCTTAACGACCATTACCCAAATCCTCGATCTGCGGGCGATCGCCTGCTTTACGGAAACGGGCTATACCGCAACCATTGCTTCGGGGGAACGGGTCAAACCCATGATTGTTGCTTTTACCGATCGCCCCCGCGTCTATCACCGGCTGAATTTGCTTTGGGGGGTGAAGCCGATTCTTCTGGAAACCCTCCCCCTGACCTTTGAAGGGATGGTTGCCGTGGCCGAAAACCAACTCAAGGAGCGCCAGATAGCCACCGAGGGAGATAAAATTGTGATCCTAGGCGGGATTCCTGCCCAAACTCCCCAGGGAACAAATTTCATTAAGATTCATACAATTCGTTCCTAAAGGGGAACAGCACGCCGGCCGACGGCAGTCTGGGGAAATAAAGAAGCTGGAGTCAACGGGGGTGAGGATCACCTTGAAACCTACCCTAGCACCCATTTACACCCTCGGTCTTGCCGCTCTGCTGTTGGCAGGGTCTGGTGTCATTGCCGAGCAGCCCGCCATGAGTCAAGAAACCCAACCTCTCCTAACGGTAACCGGTCGAGGCACAGAAGCCATCGCCGCTACGCTGGCGCAAGTCAGCCTTGGGGTTGAAGTTCAGGGTCGTACCGCTCAGGAGGTGCAGCAGGAGGTGGCGCGGCGAGCCAATGCCGTCTTGGCGGTTCTACGGGGACGGGAGGTCACTCAACTGCAAACCACGGGGCTGAGTCTCATGCCCAACTATGAATACAAGGAGAATCGGCGGATTTTGCTGGGTTACATCGGCCGCAATACCGTGAGCTTTCGCATTGCCAGCGATCGCGTAGGCCCCCTCCTTGACGCTGCGGTGCAAGCCGGTGCAACCACCATCGAGAACATTAGCTTTACGGCACCGGAGGCCACCCTTGCCGCAGCCCAGCGCACTGCTCTCCAACGCGCCACCCAAGATGCCCAAAGTCAAGCCCAAGCCGTGCTGAGTGCCCTGAATCTGCAACCGCGCCAAGTGGTGAGCATTCAAATTCATCAGGCCACACCCCCCCAAAAACCCTTTGCCGTGCGCACAGCAACGATGGCCGATAGCACCCCCGTGGTGGCTGGGGAATTGCAGGTGGAGGCAAGTGTCACGCTGCAAATCAGCTACTAGGGCGAGGGCATGGCGATTGATTGGCGTTGGCGGTTAGGAAGCGGTGCGGCTCTAGTAATCCTGTCCCCTGTGCTGGCGCAGACGCTGGCCACGATTGAAAGACCGCAAAGGGTCCTCCCTTTGCCGGGTGCCTTGGATCAGGTGCCGGTGTTAAATAGCAATAGCCCCGAGGTGGTGCAGCGAGGGGGGATTCTCCTCTCCACATTTCCGCCGGCAGGTAAAGCCAACCCCAAGGCCCACTTGAACTTTGCCTTTCGCGATCGCTTTGATATTTTTGCCCACCATATTGCCAAGCCCCTCGACCCACAGGATCTCACCCCCCTCTACCTAGGAATTCTTGCCTACAACCCCGGCCCTAAACCGGTAACGGTAAATTTGATCCATGCCGCCAGTTACCTGAGCCAACCGCAGGCTCCCTTTCGCCCCCTGCCCGCTCAACAGGCCAATGATCTCGGGCAAATTTTTGCCGGTCCGGGCGATCGCGTCATGCTCGATATTCTGCAACAACGACGACAACCGGGCTGGCCGGCGCAAATCGTGATTTCCCCTGGCAGCTATGCCCTGATCGCCAATTTACCGATTCCCGTTGAGGGACTCGATCCGCCTCTGAATGGCCGTTCGCTCTTGATTCGGGCGCGCAGTAGCGGTGAGATTTATCTGGCCAGTTTAGCCCGCTTTGGCAAGGAACCGCCGACCCTTGAGCAATGGCAGCAGACCCTCCTAGAAGGGGAACTCGTCACCCCCCGCGATCGCCCCCCCACGCCCCCCCACCAAGGCGGCAGTATTGTCTATGGCCGAGTGGCAGGTGTTGCCCTTGGCTCCCGCTGGCATAATCCCCAGCAACAGCCGATTCCGATTCCCGAAGTGGGTACCGCCTTCTCCTATCCCATCAGTTCGCTGGTGGCAGGACGGTTGGGCACAGGGCAAATTCAAACGGCTCCTTTGGTGCGACGTTATCCTGATACGGCCTATGCTGCCCATGGTAATTACGGCGTTGAATATGATTTGATTCTGCCGCTGCAAAATACCGGCGATCGCCCCCAGAGGGTGCGCCTTGCCCTCCAAACTCCCCTCAAGTTTGATGCCCCTGGCGAGGGATTACGTTTTTTTGCCGAACCCCCCAACCGCATCTTTTTCCGGGGCAGTGTCCGATTGCGCTTCCGCGATGATCATGGCACCCCCCAGAGTCGGATCATTCACCTTGTGCAACGGCAAGGCCAGCAGGGAGAGGATTTGGTGCGGCTAACCCTGCAACCCCAAGAAATTCGCCGAGTGCAGTTCACCCTGCTCTATCCCCCGGATGCAACACCGCCCCAAGTGTTGACCATTGAAACCTTGGCAGATCCGCTGTCGCGCCCCTGAGTACAATAGAGAGGATCCCCTCACCCTTGCTGACCGGGTTAGATCAGTTGCGTTTTTGACGAAGGGTTGCCATGCTAAATCCAGATCTTTCCAAAATTGAACTCACGAAAGACGACTATGAACGCTATTCCCGCCACCTGATTTTGCCGGAGGTGGGTGTTGAGGGTCAAAAGCGCCTCAAAGCGGCCAGTGTGCTGTGCATCGGCACCGGTGGACTGGGGTCCCCCCTGTTGCTCTATCTGGCGGCGGCGGGGGTAGGTCGCCTTGGCATTGTAGATTTTGATGTGGTGGATAGCTCCAATTTGCAACGGCAGGTGATCCACGGCACCTCCTGGGTGGGCAAGCCCAAAATTCAATCGGCCAAGCACCGCATCCTTGAGATCAATCCCCATTGCCAAGTGGATCTCTACGAAACTCGGCTGAGCGCCGCCAATGCCCTTGAGATTATGGCAGACTACGACATTGTGGTGGACGGCACCGATAACTTCCCTACCCGTTACTTGGTCAACGATGCCTGTGTGCTTCTCAATAAGCCCAATGTCTACGGCTCCATCTTTCGCTTTGAAGGCCAAGCCACGGTCTTTAACTATCAAGGCGGACCCAACTATCGCGATCTCTATCCAGAACCGCCGCCACCGGGTCTTGTGCCCTCCTGTGCCGAAGGGGGTGTTCTGGGCATTTTACCGGGCATTATTGGCGTTATCCAAGCCACGGAGACGATTAAAATCATCCTTGGCAAAGGCACCACCCTCAGCGGGCGCCTGTTACTTTTCAACGCCTTAGAAATGAAATTCCGTGAACTGAAGCTGCGCCCCAACCCCGAACGACCCGTCATTGACAAGCTCATTGACTACGAAGAATTCTGTGGTATTCGCCAAGCCAAAGCCCAGGAGGCCGCCCAAATGGCAGAAATTCCCGAAATGACCGTGCAGGAACTCAAAGCCCTCATGGACAGTGGCGCCCAAGACTACGTCCTTGTGGATGTGCGCAATCCCAATGAGTACGAAATTGCCAAGATTCCCGGCGCCGTCCTTGTTCCCCTGTCGGAGATTGAAAATGGTTCCGGTGTGGAAAAAATTCGCAGTTTGGTGAACGGCCACCGCCTCTTGGTGCACTGCAAAATGGGGGGACGCTCTGCCAAAGCCCTTAGCATCCTCAAGCAAGCGGGCATTGAGGGGATCAATATCAAGGGGGGGATTAACGCTTGGAGTCAGGAAGTCGATCCTAGCGTACCCACCTACTAACCCAAGACAGGGGTAAGGCCGCGTAAGGGGATGTTGCGATACATGAACTTTCTTGAAGAGATGAACGCTGTCTCTCGCGCGATCGCCCGCCCTTGCCTAGAATAACCACTTAGGTCTGTGCCTGTGCGCGGACGTAACGGAATGCTAGGGAAATAAAAATCATGGCAGAAGAACTGATCAAGCCATACAATGGCGATCCCTTTGTGGGGCACTTATCAACACCCATTTCTGATTCTGGCCTCGTCAAGACCTTTATCGGCAACCTCCCCGCCTATCGTCAAGGCCTCTCCCCTATTCTGCGGGGCTTGGAAGTGGGGATGGCTCACGGTTATTTCGTAATTGGTCCTTGGGTCAAGCTCGGTCCCCTGCGGGATTCCGATGTGGCCAACTTGGGCGGTTTGATTTCTGGTATCGCTCTGATTTTGATTGCCACGGCCTGTTTAGCCGCCTATGGGCTGGTCAGTTTTCAAAAAGGGGGCAGCAGCAGCGATCCCCTGAAAACCGGTGAAGGTTGGAGCCAGTTTACGGCCGGCTTCTTTGTGGGTGCCATGGGGGCAGCTTTTGTTGCCTTCTTCCTCCTTGAGAATTTCTCTGTTGTCGATGGCATCATGACTGGCTTGTTTAACTAGAGCCTTGGTCACCCTTTAGTTTTGAACACCCAGAAGGAGAACCGTTGATTATGATGGGATCTTACGCTGCATCCTTTTTGCCTTGGATTTTTATTCCCGTGGTGTGCTGGCTGATGCCCACGGTGGTGATGGGGTTGCTGTTTCTCTACATTGAAGGGGACGCCTAAGCCGAGGGCTAACTTACCCAGCTAAATACCTAGAAAATATAAGTAGCGAGTAGAGAACTGGTTGGGGAATGTCCTAGCCAGTTTTTTGTTGCCTGAGGTCTTCTCAAGCCGCTGCGCCACTGAGTCGTTTTTTCAGGGAATTTACCCGCCGTTGGGCGATCGCGTTGTTGGGGTCATATTTCAGCGTGTGCTGATAGGCCTCAAGGGCGGGTTGGGGGAGATTCTTTTTCTCGTAGGCATGACCAAGATTGTTGGCGGCAGTCACATACTGCGGTTGATTTTTCAGAGCTTCTTTGTATTGGCGAATGGCCAAGTCATACTGCTCCTGCATGAAATAGGCGTAGCCAAGGGCATTGTAAATGGGGGCGAGATAGGTTTCCCCTTCGTTTTCAGCCGCCTTCAGGGCTTTTTGAAACAGAGGAATTGCTTGACTAGCGAGTTTTTTGGTGAGGTAGATGCTGCCTAGCTCAAAGTATTCCTGAGTTGTACCCGGCTCCTGCTTCAGTTTCCGTTGGAGGCGTGCCAAGCTAGATTCAATGCGACGGGTTTTGAGAATTTGTTTGACTACAAACCAAGCTGAGACGCCAAGTAGAATAATCAACACACTCAGATAAACCGCAGGTAAGGCATTCTCCATGGTGAGTCGTATCCCCAGTAACAACCAATCACTCTAAAATTGAGGCTCTACGCACTGATTCCTTAGGTCTATGATAAACAGAGGCGACCCCCTTAACCCCAGAAATCTCACAATTTAAGCCGCTGACTATGAATTCACCTGTGGTTCCCGGCAATCGTCCCCTCACCCCCCAGCAAAAGGACGGGCTGGCGTGGGTTGGCCGTTGGGGCGGTCGGGATGTAGTGCTGGCGATCGATCTTACGGAAAGTGTCGGACTCAACGATCCGGGGCGGCTCCACCTACGGCAAATCATTGAAAAAACCTTAACCAAAGGAGATACCGTCCATATTCTGCCCTTCGCCATGACGGTGCGATCGCCTGTGGTCTTTGAATACCAAGGGTCTGGGGATATTCCCAAAATTTTAGAGGCTATGCCCATGAATGCGGGCACGGAGCAGGGCACCGATATTATGTGTGCCGAACACTTTATCTATCGCTATTTGGCGCAACTCAACCAAGACCGTCTCTACAATCAGCAACCGATCAAAAACCAATCGGTGATTTGGCTAACAGATGCACCTTTGAATCTTCCTCAAGGGCAAGCCCATCAGTGGAAGGAGGTACCAAAGAGTCGCTGTGGCCTTGTGAATACGCCAGAGGCCAGTCAGCGCAGCCAATGGTTAGCAGCTTTGCCGATGCAGCAGCGCAGCATTCAACCGGGGCAGTTTCAGTTAACCGTTGTGGATGTGCCAGCAACCGTCCAGGAATTCTGTACGCCCAAGCCCGGTGGCGGAGAAGTCTGTCTAGTGAACGCCTACCTCTGGGGACAACTATGGTGGCAAATTCTGCTTGCCGGTGTCTTGGGGATTCTTGGTTTAGGGGGTGGATTGGGGTTCGCTGTACACTGGCTACGGCAGCAAATTCCTTGGTCTGTCACTGTCCAAGTGGGCGATCAAGAGTATCACTTTTCCCTCAAGCATGGCCAGAAAATTGGTGTGGGTGGTAACGTTACTGGCACGTTTTTGATGGTGCCCTTGCCCAGTATGGTGGCGATCGCTACCCTTGAACGGCGAAACCAAAACCTGATCATTCATGCTCTAGAAGGAGATTTGACCTGTGATGGTCAGCCAATCTTTGGTTCAATCACGATTCCCAAACAGCGTAGCTTTGTTCTCCTTGCATACAAGGATGAAATCATCAGGATAATCCTATAAAGTAATCCTTTAAGGTTGATCGCTTTCGTTGAGCAGCAGACTACAGGGGGCTGGATGTTTACGACGAATACCGCAGAAAACAATAATTTGACTGTTCTGCCCGTCATTTGCGTGGGGCTAGGAGGCACTGGGCGAGATGTGCTGGTTCGCATTCGCCAAAATATCATTGAAGAGTTTGGTTCCTTGGCAGAGCTACCGATCATTAGCTTTGTCCAGATCGATACCGATCGCAGTGGCCCGATTCCCCCTTACCGAGGCCAAAGTATTGAATTTACCCCTGCCGAGGAAGTCCATATCCGCGTTGCCCTCAACGAAGTCAATGAATTCAAGCAGAACTACGATCGGCGGCAAAAAAACGCCTATGTGCAAACTCCCGATGACCATATTCTCGAATGGTTTCCCGATCAACTGATTCGCAATCTCAGCACCATTGAGCAGGGAGCAGGTGCCGTGCGGGCGGTGGGTCGCTTTGCCCTCTTTAAGAACTATCTGCACGTGGTTCATGCTCTAAACCAAGCCCATGGCCGTGTGGTCGGTGCCAATACAGCTGCCCTGATTGCCCGTGGCATTGAGGTGAGACCGGGTTTGCGGGTTTTTGTAGCTGGTTCTCTCTGCGGGGGTACGGGGAGCGGTACGTTTCTCGATATCGGCTACATTTTGCGGCGGCTCTTTGCTGCAAGTGTGCCTAACTTTGAAACCTACGGCTACTTCGTCGTCAGCCCCGATCTCTACGGCGGCAACGATGTCGTCAAGGCCAACTGCTACGCTGCTCTTAAGGAACTAGACTACTATACTCGCAAGGGCACCATTTTTAATGCCCAATACCCCAACGAACGCCGTCTAGAAGAGTCTCGCCCGCCCTACGACTATACTTACTTAATCTCCAATGCGACCCCCGGCGGTACATTCATCATTCCACCAACAGATGCCAACGCCAAGGGCAAAATCACCAACACCATTGCTCAGAAAATTTGCCTCTTTTTGAGTAGCAGTGCCACCGCTGCCGCCGCAGTTTCTGCCCGTGACAATCTAAGAGCAATTGATTCCACCGAAGAATATGACAAACATCCCCGTCCGAATCGCCAGCGCTACATGACCATGGGATTGGCCAGTATTTACTTCCCCCAAGACAAAATCAATTTGCTGGCCGCCAACCAAATCAAAATTCAAGTGTTAGAGTTCTGGAAAAATGGTCTTGGTCAAGCCCCCAGTAACAGCCAAATGCAACAGTTCTATACGAGTCAACTTGACTGGGGGACAGATGATCTAGGGCAACTGCTGAAACAACGGTTGGAAAACGTCCCCGTGCAAGGAGGAACGCTAAGTGCCAACTTAGAACGCTGGCGCAACAATCAATATAGTCAAATTAGTGCAGCCCAATCCCGTGGGCAGCAAGATATGTTGAGAACGCAGTTTCCCCAGAATGCGATGGCACTTCTCAACTTTGTGCGGCCTGCGGACAACAGTAGAGAACGGGGGGTTTGGCTCACACCGATTGTTGAACACACGTCAGACGTGACCAATGACATCAAAATCAGTATTGAACAATTCCTAGAGCAAATCCTGCAACCGGATCACGAATTCTTTGGCCTCGACAATGCCATCAACTGGCTACAGGGACTTAAGACTAACTTCGAGCGTGTTCGTGCTCAATATGAGGTCAATCGCCCCCAAAATGCTGATACAGAACTGCGTAATATCACCACCCAACTGCAAAATGAGGTGCAGGCAATTCAGGGGCAGTTTCTTCCCTTTGGCAAAACGACAAAAGTTCAAACTGCCTTTCGGGTGGCTGTGGATCAGGTAGTCACTCTTGCTCGCCAAAACTACCAATCGCAGGTGAGCCGTCAAGTGCGCTCAGCCACAGAGGATCTAATTGTTTTTACCAATCAAAAAATTGCCCAATTGGTGCAGTTCCGCACCTTTATCCAAGAAAATATCCTCATACTGCAACGGCGGAGTGAACAGCTAGCAGAAGTCAATGTCCAAGAGCGGATTGGCTTGCCCATTGTCAATGCCCAAGACACCGAACATGCGATTAATGCCGTGCTTCCCCCCAGAGAAGGGGAGCGGCGCTTGGCCTTGAACCAGCTTTCCACTGAGGTAATTCAAAAAGCAGTGGTTGTCAGCGCAGAGGAACCACCGAGTTTAGAACACTTCCTCAAACCCCAGTTTGCACCGGCGGAAATTCCCGCTGCCCTTGATCAAGTGGTGGACAGACGGATTGCGACATTGATGCTGTCTCTGCGGGGATCGGCGATTCAACGCTTTATGGAAATGGGCAGCCGTGAGCAGTTAATTGCCTACTTAACGTCCCTGAAAAACCAGTCGGACATTCTCCTGCCCCTGAATCTCAATGACGGCTATTTCAACAACGCCCCCCATAAGCGAACGGTCTTTATTGCCTACCACCAACCCGCCACAGAGGATGCCTATGTGCAGGCCTTTACTCAACTCCTGACGGAAACGGGGCTATTGGGGAATGCCCAGCGAGTGCAATTGCCGGCTTCAGAGCAGCATCAAGTGATTTTCATGACGGAGTATGCCGGCTTTCCCCTGCGGTTAATCAATGACTTGACAGCGAAAAATTTCCAATATGCCTACGAAAACCGAGGTGAGGCGGGCAATTTTGACTGTCTGCATACCAATAAAACGATTACGCTCACGGATATTTTGCCGCCCCCACCAGAAGTAGTGCGGGAAGTGCAGGAACTATTTTTTAAGTGCCTCGGCTTGAAAATGTTTGCCCTAGAGGGCGACAATCTTGTCTTCAATCCAAAAAATGGCGGCAGGAAAATTACCTTCGGCAATGATTGGTCTGCTGTTATTGATCAATTGACTTGGGTAGAGATTCGCAACCAAGACCAGCACACCACGACCTTAACGGATATGCTGCGCCAACAACTGAATGAGGCGATTAATTTCTTGGTGAGTAATCGGGCAGAATGGGAAAACAGCTATCGCCCCCATGTCATGGCTTTAATTGAGGAAATTCGTGCCTATCGGCCAGATCACATTAACTTTGCTATGGTACCCATTGTGGCAGGGACAGAAATTCAAGGCCTCACCGGAATTGCCCGCAAAGGCATTCTTCAGGAGTTAATTGAGGAACTAGATAAACGCATTGAGGATTACTGGGGAAAAACCTTGGCCTCGACCTCGGCTATCCCTCAGACTGAGCGATTACTCAAGCAATCATCCCCTTTGACGGAACGGGATGTTGATATGCAACACAGGAACAATCAAGACAATTAACAGCAATAACATTTTCCGAGGAAAAATTATGGACCTATTTAATCTCTTTCTAGAAGAGGTACAAGACTCGTGGATCCTTCGACTTTTTATTGGGATTCCGACCCTGACGGCTCTCTGTAGTGCTGCCCTGCGGCTGAGCCTGTTTAGCCGTTTAATGTACTTTATTCGCTGGGATTGGGCCGTTGCCAGTGAGACTCCTCAAGCTCCCCCTTTAATTCGGCAGTTGCGCGAGCGGATGACTCGATGCTTAGAGAAGTATGACGAGATCAACACTGCTGCTTTAGTGGACTACACGCTTGCCCAAGAACACTTGTGGGGATTGTCTCTAGAGAAGGCTGAGTACTTGACACGTGTAACGCCCAATTTACTGATTGCCATTGGTCTGTTGGGTACATTTCTAGGAGTCACCCTCAATATCTATGGTATAATGAGGAATTTATCTGCCATTGCTGACCTTCAGGTGAGCGAAGCAAACGCGCCGGTACAATTGCTCTCACAGTTGATTGAGCAATTTCGTGCCCCCTTGCGGGGAATGTCATTGGCCTTTGTCTCTAGTGTCGTCAGCTTGTCGTTGGGCATCTTTCTGACTTGTGTTAATTCTATTTGGAATACGACGTTGGCGCGGCGGCATTTTTTCACAGCGGTAGAACTGTATTTAGATCACGAGCTGGCCAGTGAGAAACGCAACCCCACCGGACGGTTGATTCAATCCATTGATCGCAACTTTACTGTTTTCTTGGAGAATTTCCACGAAACGGTTACTAAAGCCATTGAAACCCCCCTAGAGCGGGAATTGGCCAATCTTAGGCAAGCACACAACAGAAATATTGAGCTGGCAGAGAGGGTCTTTGCCAGAGTTGACAATGCCGTGGGTAATCTCGTGGCCGGGGCAAATATTTTTCAGACAGCAGTGCGGGCATTAGAAGATAGTCAATTTGGAGAGAAGTTGAGTACAGCTGCACAGCAACTTGCCCGGTTTATTGATCAGTTGACGGAAGCTGCGGCGCGATCGCAACAACTCAATAGCGAAGTGATTGACTTGACTGCTAAAGTTGCAGACACCCTAGAGCGGGTTAATCGTATCCATATGAACTTTGAGGAGATTGCCGGCAATCTGAGTACGACGACGAGCACCTTTACACATATTCAAGAAATAGTTTTGGGCTTGGTTAACGAAATTGAACAGGTGAATTGGCAAGTGGCGCAGAAGTCCACAGAACTGGCAAAAGCCGCAGATCAACTGGCGAAGCTGCTGGCGATCGCCCAGAGCGCACAAAATACCCTTAGCCAAAATCAACAGGAATTGATAACGATGTTACGCTCTATGGAGCGACTCAGTAGTGATGTTAGCCAACACCTCCTCCAGGGGAATGAGGAACTGCGGCAAGTGCGTTTTGGTGTCAGCAAATTTTCCACAGAAGTGTCTAATATCATCGAGCAAAACCAAGCCAATCAAAAGCAGTTATTAATCATTTTGGAAAAGAATGGCTCCCATGCGGAGCAACTGAGTACAGCCGCAGACAAAATTGCCCGTGTCACAGAGCAGTTAGATCGTCAATACAAATCCCTCACCGACCAGTTAATCACGCTCAAAAATAGCTTTGAAAATTATCGCAAGCAGCGCTCCGCCAGCGATGGCGATCGCCAAAGCCAGATCAAAGCCCTTGAGAAGGGTCTAGAGCAAATCCACGAGCAGTTAAGTCAGTTGCAACAACAAACCAAAGACTCTAGCCAATCAATGACGAGAGCTGTTCAATCCTTGGAGCAAATAAACCGCAATTTGGTGCTCCTCTCCCAAAAAGTTACACCCGCCGCCCCACAAACGAAGTAATTGCTTATGCGTCCCTTCCGTCGCTCTTGGCAACAGGAACCAGAGGACTTTAACCCTTGGATGTCCTACACGGATCTAATGTCCGGCACTTTACTTATCTTAAGCCTGATTACTTTTATTATGCTGATTTTTATCGTCATTAATCAAAAACAGATTCATGAATTGCAGCAACAAGTTAAAGGCCAAGGCAGAGTCCAAGGCCCGCCGCCAATTCTCTTTATTCCTGACAATGATAAGTTTCGATTTTCGGTCGGAAGTGCGCAGCTCTCCGATGCCTTTCGCAAGTACATTTGGAACAGTTTAGTTGCCAAAATTGTTGAAACTCGCACCTTGTACGGCATTGACACGGTGGAAATCATTGGGCATACCGATGGCCAACCCAATCAAGGCAGCAGTAGTAACTTGGATATGTTCCTCGAGCAGGCAGCAGCTACCAACGCATTAAATCGTTTGATCCCCGGATCGAATGCTGATCTGGGTCTAATGCGGGCACTGGCGATCGCCAACGAACTCCGCAAAGCACAAGCAAAACAACCCAAGCTGGCTGGCCTCCAATTCCGTGCCTACTCTGCGGGTCAACTCTACCTACTTAATGGTGAATTAGCACCGGCGAATCGCAATCCAGATGTTTCCCGACGCCGCATTGAAGTCCGCTTTACCCGCATGGGTCGAACAGAAACTGCTCGTTAGTTGTAGTCTGATCTAGAGGATTATTGCACTCCAGTACACTCATTGTCAGCCTAGGGATCACTTGTATTACTATCACTGGTAATTGCGGCTTCTTCCTCGTTGGTTGGCATGGCCGCCACCGTTGGACTGGGGGTGGGGCTGGGGGGCAGTAGCTGAGTTTCTCCTAGGGAAGTGGCATGGAGTGCTAAGAATTGCTGCTCAAGGTCTTGGCTTGAAGCCAGCAGGCGGCTGAGGATTTTAATGAGACGTCGCAAATCAGACTGGAAGGATTCATCGCTGGTGAGTTTGAGCAAGTCATTCGTCAGTTTTTGGGCATTGATAAATGTGGCGCGTGCGGCATCTAGAGTTTGGGCGATCGACAGCATGATAATCGGACTACTCAGTGTCCCAGAGACTTTATTGAGATTGGCTGCGGCTTCTGCACCATTTTTAATGAGCCGATCCAAATTAGCCAGTAATTCTCCCTGCTCCAGTTGCTTCGTCAGAGGACGAAGGGCATTGAGCGTGGTTCTCAGATCTCGGGCAGCCCCATCAATGTTGTGTAAAGCAGAGTTAATTGTATTGCGGTTGACCTCAACTAGTTCACTAATTTGGTTGGCAGCACGGGTGACGGCTTGAGATGCAGTGCTAAAGTTCCGTAGTTCGGCGCGGGCATCTCTGCTGAGGGCGTTGAAGCTATCGAGGGCAGTGGTCACCTTTGTCAACGATTGGTCAGCACGGTTAACGGTGCGGGTTGCGCCCAAAATGAGGGTATTGGCGTTGTTGATAATCCCCGATTCCTCAAGGGTGGTGGTAAAGCGGGTTGCCGCTCGCACTAAATCTTCTAGGCCGGCAGTACGTACGCCGGTCACGCGATCCCCATTGCAATAGATTAACTCTGGCTGACACTTGGGAGCAAAGGCGGTGACCCCCTCTGGAATCTCGGGTACTCGCTCCTTGGGGGTAAAGTCTAAGAAGGCCTGACCAATGAATCCCGATTGGCGAATTTCCGGTACAGCACCACGCGGAATCAATACATTATTGACGCGCACACTCACCCGCACACCATTGGCATCAAAACCGATCGCCGTGACTCGCCCCACTTGGACACCGCGATAGCGCACCTGTGTCCCCACTGCCAAGCCCGGCGCGGTATCCAATTCCACCTCAAGGGTGTAGCTATTGGCACCGGCAAGGTTGCCCCGCAACCACAGAAGGCCGACCCCCAATGTCGCTAAGCCTGCAAGAATCACCAGACCTACCAAACTTTCCTGCACACGCCGTGACTGCATCATAGGAATAGAGCACCGCAAAAAGTTTTTGAAATCTATAGCCACTATAGTTTACTCTGAACGCCCTGAATCGCCGCTTTTTGCCAGTGCTCGCCCCAAATCAGGGTATGCGTTTGCCAGTTGGGATCGGGCTGGGGATAGTCTTGGCGATAGTGGCCTCCGCGGCTTTCCTCGCGAAAGAGGGCGCTCTTGAGAATTAAATAGGCAATGTCTAGGAGATTGCGTAGCTCCCCCCATTCCCAGAGGGTGGATTGCGCAGCCTCATGGCTGAGGGTATAGCAGTGCGCAGGGTCTAGTTGACGAAAGGCGATCGCAATCGGATGAGTCAAAAGTTCTTGGCGCCATTCCTTAACTTGAGACAGAGCGGCCATCAGCGTTGGAGCATCGCGACAAATGCCGGCACTTTGCCACAGCAGTTCGCGTAGATCTTGGCGCCACCCCCGAAAGCTCACCGGCTCAACGTCAAGGGCATGCTGGCGAGGCGGGGAGATCTCCGCCGGAAGAGGCTGCGGGTGCAGATGAGCCAGTTGAGCCGAAAAGACGAAGCATTCCAACAGGGAATTACTTGCAAGGCGATTGGCGCCGTGGACACCAGTACTGGCAACTTCGCCAACGGCATAGAGGCCGGGCAGGGTGGTTCTGGCCTGTAGATCTGTGAGGACTCCCCCCATCCAATAATGGGCGGCCGGCGATACGGGAATGGGTTGCTGCTCAACGTCAATGCCCCACTGCCGACAGACAGCAATGATTTTCGGAAACCGGTGGTGTAGGCGATCGCGGGGAATCGGTCGTAAATCCAGCCAAACATGGGGGGCAGGACTCTGCTGAAGGTGACGATAAATAGCACGACTCACAATATCCCGGGGTGCCAGTTCCCCCGCCGGATGGTAATCCGTTACAAAGCGATGACCCCTGTGGTCGATTAAGTGTGCCCCTTCACCCCGTACGGCTTCACTAATTAAAAATCGCGGTGCCCCCTCAACCGCCAGAGCTGTGGGATGAAACTGGAAAAACTCGACATCCCGAATATGTGCTCCAGCCCGCCATGCCATTGCCACACCATCGCCAGTGCTCAAGGGAGGATTTGTGGTTTGGGCAAAGACTTGACCGCCACCGCCGGTGGCCAGAACGACCGCACCTGAGCGCAGCCATTGAAGCTGTCCCTGATGCAAGAGACACACACCACAGCATTGCTCCCCCTCTAGCCACAGATCAAAGACAAAGCTATTCGGCAGGAGCGTAATATGGGGTGCAGCCGTCACCTGTTCGAGCAGTGTCGTAATCAGGGCTTGGCCGGTGGTGTCAGCAGCATGGAGCACCCGCGGACGGGAATGGGCAGCTTCGAGGGTTAAAGCTGGGCGATCGCCCGCGCGATCAAACGCCACCCCCATGGCCAAGAGCCTCTCAACCTGCGCCGGTGCCTGCTCAACTAAAAACTGCACACTCACTGGATCGCAGAGGCCAGCTCCTGCAGCAAGGGTATCTTGGGCATGGAGCAAGGGAGAATCCGCCGGGTCAATAGCGGCAGCCATACCTCCCTGCGCCCAGCCACTAGCAGATTGCTGGAGGTCAGTTTTTGTAATCAGGCCAATGCGATAGTGAGAGGGAAGGGATAGGGCAGCACTGAGACCCGCAGCACCACTGCCAATGATTAAGACATCAAATCCAGAAGTTGCGGGAGTCAACGCTAACCCAAAATTTATCTAAGAAGGGCGATTACTTGTATAGCCCATTATTGTAGCGATCGCCCCCCTCAACAAGAGCTGTTTCCACCTCAGTCACCGTAAAGTGATCCAAGTTTTCCCGCAGGATTTCCTTTTGCCGCTCGGTGAGACCAGGAATGTTTAGGACATCTTCCACAGATTGATAGGGGGCATTTTTAACAATGAGTTTCGCTAGAGTTGGGTACAGACCCCGGTATTGAATGAAGGCGGCAATGTTGGTATTGTTCAGGTCAATTTTCTCGCCATAGGCAGTACCGAGCTTCTTATCTACCACATTGACCAGTTCTTCCTCCGTGGATGCAGTTGCCGCCAAGGTTGGGGCACTCCAGTTGATCCAGCCCAACAGGCTAACGCCCACGAAGTAAGCCAGTGCTAGCCAGCGGCCTAAACGTTGCATAATTCCTTTACCTCCCAAATCTCACAGGTCATTACGAAAAACAGCGGTTCATTAAGAATCTAAGAATCAAAGTAAAGAACTGACCACATCGCACAGCAAGCGCAGGCGGCAGTAGCCCATCACTGGCAGGGTGACAGAGGAACCTGAGGCATAGCGCCCACAACAGACTGATGTCTAGGCTCCCCCCTACAGGTGAATGAAGCTCACACCACCTGCTGAGGTGAGGTGGTGATGTCTATGCTAACCTGAGAAGTGAGAGTCTACAGATCACACAGACAAGCCCAGCTTCTAGGTGAGTATCGGGAAAGTTTGCCCGCATACTCCTCACTGTCCTTTCGGCAAGTGAGTTTAAGAATCCCTCTGGCAGCGATGTTTTGACTGCCATTCAGATTTCAGTCGTTTGTCTCTGCGGTCTATGTCTCTTCCAAGGTAATAAATTCCCGATGGATTACAGTACCGTCAAAGGTAACAACTGAAATACCATGAATAATTATACTATCATGCTGTTGATTATGGCTAGGAAGTGAGTACATTGAGAATCAGGGCTACGATGATTAATTTATTGGCAGCTCCGCTTCGCTTCATTGCCGCGCCTTAACCCCTGCCTGCTACGCGAGGATGGGGGAGTGCAGGCTAAATTTGTTCTAAGTTTGTTCAATAATATGAGAGGGAGACTGTCTCTTAATCGCTTTTTTTAGGGTGTCTAGTGTAGGGTGTCGCGAATTGTGAGGGCTTGAGCAAGGAACCCATGGAGGTCATCAAAGGTACCCACGTAGGCGGGTACAGGAGCATCATAGCCCTTGAGGCTCAGCACTTGCGGTCGAAAGGGGACAAGAGTTGGACAAGACTGCACAAGGTAGTGGTAGGTGGTTGCCCCCATTGCTAGATCAGCGGCAATGGTTTTGGTGGCACTCTCGAGCCGAAAGGCGGCGTTCACTGTATCTCCGAGAGCCGTGTAGTCGGGGCGATCGCCACTCCCGGTATTGCCCACCATTGCATAGCCCGTATTCAAGCCTGAACCAATACGCAGTGGCCACGGCAAGGGATATTGCTGGTGCAGTTCTCCCGTCATCAGCCGTAAATCCTCTAAGGCAGAGAGGGTATGACAAATTTCTTGATAGCCAATCTCTTCGCTTTCGTGGATCCAAACCGCCATCACCGCATCGCCAATATATTTATCCACCCAACTGCCGTATTGACGGATAATCTCACCGGCACGATGAAACCACGTGCCAATTAGCTCCGACAGTAGCTCCTCTTCAAGTTGCCGTGTCAGCTTGGTAAAGTCACGAATATCCACGACGAGAACTGTCAACAGGCGGCGGACATGGAGCAATGCCGTGGAGGAACCTTCGGATTGAGGCAAGGACAAAGTGGCATTTTCAGCAAACAAAGGGGCAAAAGGCTCGTTAAAAAAGTCTAGTTCTGTTTGACCAAAGGTAATGCGATCGCCATTGTGTAGGGCAATGGGAATACTCACACGGCGACCATTAACAAACGTGCCATTGCGACTCCCCAGATCAATGAGATAAAACTCCCCCTGCCCCATGCGCTGAATCATGGCATGGTTCCGTGACATCCAGCGATCGCTGAGCACAATCGAATTATCTTCACTGCGGCCAATCGTCCAGCAGTTCCCCCCTGTGAGGGGAAAGTAGCACACCGCATCCTCGCTCACCAGTGCTAGATGGGGTTCTGAAGGAGGTGGGGTATCGGGGTGAATGACCTCAGGGATGCTAGGAATCTGCGAGAGGGTGTGGCGCAGTTGATTAATAATTTGCTGCTGACGCAAAATAATCGCCACTAATTGTTGGGGAGGCAAGGTTTCAAGAATTTTTTGATCGGGCAAGTTAAACGTCAGGTCAGCATCCATGGGGGACAAAATAGGAGAAATACTCTTCATACTTGAGAAATCACCGTGGGTCAGCTCTCCCCCCAGCGCCACCGATGTGCAAATGTTTCAAAGTCAAGTCCAACAATAGATCCAGTCTAGCAAAGGAGCTTTGTCGGTCTCAATAGAGGGCGTCTTTGCGGCAGCACGGATCAACCATAGAGCGATCGCCAGAGGAAGCATTAGTCCCTGCTTGCCCTCGTAAAAATTATTAACCTTTCCCCTAGGGTTGGGTTGAAGCCCATCCGCTAAAATGATGGCAGCTTTGGGAGGGATTGCTCTCTCCCGTGAATGCACTTTGACCTGTCTGCATTTGAGGACAACACTCCATGCGTCGATTGTTAACCCTACTCCTTGTCTTGACCCTGTGGCTAGGTTTTGCCCCTCTAGCCTCCGCTGATGTGGCAGGACTCGTCCCCTGCAAAGATTCTCCTGCCTTTCAAAAACGTGCTGCCGCTGCTGTGAATACCACCGCTGATCCCGCCTCCGGTCAAAAACGGTTTGAGCGCTACAGTCAAGCTCTTTGTGGCCAAGAGGGTCTGCCCCACCTCGTGGTGGACGGTCGTCTCAGCCGTGCCGGTGATTTTCTCATTCCCAGTGTGCTCTTCCTGTACATTGCTGGCTGGATCGGCTGGGTGGGTCGCGCCTACTTGATTGCTGTGCGCAACAGCGGTGAGGCCAATGAAAAAGAAATCATTATTGATGTGCCCCTTGCCATCAAATGCATGCTCACAGGTTTTGCTTGGCCGCTGGCCGCCCTTAAGGAGCTGGCATCGGGTGAACTTACCGCCAAAGATAACGAAATCACTGTTTCCCCTCGCTAGCTTCACTGTTCGTTGATTGTCATAAGGACGACGTACCATGAAACACTTTTTGACCTATCTTTCCACCGCGCCCGTGCTGGCTGCCATTTGGATGACGATTACTGCCGGGATTTTGATTGAGTTTAATCGCTTCTATCCCGACTTGCTCTTCCATCCCCTGTAAGTGAACCCTGAACTTTTGAACAAACTCGGTACAAGGGTGGAACGCTCGTTCTGCCCTTTTTTGTCGCGATCGCGTCGCGCACCGTAGGTGTTCGCACCCTAGAGGCTATACAATAGTTATTTGTCCTAAAATAGCAGCCGTAGCCACTAACGCTGACGATTGCTGTTAACCCATCCAGTTCAATGAAAGAGGATCCCCATGGCAAAGCGGGTGCAAGTTGTCCTGAATGAAACTGTCAATAAACTCGGGCGAATGGGTCAAGTCGTCGAAGTCGCCCCCGGCTATGCCCGGAATTACCTATTTCCCAGAGGGATTGCCGAGCCAGCAACCCCCAATGCTTTACGGCGGGTAGAGCGGCTCCAAGAAAAAGAACGGCAACGGCTTGCCGAACTCAAAGACGCTGCGGAAAAACAAAAAGCCACCCTCGAAAAACTGGCCACCATTACCATCTCTATGCCCGTGGGCGAAAAGGATATGCTCTTTGGCAGTGTCACGCCTCAAGATGTGGCTGATGCGATCCAGGCGATTACGGGTGAAACCATTGATCGCCGTGACATGATTTTGCCCGAGATTCGCAAACTGGGCACCTACACGGCTGAAATCAAGCTCCATCCCGAAGTGAGTGTCAAACTCAATATCCAAGTGGTTGCTGATTAGGGCTAACTTCCCTGATGGTTCAGGAACCGAGTTTCCAGCCCGATAGTCAACTTATTCCCCCCCAGAACCTCGAAGCGGAAGAGTGGATCTTGGGGGGTATTCTCTTAGACCCGGAAGCGATTAACCGTGTGGTGGATATTTTGCCGGTCGAGGCCTTTTATCTCAGTGCCCATCGCGAAATCTATCGGGCGGCTATTTCCCTCCACAGTCGTGGCAGCCCTACGGATCTCCTGTGCATCACTGCTTGGCTACAGGATCAGGGCCTATTGGAAAAAGTGGGAGGTCACACAAAGCTGGCGGAACTGGTCGAGCGCACCGTTAGCGCCATTAATATTGATCGCTACGCCCTCTTGGTCAAGGAAAAATACCTGCGCCGCAAGCTGATTGAAGCGGGTACCCAAGTGGTGAAGTTGGGCTACGATAGCAGCCTCTCATTGAATGTGATCTTGGATCAGGCCGAGCAGCAGATCTTTAGTGTGACGCAGGATCGGATTCAGCAGGGGTTGACCCGCACTGATGAAATTCTCACCCGCACGTTTACGGAGTTAGAGCAGCGGGCGATCGGCAATATTCAGCCGGGTCTATTCTGCAATTTTTATGACTTGGACAATATGACCCAAGGCTTCCAGCGATCGGACTTGATCATTATTGCGGGTCGTCCTTCCATGGGTAAGACGGCGATCGCCCTGCAAATTGCCCGCCGCATTGCCGAAATTCACAATCTGGGGGTGGCCATTTACAGTCTTGAGATGTCCAAAGAACAACTGGTACAACGCCTCCTTGCCAGTGAAGCTCGCATTGACAGCAACTATTTACGAGCAGGTCGCATTAGCCAACACCAGTGGGAACCCCTGAGTCGGGCGATCGGGATTCTTTCCCAACTGCCCATCTACATTGACGACACTCCCAACCCTACCCTTGGAGAGATTCGCTCCACGGCTCGTCGTCTCCATGCCGAGCATCCCAACGGTCTTGGCCTCATTTTGATTGACTATCTGCAACTGATGGGCGGCGAAGAGACCACAGAAGGCCGGGTGCAGGAACTCTCGAAAATTACCCGTTCCCTCAAGGGACTGGCACGGGAACTGAATGTACCAGTGATTGCTCTCTCCCAACTCAGCCGCAGTGTGGAATCGCGGCAAAATAAACGCCCTCTGATGTCAGACTTGCGCGAATCCGGCTCCATCGAACAGGATGCTGACTTGGTGATCCTGCTGTACCGCGATGAATACTATAACCCTGACACTCCTGATCGCGGCATTTGTGAACTCCTAATTGCCAAACACCGCAATGGTCCGGTGGGGACAGTCAAACTCCTCTTTGACCCCCAATACACTCGTTTTGAAAACCTTGCTCGCGATTAGTCGAGTGGGGAGAGGGTACTGTTTCCTTGTCTGAAAGGTTCGGTGTCAACGATGATTGCTCCTATCTATACTGGGGATGTGTCTTGATGAGGAAATCAACCCATGGATACGACTTTTGCTCAACCGACAACGAAATGTGTCTCGGCCACTTTCAAGGAAGAGGCCAAGGTTAAAGAAGCGATTGAACGGCTCTTGAATCGCGGTGTGCCCAAGGAAAATGTTTCGATCATTGGCCGTAATTTTCAGTCTGAAGCCCGTATTAGTGGATTTATTACTAAGAAAGATATTATTTTAGATGGCGTCACCACTGGTGCTCTTTACGGTTCGGTGTTTGGTTCGCTGCTGAGTCTGCTGACCGGCGTCGGTGTTCTCTTCATTCCTTATTATTGGCGTTGTGGCCCCTGCTCTCTTGGGAGCAACAAGTGGTGCCCTTTATGGTGCTTTAGGGGCTGGGCTAGGATCCGCATTGATCTCCTTAGGAATGCCGCAGGACAAAGCCGCCATTTATCAAACGCGGGTACAGGCGGGAGAGTTTTTGCTGGTTGTTGAAGTTCCTGAGGACAAAGCAGGGGAGATTTTTCTCCTATTACAATCTGCCGGTGGTCAAGAGGTGGCGATTACCGAAATGCAAATTCCGCGTCAGCCTGAGGGGCAGTTTCTGACCCAGAGGATATTTCCCCAGAGGTGCGTGCAGATCTCTCGGAGGCCGCTTAGTCTAAATTCGTTGAAGCCTATAACGAAGCTCTGAAGGAGTCTAATGATGAAAAAAATGCCCTCGTTAAGGCGTGGGAGCACATCAAGCGCCTCTTCCAACGGGACGATCAGGGCGTCTATGGCAGTTAGGCGGTAGCCCACTTCCCCCTTCATTGCTCTTGAGGGGGGACTAACAGTCAACTATTGAACTTGTAGGACTTTAATTCTCTGGCTGTCGTGATCCGCCAAGTAGCCAATGGAGGTTGACCCCTACTCCTAAGGATCCTTGACCAACAAGACCTGCATTGGGAATACTGCTGCCGACTGCTGTTGATCCATAGAGATCAACGTAACGCAAGCCAGCACTATAGACCCCCGTTTGACCAAAGACAGGAGTGGCTTTGGCCATGAATTGGAGGTTACGGACTATCTCAACATTGAGGCCGACCCCCACGCCACCCACCACTTTTTGATCTTTGATCTGGGGTAAAAATTCCCACCTTGGGATTCAGCAGCAGTGCCACATTCTTGGTTGGCTCATACATAAAGGCCAACTCCAAGCCCCCTAGGGAACGACTGCTACCGCCCCCCTGCTTAATGCCACGATTAAATGAGCCTTGAAAGGCCAAAGAAAAGGGATCCCCTTGAGCCTGATCGAGGAAACGCAACTTAGCCGCTAGCCCCAACTGCAAGTTACCGCTGTAGTTGATGTTTTCGATGAGCGTTTCACCGCGCTTCCACTGTTCAATGGCAATGGCAAATTGGGCATCGTAGGCAAGACAAAGCCCACCTGAAAGCCGGTTCCAGTGGTGCTGCTGTTGCCCCGCAGGTGTAGCATCCCCGGATCAAGGGTGCTCGGGGAGGTAAGGGTCAGACCATTCAGCAAAAGCTGGCGATCGCGATCACTGAGGGGTTGCCGCGGCTCACTGCGAAAACTGGGCAAAAAGGGCGGCGCAAAATCAGGTCCCATATTGGGGGCGTAGCTCAAGCCTGCCATGACACCCACTTGATCAGCACCGGGTAAAAAAGCCAAGGTGCGGGTTGCAGGAGTGATCCCAAAGGCATTAGTGGCTGACAAATCAATACTCACTGATGGATTCACAAGGAAGCGCACACCGGCACTCCACACGGGCAGGTTAACGATCGCCCCATCACTACTGCGCACGGCATTGCCCCCAAGGCCTATGGGCATATTGACATCGGCAAAAAGGTTAAAGCGAGGATGGGGTTGCCAACTGATGCCTGTGCCGAAGTTGAAGTTCGTGCCGTAAAAGTCCCCTCCCTTGTTAAGGGTATCGGGAAAGTTAGGTGAGGTTGGGTGTAAAGTGCCACTGCAACTGGGGATTAAAGGAATAGGTCATCGGCGCTTGCAACGAAGCTGAAACTGTCCACGTCCCCGCTCGCGCAGCCCCCGGCACAAAGAGGAAATTGTCCGATCGCACCCGCACCGCCTCTAGGGAGACAGCTACAGCCACAGATAAATTATCTCCGCGATGCACTTGGTATTTGAGACCGGCGGAGATCGCCCCCAACTGAAGATCGGGTTGTAGCCCCTTCACCAAACGTCCCAAGGGGTCGTCGTAGTAATTGCCACTAAAGCTGACTTGCAAGCGATGATTGATGGCATAGTCAATGGAGCCATAGAAAATTTGCAGACCGCCACCGCCTCCGGCCACTTGGGGATCGTAATTGCGAATCCCCCCCGCAGTTCAAGGTTTTGCTCAGGCAGGATATTGGCGGTCTCTAAGTTGAAGAGACGAGTAGGCGGACGCATCAACGGTGGAATGCGATACTGAGGTTCCTCGGCAATGATGGGTGCCGGTGCCTGCTCAGCCACGGGGGGGAGAATAGGTTGTGCCAGTTCTTCTGGCGTTGCCGGCTGCCAAGGGCGATCGCTACTCGGTTCGGGAACGGCTTGCCATTGGAGCGGAGCCTCCGCTGTTGGTGCCACTTCAAAGGTTGGATTGGTTGTTGGCCGAGCCTCAATTTGCCATTGGGATGGGCTAGACTGCGCCGTTGCTGCTAAGGGCAACCACGCACTTGCACTAAAACCAAAGACCAGCAACCATTTGCCATTCATGCCACATCACTCACACCACCATCTCTTCCACTTAAACCGATCGCTGTCCCTTCTGGCAAATTTACTCCCACTCAATAGTTCCGGGCGGCTTGGAGGTAATGTCATAGACTACCCGATTCACCCCCGGTACTTCATTGACAATGCGGTTGGAAATGCGCTCTAGGAGGTCGTAGGGCACCCGCGCCCAGTCGGCGGTCATCCCATCTTCACTGGTAACAAACCGCAGCACCACTGGATAGGCATAGGTTCGTTGATCTCCCATGACCCCCACGGTGCGAATTGGCAGCAGCACCGCAAAGGCTTGCCAAAAGTCGTGGTACATCTCGGCACGGTTAATCTCCTGCCGCACAATCAGATCCGCATCCCGCAAGATCTCTAGGCGCTCAGGGGTCACTTCACCGAGAATCCGAATCGCTAAACCGGGGCCAGGGAAGGGGTGCCGTCGCACAATTTCTTCGGGCAGACCGAGCGATCGCCCCACTTGGCGCACTTCATCCTTAAAGAGCTTGCGCAGGGGTTCCACCAGCTTAAAGCGCAGGTTTTCGGGGAGGCCGCCAACATTGTGGTGGCTTTTAATTTTCACTGCTACGCGCTCACCGGTTTGCGGGTCAATGTTGGTATTTGCCGATTCAATGACATCGGGATACAGCGTTCCCTGAGCAAGGTAGTCAAAGGGGCCTAGTCGCTGGGACTCTTCCTCAAAAACACGGATAAATTCATGGCCAATGCGTTTGCGCTTTTCTTCGGGGTCTGTGACGCCCACCAGTTGGGCAAGGAAGCGATCGCGGGCATTGACGTACTCCACCTTGATGTGAAACTGCTCTTGAAAGAGCTTGAGGAGTCGTTCGGGTTCCCCTTTGCGCATGAACCCTTGATCAATGAACATACAGGTGAGTTGATCGCCAATGGCACGGTGGAGCAAAAAAGCCAGCGTCGAAGAATCCACTCCCCCCGACAGGGCAAGGAGCACTCGTTTATCGCCCACTTTGGCGCGCACTTCCCGGATTGCTTCTTCGACAAAGGCAGCGGTGGTCCAAGTGGGTTCACAATCGCAAATGTGATAGACAAAGTTGCGGATCAGGGCAATGCCACCCACGGAATGCACCACTTCTGGGTGGAACTGAACGCCATAGAGTTTCCGCTCCGGATGGGCGATCGCCGCCATTGGCGTATTGTGGGTATGGGCCAAGACGCGAAAACCGGGGGGTAGTGCCGTAACGCTATCGCCATGGCTCATCCACATAATCGTTTCCTGCTCCACATTGGTGAGCAGATCCGTGGGGTCATCAATAAAGAGCGCTGCTTTGCCATACTCCCCGGCGCTGGCTCGCTCCACAGTTCCCCCCAACTGTTGCACCATCAGTTGCATGCCATAGCACACGCCAAGGATGGGAATGCCGAGGTTCCAAATCTCAGGATCGCATTGGGGAGCATTCTCGTCATAAACAGAGTTAGGACCACCGGAGAGAATAATCCCCTTGGGAGCCAATTGGGCGAGTTGCGCAGCGGTGGTACGGTAGGAAATGACCTCGGAATAGACTTGGGTTTCACGAATGCGGCGGGCAATGAGTTCGGAGTATTGCGACCCAAAATCGAGAATGACAATGAGTTGGCGTTGCAGGCCTTGGCCAGTGGCTGTATCGGGTTGGTGGAGGGTGGAGTGAGTCAACGTTGCAGTCCTTCTGATCCCAAATAGCTCGTACTTTCCAGAATACCGCCCTTTTCTGAAATATGGGTGATGTAATCCTGTCTGAGAGCGGTCTTAGCTCTTTTAGGCCTATGGAATCCTTGGGCACAGGGCTGTATCGCTGCTGTGGTTGGCGGGGGAATCTGCCCGGCAGTGGTACGATCGCTATCTAAGTAGCGAATGTAACGAATCACCTGCATGAGTGCCCCTCTTACTGTCGAGTCTGTCTTGGCCGCTCTCCGCCCTGTGGAAGATCCCGAGTTACGGCGATCGCTGGTGGAGTTGAACATGATCCGCGATGTTGCCATTGAGGATGGCACGGTTCGCTTTACACTGGTGCTGACAACCCCCGCCTGCCCCCTACGGGAATTTATTGTCGAAGATTGCAAAAAAGCCGTCTTTACCCTGCCGGGGGTCATGGATGTGCAGGTGGCGGTTACTGCCGAAACACCCCAGCAAAAGAGCCTGCCCGATCGCACCGATGTAGCGGGGGTCAAAAACATCATTGCCGTCTCCAGTGGTAAAGGCGGGGTCGGCAAAAGTACCGTGGCGGTGAATTTAGCCCTTGCCCTTGCCCAGGCCGGCGCAGCCGTCGGCATGATTGATGCCGATATCTATGGCCCCAATGTTCCGACGATGCTGGGGCTAGAGGAAGCTATTGTCGAAGTGCGCAAGGAAGCCAGAGGCGATGTCCTAGTACCGCCGGTGGCCCACGGCTTGAAAGTGGTCTCCATGGCCTTCCTCATTGATCGGGATCAGCCGGTCATTTGGCGCGGTCCTATGCTCAATGGCATTATTCGCCAATTCCTCTACCAAAGTGACTGGGGCGCACTGGACTATCTGGTTGTGGATTTGCCCCCCGGTACTGGGGATGCCCAACTCACCCTGGCACAAGCGGTTCCGATGGCAGGGGTGGTGATTGTGACAACGCCTCAAGCTGTTGCCCTTGGGGATGCGCGGCGCGGATTGCGGATGTTTCAGCAGTTGGGGGTCACGATTCTCGGACTCGTGGAAAATATGAGTTACTTTATTCCCCCTGATCTGCCCAATCGTCGCTATGACATTTTTGGCAGTGGCGGCGGCGAAGCCTTGGCGGCAGAAATGGGCGTGCCCCTTTTAGGACAGATCCCCTTGGAATTGCCGGTTCGCGAAGGGGGAGATTTGGGTCAGCCGATTCTCATTGCCCAGCCGCAGTCTGCTTCCGCTCAAGCCCTGCGGGCGATCGCTCAACAGGTGGCAGCTCGGGTCTCTGTAGCTGCCCTCAGCCCTGCGCGATGAATCGTCAGCAGCTCAAGATCAAGAATCCCATTTTTTGGTGGGCTGCGGGTCTTGCCCTGTTTGGCGATCGCCTGACGAAAGCATGGATTGTGGCCACCTATGCCCTAACCATTCCACCGCAAACAACGCCCATTATCCCCGGTGTCTTTCACATTACCTACGTTACAAATACTGGGGCGGCCTTTAGCCTCTTTGCCAATGGCAGTGTTTGGTTGCGCTGGTTGTCTCTCATCGTTAGCTTGGGTCTGATCACTTGGGCCGTGCTAGGTCCGAGATTAGATCGATGGCAGCAGGTGGGCTATGGCTGTTTACTCGGCGGCGCCTTGGGCAACGGCATTGATCGCTTTCTCACGGGCGAGGTGGTTGACTTCTTGGATTTTCGCTTGATTCAATTTCCTGTCTTTAATGTGGCGGACATTGCCATTAATATCGGCATTGCTTGTCTTTTGTGGTCGGCGTGGCGCCAGCGCTAGCTGATATTGTAGGAGCAATCTCCTAAATCCGCCAAAAACTGAGTCAATTCCCCTTGGCGGATACCACCGTAGAGTACATTCACTTGATAGACCCACTGATTTGTCCAGTCAAGTGCCGTCAACCAGCCACTGCGACGATGGTAGGCACCCGTTTCAATCCCTAACCAACCAGCCCCTCGCACAATTTTCCCTGCTTCCACACCGGGAAACGTAAATGTAATTGTGTGACCCACCACAATCGTTTTATCGGCAAATTGACGCTCATCCCGCTAACGCTTCTCGTATAGCGGGAGATTCCCCCTTCACCGAGTCTTGGCTAGATGTCCCG
>NZ_JBKBHV010000008.1:0-108652 GCF_046299635.1 Thermosynechococcus sp. | reverse complement strand
TGTTTAACATTAAGCTAAGGTCAAACCAGCTGCACATCTTGCCGTTTCTGATAAAACACATGCAAAAAATATGGACTTTCACAAATGATCATCGCCGAATTTGAGCATTTTACGGAATTATTGGTCAACTATACCGATGACCTCATTTGCCTGCATGAACCGGATGGCACGTATCTCTACGTCACTCCCTCCAGCGAGACAATTCTTGGCTATCATCCTGAAGAATTAGTGGGTAAGAGTCCCTACACATTATTTCATCCTGAAGATGGCGAGCGAATCCGCAGTGGTGACCATGTCCTAGCCCTCCAAGGCAGTGTGAATATCACCGAAACCTATCGAATGCGGAAAAAAAACGGCGGATACATTTGGTTAGAAACCCTTATCCATCCCATTTGTGATGAGGCAGGAAATGTTTTGTTTTTGGTGACCACCTCGCGGGATGTGACTCGCCGCCGTCAACTGGAACTGGAATTACAGGCCAACCAAGAACTTCTAGAAGCTTTTTTTCAACAATCCCTAGAAGCCTGTTTTTTCATGATGTTGGATCGTCCCATTCGCTGGGATGACACGGTGAATAAGGATGAGGTATTAGAGTATGTTCTTGATCACCATCGCCTGACTCGGATCAATAGTGCTTTTGCCCGGCAGTACCAATTACCGCCAGAGGAACTTATTGGCCTGACACCGCGCATTTGTTTTCAACATGATCTGGAGCTGGCCAAACGGCTGTGGCGAGCCATGTTTGATTTGGGGCATTTTCACACTGAAATCGAACTGCCGCGTCAAGATGGAAGCTCTTTTTGGATCGAGGGCAACTATGTGTGCCTCTACAATCAAAATCAGGAGATCATTGGTCACTTTGGTGTGCAGCGGGATATTAGCGATCGCATTCGTTTGCAGGCAGAAATTGCCCAAAAAACGGCCGAACTAGAGTATTTCTTTAGCTCCTCCCTGGAGCTATTTATGATTGCCGATAGTCAGGGACGGCTGCGGCGGGTCAATCAACACTGGCACACATGTCTTGGCTATGACCTCAATCAATTGGCAGGCGCAAAGTTTGAAGAATTTCTCCACCCGGAGGATCGCCCCCGCCATCGGCAGATGCAGCAACGTCTCCTAGCCGGAGAGCAAATCACCAACCACACCATTCGCCTGCGCACGCAAGGGGGAGATTACCGCTGGTATGAATGGCAAGGGCTTCTCGGTCAAGGGCACCTGTATGGAGTAGGACGGGATGTGACGGAGCAGCACCGGCTTAGCGATCGCCTGCAAGCCGCCTACGACCAACTGACCGATATTTTGGAGTGCATCTCGGATCACGTTTTCGAGGTGGATCGTGACTTTAGGATCATTTACGTCAACGGGAACTTCTGCCGCTTGGTGGGTCAATCCGCTTCCCAACTCCTCGGCCAAACCCTCTGGGATATCTTTCCTGACGCCCGCAACGCCGTTTTTGAGCACCACTGTCAACAAGCAATGGCAGAGCAAATCCCCCGCCAATTTGAGATGTTTGGTCAGGGCTGCAACCAATGGCTGGCCGTGCGGATGTTTCCCACGGGTCGGGGTCTGGCCGTTTTCTGCCAGAATATTATGCTGCAAGTGGACTCCCCCACTGCCCTACAGCGACGGCAAACCCAAGCAGAACTCCTCCATCGGCTAACGTTGAATATTCGTCGCTCCTTGGATTTAGAAACGGTTCTAAAAACTGCGCTTGAGGAAATTCGTCAACTGTTGGGGGTGGATCGCACTCTGATTTTTCAATTTTATGCCGATGGGCGGGGGGAGGTGGTGGCCGAATCCGTTGCCGCACCACAATTTTCCCTCCTGCATCGCACCTTCTATGATCCCTGCTTCCACCGCGAGTCGGCTGAAGCCTATGCTCAGGGGCGGGTATTGGCAGTTGCGGATATTCATACCGCGGCAATGAGCCGGTGTCATCGTGACTTTCTCGACCAATTGCAGGTGCGGGCCAGTCTGGTGGTGCCCATTATTGCAGAGGAACGCCTCTGGGGCTTGCTGCTGTGCCACCACTGCTCTTCTCCTCGGCCTTGGGCGGTTGACGAGGTGCACCTTATCCGCCAACTGGGAGAACAACTGGGCTTTGGCATCCACCGCGCCGAATTGGTGAGTGCCCTCCATCAGGAAAAGGAACGCTATCGGCGAGTTCTGGAGGCGCAGACAGAACTGCTCTACCGCTGTACCCCGGCGGGACACTTGACCTTTGGCAATCCCGCCTTCTTTCGCTATTTGGCCGCAGCAGGGATGAGTTGTGACGTTGGGGAGGTGGTTCGGCACCCCTTTGATGGCGTCACGCAGCAACGTTTCCAACAGCATCTGCAAGCGCTGACCCCCACGCAGCCCATTAACACGATTGAATGTGGCGTGACCTTGGGGGAAGGGCGGTTCGCTTGGTTTGAATGGACCATCCGTGCTTTCTTTGACCACCATGGCCGTTGTATCGAGTATCAATGTGTGGGGCGCGATATTACCCGCCGCAAGGAAATGGAGGATCGGCTAATTCACGATGCGCTCCACGATGCCCTGACGGGACTGCCAAACCGTACCTTGTTCCAAGAGCGCTTGCAACATTGTTGGCGCCAGTATCAACGCCATCGCGATCGCCCCTTTGCCGTTATTTTTATTGATATTGATCGCTTTAAGCGGGTCAACGATAGCTTGGGGCACCAAGCGGGCGATCAGGTGCTTATTACCCTTGCCCGGCGAATGCAGCGGGTAGTGCCTGAGGGAGATACCTTGGCTCACTTAAGTGGCGATGAATTTGTGGTGCTGTGTGAAGACCTCGATCCGGCACAAATGGTGGCACAAGTGCAAGCACGGGTGGCTGACCTAGAGCGGGTGATTCAGGAACCCCTAATCATTGATGGACATCTGTTGAGTCTCAGTGCCAGCATTGGCGTGGCCTTTAGCGATCGCGACGCCGACTCCGCTGCTACCCTGCTGCGGGATGCCGACATTGCCATGTACCAGGCAAAAAAACAAGGATTGGGGCAGTATCGCATCTTTGACCCGCAAATGCACACCCAAGCCCAAAGTTGGTTTACCCTTGAGACCCAACTGCATCAGGCGATCGCCAACAGTGAGTTGCAAGTGTATTTTCAGCCCATTGTTGAGCTGGAAAGTGGGGCGATCGTGGGTCTGGAGGCCCTGAGTCGGTGGTTTGACCCTGAAAAGGGGGAAATTCCTGCCGCCGAATTTATTGCCCTAGCAGAGCAGGCAGGATTGATTGTCAGCCTTGGGCGACAGGTCTTTGAACGGGCAATGCAGGCATTCAGCCGCTGGCGGCAGCAGGACAGTCGTCGCCAGACCCTGACCTTGGGCATTAATATCTCGCCGCAGCAACTGGTAGATCCCCACTTCGTCAATGATATTTTGGCGGCGGTGCGCAGTGCCGAATTGCCTCCCCATCTCCTTCATCTGGAGATTACGGAAACCACCATGATCCGCAATCTTGAAGCTACCTTGCAGGTGGCCGAGAAACTGCAGCAATTGGGGGTTGCCCTCAACATTGATGACTTTGGCACCGGCTATTCTTCCCTGAGTCGGTTGCACCAGTTGCCGATCCACGCCCTGAAAATCGATCGCTCCTTTGTCCAGAGCTTAGAGCAGAGCCAAGCGGCGCAGGAAATTATTAGCGCCGTGATTGCCTTAGGCAAAAGCCTCCACTTAGATGTAGTGGCAGAGGGAGTAGAAACGGCGACCCAAGCCGCCCAATTAATCGCTCTCGGGTGTCTGTATGGCCAAGGGTATCTCTTTTATCCGCCATTACCCATTGATCGACTGCTCTAGGATTTGCTGCCGGTATCCTCATGGGGAAGAAAGGGGAGGCTTTCCCACCAACTTTGATAATTTTTCGTCATTTCTTGCCACCAGTCAGCGGGCTGTTGAAGAGCCTGTTGTAGGCGATCGCGCTCCTGTTCGAGGTGTTGAAGCGTCATCGCCAGTTGCTGATACGTGGCTTCGAGGGTGGTGAGTTGCTCACTGAGGGCTTGGTGTTGCTGTTGCCAATAATCGCGTTCTGTGCGTAATTGCTGATTTTCTGCGGCGGTGGCCTGAAGTTGCTCTTGGAGTTGGTGGCAGTGATCTTGCAGCCGCGCCACTTCAGCTTCAAGGGTGGCTTTTTGCGAGGGGTGTTGTCGCGATCGCAGAATCGTCCACAGCAGAATCAGTGTGGCAACCACCCCATAGCTGGCCAGTGCCCAAGTCCCCTGTGCAGATAGTGCCGCCCACACCATGGATGCACCCTAGGAAATAGACACGGCGAAGGGGGGCGCGATCGCCTCTGCCAGATACTGCCGCAGCACCATGGCCAACCAATCCACATCGGCAGCCGTGGTCTCTCGCCCCAAGGTAATGCGAATCCCCGCCTTGGCGGTTTCCGGATCGTAGCCCATGGCCAAGAGGGTGGGACTGGGTTGGGTCTGACCACTTTGACAGGCGGAACCGGCACTAATGCCGATGCCTGCCAGGTTCAGCTGCCGCACCAAGGTCTTGCCGTTCAAGGGTTGGCCGTGGCGATCGCGCACAATCAAACTCAAGTGATGGGGCAATCGCTGCCAAGGGTGGCCGGTGCGTTCCACCTGGGGATGATCCTGCAACTGCTGCCACAGGCGATCGCGCAGTTGAGCCAGCCGCCCCTGTTCTGTGCTCAGTTCCCTTGCCGCGTATTCGGCTGCCACCCCGAAACCGACGATCGTCGGCACCGCTTGGGTGCCTGCCCTGCGACCAAATTCTTGACTTCCCCCCCGCAGAAAGGGTTCTATATCCACCCCCGATCGCACATAGAGCGCCCCTGCCCCCTGCGGACCGTAAATTTTGTGACTGGACAGCGAGAGTAAATCCACCCCTAGCCGCTGCACATCCAAGGGGAGCCGTCCTGCCACCTGCACGGCATCGGTATGAAAGAGCACCCCCGCCTCCTGACAAATGGCCGCCAGTTCGGCAATGGGTTGGAGGGTACCCACTTCACTTTGACCGTAGATAATCGAGACCAGTACGGTATTCTCTCGAAGTGCCTGCCGCAGTTGGGCAGGTTCCACCTGTCCCCAGTGATTCACCGCTAAGCGGGTTACTTGCCAGCCTTGGGCTTCAAGGGCAGCCGCCGGTTTGGCCACCGCCGCATGCTCGACCGCCGAAATAATTAAATGCTGCGGTTGGCGGTAGCGTTGGCACACTCCCCACAGCGCCAGATTGTCGGCTTCGGTGCCCCCCGAAGTAAAAACGATCTCCTCCGGCCGGGCATGAATCAGGGACGCCACTTGCATCCGTGCCTGCTCTAGGGCGATCGCCGAGCGTTGCCCCCACTCGTGAATACTGGAGGGATTCCCCCACTGTTGCCCATAGGCCGCCACCATGGCCGCCACAGCCTCCGCTCGACAGGGAGTCGTCGCACCGTAGTCGAAATACAGTTGCATGGGCAGGCGCAGCTTCCAAAAATCAGTGGCGGAACTGTCGTAAAACCCAGTCCCTTAAGCCAATTGTAACCGATGATTCCCTAGCTCTTTTTTGCTGCCGAACCGCTGCATCTGAGAGATGACTTGAATTTCTCCCGCAATAATCCCCGTGACCAGCTTTTGCATGGCTTCATATTCGGTAGTACTCAGGGAACGCTGCCACAGCAAGTCATTGATTTGACGCTCTTGAGCAGGGGTCACGATCCGAGTCGCCTGAATGCGGCGGATTAGCTCCAGCAGCGTCATACCTTGGCTCCCTTGCAATTTGCGTGTGTCGTCTCAACTATGCCAGTGCTTCACAAAGCCTGACTGTGATCAGCCGCACAATAAGACGTTGATCTCAATCACAAGTTCCTATTTGAGACTCTAAAGAATTGCTAAAGAATTGCTCTTTAGAACTGCACGTTGAGCGTGTCCCATGCTACTTGCGGATAGAGGCGTTCGAGTTCCTCTCGGCACGTAAACTTTTGCTGCCGCCGCCGCTCCAAAATCGCATTGGCTGTTATGGCATCAATTCCGAGTTTTTGTTGCATCTGTTGGCGGGTGGCGCGGTTGATGGCGATCGCCGGCAGGGCTTCTGGAGGGGCAGGAGCGGGGGCTGCTTGAGTGCCCTCACGGGGAATCTCATAGTGGAGAAAATCATGCGCCAAGCGGGTATTGGGGAAAATGGCCTGTGCCTCTGCCAAGAGATCCTCCACCTGCAGCGGATTGCCGGGGGCATAGCGGGCACTAAAGTGGGTGAGAAACAGCAATTTCACTTGGGCAAAGGCCGCCACTTGAGCCGCCATGGTAGAGGTGGAATGCAGCCGTGCAAAGGCAAGATCGGCCTCCTGATGCGAAAAGGTGGCCTCGTGGATGAGCACATCCGCCTGCTGGGCCAGCTCAACCGCACTGTCACAAAAGATGGTATCGGTGCAATAGACCATACTGCGCCCCCGCTGCGGTGGATCGCAGAAGTCGCGGCCATCAAAGGTGCGGCCGTCTTCGAGGGTGATGGTTTTTCCCTGTTTGAGTTGACCGTACAGCGGCCCAAAGGGAATGCCCAAGGCTTGGGCTTTTTCCACCTGAAAGCGACCGGGGCGATCGCGCTCGGTAACGCGGTAGCCAAAGGCGGGCACGCGGTGATGCAACAGCCGACAGGTCACCGTAAACTCGCCATCGCTAAAGACCTCCCCCGGCTCCACCGTATGCACCTGCAACTTGTAGGGAAGCCGCATTACCGACCAGCGCAAACAACCGGCAATGTAGCGATCTAAGGTCGGCGGGCCATAGACATCAATTTGACTCACCGTTCCCGCAAGGCCACAACTGGCGAGCAAGCCCATGAGGCCAAAAATATGATCGCCGTGCATGTGGCTGATGAAAATACGGCGAATCTGGCCGGTGCGCAGGTCGCTGCGCAGTAACTGGTGCTGGGTGGCCTCACCGCAGTCAAAGAGCCAGATCTCTTTCCGCTGGGGAAGCCGCAGCGCCACACTGGAAACATTGCGACTGCGGGTGGGAACCCCCGAACTGGTGCCCAAAAACGTAATTTCCACGCCTAGTCGTTTAGGAGTTGCAGATCATCAAAACGAATGTCCACCGTGCCGGTTTGGCCGTTTTCATGGGTGTGCACCACCTGGCGACTCATCAGGTAGTAATTGCCCACGGGCACGTAGGTGTCCTGAAACTCCATTTGCCGCAGCACTTCGTTGGTCTGCGGATTGCGGAAGACGGCCACATAGTTGGTGGAAATGTACCCTGAGCCGGTCTCGAGGGCTTCGCGGTGGGTAATGGCAAAGGCCACCCGCCCCATGACACGGCTGACATAGACAATCTGATTGTCCCGCACCTTGTAGTTCGATCCCATGGCGTCGCCGCTAACACGGATCTCCACCGCGCCACTGGCGTCGGTTTCCCCGATCTGGAAGGTGTTGTTGCCATGGGCGGCTTCAAAACCAATGCGCTTGCGGTGGACAATCACATCCCGCAGTTGGTTGTAGAGGGATTCGCGCACCTGCTCGTCTTCGATGCCGTTGACTTCAACGCTGTAATCGCGGCTAACTTTGACTTGCCCTTGGTAGGTGCGATCGCCCTCAATGAGCGTGACCTTGGCCGTAAAGCCGGGAAAATTTTCATCCCAAGTGTACCGATTTTCGTAGGCGGCGCGAAAGAGCGCCTCGGCATCTAGGGCTTGGGTCGCAGGCATGGGGCATCCTCCTAACGGTCACATTGTTTTAAGATAACCGATTCTCACCCCCCTTGACGGCCACGTATATCTAGTGTTCACTAGGGGTAAATCACGGCTTACTACACTAAATATGTAATCGCCGAGGGGTCATCCCCCTCGTTGACCGGACAGGAACGCTATGGTAGCACAGCTCTCGGTTTCCGTTTCTGAGGCAAGCTTGTCTCCAACCTATGACATTGAGGGACTGGTGCAGGTATTTACCTGTCCGCAGCGGCACTTTTTTACCACGGTGATGGCACAGGCGTTGCGGGTGGCTGCCCAAGGCAGTGGTGTCCTGATCGTGCAATTCCTCAAAGGGGGCATTCAAACCGGGGTGGAGCACCCGATTCAGTTGGGGCAACATTTGACCTGGTGGCGACCGGCACTCCAGCGTTGCTTGGGGGATTCCCAGACCATCACCCCCGAAGAGCAGGCCGCCGTTCGCCGGCTTTGGGAGCATCTGCAAGTGACGGTGCAAGGGGGAGCGTATCGCTTGGTGGTTCTAGACGAGGTGAGTTTGGCCATTCAATTGGGGCTGGTGAGTGAAGCAGAAGTCCTGAATTTCTTGAAAAATCGCCCCCGCCCCCTCGATGTTGTGTTGACAGGGCCTGAGATGCCACCCTCTCTGCTGGCGATCGCCGACCAAGTGACGGAATTGCGGCGACTAATTTAGGGGTGCCGAAACCGTCTCTAGCCACTCCAACAGAAACTCATTCACCAGATCGGGTTGCTCCTGCTGCACAAAGTGACCACAGTAGTCCAAGTACTGAATTTTCAGCTCCTTGACGTAGGCTTCGGTGCCGTAGGTGAGTTCAATGCCCAAGAGGGGGTCTTGGCGCCCCCAGAGCATCAAGGTCGGCACGCCTAGCACGCCCCAGTCGCGCTTCCAAAGGCTTTGCAGTCCGGCACGGTAGTAGTTGAGCATGCCTGAGAGGGCACCCCGCTGGGCGGCAGCATCTTGATAGAGGGCTAAGTCGGCGGGGCGAATGGCCTGTTGGTTTACGGCTGCCCAGCGAAAAATTTGGGCGATCGCCCCATAGCCTCCCCATTCTAGGAGCATCTCCGGTAGCCACGGCAGTTGAAACAGCAGCATATAGCTACTGCGCCACCATTGCTCCCAACTCAGCTGTTGAAACTTGGCAGGATGGGGACAGGCCAGCACACTCAGGGTTTGAATCCGCTCAGGAACGGCACAGGCAACTCCCCAGGCCACCATTCCCCCCCAGTCGTGCCCCACCAAGTGACAGCGGCGATAGCCTAGGCCGTCAATGACACCGACAATGTCAAGAATTAACTCATCGAGAACGTAGCTGGCGGTATCTTGGGGTTTATCGCTGAGATTGTAGCCGCGCAAATCGAGGGCAACAACTTTGTGCTTTTCCGCCAAGACGGGAATTTGATGCCGCCAAGAGTACCAAAACTCTGGAAAGCCGTGGAGCAATAGCACCAACTCCCCTTCTCCCTGGGTGACGTAGTGGAGACGGATACCATTGGAGACAATAAATTTGTGGATCCACGGGCCTTCAATCATATGCACATATGCACCTTGGGGGCTGGCACTTTCCACTATAGCCAAGGGAACTCTGACGGATTGTCTTGCTGGGGCGATCGCTCGTTCCTAGAAAATAAAACCCCCAGATAAGATGCGCTGTGGGGGTAATATGTGACCTAAGGAGTCAGAATGCTCCTAGTATAGGGGCAAACCTTACAGTTCTTACCAGATTTTAATAGGCAAGGGTTTCGAGAGCCTGACGCAGGTAGGCAGTAACACAAGCGTCCAGATCGGTGGGCTGCTCAACGATCGCAGCGGCTTGCTTTTCACTCAGCCAACGCTGAAACCCGGAACTGTGGGCGATCGCCTGCTTCAAGGAGTTCCAAACCTCGGCGGAGGCCTGCGAGTTGGGAACCGTAACGCTATCCATAGAGATGCTCCTAGTCGGTTTGGAGTGAGGGCAAGGATTCACCTATGGTTTTAAGATAACGTAGGAAACTCCCTGCTGCTGTATGCCCTGTTACGATTTATTTCACAGTTTAGCCCAACCCTAGAAAAAGACACGGTGTTGCAGGCAGGGCATCTGTTGGCGCACTTGCTCAAGGCGGCTGGGTTCAATGGCTGCCATCGCGAGGCCAGGGCGATCGCCCGCATCTGCGAGGATGGTTCCCCAAGGATCCACAATCAGGGCATGGCCATGGGTTTGCCGCCGTCCATAGTGAACCCCCGTCTGCGCCGGTGCAATCACATAACAGGTGTTTTCAATTGCTCGGGCTTGCAGCAGAACTTGCCAGTGATCCTTACCCGTGAAGGCCGTAAAGGCAGCCGGCACAAACAGCACCGTTGCCCCCGCTTGGGAGAGCGCGCGGTACAGTTCCGGAAAGCGGACATCGTAGCACACCGACAAGCCGATATTGCCTAAGTCCTTACTGGGATAAACAGAGGGCAACTGCTGTCCGGCCAAGACTGTGCCTGATTCGTGGTAGATATTGCCATCGGGCAAATCCACATCAAATAAATGCACCTTTTGGTAACGGCTCAATTCTTCCCCTGTTGGACCGATGAGTACCGCCGTGTTGTAAACTTTGCCTTCGGTTGCCGGTACTGGGTAGCCACCCCCCACCAAGGTAATCTGAAACCGCTGCGCCATGCGTTTCAAAAAGGCCTCGGTACGCTCGGCGATCGTTGCCGCTTGGACAACTTTCTCGCGATCGTCACCCAGAAAGGAAAAGTTTTCTGGCAGCCCCACCAGTTCTGCTCCCCGTCTCACCGCCAATTCAATCAATTCCTCTGCCTGCGCCAGATTTGCCTCAAGATTGGGTTGGCTGGTCATTTGCACTGCGGCAGCGAGATAGGATTTCATGCCCATTGGAAAAAAGACAGCAACCCCTCATTCTATCGTTGCAATCTGTCGAGGGCAAGCCTGTGTCTCCCCTTAAAAAGCCATCCGCCCCCAAGGAAGGCCTCAGGAGCGGTCTGGTGGTTATCGTGGGTATCAACTGCTAGGAGAATTGATCTCCTAGGTGTCAATTTCAAACTAACAGATGGAGAACAACTCTTCCCTAGAGTTGAGCTACTCCAAAACGACGACCCAAGCGTTTACTACTATCTGCCATGGGCATCACCTCCATCTTCCTGAACGGTAATTTGTAAAACAACTGGCTTTAAGATAGCACACTCAAAGGGTATTGTGGCAAGCGCTGGGCAAAATCAGCATGGCATCACCAAAGGAATAGAAGCGGTACTGGCGATTCATCGCCTCTTGGTACAACTGAAGTAGCCGTTCGCGGCCAATAAAGGCACTGACGAGCATCATCAAGCTAGAGCGCGGCAGATGAAAGTTGGTAATGAAGCCCTCGACAATCTTGGGCTGATACCCCGGATAGATATAGAGATCACTCTTGCCAAAAAAGGGCTGAAGGGTGCCTGATTGGGCGGCGGTCTCTAGGGAGCGAATCACAGTGGTGCCGACGGCAATGATCCGTCCCCCAGCAGCTTTGGCGGTCTGAATCCGCTCGACTGTGGCAGCGGGTACCTCAATCCATTCTTCGTGGAGCTGGTGATGGCGAATATCGCTGGCCTCTACAGGACGAAAGGTGCCGATGCCCACATGGAGGGTCACAAAACAGTGATCAATGCCCTGATAGGCTAACTTGCTCAGGAGTTCGGGGGTAAAGTGCAAGCCGGCAGTGGGTGCAGCCACAGCGCCGGGACGGCGGGCATAGACGGTTTGGTACTGCTCAGTATCTTCAATGGGGTTGTCAATGTAGGGAGGAAGGGGCACGTGCCCGAGTTGATCAAGGTATGACCACAGGCGATCGCCCGGCGGCAGATGGAATTCAATGATTCGGCCTCGCGTCTTTTCATCAATGGCCTGTACCGTTACTTGCAGCGTGCCAATTTGAATCACGGCGCCGGGGCGCAATTTTCGACCGGGCTTCACCAGCGCCAACCACCGGCGATCGCTCAATTCTTCAAGGAGAAAGACCTCAACCGGACGGCCAGAGCTACCCACTTTTTGCCCCATCAGCCGCGCCGGAATCACCCGTGTATCATTGAGCACCAGCAGATCCCCCGCTTGCAACAGTTGCGGTAGCTCATAGAAGTAATGATCTGTAGCAGTGTCCCGTGCCACCACCATCAAGCGGGCATGATCGCGGGGGGAAACAGGCTGTTGGGCAATGCGTTCCGGGGGCAGGTGATAGTCGTAGGCGTCAAGGGAAAAATCAGCAGGACTAGGCATCATTGCAGCGGGGTCAACGGTGAGGGGGATGGCTCTACCCCATCCGTAGAGCGATTCATAGAAGTCACAACAGCCAGAAAGCCAAGGGCAGCAGTGGCAACGCCCACAGCAAGCAGCAGCAGCCACGCTTGGGAACGGGGAGTTGGGGTTGGCTGCGGCTTGGGTTGGGGTGGAGGGGGTTCCACTATCTGGGAAACCGTGAGATCAGGTTTCGCCGGCTCAGGAGGGGCGACGTAGCCCATGGTAATGTCTGTTACCTCCGGCAACTCCCCTTGACAGACAATATCGCTGTAGTCTAAGTCAACGATCCCCGCCGCATTCTTCACGCGACAGTGAATAAGCATCACCGTTACATTGTCATGGCCGTTGAGGCGATTGGCAAGCTCAATGAGTTGCTCGGCCGCAGCAGGGAGAGAAAGCTGACCTTGGAGCACCGGCAGGAGGTACTGTGGCCAATAGGTTTCGACCCGATTAAAATCACTAAGGCCATCGGAACAGAGCAAAAGAATTCCTTCTTCATCGAGCAAAAAGGGTTCAACTGTAGGGTGTAGATGCTGCGACGGCGCCATGCCCAAAGCTTGCACCAAGGAACCCCCATAGGGCAGCTCCAGGGCTTGATGGTAGGTACTCATCCCCAAGCGCACATCGCGACTGGCCACATCATCGTCAAGGGTGAGTTGGTAGCAGCCCCAGCGGTTGATCCAGTAGGCGCGACTATCGCCAATGTGGGCAAGGTAGAGATGGGCGTGCTCGATCAGGGCACCGACAACGGTGGTTCCCATGCGCTGGCGTTCGTGGCGCTGCTCTGTATCATTGCGTTGATTGATCGCATCATTGGTGCGGCGAATGGCGGTTTGAATAGCCTGCTCAACCGTCGCCGGGGACATCTCCAGCAGTTTGAGGGGGCTGAGTGTCTCCTTGAGAATATCAACGGCCAAACCCGAAGCGACATCGCCCCCTTCATGCCCCCCGACTCCATCGCACACCAGAGCAAGCACGTGGGATTGGTCTGTTAGATCGCGCTCTGGAAAACACTTGTCCTCATTGCGAGTCCGGCTAGGCCCTTGGTCGGAGCGACCGGCAATATCGTAGTGGTACTCATAACCAAGGTGATCGAGAGCCTGTTGAAACAGCGTCTCTAGGGTTTCCCGAATAGCCTCAGGGGTGGTTTCCTGCGGATCCTGCATGTGTTGACACAGGATGCTAAAGGCCTGCTGAAAATTTTCTCCTTGATCGGCAAAGCTGAAATGGGTCTGCCAAAATTTACCAAGGTCGGCCAAGGTGGGATTATTGCCTGCTTGCAGTTGCAGCAACCGCACAAGGGAACCTTCGGCTCGCAAAAGCTGGGGATTGAGCAGTGTGAGAGCCACATTTTCTGCCGCCAATGCCGGCCAAAGAGAGATGATTTGCCACAGCCAGTTGAGGCGGCGCACCAAATTGGCTTTCTCCCAAATCAGGGTTAGGGGAGCAGCATGGGTCAGACCGGGGGCAACTTTGGCATCGGCAATGTCAATACAACTGACGGGGGCATGCTCAAGGAGCAATAGTTCTCCTTCAGGTAGGGACAGGGCGCCAAATAATTCCGGGACATGGGGACGCTTGGGAAATAGGCGCAGATAAGGACGGTAAAGCTGAGCCGTGTTGGCGACACCGGGGGCAGGCTCCCCCGGTAAGAGGTCTAGGAGCAAGTGTTTGCCTTGCACGAGGTAGCGATCGCCCACCCGATCGCCCACCTTATAGCGATCTAAGCTAGAACCGATCGCCCACAAGTAGCGTTTTAGGAGTGGCACCTGACAGTGGCAACACTCAACTTGGTAAATGGAATTGGCAGTGCCACACTCCGGGCAAATCAGATTAGGCGCAGGTGGACTCATCGCTTCAATCCTGAGATAGCTGCCGCAGTCACAATCACCCGCAGCAGGTACGTTAAAGTTCTTGATCCAGTAATTCGCTAGTCCATAGCAGGGGCGAATAGAATGCATCCAATTCCCTATCCTAGCTTTTCTCCTGCAACAGCGGAATATCTCAGTTACGACCCTTTGCCGCTGGATCGAAGCCACTCAAAACTGTGAAAGCTGCTATAGGGGAGACTCGCATCCCCTTTGTGTCTCCCATATTTTAGAAAAGGGCTGATTCAGCACTGTAAACATCCTTGATGTGGTCACCGAACTATCAAGATAGAATTGGAATAATCAATCTGTGGGGGAGAAGGTCAAAATTAGTGGCAAAAATTTTTGCAAATTTTACTTTTATCTATCCGGCAAGTAAAGAATTATAAACGTAATGCTTATAAATATAATGCCTGTAGCCTTAGATATAAGTTTAGCAATGCATTTTGGCAAGAGAGGGACGCTATGGAGCAATTGAGTGCAGGCTTAAATTTGCAAGCCTTAGTACAGGCTCATTTAGTTACGGTTGCTCCAACGGGTTCCTTCAAGGAGATTCTCCAAGGATTACAAAACAACCAAGGATCGGGCTTAGTTGTTGAGGAGCAAGGACAGTTTCGCGGACTGATTACCCAACGGGAAGTAATCCGCGCCCTTGGCAAAGGCTACTCGCCCCAAGCCATCACGGCTGCCCAGATCATGCTGCCATCATCGGACTATTGCCTACGCCTGAGTGATCTCGATGATCCCTTGGCGGTTTTGGGACGTTTTCGCCATTTGGGTGTGGATGCCCTTGCGGTGATCAATGCCTCGGGACGAGTTGAGGGACTGCTGACTCGCCAAGCCTTTCGGGAAAGGCTGCGTCCGGTGGATCTGTTGCGGATCAAGCGGGTGGCGGAGGTGATGGTGCCCGATGTGGCCACGATTGCGGCGGAGGCTTCGCTACAGGAGGCCGCTGTCCTGATGACCGAACGGGAGGTCACCAGTTTGGTGGTTCCAGAAAAAACATCCCATGGCATGCTGCCGCGCGGCATTATTACCGAGAAGGATATTTTTGAGGCACTGCATTGCCAAGGGGGTGTGCTTACAGGAACGGTTGGTAGTATTATGTCGCAGCCTGTGCTGACGGTGACGCCCGATCAAAGTTTGTGGCAGGTCAATCATTTTCTCAAAGAGCATCAGGTGCGGCGGGTCGTGGTGGTAGATAACCAGGGGCAAATGGTGGGCATTGTGACCCAAAGTAATCTGTTGGCAGCAATTGACATTACCGAAGCCCAAGGGGTGATTCAGGTGCTCACCCGCGAACTCAATAAGGCAACAGCAGAACTGCGGTGGCAACTGTCTCAGCAACAGGCGATCACGGTGGCCATTACCGAGAGTGAGCAGCGCTACAACACGCTCATCAGTCATTTACCGGTGGCGCTCTATCGGCGCGATCGCCTGTGGCAATTTAGCTATGTCAGCGATCAGATTTATCAACTCACGGGCTACCTTCCCCAAGATTTGCCGGATCTGCGCCAGATTATCCCGCCTCCGGATTTGGCCTTGGCAGAACGGGAAATCGAGCAGGCGATTCAGCAGCAGCGGGCCTACAGTACCACCTATCGCATTCAACATCGGGATGGCTGTTTCCGCTGGTTGAGCGATCGCGGCCAGCTTGACCCCCACAGCCAACTGCTCCACGGCGTTCTTTTGGATGTCTCGGATCAACAGCGCACCCAAGAGCGGCTCAAGACGTCACTCGAGCGGGAAATTATCGTCAGCACCATCATTCAGGATATTCGCCAATCCATTCGGCTAGAGGAGATTTTGCAGCGGGCAGTCACCAGTATTCAACAACTGCTTTTGAGCGATCGCGTGCTAATCTACCGCTTTTTAGCGGATGGCAGTGGCATTGTTGAAGTGGAAACCACGACGTTGCCCCAGTACTCGATTTTGGGTCAAGTGATCCACGACCCCTGTTTTAGCAAGGAAACTGCCCAGCGCTTTCTCGAAGGACGTACTGTCAGCATTAGCGATGTTCATCAAGCACAGTTACAGGATTGCTATCGTGAGCTACTAATGAGCCTGCAAGTTCAGGCCAATCTCGTGGTGCCGCTGCTCCAGGGTCAGGATCTGTGGGGACTGTTAATTGCCCACCATTGTCGTAGCCCTCGCCTCTGGCAGCGGGAGGAGTTGTTCCTGCTGCAACGTATTGCGGAACCCTTGACGGTGGCGCTGCAACAGGCGGAAATGTACCAAGCCCTAGAACAAGCCAATGCCAATCTACAACAGATGGCCTATTTAGACGGCCTCACCGATATCGGCAATCGTCGCTACTTTGATGAGCTGCTGGCCAAAGAATGGCGTCGCTGTCAGCGGGAAAAATCTGCTCTGAGCTTGGTGCTGTTGGATATTGACTGCTTTAAGGCTTATAACGATCACTATGGCCACTTGCAGGGGGATCAAATTCTCAAACAGGTGGCGCAGATATTAGAGCGATGCCTCCAGCGAGCCGGCGATGTGGCTGCCCGCTTTGGGGGTGAGGAATTTGCCCTGATCCTACCGCATACCGGTCAAGGGGGTGCCCTCTGCGTTGTCGAGAACGTACGGGCTGCCCTGGTGGAAGCCGCCATTCCCCATGTGAAAAGCCCGGTCAGCTCAACGCTCACGGCCAGCTTTGGTATTGCCACCACGGTGCCCAGCGCCGACCATGCCCCTGAAGACCTGCTGCAATTGGCCGACCACTGCCTCTATGAAGCAAAGTCATTGGGGCGCGATCGCTGGGTAGCCAAGGAATTATAGAAAACTAAGGTGAAATCAGCGGCAGATAAATGCGCAACCATGCGCCGCCATAGTCGGGATGATTGGCCGCCTGTATATAGCCCCCATGGCATTCCACAATTTGGCGGGCAATGGCTAACCCTAAACCGCTACCACTCCCGACGGGAGGCATCCGTCCTTCCCCATCGGTGGGAATGACAAAGCGATGCCGCCGTGCTTGCGCCCGATAAAACCGCTCAAACACATGGGGCAAGTCTTTGGGGGGAAAGCCACTGCCGGTATCAATGACTTCAAGGCAAAGATAACCGCCTTGGCGATCGCTCAACAACCGAGTCATGACTTGACCCCCCACAGGACCGTATTTAATGGCGTTGTCGTAGAGATTGACGAGGAGCCGAAACAGTTGCGATTCATTGCCACAGTAGGGAAATTGCTCTGGGCCTGTGTACTGATGGTGCATGTTTTTGGCCGCAGCGAGAGGAGTGAGGGATTGCCATGCCGTGTCAATGAGTTGGACAAGGTCAAGGGGATGTCGCTCTAGGCTATCGGCAGGCGTGTGGCTGAGGCGGTTGAGTTCTAGAAGTTCTTGCACTAAGAGGCTGAGGCGGATAATTTCTTCGAGGAGGCGATCCACCCAATTGCGTAAGGACTCCGGCACCCGTTGCTGCAGGGTTTCCGCCACAAGGCGCAGCGAGGTCAAGGGGGTTTTTAATTCATGGGCAACATCCGCTGCCCAGCGATCGCGCTCATCCCGCAGCCGCACCACCTCTTCGCAGTCCTCAATGAACACACCCACATGCCCTTCCCCAAGAAAGAGTCCCCGTGCCCGCAGGGGTTTGCGCTTGGTTTGGCCGGTCGGTGTGAGGTAGGCATAGGGCCATTCCTGCTCCCGCATTGTTTCCTCTTGCCGCACCTCTGCAATCAGACAATCCAATTCATAGGAGCGCAGGAGTTCCAGCAAAAGGCGGCCTTCAGGCTTCACCAACCCTAGGAGCGATCGCGCCGCCGCATTACAGCAGACCACACAATCCGTGTCATCCACCTCCAGATAGGCAATGGGGGCATATTCAAGGAGCGTTTGACAGCGCCGTATTTTCCGATGGCAGCGTTCTTGTTCTTGTCGCTGTTGGTGAATTAGGGTTCGCAGCCGTTGCCACGGTGAGGATTTGAAGGAAGCGGTGGTGTACTGCTCAAGGAGCGCTTCCAAAGCCTGTCGCACTTGCTGCCACTGCCAGAACCAGACCATCAGACCCAACAGCAGGCCAACCCCAAAACCGATCAACTCCATGGCCGAGTGCCAAAATCGCCTCTATTCTAGGATTATTCCGAGTTGGGTTGCCCTGCGATGTCGTCCCCCCTTTTGCGTGTTGAAGCCCTCACCGTTGACTTTCGCCAAGCGGATCAAACCCTGCGGGCAGTGGATGGGATTTCCTTTAGCCTTGAGCGGGGGCAAACCCTTGGCATTGTCGGAGAGTCGGGGTCAGGCAAGTCGGTAACCTGTTTGGCGCTTTTGCAGTTACTGTTGCCGCCGGCACACATTAGCCACGGCCAAGCGTGGTTTCAGCCGGAGCCAGAGGGGGAAGCCCTTGACTTGCTGCGCTGCACCCCGCGCCAGATGCAGCAGATTCGCGGTCGCCAAATCAGTATGGTCTTCCAAGAACCCATGAGTTCTCTGAATCCTGTCTATTCCATTGGTTTTCAACTGGCGGAGGCCATTGATCCTCAGCGGCGACTCCCACGGCCACAGGTGCAACGGCGGGCGATCGCCCTCCTTGAGCAGGTGCATCTGCTCAACCCCGCAGACCCCCTTGAGGAAAAACAGCGGTTTCTCCGTCGCTATCCCCACCAACTTTCCGGGGGGCAAATCCAGCGGGTCATGATTGCCATGGCCATGGCCGCTTCGCCGCCACTCCTGATTGCCGATGAACCCACCACTGCCCTCGATGTCACAGTGCAGGCGGCGATCCTACAGCTTCTGCGGGAGTTGCAGCAACAGTATCATTTGTCATTGATTTTTGTAACCCACGATCTCAATCTTGTTGGGGAATTGGCGGATCAGGTCATTGTCATGCACCAAGGGCAAATTGTTGAATCCGGCCCGGTGCAGCAAGTGTTCTGCTATCCCCAACACCCCTACACCAAGGGGCTATTGGCCTGTCGTCCCCGTTTGGATCGCCGCCTCGCCATTCTGCCCACGGTGGCGGATTTTCTAGGGGCTTCTCCTCCGCCTTTAGAAGTGATTTCCCCTCAGCAGCAGCAGGAGCGCTTGGCGCATTTGGCCGCTCAACCCCCCTTGGTGCGGGTGGAGCATCTCTGGGTAAGGTATCCCGTGGCGGGGAGGCGGCGCTTTGTCACTGCTGTTCGGGAGGTCTCCTTTACGATTCGTAAGGGGGAGACCCTTGGCTTGGTGGGGGAATCGGGCTGTGGCAAAACCACCCTAGGCCGCACCCTCTTGCGTCTCCTAGAACCGGCGCAGGGAAAAATTATCTTTGGCGATCGCGACATCACCCATTTATCGCCTCGCCAACTGCGCCCCCTGCGGCAACGGATGCAACTCATTTTCCAAGACCCCTACAGTTCCTTAAATCCGCGAATGACCATCGGCGAGCTGGTGGCAGAACCCCTGCGGATTCACCGCCCTCATCAATCGAGGCGACAACACCAAAAGCGGGTGGCCTATCTCTTGGAACGGGTGGGCATTGATCCCCAAGCCCAGCACCGCTATCCCCACGAGTTTTCGGGGGGGCAACGCCAGCGAATTTGCATTGCCCGGGCCTTGGCCTTGAATCCAGAGTTTGTCGTTTGTGATGAAGCAGTCTCGGCTTTGGATGTGTCGGTGCAGGCGCAGGTGCTGAATTTGCTCAAAGAACTCCAGCGGGAGTTTCAACTGACGTATCTTTTTATTTCCCACGATCTCAGTGTGGTCAAATTCATGAGCGATCGCCTCATGGTTATGTACAATGGCGAAATTGTGGAAATGGGTGAGGCCGAAGCCGTTTACCAACAGCCGCAGCACGACTATACCCGCACCCTCATTGCCGCGATTCCCCGTGGTCTTCACGTTGAGGCAGCTTAAAACAATGTCCGCCCCCCTTGATCTGCAAAATACCCTTGCCACCCTGCGCCCGATCCTGTGGCAAGCCCTGCAGCAACTGCGCCGGTTTTACCGTCAGGTGAAGGACTTAACAGTGCAAGACAAAGGGGGTGATCCCGTCACCCTTGCCGATCAAACCGTTGACACCTTTTTGCGCCACGCCCTCCAAGCTCATTTTCCCCCCAGCCAGTTTGGCTATTTGACAGAAGAGACCTACACTCCAGGCCAACCGTTGCCCCAGCCCTACCAGTGGATCATTGACCCCCTCGATGGCACCTATGACTTTTTGCAGCAAACGGGGGAATACGCCATTCACGTTGCCCTAGTTCATGCCCAGCGTCCCTGTTTGGCCGCCGTTGTTTGGCCGGAGCAGGAGGTAATCTACACGGCCATTGCCGGCGCAGGCGCCTATCGAGAGACCCGCCAAGGTACAACGCGACTGCGGGTTCACCCCCCCACCGAAGGACAGCCGTTGCGAGTAGTCCTCAGCCGCAGCCACAGCGGAGAGCGTCTCCAGGCCTTTTTGAGAACGTTGGGGGCAGTGCGGCAAATTCCCATGGGCAGCATGGGCTGCAAGACGGTGAGTATTTGCCAAGGGGAGGCGGATGTATACATTAGCCTCAGCGGACGCAGTGCCCCCAAGGACTGGGATTTGGCGGCTCCGGATTTGATCATGCAGGAGGCGGGGGGCGCCTTTACCTATGTCAACGGGGAGCTGCCCCGCTACAATCGCGCCGATGTGCAGCACTGGCCGCCCTTGGTGGTGGGTCATCCGGCGGTGAGCCGCTTGGTGGGCGATCGCCTGCAAGCCTTTTTAGCAGAGAATCAAGGCTATTCTGGAAAATAGGCAAGTTCAGAAAGGATAGGGCATGGTTTTTAATTGGTTTCGACGCAAGTTTGGCGGCAGTGGTGAGGAGCCATCGCCCCCCGCAGAAACCCCAACGGAAGCACCGGCCGCAGAATCTACTGAATCCACCGCTTCCCCCGGCATCCTCAACTGGGCAAAAACGGCACTCCAGTCTATTCAAGCGCGCCAGCAAGCGGAGAGTGCTGCAACCGTTGAAACCCCTGAAGCCGGTCAAGAGACAGCGGCAGATAGCTCCCTTGCCGTTTCGGAGGCCGCTGAAGCAAGCGCCGTTGCTGAACCTGCCCCTGTCCAGCCTGTGGGTGAACCTGCGGCCGCTGCGGAGCCTGAAGAACCAACCCCCTCCCTTGTCTTGGATGCAGGCTTTTTGTGGTCGGCGGAGGTGCTGGCAGCCCAAGGGCGGCGCCCAGAGGACGTGGATATCGAGGAAATTACGTGGTTGCAACGCCTGCGTCAAGGGCTGGGGAAAACCCGGCGTGGACTGGTGCATCAACTGCGGGCGATCGTCGGCCAAGGCCCCCTGAGTCGGGAGGCGGTCGAGGAAATTGAGATGCTGCTGTTGCAATCGGATGTGGGGGTCAAGGCCACGGATCAGATTATTGGGGCGCTGCAAACCAAAATTCGCCAAGAGAGCCTGCCGGCCGAGCGGGCGATCGCCTACCTCAAAGAGATTCTGCGGGACATCCTTGATCGCCCCTTTCAAGCAGGCTACCGCCGCGACTTTGCCCCGAAAAAAGGCATACTCAATATCTGGTTGATTGCCGGGGTCAACGGCGTTGGCAAAACCACCACCATTGGTAAATTGGCCCACATTGCCACGCGGTCGGGCTATCGCTGTCTGATTGCAGCAGCAGATACCTTTCGGGCAGCCGCCACGGAACAGGTGAAAATTTGGGGACAGCGCGCCCATGTCGAGGTGATTGCTAACCCCGGCAAAAATACGGATCCGGCTGCCGTTGTTTTTGATGCCATTGGGGCTGCCCAAGCCCGGGGTACAGAATTGCTGCTGGTGGATACCGCCGGTCGCCTGCAAAACAAGGCCAACCTGATGGAGGAACTCAAGAAAATCCGCCGCATCATTGATAAAAAGGCAGGCAATGCTGAAATCGAGTCGCTACTGGTGCTCGATGCCACCCTTGGTCAAAATGGTTTGCGTCAAGCCCAGGTCTTTGCAGAGGCAGCGCAGCTCACCGGCGTCATCCTCACCAAGTTAGACAGTACGGCCAAAGGGGGGGTGGCCTTGGCGGTGGTACAGGAATTGGGACTCCCGATTCGCTTTGTGGGGGCCGGCGAGGGCATTGAGGATCTGCGCCCCTTTAATAGCTTTGAATTTGTGGAGGCGCTGCTTTCTACGGAGACGGAGGTGGCGGCATGAAGCTGGCCGATCGCCTGCGGTACTTTCAGCGCAATGTCTTTGATGCCATGGATCGGGCGAAGGCGGCGGTGGCGGCCAGCGGGCAGCCGATTGTGGATCTTTCCCTTGGCTCTGCCGATTTGCCCGTCGCCGAGCACATTCTGGCGGCCATTGCAGCTGCGGTAGGCGATGCCAGTACCTATGGCTATCAACTCTTTGCCGGTACGGCGGCCTTTCGTCAGGCGGCGGCCACTTGGTTTGAGCGTCGCTTTGGCGTCAGGGTGGATCCCGAGCGGGAAGTGCTGACGCTGATCGGTTCCCAGGAGGGGACGGCGCACTTACCCCTTGCGGTGATGAATCCCCAAGAGTATGCCTTGGTGCTGGATCCGGGCTATCCCTCCCATGCGGGGGGCGTGTATTTGGCAGGGGGACAACTGTATCCGTTACGCCTGCGGGCAGAAAATCACTTTTTGCCGGATTTGGAGGCCATTCCCCTGTCGGTGCGAGAGCAGGCCAAACTGCTGATTCTCAGCTATCCCCACAATCCCACCACGGCGGTTGCCCCCTTAGACTTTTTTAAGACGGCGGTTGAGTTTTGCGATCGCCACGGCATTTTGCTGGTGCATGATTTTCCCTACATCGATCTGGTCTTTGAGGCAGAGCGCGCCCCCTCGATCTTTGACGTGGATCGCGATCGCCAAGTGGGCATTGAGTTCTATAGCCTCTCTAAGTCCTACAACATGGGTGGCTTTCGCGTGGGCTTTGCCGTTGGCCGTGCCGATGTCATTGCAGCCCTGCGCCAAATTAAATCAGTGATTGACTTTAACCAGTACGCCGGTATTCTGCGGGGCGCCGTTGCTGCCCTCACGGGGGATCAAACCTGTGTCCGGCAAACCCGGGAAATTTTTCGGCAGCGGCGCGATACCTTTGTTCAAGCCCTTGCCGATCACGGCTGGCCGGTGCCCCTGCCGCCGGCGACGATGTATGTGTGGGCGCAACTGCCCGAACCTTGGCAACGGGATTCCCTTGGCTTTTGTCAAGCCCTTGTGCAGGCCACGGGGATTGCAGCGGCTCCAGGCTCAGGCTTTGGTGAAGGAGGAGAGGGCTATGTCCGCTTTGCCTTGGTGCGCGATCGCCCCTGTTTAGAGGTGGCGGCTGCCCAAATTGCCGCATTTAGCCAATCGGGGGTGCCCTAGTCTCCCATGATCCAAGCCAAAAGGAGGAGGAGACCCCCCCAAAAGACCATTGCGGGAATATGAACGGCGCGTAACCCCTCTAGGGGCGTGAGAAGCAGTACCTCGGTAAAGACATTGGCAACCGTACAAAGCAGAATCAGCAAAATGATAAAGAGCATGGCCCCTGCCTCTAGGCATTGCCATAGATGGGAATCACAGCACCACTGATGGCCGCCGCGCCCTCGGAAATGAGATAGGCAATCAGCTCGCCAATGGCCACAGGACTCACCCAATTTGTCGCTTGCGCTGCTCCCATCGCCGCTCGATTGGCAGGTGTGTCAATGATGCTGGGCAGAATCACGTTGGCGGTGATATTTTGGCCTTTGGTTTCAGCGGCGATCGCCCGGGTGAAGGCCACGACGGCGGCTTTTGCGGCACAATAGGCCGCCAGTTCTGCTGCCGGTTCAACGGCTCCCCGGGAGCCAATGGTGACAATGCGCCCATATTGTTGTGCCTGCATGCGTTTCAGGGCGTGTTTACACACCAAGAAGGTGGTCTCCACATTGAGGCGAAAACTCTGCTGCCAATCACCGAGGGGAAATTGCGCCGTTGCCCCCCTGCAAAAGCCACCCACCAAATGAACCACGGCATCCAACTGCGGCATGCGCTCCACGAGGGCGGCCACTTCACTTTCGTTGTTCAAATCTGCGGCCACAAAGCGCACATTGGCCAACTCCGCGGCGGTCAGTTGTTTTTCAAGGGCTTCACGGGCAGCGGCCTCAATGTAGGGAATCGTCAGGGTATAGCCTTGACTCAAGAGAACCGGCACCACCCCTTGCCCCAGTCCTCCGGTGCCACCTGTCACCAAAACCGCGCGATGGGCAAATCCTCTCATGGCTCATTCCTCGAGGTCAGTTGTCGTGCTTTGTAGAAGGTTTGCAGACTGTGGCGATCGCCCACAAAGCGCCAGTGCCAAGGTTCATAGCTGACGCCTTGGGGATTGTGGCGGGGAAAGGACAATTCAAAACTAAAGCGGGCGGCATTTTTTTGCAGCCATTGAAACGCCGGCGTATCCTCAAAGGTTTCGTTAAGATGGGTGTCGGGTCGTTGGCCATCCCCAATATCAATCGCATAGCCCGTATGGTGTTCGCTGTAGCCGGGGGGCGCACTCACCAAAGCCCGTTCCCTTGTTCCCTGGGCGCGTTGCTCCTTGACCCGGAAAAAGAGGTAGTCCTGATCCTGTTTGGAGCGAAAGCCGGAAAGGGGAATCAACACCACTCCTTCCTGCTGTGCGGCGGCAACCATGGCGCGAAATCGCTCTGCTGCGGCTCGCCGTAACTTGATTTGACCATCGGCACTCACCGGTGTCAGTTGTGAGAGGGGGGCTTCCTCGTAGGGCAGATGTCCCAACAGGTTTTCCGTCGGCGTGACCATTGAGGCCGTTTCTGTAGCTTGGGGAGATTCAGCAGGGCGACTGTGGAACCACGCTGCTCCCCCGCCTACTAAACCCACAAGGACAAGTGAGCTGGCGATCGCCCATCTCCCTCGCCGAGGTTCTGCTTTGCCTTTTGTGATGGGTTGGAGTCGCTCCGCAACAGGAATCTCTTGATCCATGATTCAACCTTGTTCTTCTGTAGAGAATAAACGATTTTAGGGTCGGGCATAGAGTTGCCGGTAGTTCCAGTAGTTTTCTAAGACACCCTTGACATAGCCATGGGTCTCCGGAAAGGGAATGGACTCCACAAAGCGATCGGGATCACGCATATCAAACCGCGCTAACCAGCGGTTGACGTTTCCAGGCCCGGCATTGTAACTAGCCAAGGCCAAGAGGGTGTTCTGATGGTACTGATTGTGGGTATAGTCAACGTACCACGTCCCCAAGCGGATATTGTCCTCCGGATCCACCAGGGAATAGCTCTTTAGGTTCAACTTCTCGGCAATCCAAGCGGCCGTCTCCGGCAGCAGCTGCATCAAGCCCGTGGCCCCCACCGCCGAGCGAATGTCCTTTTCAAAGCGGGATTCTTGGCGAATCAAGGCCATCACCAAGAGGGGATTCAAGTTGCGCGCCAAGGACCACTTTCGCACCAGTTCCCAGTAGGGCAGGGGGTAAAGGGCATACCAAAAGCGGACATCGCGGCGAAGGGGAGCAAGGAAGGTTGCCACCTCCGGTTCACGGGCAGCCCGCGTAAACAGGTTTTGCAGCATAAAGAGGCCATCGAGGTATTCCCCTACCCCTAGGCGAATGAGGCCATCGGTCAGTTGCTCTGCCGCTGTGGGTGTCACCCGATTCTGAAATTCCCACTGCCAGCGTTGCCAAGCCTCCTGAGATTGCCCCAGTAGGTACAATTCCCGCAGGGTTGGGCTGCCCGTTGCCAGAGGAAGAAGCGGGGGGCGATCGCCGGTCACCGTGGGTCGCTGTTGCCGCAGGGTTGTAAAGGTGCCCACCGGCTTTTTGAGCAGACCGGCCGCCCGCCAAGCATAGTAGGTGTGAGGGTAGCGCTCTATCAGTAACTGCCAAGTTCGGCCTTGGGCTTGGAATTGTCCTGCCTCCCCTTGCCATTTTCCCTGCCAAAAGGCGGCTTGGGGTGCCAGCTCACTGTCGGGGTTCAATTGGAGCAGGTCACTCACCCACCGTTGTGCCGCCGCCCACTGCCGTTTTTGAGCCGCCCCTTGGGCCAGTTGCCAGCGCAGTTCCGCTGCCGCCGTGCTGTGGGGGTAGCCCTTGAAAAGTTGCTGTTGGCTCTGCTGTGCTCCCTGGGCATTCCCCAGTTCCCTGTAGGTTTGGTACTGGGCAAGGAGGGCATCGGCAGCGATCGCCGGCGCTTTATTTTGAGTTGCCAGCTGAAGACACTTGGCCAGCAGAGGCAAACGCTCCGCCGGGGTTTTCGCCAAATGGGCAAGGCGCAGTTGGGCAAGGGCAGCTTCTGAGCTGTTGGGAAAGCGTTTCACAAGAGCTTGATAGGCGCTGATGGCACCGCCGATATCGCCGGCCAGTTGTCGTCCTCGACCCACCCGATAGAGATGCAAGGGGCTAGGGGGAGCCTTGGCATAGGCGGCGGCGGCAGGGGCATACTGCATCTTTTCCCAGTAGCCAAAGGCGATCGCTTCCCAATCGGCCGGGGTGAGTTGATCGGCGTAGCGCTGACGCAAAATTTCAAGGTAGGTGCCGTAGTCTTTGAGAAAAAGGCCGTAGCGCGCCACCAGCTTCAGGTAGGGCACCTGATCGGGATTCTTGGCTAACTGTTCGGCCACGTACTGAACAACGGCAGGATGCTGCGGAAAGCGGGCGATCGCCCGTTGGGGTTGGTTCAAGCTCAGAAGCGCCACTGCCGCCTCAGGTTCATGGCCATAATCCCGCAGCACCTGTTCCCACGTTTCCTTGGCCTTGCGGTTGTCTCCTTGTTGGCGATAGGCCTCCGCCCGCAGCAAGAGAATCGGGGCGGCCATGGGGCGGTAGGTTTGCTCAAGGCCTTGGAGCCGGCGAAGTGTGGCTTGGGGGTTCTTTTGCCTCAGGCTTTCTACGGCCAAAAGATAGCGGGCGCGATCGCGCCTGAGGGGGTCTGCAGACTGTGCCCATTGCTCCAGGGTTTGCCGACGTTGGGGGGGCGCCTCCACCGTGAGTGTGTAAAGCGGAGTCAAAGGGGGCGATCGCCAATGGTACCAACTAGCTAACCCACCGCCCATAATCAGTGTAGCCAGCAACAGCGACACCAGCCAAGGCCGTATTCCTCGCCGACATTTTCGTTTTGGAAGCAATTTCACCACACTGTTGAGTATCATCAACTCTTAGTCTACTCAGCCGCACATCGCCCTCCGCTGTGGCAATCTATGAAAAGATGAACCAGTAACTCCGAACGTCAATGCCCCCTACGCCACGAATGGTCTGGATTGTGATTGGCTGCAATTGCCTGATTGCGCTAATTGCATTATGGTTGGCGTGGCAGTTGGTCAAGCTGCGACAGATTTTGCGGGGGGTGTCCCGTGCTCTACTGGATGCGGAGCGCAGTACCCATGGGGTCTTAGGCGGTGCCCCTGAGGTGATCATCCTTGGCCAGCGAGGCGTCGCAGGCTTGCGATCGCAATTGCCCAAATGGCGTCGGCAACAGCGCAATGTTCGTCTGTTTTTAACCTTGATAAGCTGGATAGGGCGGTACGGTGTCTGTTTCCGAAGGAGAAAGCGATGAGTCGGCAACAGGGTAGCGGTGGTGCCTTTTGGGGTGGTTTGCTCCTAGGAAGTGCGATCGGTACAGTCGTGGGGCTGTTGATTGCGCCCCGCTCTGGCAAAGAAACCCGACAACTACTGCGCAAGTCCGCTGATGCCCTACCCGAACTGCTCGAAGACATTACTGCCAGTTTTGAGCAACATCGCGATCGCCTTTCAGAAACCACCCAAGAACGCTGGCAGGCGACGTTAGAGCGCCTCAAAGAAGCGATCGCCGTCGGTATCGAAGTCACCCAGCAACAGCGGCAAACCTTGCGGCGTGAAGCCAATGGCATGGCCTTGAGTGACCCCGATGAAGAGGATGCTGTGAATCAATAGCCTACTTTGGGCAACAAGCCAAGAAATTCAAGGACTCATCTCCTTTAGCAAACAATCTCGACAGATGGATAACTCACCAAGATTTTCCAAACAAAACGTAATACAATCTTGCCATCACATTTTTTGGTAACAGCACTGTTACGATCAACAGAATTCAAGGAAGGGGTACACCATCGTGGGAGTATTTAGTCGGCTATCACGAGACATCGGCATTGACTTGGGCACGGCCAACACACTCGTTTATGTGTCGGGACGGGGTGTGGTTTTAGAGGAACCGTCTGTTGTTGCCATTGACCAAAACACCAAACAACCCCTTGCCGTTGGTGCTGAGGCAAAGCGCATGCTGGGGCGGACACCGGGCAATGTGGTCGCCGTACGTCCACTGCGGGATGGTGTGATTGCTGATTTTGAGCGTGCTGAACTGATGCTGAAGCACTTTATGCGCCAAGTGCACGGCGGTAAGAATTTGTTTGCCCCCCGTGTGGTGATTGGTATTCCCAGTGGTGTGACCGGTGTCGAACGCCGTGCCATTGAGGATGCGGCGCGGGGTGCTGGAGCGCGGGAAGTGTATTTAATTGATGAACCCGTCGCTGCCGCCTTTGGTGCAGGTCTGCCTGTGGAAGAACCAACCGGCAACATGATTGTGGACATTGGCGGTGGCACAACCGAGGTGGCAGTTCTTAGTTTGCAGGGCACCGTTTTAAGTGAATCTGTTCGCGTTGCTGGGGATGAAATTTCTGAAGCGATCGTCCAGTATTTGAAGAAAGTACATAACCTAATTATTGGCGAACGCACGGCTGAAGAGATCAAAATTCGCATTGGCTCTGCCTACCCCAACGACAGCTATGACTCTGAATCCATGGAAGTGCGGGGGTTACACCAACTCTCCGGCCTGCCGCGCACGGTCGTGGTCAAAGCAGAAGAAATTCGTGAAAGCATGGCCGAACCCCTCTCAGCCATTATTGAAGCCATTAAACGCACCCTTGAGCGGACACCTCCAGAATTGGCGGCAGACATTGTAGATCGCGGTATCATGCTGGCCGGTGGCGGTGCCCTGCTGCGGGGTCTAGATACCCTCATTAGCCATGAAACAGGCATTGTCGTCCATGTGGCAGCCGACCCGCTACGGTGTGTGGTCATGGGCACGGGTCGCGTACTGGAAAATTTCAAAGACTTAGCCCGTGTCTTTTCTAACCAACCGGCAGTCATTGGTTAAGGATCAGCGGCCATGGCTTTTTTGCTGCGCTGGTGGGGACGATATGCAAGTGGCCTCTTCCTTGCGGCTTTGGTACTCACGAGTGCTTGGGTCTTGCGCGAGACGAATGGGGCAGCAATTCGTGAACTGTATCGCCTTCTCAATTTGCCCTTTCAAGGCGCAGTAGAAGATCAGCAGGCTCTGATTCAAGCTCGCACGTGGCAACTGGAGCAGCAACTGGCCGCTGTCCAAGCAGAAAACCAGCGGTTGCGGCAAATGCTGAATGCACCGATGTTGCCTAATTTCAAGGGTCACATTGTGCCGGTGATTGGTCGCAGTACCGATCAGTGGTGGCGATCGCTCCTCTTGGGAGAGGGTAGTCGTCAAGGTCTCACGATTGGCTCAGTCGTCATCGGCAACGGCGGCCTTGTGGGGCGCATTACCAGTATTACCCCCAATACTAGTCGGGTGATGTTACTTACGGATCCCGCCAGTCGGGTGGGGGTAGTGGTCGGTCGGACGCGACAAATGGGGATTCTACGCGGACAACTCAGCCAGCAGGTGATTGTTGAGTTTTTGGAGAAAGACCCGAAAGTGCAGCCCAAGGATGTTCTCTATACCTCAGCCCTCAGCAGTCTCTATCCAGCCGGCATTCCCATTGGGGAAGTACAATCGGTGGAACTCAGCGACCCAACCCGTCCCCATGCCACAGTCATTCTCGGCGCACCGATTGATCGCCTTGAGTGGGTAACCGTCATTCCCTATGCTGAACCAACAGACACGCTTATACCGAACTAGCCTCAACTGCCTGATTATCATTGGCTCTGTGGGACTCTGTGCCCTGCTGAGCTTTATTCACTTGCCCAACTTGCATCTATTGGTGCCCGACTGGTTTTTAATTTGGGTGGTGGTGTGGAGCGTCAAGCGATCGTGGGGTCAGGGGGTACTGGCGGGTATTGCCCTTGGTTGGATTCAAGATGGTTTAGTCAGTGCTCACCCTAGCCACGCAGTCAGTTTAGCCTTTGTGGGGGCATTGACCGCCTTGATGCAAAAGCAACGCTTTGTTTCTGAGGACTTTATTTCTGTTGCCCTAATCACCTTTGCAATGGCCATCCTGCAGCAAACGGTCATCGCAATCCAAATGAGCCTTGGCAGTGGTTTTCCCCTAGAGGACATCTGGGAACACCATCGGCAGGTGGCGCTTAGCTCGGCAATTGTGAGTAGTCTTTGGGCGCCTTTGCTCTATGCCCCTCTGAATCGCTGGTGGACGTGGTTGCAGGAGCAGGAGTAGATTGGGAAAAAATGCAGGGGCTACCTCACCCCTGCACTGGAATCGTTCGTCTAGCTCATATCGCTATGGGCGCAATTTCCCTAGCATACTCATAATGCCGTCTTGTTTCTTAAGCATTTGGTTAAGCTTGCGCAAATCAAGGTTAATGGTTTCAGCAGGATAGTTTTTCAAGAACGACATCATGCTCAACCCTTCTGAGGAAGCAGCGGCAGTAAGCATGGCACCACGGAGAGCCACTTCACCAGCTTTATCGCGGCGAATTGTGACCTGAGAAAATTGTTTGAGTAAATCTTTGCCAATCGGACTGGCTAGAATTTTATCGGTTTGCACGACGTTAAAGGGCAGCCGCATACCCAAGAATTCTAGGAGCTTGGCTTGGTCGTCTTTGGGAACCAGCCGCATCAATGCGCGCAATTCTCCCGTGGCTTCCTGGGTGGACACAAATTCCTCTAGCTCCGACACGGGGAAAGAGCGCTGAAACGGACCATAGGTGAGGGAGATAAAGTTAGCTGCTTTGGCAGGGGTCGTAAAGAGGGCACCTACAGGGAGTGCCAGTGCCAGTAACCAAGGCGAAAGACGCTTCAGCATAAGGGATCGACTCCAAAATCACTTCAGTACAAACGCTGGATTGCACCGCTAGCAGTATAGCAGTGAAAATAGAGCTTGCTGGCTCTGCTTAACTTAACCCTAACGTTTAGTTCTTTTAGACGGAAATTGATGAGCGTTTGGCAGCAGGGTGCCACCATTGAGTTAACGATTGACTCCTTGAACCACACGGGGGAGGGGGTAGGACGCTGGCAGGATCGCGTGGTCTTTGTGGCGGATACGGTGCCGGGCGATCGCCTGCGGGTGCGACTGACCCATGTGAAGCGGCAGTATGCCCACGGCAAAGTCTTGGAGGTGGTGCAGCCCTCAGAACAGCGGGTGCGCCCAAGCTGTATTGTTGCCGATAAGTGTGGCGGCTGTCAGTGGCAGTGCGTGGCCTATGAGACGCAATTGGCAGCCAAAGAACAGTTGGTGAAGGAGGCGATCGCCCGCATTGGTCATCTGGAACCGCAAACTTTCCTGCCGATTTTGGCTGCCCCTCACCCCTTTGGCTATCGCAATAAAGTGACGTACCCCCTCGCTCGGCGCCATGGTCGGGTGGTTGCCGGCTATTACCAAAAAGGCTCCCATCGCTTGGTCAATCTCAATCAATGTCCGGTGCAGGATCCGCGCCTCAACTCCCTCTTGGCTGCCCTGAAGGAAGCGTTACAGCTTTGGCCCATCTACAACGAGCACACCCATGAAGCGGGGTTTCGTCACCTTGGTTTGCGCATCGGTCAGCGCACAGGAGAGCAGCTGATTACCCTCGTGCTGGCAGGGGAATTACCTACTGGCTTGCAGGCAGCGGCAGAAAATTGGTTACAGCAGTTTCCTCGGGTGGTGGGGGTCTGTGTCAACTTCAATGATCAGGCGGGGAATCGCATCTTCGGTGACAAGACCCAAGTCTTGGCCGGGCGACCCTACCTGTGGGAGGAGATGGCAGGGGTGAGGTTTCAGATTGCCTCCACCACATTTTTTCAAGTCAATACGACCCAAGCAGAGCAACTGGCGATAACGCTCCGCAAGTGGATTGCCCCAACGGGGGGTGAACGACTGGTGGATCTTTACTGCGGGGTAGGGACGCTGAGCTTGCCCCTTGCCAGTTCTGTGGCTGAAGTAATCGGCGTGGAAGTGCATCCTGCCTCGGTTCAGCAGGCGATCGCCAACACCCAACACAACAGCATCAATAATGCCCGCTTTCTCTGTGCCAAGGCAGAAGCGTGGCTCCCCCAGTTCCATCAGCCCATTGATGTGCTAATTCTCGACCCACCGCGCAAAGGGTGCGATCGCCCCGTTCTCGATGCCATCCTCCGCAACCCTCCCCACCGTATCCTCTATGTGAGCTGTCACCCCGCCACCCTAGCCCGGGATCTCGCCCACCTTTGTCACAGCGGTGCCTATCAACTAACAAAAATTCAGCCTCTTGATATGTTTCCGCAAACAGCCCATGTGGAAACCATTGCCCTACTGACTGCTTCCTAAGGCATTGTTATCGCTGGGGGGCTGGATTGGCTCTACCCGAAACATCTTGGCAAACATCTTACTAACGTAGGCTTGGCCATAAACCACGCTTGCTTTAGGTGCTGGCGAGGGTGTTGTTTCTGGTGCCGCAGCGGGTGGACTTTCCTGATTGCTAGAGGGAGAGTCTGTAGCGTCCTGCTGATCTTGCGTGGAATTCTCTGGGAAATTCTTTAACCTATCGGTGGTTGCTGCTGGTTCCTGCCAAGGATCCTCAGAGGAGGCCGCCCTCTCTTGTGGGTGACTCGTTTTTGTGGGGGGGAGCCAACGGCGACTGGTATCCCCAAGGAGAGAACCGGCGGCCACCACAGCCCCGGCCGGAATCGTTGTTTGGATCACGGTGGTACTGGTACCAATACAGGCATGGGGTTCAATAGTCACTGCCCCAATGAGCAGCACTCCCGCGCCAATGTTGACCCCTTCCCCAATTTCAATGGTGCCACCGTGGGCATGAATGACACTGCCCATCCCAATGCAAACACCTGCGGCAATGCGAATTGCAGCCCCTGCTTCTGCCCAAAGTAGCACTCCGGGTGCCAAAACGGTTTGGGGATCTACCACCACATCACCAACAATGCGAACCGCAGGTGAGGGGGGCAGGGCTAAGGGCGGCAGGGGCATTGGGGCACCTCACAGGGAGGGCTACTTAGCAGCCTGTTGGAGCAGGATTTCCGCCACCCGCTGCTTGCCGGCGGGATTAATGCCAATTAGCCGCACGTACTCGCCACTGTACTCTTGGAGGCAAGCCTGAATTGCTGCAAGGGCTTCATTGAGATTTTTGGCCTCAATGCGCGGGCCACTTTGCCAAGAGTTAGTGCGGTAGCGACGGGCATCCACGTGTTCTAAGCCGAGGGTGTAGCCCTGTTGCAGCAGTTGCCGGACTTGTTCGACGACCTCTTGACTGAGGTTGTAGCTGCTGGTGCTTGCTTGAGGAGCAGCTGTTGAGCGCGGGGCAAATCCTTGACCACGGGTGGTACTGCCATTACTCGCGGCTTTGCCATTGGGACGGTGAATAATGGTTTCCAGTACCCGCTGTTTGGCTTGGGGATTCACACCCACGAGGCGGACATAGTCCCGCTGGTGCTCCGCAAGGAAGGTACTCAGGTCATTGATTTGTTGCGCAGAGGTAATTTTGATACCGCTTTGCCAAGAACTGGTACGGAAGCGCCGCTGATCGGCATACTCGGTGGTGACTTGGCAGCCTTGGCGCAACAGGTCTTGAATTTGGTTGAGCAGATCGGCACTGAGAACCGTTTCATTGCCGCTAGAACTGACGGAGACATGACTAGTCGCCACTGGAGCGGGTGCTTTTGTAGCGATCGCTACTGCCCCGTCAGGCCGTTGAATAATTTGCTCAAGCACACGCCGCTTTTGCTTTTGATCAATCCCAATCAAGCGCACATATTCTCCAGCATGTTCTTGCAGACAGGCCTCAAGGGCGGCGAGGACTTCCCGCTCCTGCTTGGACTGGATAGGGGCACAACTGGTCCAAGAACTGGTGCGATAGCGGCGAGCATCGGCGTGCTCTGTGCCAATTTGATACCCCTGCTGGAGCAACTGCCGCACCTGAGCCACAACGGAGGCATCGAGGGAACCCACTGGGGCTGCACTCACCGTTGCGCTAGGACGATAGCTACTGGTACTGGCCACGGCTGCTTGACCGGGGCGTTGAATAATTTCCTCAAAAACACGGCGCTTGGCTTTGGGATCGACGCCAATCAGGCGCACATACTCGCCCTCATGTTCTTTTAATAGTTGGGCGATCGCCGTCATCACTTCAGACTCCTGCCGTCCCATCAACGTTGGGCAACTCTGCCAAGAGCTAGTGCGATACCGCCGCGCATCGGCATATTCCAAGCTGATTTGGTATCCCTGCTGCAACAATTGGCGGACATGAGTCCCATAATCTGCGGTCATGGTGTTCTTTTCCCCGGTGAGTGTTTCAACGTGTAGGATGGGTGGGTCTTCTTGACGCTGGAGTTCATTGCGAATCGGGGCAATACAGGCAATATTCTCAGCACAGTGATACCCCGATAGCAGCGCTTCATTGATGCCAACCACGTGCTGGGCAAAGTGAATATCGGACTCTTCCACATTCGGCAGGCGATCCGCTTGCTGCTGCGTCGTGATCACCATTCCCGAGGGCACATATTTTCCCGGTGGAATCTCCACATCCTGAATGAGGACGTGCATCATTACCACACAACCGGCCCCAACCCGTGCATTAAAGACGGTCGAACGAAAGCCGATAAAACAGCCATCGCCGATGTAGGCAGGGCCGTGGATGAGTGCCATGTGGGTAATTGAGGCATTATCCCCGATCCAGACAGAGTACTCTTGGCCATCATCGCCGATCACCCGTCCCTGCTGGAGGCCGTGGATGACAACGCCATCTTGAATGTTAGTGCGGGAGCCAATGTGGAAGGGCGTTCCTTCATCAGCACGAATGGAAGTGCCGGGGGCGATGTGAACATAATCTTTGATGCGGACATCGCCGATGAGGTTACTAAAGGAGTGGACGTAAGCCGTGGGGGCAATCTCTGGCTCTGCTAAATCCCTAGACCACGGCGTCGGAGGTGCCGCATAGCTTTGAACCGCCATAGGGAGAAGTCTCCAATGCTAATACTGGGTACGTTTGCTGTAGAGCAAATAGTTATCCCGACTTACGGTGTCAATAATGGCGACAACGGCTGCGTCAATGGGTTTGTCGGTGCCATTGATAATACAGCGGGCGGCACTGCCTCGGCTTACCAATACCCACTCATCCTGTCCTGCACCAACCGTATCCGCAGCCACTTCGTAGTCGGGTAAAAATTCGCCGTCCTCACCCAAATATTGCAAGACGAGAAACTTGACTCCCGTTAAGGTGTCTTCTTTTTGAGTACTGGTAACGGTGCCGCACACTCGCGCGATTTTCACTATGGGCGACCCATCGGGCGGATACCGCTAACGCTTTCGCGGAATTGTTCCACCGCTTCGGTGTAGCGAATAGGCAGAACGTATTCGAGGTTTTCGTGGGGACGGGCAATGATGTGGGTGGAGAGCACTTGACCCCCATTCACACGCTTCACGTTTTCCACGCCTGCTGCAACCGAAGCCTGCACTTCGGAGACATCACCCCGCACAATCACGGTGACCCGACCACTCCCAATTTTTTCATAGCCCACAAGGGTGACGCGAGCGGCTTTCACCATTGCGTCTGCGGCTTCCACCACTGCGGGGAAACCAAGGGTTTCAATCATACCGACGGCAATTGCCATTGTAATAACTCCTAAACGTCAAACAAGTTAAGAACTAGAGGATCGATAAGCGATGCAACTGAAAACCCCACCAAACTGCCAAGTCCCTTAGTTTCGGAATTGCTCCACTGCCTCGGTATAGCGAATGGGCAACACGTACTCAAGGTTTTCGTGGGGACGAGCAATGATGTGCGTAGACAGCACCTCTCCGCCATTGACACGTTTGGCAGAATCCACCCCGGCAGCCACAGAGGCTTGCACTTCGGAGACATCACCCCGCACAATCACGGTGACCCGACCACTCCCAATCTTTTCATAGCCCACAAGGGTGACGCGAGCGGCTTTTACCATTGCGTCTGCTGCTTCGACGACGGCGGGGAATCCGCGCGTTTCAATCATTCCCACAGCAATTGGCATGAGTAAGCTCTCCTAATTAGAATAAGGGTAAGCAGTACAAAAGCTAGAGTTGCAATCAGAGCGATCGCTACAGAAAATAATGACGGGATAGCCGATTGTTATCGTGACGTTAATCACCGTCTTTTTATCTCTAAAACAAGCATAGGGTGAGGGGTTTCTTTTGACAATATAATGATTGATAATCTTTTCTAGTTTCTTATATTATCAAATCTAATTTTAAGTCCTTGACACCCCTTTCAACCCAAGACAAGTCAATACGAGGAGGTTAATCCATAGATTTTTGTCTAAAACCAGTTATCTTCTCTATAGACTAATTGCCCCGTTGAGAGGGTTCTACCTGCGCTTGGGCAGAACCTATAGGTTATTTCAATGTTATCCTATACTTTACTAAATAAAAATCTATTTTTTATCAAACAGCAATTAACTTTTCCCGATCAATCTTCTGTAAAAGGCTGATATGGCCTAATCCGTTGAAGCTCTTTGCTGCTTCTATCGGCCAAGTGCAGTACCCAAGGCAGTCGGCAAGAGCAAAATCCACTGGCAGGATGCAATTGAGTCAATCTTCATTACCCAGTCTTTCTTTATTAGCACCATTTTGAAATTAGCATTAGTATTATCGCCAGAAGTAAATTACTGACAAACAACTGAGTTCACGTAAAACTCCATAGTGTTTTTTGTGAATTATAGAGTAACATCTTAATACTTTTTTCTTAAATTATTACTTCCTCTGTAAACTCGTTCCTGCTTTAGCCAGCAGATCATCTGCGAGCGTTCCTGCTGTCAAGCATCAGTTTCATGCTGTAGACGGCGTTTCAGTTCTTCAGAGCTTCTTGTAAAAGAGCAGCTATTACTATGGCCTACTGCATGCTAATCCTGCTCAAAATTATGCTTCCGACTTCGCTGGTGGCAACAAGTTGGCGATCGCCCCCAAACAAGGCACAGCCTACCTGTAATGACCGTCCAAGGGGAGCGGCACAATGGGCATGGAGATAGGCAGTGGCTCGCTCATCAATACGGTTGGCAATGCGGCGCAGAATTTGGGGTAAGGCGTGGGGAGCCAAGGTTTCTAAAGACTTGAGGGCAGCTTCAATTGTGGGTGCCTGCCACACCTGCTGCAGACACTTTTGGTCTAAACCGGCAAGGGCACAAAAGGCGGTGAGGATCTCTTGCCGAGCATCGGCAATATGGTGATGGGTGTGGAAAATGCCCCCCGCTAACTTAATGAGTTTGCCGTGGTAACCCAACAGGAGTAACTGTTGAACAGAGTGTTGCGCTGCTGCCACCAGCATCGGGCCTAGCCAGTTGGCGGTTTTCACACAGAGGGAAGGGGGTATCCGGAGCTGTTGGGCCACTTGTAGGCCGTTCTCGCCAATGCAAAAGACAAGGGTTGGGGATTGGGCTGCTTTCTCGGCTAAATCTTGACGATAGCGATCCAGTTGCTCAGGGGCGGTCAGGGGTTGGGCTAAGGCGGTGGTGCCCAATAGGGAGAGGCCTTCCACAATACCAAAGGCAGCATTCGAGGTGCGCGCTGCTAAGTCTCGCCCCTGGGGCAGGACAATGGTGACGGCGATCGCCCGCTCCTTGGGGCAGTAGAGCAGCAGGTTGGTGGTCAACAGCAAGCGGGCATAACGATAGATAGCCGCCTCGCCCGTGGCGCGATCGCGCCCCACTCCAAAGCCCCCCTCAATGTGAATTTTTGGGGAAGTGCCAAGGTCTTGCCAACGCACCCAAGCCCAGATGGGGGTATGGCGGGTGAGATCAAGGGGATCACTGGGTTCACTGTAGGTTATGGCCAAGGCCTGCTGGTCATCTAAGGGTGCCCCTTGGGCAATCACAAACCTTTCGCAGCGATTGGGGCGCAGCAGGGCAAGGGTTACTTCCTCAGGACAAGTCCCTTCCGTGAGGCAACGCAGGGCAGCCACCGCCGCCGCCGTCGCAAAAACCGGTAGCGTGTAACCCACCGAGGCTAAGCAGTTAACTGAGCTAAACCGGTGCGGGCCGCTTCAGCAACCGCTGCGGCAGAATCGGTGGCCAATTGTTCAAGCAGCAGGCGAGCCGCAGGTGTACTAATTTGACCGAGGGCGATCGCCAGCCGATGGCGGACTTGCCAGTCGGGATACTCGACAAACTGCCGCAGGTGCTCAATGCTGTCGGGTTGTTTCAATTCCCCCAAGGAACCAATTGCCGCCAGTTTCACCAATTCTTGGGGATGATTCAGGGCTTCTGTGAGCAGCCCAACCGCAGCAGGATTTCCGAGGGCACCCAAGGCGGCAATGATACTAAACTGCAACAGCCAGTCATGGGTACTGCGGTAGGCCGTTTCCAGATCTTCAAGGGCAAAGGGAACTTGCAGGGCAGCCATGGCATCCGCTGCGGCGGCACGGACATCAATTTCGGGGTCATGGAGCAGGCGATCGCGCAACAGATCGTGGGCTTGCTGGGGGTTGACCTGACCGAGGCTGGCCAGTTGGCTCACCACTGCATAGCGAACCCGAGCATTTTCATCTTGGCTGAGGGGTTGGATCAGCCGAAAGGCATCAGTGGGATCAAGGGTACGCAGTTGATTGATGCCCCGCAGGCGATCGCCCACATCCGCAGAGGTAATGAGTTCCTGAATTGCCGCCGTATCCACGTCAACCTTCTCCACCGGATTCTTTGATCCTACTTGCTGCCGTCACCCACAGAAAAGGGCAGAGCGATCGCGGCTTCGATTCCCTGCCCCAAATGCATTACAAACGGCTTGGGCGTTCTAGGCTTGTTTTTCGGCCTCGGCAATTTGCAGCATCGTCTTCAGCACCGAGTCAGGGTTGAGGCTAATGGAGTCAATCCCTTGCGCCACCAAGAATTGGGCAAACTCCGGATAGTCACTGGGGGCTTGACCACAGATGCCGATTTTACGCCCCTTGGCCTTTGCCGTTTGAATGGCTTGCGCCACCATGCGTTTGACCGCCTCATTACGTTCATCAAACAAGTGGGCCACCAAGGCGGAATCGCGATCCAACCCAAGGGTAAGTTGCGTCAGGTCATTGGAGCCAATGGAGAAGCCATCAAAGACCTCGGCAAAGGCATCTGCCAACACCACGTTACTGGGGAGTTCGCACATCACATAGACTTGGAGACCGTTTTCCCCCTGCTTTAGCCCATGTTTGGCCATCTCCGCCAGCACCCGCCGTCCTTCCTCTGGCGTCCGACAGAAGGGAATCATTAGGATCACATTCGTCAGCCCCATCTCATCGCGCACTTTCTTCATGGCGCGGCATTCCAGGGCAAAGCCTTCGGCATAGTTGGGGTCGTAGTAACGGGAAGCGCCCCGCCAGCCGATCATCGGGTTTTCTTCAGGGGGTTCAAACTGGCGACCGCCCAAGAGGTTGGCGTACTCATTGCTCTTGAAGTCAGACATGCGCACCACCACCGGCTTGGGATAAAAGGCAGCAGCGATCGTGCCGATCCCCTGCGCTAACTTATCCACAAAGTATGCCGCCTTGTCGGTGTAGTTCTGGGTAAGTTCCGCAATTTTCTGCTTTGCCCCCTCATCGGTCAGCTCATCGTAGTGGAGCAGCGCCAAGGGGTGCGCCTGAATATGGTTGGCAATAATAAACTCCATGCGTGCCAACCCCACCCCATCATTGGGAATTGCCGCCAAGCTGAAGGCTTCCTCTGGATTGCCCACATTCATCAGGATTTGGGTGCGGGTACGCGGCAAATTTTCCAGCGCCACTTCCTCCACGTGGAAAGGCAGCAGTCCCTGATAGACGTGCCCTTCTTCTCCTTCGGCACAGGAGACCGTCACTTCTGCGCCATTGGGAATGGTGTTTGTCGCATCGCCGCAGCCGACAATGGCAGGAATCCCCAGCTCGCGGGCAATGATTGCCGCATGGCAGGTGCGTCCCCCCTGATCGGTGACAATGGCACTGGCCTTTTTCATAATCGGCTCCCAGTCGGGATCCGTGCGGTGGGTCACCAAGACTTCCCCCGCCTGGAACTGATCGATATTCCTGACATTGAGAATGACGCGGGCACGACCCTGACCAATCATTTCGCCGACTGCCCGCCCCGTGGCCAGGAGCGTTCCTTTTGCTTCCAGATGGTAGCTGCGCAGAATGTTGGTGGCTTTTTGGGATTGGACGGTTTCGGGGCGCGCCTGCACGATGAAAAGTTCACCCGTGATGCCATCCTTTGCCCACTCGATGTCCATGGGGGTATAGGTGCCCCGCAGAGCCGAGTAGTGCTCCTCGATTAGGCAAGCCCAGCGCCCGAGGGTGAGAATTTCCTCATCGCTCAGGGCAAATTGTTTCCGCAGCGTCTCGGGCACGGGTTCATTGCGGGTGAGCTTGGTGCCACCGAGGTCATAGACCATGCGGATTTCTTTGGTACCGAGGGCTTTTTTCAGGATGGGCTTGTAGCCTGCCTTCAAGGTCGGCTTAAAGACAAGATATTCATCGGGGTTGACGGCCCCTTGAACCACGTTTTCGCCAAGACCATAGGCGGCGGTAATCAGGGCTGCATCCCTAAAGCCCGTTTCCGTGTCAATGGAGAACATGACGCCAGAACAGGCTAGGTCGGAGCGCACCATTTTTTGCACCCCCACCGACAGGGCCACGCTAAAGTGGTCAAAGCCCTTGATTTGACGGTAGGAGATTGCCCGATCCGTAAAGAGGGATGCAAAACAGCGATGACAGGCATCGAGCACGCCTTTGAGACCGTGGACATTGAGGTAGGTTTCCTGCTGACCGGCAAAGCTGGCATCGGGCAAATCTTCAGCCGTGGCACTGGAGCGAACCGCCACATCCGTATTTGGGCCGTAGCGATCGCACATCTTTTGATAGGCAGCGGCAATCGCATCGGTCAATTCTGGCGGAAAGGGGGTATGCAAAATCAGCGAGCGAATCTCCTGACCCACCCGGTGCAGTTCTGTTACATCCTCAACATCGAGGCCTTCCAGGAGCCGCCGCAGTTGCGCTTCCAGATTCCCTGATTGAATAAAGTAACGGTAGGCACAGGCGGTGGTGGCAAACCCATCGGGGACATTGATCCCTTTGGGGGTGAGTTGTTGCAGCATTTCCCCCAAGGAAGAGTTTTTGCCCCCCACGAGGGGCAGATCTTTGCAGCTTAAGGAATTGAGTTCTAAAACAAAGGCTGTTTCTCGATTGATTATTTCAGCGGTTGGTCTTGGAATTGATTGAGTCATTGTTATACTCCTAAATCGGTGGCTGCTTGCTGTGTCCACAAAGAGGAAACAGCCGTGGCGGCGGGGCTAGGGTTTTGAACTTTTGGCTTCCTTTGCTATCGTGAATTTGTCAACTTTGTGCACGCAGTTCCCAAGTTACAATTGCCCGTTGAGACACACCGAGTACTTCTTTTTGCCGGACACCAAGGCAGGCGCGCAGTCCACTCTCAACGGAGACGGAGAGGCAAGCCTAGCAGAGATGAGCCTCGGCACGGCGGTTAAATCACAACTGCCTTCCCTCTCCATTCTGAAACAGGAAAATCGCGGGGGTGGCTTACTTAACAATCCCTTAATTGCTAGGGTGCCAGATTACGATGGGTAAAGGGCTTGGCATTGGCGCCGCTATAGGTCGCCACAATGTGACCCTTCCCCACCAGTTGGTATTTGTAGGTCACCAATCCCTCTAGCCCCACCGGCCCTCGCGGCGGTAGTTTGTGGGTACTGATGCCGACCTCGGCGCCAAAGCCATAGCGGAAGCCATCGGCAAAGCGGGTAGAGCAGTTGTGAAAAACGCCGGCAGCATCCACTTCTTGGAGAAAACGGGCAGCGGCGGCGGCATCCTCGGTCACAATGGCCTCGGTGTGCCCCGATCCATAGGTGGCAATGTGCTCCAATGCGGCATCGAGATCGGGCACCACTTTGATAGAGAGGATCAAATCGCAGTATTCCGTGGCCCAGTCGGCCTCCGTAGCAGGGGTCATGGGTACCCATTCCCGGGCAAGGGCGTCTCCCCGCAGTTCCACACCGGCACGTTGCAAAACCGCTGCGACTTTAGGGAGAAACTCCTTGGCAATCCCTTGGTGCACCAGGAGGGTTTCAATGGCATTGCAGGCAGCGGGGTACTGGGTCTTGGCATCGAGGGTAATGGCGATCGCCTTCTCTACATCCGCCGCCGCATCCACATAGAGGTGACACAGGCCATCGGCGTGCCCCAGTACGGGAATCCGCGTGTTGTTCTGGATATAGCGCACAAATTCATTGGAACCCCGCGGAATGATGAGATCAACCCATTGATCAAGGCTCAGAAGTTCCACCACCTCGGCACGCTCGATCAGAAGGGCGATCGCCCCCGCGGGCACTGCCGATTTTTCTAGCCCTTTGTGAATGGCCTGCATAATTGCTTGGCAGGAGCGAGTGGCCTCCCGTCCCCCCTTGAGAATGGCGCCGTTCCCAGATTTAATTGCCAAGGAAGCAATCTGCACCACGGCATCGGGGCGGGCTTCAAAAATCACCCCCAGCACCCCCAAAGGACAGGTGATGCGACTGAGAATCAGCCCTGTGTCCAATTCGCGATGGAGTTGGCGCTGACCGAGGGGATCGGGAAGGGCAGCCACTTGACGCACACCGGCGATCGCCGCCGCCAATTTGCTGGGACTCAGTTCCAACCGCGCATAGAGGGCGGGATTGAGCCGATCGGCCTTGGCCTGCTCACAATCGGCAGCATTGGCCGCCAGAATCTCCTCCTGTGCCTCCTCAAGGGCACAGGCCACCTGTTCTAAAGCTTCATTACGGGCGGCAGCATTCAGGTGAGCCAACAGACGCGCCTGCGCATGAACGTCCTTGACCCGTTGTACAAGGGGAGACTCGGCCATAGGGATAGGGATTCCAAAAACGTCTCAAGGGCGATCGTACGCCAAATCGTTGCCCACTTGTGGTAGGTTAACGGCAATTGCCTTGCCTGATAATGGGCCAGAGACAAGTTCAGGAGGATCATGCGAATTCTATTTGTGGCTGCCGAGGCAGCACCGCTTGCGAAGGTGGGGGGCATGGGAGATGTGGTTGGCTCCCTGCCCAAGGTGTTACGCCGCATGGGGCACGATGTGCGCATCTTTATGCCCTACTATGGCTTTTTACCCGACAAGGTGGAGATTCCTAAGGATCCCATCTGGATTGGCCATGCTATGTTTCAGACGTTCCATGTCTATGAAACCGTGTTGCCGGGGTCGGATGTGCCCCTTTACCTTTTTGGCCACCCTTGCTTTAACCCCCGTCGCATCTACTACGGTGAGGATGAGGACTGGCGGTTCACCTTCTTTGCCAATGGCGCTGCCGAGTTTGCGTGGAACTATTGGAAGCCGCAGATCATCCACTGCCACGATTGGCATACGGGAATGATCCCCGTGTGGATGCACCAAGACCCCGACATTACCACCGTCTTTACCATTCACAACTTGGCCTATCAAGGGCCTTGGCGGTGGCGCCTTGAGCAGATTACTTGGTGTCCGTGGTACATGCAGGGGCACAACACAATGGCCGCCGCCCTGCAATATGCCGATCGCGTCAATACTGTTTCGCCCACCTACGCCGAACAGATTAAAACTCCAGAGTATGGCGAGAAGTTGGAGGGGCTGCTCTCGTATATCAGTGGCAAGCTTTCGGGGATTCTCAACGGCATTGATACGGAGGTCTTTGACCCTAGTACCGATCGCGCCCTTGTGCAAAACTACACCGTGGATACCCTAGAGCGGCGCAAGGCCAATAAAATTGCTCTCCAAGAAGAATTAGGGCTGGAGGTGAATTCAGGGGCATTCTTGGTGGGAATGGTTAGCCGCTTGGTGGAGCAAAAGGGGCTGGATTTGCTGATTCAGATTTTGGATCGCTTTTTGGCCTACACCGACAGCCAGTTTGTCCTCTTGGGGACGGGCGATCGCTACTACGAAACCCAGATGTGGCAAATTGCCTCGCGGTTTCCGGGGCGCTGTAGTGTTCAGTTGCTCTATAGCGATGCGCTGTCGCGGCGAATCTACGGCGGAGCGGATGCCTTTGTCATGCCCAGTCGGTTTGAACCCTGTGGCATTTCCCAAATGATTGCCCTGCGCTATGGCTGTGTGCCGATTGTGCGCCGCACCGGTGGCCTTGTGGATACCGTCTCTCACCACGATCCGGAGAGGCAAACCGGAACGGGCTACTGCTTTGATCGCTATGAACCCCTTGACTTCTACACCTGTTTGGTGCGGGCATGGGAAGGCTATCGCCACAAACGGGAGTGGCACACCCTCCAGCAGCGGGGCATGCGCGAGGACTTTAGTTGGACAAAATCGGCATTAGCTTATAATGCCTTGTATAACTCCATTTATGGCTTGCCACCGGATGCCCTGCCCAATCCGAGTCCAGCGCTAGCACTGGCAATGACCTGATCACTGCGGCTGCGTAATGTGTGGTCATTATTGCCTACGAGTACATTGATCCCCTCTGGCAGCCCCTACCCGATCCCCAAGTGTGGGGGGCGGAGATTGACCACTGGGTGCTGGATGTGCAGTCCACCCGGCCACAGTTGCGGTACTGGTTACAGCGGTTAGCGCCGGGCTATTGGCTGTTGCACCAATTAAGCGCCCTTGGTCAAACGGTGATGGAGGTGAGCGATCGCCTGCGGCAACTGGAGGCAGCGGGCATTACCGTGATTGCCCTAGCGGAAGGCTACGTTAGCGATCGTCCCCCTAGGGGAGATCAACTCCTATCCCTTTGGGATCAGGTGAAGCAGCAACTCCACCAGCAAATCCTCTGCCATAGCCATGCCCGCAATCGTCTCAAACACCGTCCGCCGCCGGGTCGTGCCCCCTATGGCTATCGTCGGGGCAAAGAGCATTATGTCATTGATCGAGCCGCAGCCGTTGTTGTCAAGGATTTTGTCGAGCATTTTCTTCTCTATGGTTCGCTCAGTGCGGCGGTGCGCTTTATTGCCCAGACCCACCACAAGCGGATTAGTGTAGCGACGGGTCGCCGCTGGTTGACCCACCCTGTCTATCGCGGCCATCTCTGCTACCAAGGGAAAACGGTGATTCCTCAGACCCATGCCCCCCTCATTGCCGCCGATGAAGCAGCGCAGGTGGATCGGCTGTTGCGACGCCAACGCTCTCTGCCCCGTCGTAGTGCCAGTGCCCCTCATCCTCTAGCGGGATTGGTGATTTGCCGCGAATGTCAACAAAGCTTTGGCCGGACTCAGGTGCAGCCCTACCGCCAACCGAGCCAATATGCGTATTTGCGTCCGCTGCACTGTCCCCTTTCCCCCAAGTGTCGCAGTATTCCCTACGAAGCTGCCCTAGCTGCTGTGATTGATCAAATTGCCGAACGACTACCGCCGGCGATCGCTCAATTGTGTCTGCCTCCCGCAACATTAACCGGCCAAATTGAAGCCATTGACGTGCAACTGCAACAACTCACTGAACTAGAACGCCAAGGCCTCTTAGACGGGGAAACGGCTGAGCTGCGCCGCTATAAACTGGCTGGAGAACGGGCACGACTGGAGGTGCAACAATCCCAATTGCCCCCCAGTAATTCCAGCGCCCTGTTTGGCTGCCAAGAAAGGAGATAAGCCTCCCGCTCCTTTTGACAAGTGAAGAGGGGACGGGTTTCGGCACTAGCAAAGAAGAGATAGGACTCGGCACCCCACACTTGAGGTCTGAGTGTCATGAGGAATATTCTAAATCTGTGTAGAAGCTTGTTTTCTAAGGTAGTGAATTGATCATAACAACGGAAAGTTTTCACTAGCTTGGTACAAAAAGCTCACCAGCTGAGTTGATACAATTTAACAATCCCATTATTTTTGGTTATAAAAATTCGATCGCCCTGCGCACTCATTGCAGGGCATTATTGCTGAAACGGAAACGCTGGTTTATAGATAAATAAAAAACATCAATAAGAAATCACAGGTGTAAGGGGTTATGACGATTGAACTCAGCGATCGCCAGAAGCAAATTCTTGGCGCCACGATTAACCATTACATTGCCACGGCAGAACCTGTCGGCTCAAAGGCGATCGCCACCGAGTACAACCTTAACGTTAGTCCGGCCACGGTGCGTAATACGATGCTGCTCCTCGAAAAAAGCGGCCTGCTTTACCAACCCCACACTTCCGCAGGGCGAGTACCCTCCGATTCTGGCTATCGGGTTTATGTGGATGAGCTGATCCAACCTATTCCCGATGTTGCTCGCAAAGCCGAGACTCTCTTGAGTGAGCGGTTTATTTGGGGACAGCAGCGCCTTGAGGTGATCTTGCGGCAAGCCGCGCAGTTGCTCTCAGATCTCAGTGGATACATTACCCTGATCACACTGCCCAATCGTTTGGAGCGGCGGATTCGGCTGATTCAACTGGTGTCTTTGGATGCCCAGCAGGTGATGGTGATTCTGGTTCTCGATACCTATGAAACCCAGTCGGCGCTTATTCAGTTGGGTCAAGAAGAAGACCCTGAGCTACGGGAGCGAACGTTACAGGTACTGACCAACTTCCTGAATCATCAGTTGCAGGGGCGATCGCTGGTGGAACTCAGTGCTATTGACTGGCAAAAGCTGGATTTGGAATTTCAGACCTACAGCCAGCAGCTTCAGACCCTCCTGCAGCAGTTGAGCGATCGCTACAGCCACCAAGGCACCTCTTTTGTCATCAGTGGTCTTGCCGATGTCCTCCAGCAGCCGGAGTTTTCCCAAGTGGAACAGGTGCAAATGCTACTGCATCTTCTCGAAGACCAACAGGATCAACTGGCTCCCCTGATCACTGCCGACCCCCAAGCCCCCTCCCAAGTGCAAATCCGCATTGGCAGGGAAAATACCCTAGCGCCGATGCAGTCCTGTACATTGGTCTATTCCTGCTATTGCTATGGAGACTCCCCTGTGGGCAGTATCGGCATTCTCGGCCCCACACGGATGCCCTATGCCCGGATTATCCCCCTAGTGGCCACAGCAGCAGATTACTTAACCGAACAGGTCAGTCGTCGCAAGTAATCAAATCACAGCATCAGACAATTCTTGTGCAGTCAACGGCTGACTTTATCATGCACAATAAACTATTGGGCTTTTCCAGTTGGAGATATTGAAATGCCTGCACCCGCCTTGCTGGTTCTCGCCGATGGTTCAGTCTTTCGTGGTTTTTCCTTTGGGGCACCGGGCACAGCCATTGGCGAAGTGGTCTTTAATACGGGCATGACGGGTTATCAAGAGGTGCTCACTGACCCGAGTTATTGTGGTCAAATCGTGACATTCACCTACCCTGAGTTGGGCAATACAGGAACCACCCCCGAAGATGATGAGTCCGATCGCCCCCAAGTGCGCGGTGCGGTCGCTCGCAATATTTGTGATATTCCCAGTAACTGGCGATCGCAACAATCGTTACCTGATTACCTCAAAGCCCATCGCATTCCTGCCATTTATGGGATTGACACCCGCGCCCTCACCCGCAAAATTCGCACCGTCGGTGCCATGAATGGTGGCATCTCCACGGAAATCCTTGACCCCGTTGAACTGCTGCAAAACGTCCTTGCTGCCCCTAGTATGGAGGGACAAAATCTCGCCAAAGTGGTGACCACCCGCACGCCCTATGAATGGACAGAGCCAACGCCTCCGGCTTGGGAATTCCGTTCCCAAACGGCCACCGAAGAGCCACCTTTGACGGTTGTAGCCATTGACTTTGGCGTGAAGCGCAACATCCTCCGTCGCCTGGCCAGCTATGGCTGCCGTGTGATCGTGGTACCTGCCGATACGCCCGCAGAAACGATTCTCAGCTATGACCCCGATGGCATTTTCCTCTCCAATGGACCGGGTGACCCTGCGGCGGTTCAGGAAGGCATTGAAACAGCGCGCAAATTGTTGGCCGCTCAGCGTCCCGTGTTTGGCATTTGTCTGGGGCATCAGTTGCTAGGACTCTCCTTGGGGGCGGCAACCTTCAAGCTCAAGTTTGGTCACCGGGGGTTGAACCAGCCCGCTGGCTTGACGCGGGAAGTGGAAATTACCAGCCAAAACCATGGCTTTGCCATCACCGAAGAATCCCTTGCCCAAGCCCCCGTTGAAATTACCCACTTTAACCTCAATGACAAAACAGTTGCCGGTCTGAAGCACCAAACACTGCCCATTTTCTCGGTGCAGTATCACCCTGAAGCTAGCCCCGGCCCCCATGATGCCGATTATCTCTTTGGCGAGTTTGTGGCGCAAATGCGTGCCTATCGCCAGCAACATCCCCGCAACCCATGAAAGGGCGATCGCTGACTCCCTACCTGTTCCTTGCCCCTGCCTTGGGGGTGCTGACACTGACGGTCTTTTGGCCAGCCCTCCAAGCCTTTTTCCTCAGTTTCAGCCGCTATGAGACGGATCTCCTGAGTCCACCGGTGTGGGTGGGGTGGGTCAATTTTGCGCAATTGTGGCGCGATGGCGTCTTCTGGAAAACGTTGGCCAACACTTTCTTGTATCTGGTCGTTGTGGTGCCGATTCTGGCGATCGCTCCCCTGCTGTTGGCGATTTTGGTCAATCAACCCCTGCGGGGCATCCACTGGTTTCGTGCTGCCTACTACAGCCCCGTGATTATTTCAATGGTCGTGGCGGGGATTGCTTGGCGCTGGCTCTATGCCCCCAATGGCCTCTTAAATCAATTGGTACAGGGTCTCCATTTACGGGACACCCCGATTCCTTGGCTGACGAGTCCCCAACTAGCCCTCTTTAGTGTCATGGCCGTCACCATCTGGAAAGGCTTGGGCTACTACATGGTGATTTATTTGGCAGGACTTCAGGGAATTAGTGGTGAACTCTATGAAGCGGCGGCGCTCGATGGCAGTGACGGCTGGCAACAGCATTGGGATATTACGTTGCCGCTGATGCGCCCCTATATTCTTTTAGTGAGCATTATCTCGGCGATTTCTGCCACCAAGGTCTTTGAAGAAGTCTATGTGATGACCCAAGGCGGGCCCCTCAATAGCTCCAAGACCATTGTTTATTACATTTACGAGAATGCCTTTCAGCGTTTAGAGATTAACTACGCTTGCACCATGGGGCTGGTTTTATTCCTGTTGATTCTGTTGTTGTCCCTCTTCAATCTCAAGTTTGGCCGACAGGTGGAAATGCCCCTTAGCTAACCACCTGCATCCGTTGAATCAACCATTGATCGCCACGACGGATCAAGGTGTAGAGGACACGGTAGGGATCGCGATAGGAAATGTCATTGCGCAGTGTCCCCTGCTCATAAAAACGAGCTTCCTCATGGATTTCTGCTAAGACCTCTGCGCGATCGCGCCCTTGGGGACGCACGGCCTTGACCTCTAGGTTCTTTAGGGTATAAACCCAGTGGCTGCCCTCGGACTTCAATCCCTGTGCCCGCGATCGCCAGCGGCTGAGTTCTGGCTCTGCCAAAATCGTTGTTAGTTTGTCCATTTCAAATGCCGTCCCAAGGGCTTGGGCTTTAATTTGCTGCCACATGCGGAGGCGATCGCGCGCCATCTCAAGCGTTAGGGTTGCAGCTAAGATCGTCGGTTGTGGACGCGGCGTTGGCGTTACTATAGGAGTTGGCGTCGGTGTCACCGGTGCTGGCGGGGTGGGAGCTTCAGCCGTGCTGGCTGGCCAATAAACCTTTGCCAAAGCACCTAAACCAACAAGAACAACCCCTGCCCCCATCCAAAACCAAGTCTGACGTTTTTTGTGATGACTGGCTGCGCTGCGCCGTTTGCGGGTGGATGTTTGGGGTGTGGCTGTCTCCGTTGCAGTCGCAGCAGAGGTAGAAGCCGACGCAGACAAGCCTTGACCCAAGCCAGTATGATACTCCAAAGGTAACGTTTCCGCTGTGAAGGAGACGGGAGGCGGCACGGCCACCGTTGGCCTAATAACTTCAGGAAGCGTAGAGGCACTGGTGCTGGCTGGCTCAGGGGCAATACCATCGTCACTGAGAGCCTCTAGGTAGGTTTGGATATTGGGATCAGCAAAGTAGGCATCCAAAGCCAGCGGTGTTTCTCCCAAGTCCCGAAAGGCGGGGTAAATTTCCTCCCGCAGCCATTGCTCTGTGTAGTAGTACAGCCCCGGCAGCAGATCGGTGGAGTCATTGGAATGACGGCGGATAAAGGCGAGACTCTGCTGATCTTGAGATTTCTCCAGCGCTGCCAATGCCGCAGCAGGTTGTCCCAAAAGCAGTAAACAACTGGCCAGTTCGAGGTAGATGTCTTGATGGGGTGAGAGCCGCTCCAGTAAATCCTTGGCGTGGCGAATATAGGCGGGCTGAAGCTCTTGGACGCCCCGTGCCACCAGCGCATGAACTGCCAGATAAGTCGCAACTGCCGAGGGACGCCGCGATTCTCGTTCAAAGAGTTCCTGTTGCTCTGCGACGGTGAGATGGTTGCGCAGTTGCAAAATAAATTTGAGGAAATCTTCGACCCCCAGACCGGAGCGATCCTCTCGCCGACCTTCAATGCCCCCGCGATCGCTGAGCATCTGCCGCAGTAATAAAATACCCCGCTGCCGATTGACACTATCGGATAGAGGCAGTGCCAGTAACTCCAGAATGCGGTAAGGACGCAGACGATGCAGTTCCGTCTGAAACTGCTCCTGTAGTTCAGGAAACAGGGCTGCCCGCTGAAGCACCTTTAGACCGGCTTCTAGGTGAGAGGCGGCTGCTTGGTAGGACTGCCGCTGCCATTCCTCGCGCCCCAATTCCAGATAAGCCAAAGCCACAGTGAGCGTAATGTCGGCAATAGCGGCAGAGGAAGTATAGGGGCGGTTGAGATCAAAAGCATCCCCCTTCAGGAATTGTTCTCCCAGTTTGACCACTTGAGGGTAGTTCCCCAGTTCATAGAGCAGTAGGAGCGCCCCTGAAAATTGTTGATCACTAATTTCAAGCTGGGGAGCCGTGGCCTCGGAATCCAACTGGGCAATCAGATCATCGGGATCAACGGTACGGCAGTGGCGATCGTAAGCATGGCGTTGCTCCGGCTCGCGCAAAACCGCATAGGCTTGCTCAATCAGTTCACGACGGGTGGCAATGGTAGCGGGAGAGTGTTGACAGGTGGGCAGTTGTAACAAGCGATCTTGAAACGCTTGCTCAATTTGCTCCGGCGTTGCCTGGATTGGCACGCCCAGCACTTGATAATAGTCGAGGGGAATGCGCACCCGAACCCAAACCTCTATAGGTGAACCCGTCCATCAACGACGATGCTTTGTCTTTACAGCAAGAACAGGGAACCACTGTCAACCATTCCTTTGCCTTAGGCACAACACTGCATAGTGTTCCCAAAAAAAGGAAGCATCAAGCCTTCTAGAGTATCACAATTTTTGCTCGTCAGTGCACGTTTGTAGAGGTGCTTCCTGAGTTAGCCCCGGACTTTTGCTGTAAAGCCAGAGGCCTTAAATTGTTCCAACTGCAAAGGCGTCGGTTGATCGTAGGGCACGCTAATGCGAATTTCAAAGTCGCTAATTCCGGGTGGAATCACATCGATCGCGCCAACCCGTGTGCGGTTTTGCAACACTGGGTTGCCATTGGCATCGTAGATGCGGCCAAAGACATCGGCATCCACCACCGTTTTGCCGGATTTATTCTCTGCCTTGCCGGTAATCAGGTAGCAGTTGGCCTTAAGGGTGGTTCCCCCCGGCGTCACCGAGCCTGCGCCGATTTCCGGTGGGCATTCGTGGTAATCCAAGTCAAAAAGCCGCACTTGAATCGTGGCGATCGCGGGCGGGGTGGCGATACTCGACCAGCACAGGAGGCTCAAGAGCACGCCTAGGATGCCTCGGCACAGGTACTGCACAAACCGGTTCGCACTCATGGTCATTGCTCAGCACGCAGATTACGTCCCCATTATCCCATAGTCGTTAGAATCCATAGATCCACGCCCGCCAACAGCAGCGTCAAGACGGCCAAAATACCGTACATCCAAGGCTGAGCAAGGGGCTTAATCACATCTGTGGGCAATCCCGTATGGGCTTCAATGGCCCGCACCATTCGGGCGAAGCCTGCAACCCGCATGGGGAGAAGGTATCTCTGATCCCCAGAAGTGACAAGGTAATACACCAAGCCCCCTTGACTGGTGCTGCGAGGTTGCAGCCCTTGAATGTCTGACCAAGTGAGTTGCCACTGCTGCCGCAGAAAAGGCGGTACCCAACGGGGATAGGTAATCCGAATCCCCTGCTCGTCCAGCTCCACCCGTTGACTCAGCGCCCCCCAGAGCAAAAGCCCCCCGCCGGCGATCGCCCCCCAGAGAAACCAGGGGGACACAGGAGCTGCCGTCTGGGCGGCCAAAAAGGGGAGGGGAAGAGTGAGGGCGCCATAGAGGGCAATGAGCGTTCCGGAGATGAGGGGAGAGGTGTTAAAGCGCAGGGGTTCAGTCATTGTCGTTGCCTCAAGGATTCATCGTCGTTCATCAATAGAATAACCAAGTGGCAAAGGCATATTTAGTGCCCCGGATCACGGGCAAAGCGGTATGGGGATGGGTGTAGTAGGCAGGAAAGACAACCACATCCCCGGTTCGTGGCGTGATCTTCACCCCTTGGCGATCAAAATAGGTTTCTCCCCCTTCAAAGTCCTCGTTGAGATAGCCCACCAGACTCACATCCCGGGTGGGAATGCCCTGTTGCAGTTCCATTTGCCGACTGCCTAGCAAGAGGTTGTCCACGTGGCGGCGATAGCCCTCCCCAACCCGATAGCGCAAGATGGAAAAGTTCTCAATGTCCGGAAAGCGAACGCCATAGTGCCGGTAGAGGACGATTTGAACCGTTTGCGTCGCTTGCAGCAGGATCTGCCGCATCATGGCCTGGTGGGGGTCTTGGGGATCAAAGCGCAGGAGGCCGCCGCCGCGCACCGAGCGATCCACCGTCCCCATGAGAATTTGGGCATCCTCAAACCCCACCTTCTCAGCTGCAGCAATCACCTGCTGACACTGGTGAGACGGAATCAAACCCTGAACAAGGAGAATCTCACCCCCCAAGTCGAGAATTTGCAATGGTGCAGCACTCATAGAGCAAAGATTGTCGCCCTCTCTACCCTAGGTTTAGGGGAAGCGTAGTTGCACAGGTACTTCACTTTGGACATTGCCGCTGACAATCACCTCTTGGCGATCCAGCCACCCTTTGGCCTGCTGTCCCTGAACTTGAATGCGGGGATTGCTCTGGCGATAAAAGACACCGCCTTGGGCTTCCACCTCCTGGTGGGGAATCCGCCAGATCAGTTGAGCCGTGCGCAGCTGGGCATTAGGGCGTTGGATCTCTACTTGACCGCTGGCTTCTACCCGCTCTTGGGGAATCCACCAACTGAGGCGTTGGGCGCGCAGTTGTGCCTGTTGGGGTTGACTCTGGATCTCGGCGTTGTCAAAGATGGCGCGGTTTTCAGCCATCAGGAAGACACCGCGATTGGCCTGCCCTTGAATGCCTTGGGTGGGGTATTGTACTCGCAGGGGGCGATCGCTCACCAATTGCTGTTGCGGAATCAACCAGCGCACCGTTTCCCCTTCAACCCGTAGCCTAGGGTTGGGAAGCTGCACTTGAACGTTCCCCTCAAGGGTGACCAGTTGATCGGCAATAGACCAAGTCGCCCGTTGGGCTTGTAGCCGCTGCCCTTGGCGATCGCCCGCCACACCAATGACGGTGATCCCCCCTTGGCCAATTACCCCTGCCAAGAGCCGATTGGGCTGCTGCTGCCACACCAGACTCTCAGTAGTCAGCCGTAAGTCCTTAGCCTCCTTGGCCGGCGAGGTCACCTGAACGGCATTGAGCGCCCGCAGTTCTTGGCGTTGATTATCGGCTTCAAGGCGCTTGGCGACAATCGTGACTTGGGGATAGCGGGCCTGTAGATTTTTCCGCGCAATGAGTAGGGCGCGATCGCCCTGCCAAACGAGTTGATCGGCCACAATGGTTCCCTTTTGCTGGAGATCGGTGACCGTGGTGCGGCCTTCAATCCAGAGTTGGCCGTCCCGCTGCCGCACATTAACCGCCTTGGCCTGTACCTTGTAAGCAGTTTTGCCCTCTGCTTTTAGCTCACCTGTCAGGTTTTGAATCTGCAATTGCTGGCGATCGTCATCGCGATAGCGTGCTCCCGCCGCTTGCAGTAACCAGAGGAGTTCACCTTTGGCGTTCGTTTGCCGCAGGGTCAGATTTTGCAGCTTGACATCACCCGTGATTTCTGGTTCTGGTGATGGCTCCTCACCCACCCATTGATCCACCCAGCCGCAGCCTGTCAAAGCCAGGACAAGGCAAAGGGGGAGGAGGGTTCTAGGCAGAGGCATGGTTGTCTGGGTTCTCTAGGGTCTCTGGTCACTCGTTGCCGGCAGTTTCATCTTTCCTGTCGGCGCTATCTTGCTCCCAATGGGGAGTAACAATGGGGGGAGGCGTCAAGCTACCCGTGACGGGGCGATAGGTGTAGGTTGGTCGGGGCGCTTTTTGGATTTCTTCGCGAATGCTTTCTAAATCAATGTAGCGATCGGCAACGTTAATCAGGCTGTCGCTGGTCATTGATCGCAAACTCACCACCTCGACCCGTGCCCCTCGGTAACTCACGGCATCCACCGCATAGGCCAAATCGCCATCGCCGCTGACCAAGATGGCAGTATCATAGCAGCCCACCAGTGCCATCATATCCACGGCAATTTCCACGTCAAGGTTCGCCTTTTTCGAGCCGTCGGGGAGCTGGACGAGTTCCTTGGAGACGACGCGGTAGCCGTTGCGGCGCATCCACAGCAGGAATCCCTGCTGCTTCTCATTGGTGGGGTCAACCCCCGTATAAAAGAAGGAGCGAAAGAGGCGCGAGCCTTGGGTCAGGTGGCACAGGAGTTTTGAATAGTCAATTTCAATGCCCAGTTGCAGTGCTGCATAGAAGAGGTTGGAGCCATCAATAAAAATGGCAACGCGCCCGCGATTCTGTAACACCTGTTCTGGCGTGTAAATAACTGAAGACGACGATGTAACCATGTAGAAATCATCTCAAAAAAAGTGTGTTATCGAAATATGAAGTCATACCTCTAGCGTATCGCGCGTTAAGGAGAATTGGCGACGGTTATAGGCAGCGAGAGTTTTTGGAAAATCGGCTCTGGATTGGCTAGAGGTTGTGACGCAGGTAAAACACCCCACTGGGCTTGGCGATCGCCCAAAAGATCCGGGGCAACTGATCCGTTAAATTCAATACTATAGCCCAACTGTCCATAGATGGCCTCACTCAGTTGGGGGATAATGGGAGCGAGGACATAGGCCACAAGGCGCACTGACTCCAATACACAGTAAAGAATTTCAGCAACCGCTTGGGTCTCCCCGGCCTTATAGCGTTTCCAAGGAGCCTCCTCGTCAAGAAACTTATTCCCCGCCCGTGCCAGCGTTAGTGCCTGTTGACACACCTCATGGAAGGCCAGTTGCCGGTACCCTTGGCCATAGGCTTGGCTGAGGTGTTCTGCCAGTTGCCGCAGGGGGTGCTCTCGTGAAACCGCTGACCCTTGGACATTGGGCACTTTCCCATCGGTATATTTCCAAGCCATTTTCAGGGTGCGATTGAGTAAGTTTCCCAAATCATTGGCCAAATCCGCATTGAGAATGTTGACAAAACGGGTCTCACTGAAGTCGCCGTCGCGGCCAAACTCCACCTCCTTCATGAAGTAGTAGCGCACCGCATCGGCACCATATTGCGCCACCAAGGCAAAGGGATCAAGGGTATTGCCCAAACTTTTGCCCATTTTTTGACCATCCTTGGTAAGAAACCCATGGACAAAAATCTGCTCCGGCAAGGGCAAGCCCGCCGACATCAACATCGCGGGCCAAGAGATGGCATGGAAGCGCAGAATATCCTTGCCGATAAGGTGCAGGTTAATCGGCCACCACCTGCGGAGGGCATTGGCCAAGGTCGGCTCTTCATCGGGTTCAAGCAGCGCCGTGACATAGCCTAAGAGGGCATCAAACCACACGTAAAGGGTTTGCTCGGGATCCGTGGGCACGGGAAAGCCCCACGCCAGATTCACCCGCGAAATGGAAAAGTCCTGCAGCCCCCGCTCGATAAAACTCAGCACCTCATTGCGGCGACTGGGAGGCTGCACAAACTCAGGATGGGTGGCGTAGTAGTCTAAGAGAGCCTGCTGATACTTCGAGAGGCGGAAAAAGTAGTTGCGCTCGTCTCGCCATTCCACCGTGCGATTCACATGGATCGGGCAGCGCTTGCCCGCCAGCAACTCCCGCTCGTCTTTAAATTCCTCGCACTCGACACAGTACCACCCCTGCTGCTGACCGAGGTAAATGTCGCCGTTGTCCCACACCCGCCGGAAAAACTCGTTGACAATGGCCTGATGGCGGGGACTGGTGGTGCGGCTAAAGACATCGTAGTGGATATTGAGTTGCTGCCAGAGGGTTTGAAAACCGGCGGCAATTTCATCGCAGTGGGCTTGGGGACTGAGACCGCGCTGTTGAGCGGTGCGTTCGATTTTCTGGCCATGCTCATCGGTACCGGTAATGAACCGCACCTGATAGCCCTGCAAACGGTAGAAACGCGCCAAGACATCGGCAGCAATAGTGGTGTAGGCACTACCAATGTGGGGAAGGGCATTGACGTAGTACAGGGGGGTGGTCAGTGAAAAGTGCGGTGACAAGCAGTGTTTCTCCCTAGGCGGTCGAGCAAATCGCGTTATTTATCATAGTGCCATTGGTAACAGCTTGCGGGCGATCGCCCACCGCCAGATCCACCCATGGACTCAGGGGGCCTTCCTGCTCGCTACCATTGGCAGCCAAGTCACTGTGGCAGAGGAATAGGCGATCGCTGACCCGGGAGCACAGATCCACCAGCAAATGCTCCAGCCGTTCTGACTCCCACTGCCACACCCGAGCACTGGGACTGGCCGCCCCCTGCCGCAAAAACATAGGCGCCTGCCAGAGGCATTGCAAGCCGCCATCCTGCCAACGCGGACTTCCCACATCCAGCCAAAAATGCCAGCGATGGGCCAGTTGGGCACTGCGATATTGAAACGTGGTTGCCAATAAGACCCCTTGGGGTTGCCGCAGGGAGGGGAGCGGATCGGCGGTTATAGTTCCCCGCCGCAGGAGGAAAATCCATTCCCGTAGTCGCTCAGCCGTTGGTGTAGCTCGGTATTCTGCAAGGTGATCATAAATTTGCCAGTAGGCGGCTGTGCCCTCAAGGAGCGATCGCAGGGGTGCCAATTCACTAGCCGTCAGGTTTTGTGGCCAGAGATAACGTTGAATCGCTGCCTCTAGGATATGCACCGGGGGTTTCTCAGGAGCAAGACCAGTGAGCCAATGGCGCAACTCCTCATAGGCCTTGGTGGCACGATGACCAAAGCGATCCCAATGGCTATACTGGGTTGTGCTCAGCAGTTCGGATTTCTCCAGACCGGCCTGAAAACAATAGCAAGAGAGCAGGCCTGCCCGCACAGGATCAATCTCTCGCGGCAGCAAAACCGTTAACATTTCCGCTACTGCCGTCGCCTCTGAGGTAATTCCCGTATAGGGATAGACGAAAGTTAACAACGTCAAAAGGGCACGTACAAAGGGGGATTGAATCAGGGGGCGCTGCTCATTCCAAAGGACGAGGGGAATGCGGCGTTTTTTGAACTCGCTGCTGAGGACATAGCGGGCAACGCTATCTAAACCGGGGGCAAGAATGGCAATCTCGTTGGGCTGCACCATCCCCTGATGAATGGCAGCGGCGATCGTCTCAACCACTTCCTGCAAGAGTTGCATCCGCGAGGTGGTTTGAATCGCTGCTATTTTTTCAGGAAGCGTGGATTGGGGAGTAGCCAGCAGCGCTTGAATATGAAGTCTGAGATCGATCGCACCAAAAACCGTGTTTACAGGGGGGGATTGCTCAATCACCGTGGCTTGTTCTTTGAGGCCGAGAAAGGCATCGGGATCGGCGCCAAGACCCAGACGGACAGCGCCCATGGGTTGGTGGGTCAAGGCAATCTCGATCCCCTGTTGGTTGAGGTGTTCGATCAAATCTGCCATCACCGCCGGATAGTTGTGGGTGTTGTCGGCCAAAAGACACTGAAACCGCTGCCTTAAGGAGGCTTGGTATTGGGGATGCTCAAGGAGAACTCGGCCAAATAGATCCGTGGTGATGCCGTAGGTCAGAAGGCTGTGGGCAGTACACCAGCTTTGCCACTGTTTCAGGGCGGTGACGATCGCCCCCACGGTTTCTGAAGGAATTTCAAGGTGATGATTGCTGAGGAGTTGGGGCAGATCATCAAGGCTGAGGCGGGCAAAGGCGGCCAGTTGAAAAATATCAAGGAGATGGCGAGTGGCGCGATCGCCGGTGACGCAGCGGAGCCGGTCGTGATTTTCACCGAGCACGGCAAAGGTATTCTGATCAAGCCAAGGCTGCCACAGCCGCTGTGCCCACATCAATTCCGTTTCCGGCTTGAGACGCAAAGGGAGACGGGGAGCCACCGCCTCCGCCTGCACCAACAGCGGCCAAAAAAGTTCCACCTCATCCTGCATGAAGCCTAGGGGCGTCGTGATATAGGGCGCATAGCCGCTGCCCAACTGTGACTCAATTTCCCGTTGGATGGCTTGGCGGCCTTCGACCGTATCCGTCAAAAAGAGGAGCGATCGCTCCCGAGGAATCACTGAGCTACCCTGCCCAACCCAGCGGGCAAATTCCCTTACCAAGGCATAGGTTTTGCCACTGCGACTCCTGCCACTGATCCACTGCAACACTGCCAACTAAGCCCGCCAAGTCAATTTGCTACGATGCTATCTATCCTAGCGATTTATTGCTTCTGTGGTCAGAGAACAACAGCAATGTCCAGCAATCCCTTTATTCGCCTCAGAGACTGGATCAAGCGTGCCCAACAGTGGTATCTCACAACTCCCAACCGCGCCCTACAGGAAGCCTATGAAGCTGCTCTGAAAATTCGCACCATTGAACTGGAGCACTTTGACGGTCAGCCTATTAGTCCCCTCAATCTGCCGGTGGGGGAGGTTTCCAGCTATTTCGAGACAGAGCTAAAACAACTGCTAAAAACCATTCGTATGCGGATGACGGAGTTTCGGGCGAGCCGTCAAATTTTGCCCCTTGCCCCCCCCCAAAGTTTCCCCACTCCTGTGAATGGCAGTACCAATGAGGCAACGGAAACCTATACGGTGGCAGCCACCGTCAGTAGCACCACAGAGGAACCCAGCGTCTATGAAAAGCTGCGGGTGATTGATGCCACCCTCAACCGCTATAAACGGCAGCGAGAAAAGGAACTCAATGCCCTTGCCCGTCCCAGCCTCAGTCGCCAAGACCCCCAACAACGCCAGCAGGCAGCAGCCCTCGACAAAATCGAAGATAATTCTCTGTATTTGTCGGAATATATCAGTGACGATCTCACCGACAATTCCAAGTTAGATAGCAGCTTTATTCCCCGCTCAATTTTGCGCACCGCCGATCGCTTTCGCCGTGAACTCAATTCCGATGAAACCACTGAAGCCGAAGTCGTTCGCGATTTTCGCACCTCGAAGCTACGCACCCGTCTGGCAGTTCGCTTTATGCTCTTGCTGGTGATTTTGCCCCTGTTGACGCAGCAGATTTCCAAAGCCCTGATTGTCAGCCCCCTGGTGAACCACTTTAAGGCCGTGGGTCAGATTGAACGGATCATTAACTCCCAACTGGAGGACAACATTCTCGATGAACTGACCCGCTTTGAAAACAAAATTCGCTTTGAGAGCTTGGTGAGCAATGTGCCGGTTTCCCCGGAGGAAATTCAAGCCCGCATTCGTGAAAAGGCGATCGAACTCTCTACAGAATATCAAAAGGAACTGATCGAACCGCTGAAAAACATCCTCTCCGATGCCCTAGGGTTGACGGTTTTTTTGATCCTGGTGTTTACCGGTCGGCGGCAACTGGCCATTGTCAAGACATTCTTGGATGAGGTGGTCTACGGCTTCAGTGATAGCGCCAAGGCCTTTATTATCATCCTGTTTACAGATGTATTTGTTGGCTTCCACTCTCCCCACGGCTGGGAAGTGCTTGTCAACAATGCACTGGAGCACTTTGGCTTTCCCCGCAATGAAGACTTTATCAATATGTTCATTGCCACGTTTCCGGTGATGCTGGATACGGTGTTTAAGTATTGGATTTTCCGTTATCTTAATCAGATTTCCCCTTCGGCAGTGGCCACCTACAAGAATATGAACGAGTAGTTAGGAAGGGGGGACGGGCTGCAGAATGGGACAGATGGTGCCCGCTGGGGGGTGAGTGGGCGATCGCCAGCCCGACAGGAGACCTTGCAATTCCTGCTTGAGAATGTGCAACTGCTGAATTTGTGCCTCAACGGCAGCCAATTTTTCCTCTAACTTTTCCTTGATGTGGTCGCAGGGAATCTGGCCGCGATCGTACACCTCCAGTAAGGCTTTGATCTCGCTCAGGGTAAGACCAAGGGACTGGGCACGTTTGATAAAACTCAGGCGAATAAAGACATCCTCGGCAAAAAGACGATAACCACCGCTTGTTCTGCCCACGGTGCGCAACAGCTCCAACTCCTCGTAATAGCGAATGGTCTTGACCGGCAGACCACTGCTGCGGGCAACGGTACCGATCAAATAGGCGGCTGCATTCATGGTCGTTCCTCCCAGAGGGGCAACCCCTTTATCTCAATTTTCTGCTCCTTGAAGGCCAGATCACCCCTTTTGGAAATCTGGAATCTGCGCTATAATTAGAATTCCAAGCGGATGTGGCGGAATTGGTATACGCGCACGTTTGAGGGGCGTGTGGCTTTGCCATGCGAGTTCGAGTCTCGCCATCCGCATTGTCGCCGGGGTCGAGTAGAGGCGCTTGCGGTTGCTAGGGAGAGAAGAGCCTGTCCCCATAAACCTCGCCAGCGTCAGCATTTTGCCGATACAGTGAAGGAGGACAAGGGGCACAGCCCGCAGTCGGCGCGGTAGAATTTTTTCCTATGTGGTCATGGATCCATGCCCTTGAGCAAATCATCCACCGATTGTCTCCACCTTTCGGGAATCCGCTATTACGGCTATACCGGTGCCCTGCCCGAGGAGCAAATTCTCGGCCAGTGGTTTGAGATTGATATTAAGCTCTGGTTTGATATGGCGCCGGCAGCGACCAGCGATCGCCTGGAGGATACCCTCGACTATCGCCCCCTTTTGCAGGCCATTGAGCGGCTCATGCAGCAGGAGCGCTTTCAGCTCATCGAGACCCTCGCAGCCGCAATCCTGAACCTTTGCCTTGCCCCGCCCCAGGTGCAGCGGGCTGCCGTGCGGGTCACAAAACTGGCTCCCCCGGTGCCCAACTTTACTGGTCAAATTAGTGTTGAGATGGTACGCCCCCATGCCGAATCGCCTTAGCCAGTGCCAAAGCCTCTATCTGCGCAAGCACGCCGAAAACCCTATTGACTGGTGGCCGTGGTGCGAGGAAGCCCTCGCCAAAGCCGCTGCCGAGGATCGGGTGATCTTTCTCTCGATTGGCTATTCCAGTTGCCACTGGTGCACGGTGATGGAGGGAGAAGCCTTTTCGGATTTGGAGATTGCTGCCTATCTCAATGCCCATTTCCTGCCGATTAAGGTGGATCGCGAGGAGCGACCCGACATTGACAGCATCTATATGCAGGCCTTGCAACTGATGACGGGGGAAGGGGGCTGGCCGCTGAATATCTTTCTCACCCCCTTGGATTGCCGTCCCTTTTACGGCGGCACTTACTTTCCGGTGCAACCCCGCTATGGCCGGCCGGGGTTTTTGCAGGTGTTGCAGGCGGTGCGGCGCTTCTATGACCAAGAAAAGGAGAAGCTGGCTGCCCAACAGGCCACCCTTTGGCAATATCTTGCTCCCCCCGCCGAGTTGGGAGAGGCCGTTCCTCTGAGCGAAGACCTCCTAAGGACAGGAATTCGCCAAGTCATGCCGATTTTGCGCGATCGCCCCCACGGCACCTGCTTCCCCATGATGCCCTATGCCCAAATGCTCCTGCAGGGGCTGGCTTTGAGTCCCAATCCTCCAGAACTCTTGCACCTGTGTCGGCAGCGGGGACACAACCTTCTGCAGGGGGGCATCTACGACCATGTGGGGGGCGGCTGGCATCGCTACACCGTGGATCCTCGGTGGACGGTACCCCACTTTGAGAAAATGCTCTACGACAACGGCCAAATTGTGACCTACTTAGCACGGCTGTGGCAGCAGGGCGATCGCTCCCCCCAGATTCCCGCGGCCATTGCCCAAACGATTCAATGGCTAGATCGGGAAATGACTGCCCCTGAGGGCTACTTCTATGCCGCGCAGGATGCCGATAGCTTTGTCGGTGCCAATGATCCTGAACCTGAGGAGGGCGCCTTTTACTGCTGGGAATATGCAGAGCTAGTGCAGATCCTAACCCCAACGGAATTGGCACAACTGCAAACCCATTTCGACCTCTCGCCCCAGGGCAACTTCGAGGGCAAGATTGTGCTCAAACAGATCCGTCCTCCCGAACAGCCTGCGGCTCTAAAACCGATTCTGCGGAAGCTCTTTGCCCGCCGCTATGGTGCCGATACCCCCGTGGATCTGCCCTTTCCCGTGGCCACCGACAATGCAACCGCTAAAGGGCGGGCTTGGCCGGGACGGATTCCCCCCGTCACCGATACCAAAATGATTTTGGCCTGGAACAGCCTGATGATTACCGGCTTGGCCACCGCCGCCCAAGTCTGGCAAGAGCGCACCTACTGGCAACGGGCGGCTAAGGCGGCCGAATGGCTCCACGCGCATCAATATCAACAGGGCAAACTCTACCGTCTAAACTATGGGGGTACTGTGGCTGAAGCGGCCCAAGCGGAGGATTACGCCTACTGGATCCAAGCCCTGCTTGCCCTGCATCAGGCCAGTTTAGCAGTGGAGGAGGCGGCACAGCCGTGGCTGCAGTGGGCCATTCAGTATCAAACGCTGTTTGATCGGGAGTTGGCAGCGGATAATGGGGGCTACTACAATGCGCCGCAGCGAGCCGACTTAATTGTGCGCCAGCGGGAAGGGCTGGATAATGCCACACCCTCGGCCAATGGGGTGGCGATCGCCAACTTGGTGCAACTTTTCTTGCTCACAGAGAATCCCGCCTATCTTGAACAGGCAGAAAAGGGACTGCGTTTCTTTAGCCCGCTCCTGCAATCTTCACCCCAGAGTTGTCCAAGCCTGTTGGCGGCATTACAGTGGTACCTGCAGCCTGTCTGTGTCCAGGTGCGCCCGCAGGGGCTGGCAACCCTTTGGGATCGCTACTTGCCGACGGCCATCCTAAAAATTCGCGATGACCTCGAACCGCTTGCCCTTGTCTGTGAAGGTCTACGCTGCCGTGAACCAGCACTAACCCCCGCCCAACTGCAACAACAACTGGATGATCTGTTTCCATCGGTGACCTATGGCTGAAGCGTTGCGTCGCACCCCCCTCTACCGCCTGCACCAAGGGGCACGGTTTACCCCCTTTGGCGAGTGGGAGATGCCCCTCCAGTACAGCAGCATTTTGCAGGAACACCAAGCGGTGCGGCAGCAGGTGGGGATGTTTGATATTTCCCACATGGGCAAGTTTCTCCTGCGAGGCTCTGGGGCGATCGCCGCATTACAAGAGCGGCTGCCCACGGATCTGAGTCGTTTGCAACCCGGCCAAGCAAAATATACGGTTCTTCTCAATGAGGGCGGAGGCATTGTGGATGATGTCATTCTCTACATTGGCGATCGCCAAGTCCGCTGTATTGTGAATGCAGCTACCACTGCTAAGGATTGGGCATGGTTTCAGAAGTATTTACCCACCAGTATTGAGTTCATTGATGAGTCAGCAACACAGGCGCTCATTGCCCTTCAAGGCCCTGCCGCGACAGCAACCCTAATGCCTCTGTGCGATCGCCCCCTCAAGGAAATCAAGGCCTATCGCCATGCTCAGGTGAACCTACTGGGACAGCCCGCTTGGATTGCTCGCACCGGCTATACGGGCGAAGATGGTTGGGAAATTCTTGTCCCGCCGGAATTGGGGCAACAGGTGTGGCAAACTCTGCTGGCAGCCGGTGTTACTCCCTGTGGCCTAGGGGCGCGGGATACTCTGCGATTGGAGGCGGCCATGCTCCTCTACGGCCAAGATATGGATGAGCAAACGACTCCCCTAGAGGCGGGTCTGGATTGGCTGATTGATTGGCAAAAGCCCGATTTTGTGGGGCGTGCTGCCCTCGTGGCGCAAAAGCAGCAGGGGATTGAACGGCAATTGGTGGGTTTAGAACTCCTCGGCAAAGGCATTGCCCGCCACGGCTATCGGATTTATGCGGGGGCACAGGCTGTGGGGGAAGTCACCAGTGGCACCCTATCTCCCACCTTGGGGAAGGCGATCGCCCTTGGCTATGTTTTTCCAGAGTTTGCCCACATCGGGCGTGAACTGGAGGTACAGGTGCGCGATCGGCGGGTGCCGGCGGTGGTGGTTCCTCGCCCCTTCTATCGCCGCCCTCGGTAGCTGGTGCAATTCCGCTAAAATTTAATCCATCAGTGGTGACGCACAACGAATGCTGGAAACTTGCCCTCGCTGTTCTGCCCGTTTAGGAAAGCCGCTGTCTTCTGGCCGCCAAGTGTGTAGTGTCTGCGGTTGGAGTATGGTGGTGATTGAGCGATCGCCCCCACCGCCGCCCACGGGATTCCCCCTGCTTTTGAGGCAGATTGGACGGTTGATCAAGCGTTTTTTCCAATATCTGGGGCTGCAACTGCAACTTCTGTGGCGATCGCTCACCTCTGGTTTGCACCAGCAACAACCTCGCCGCAACCTCTGGGAAAGCCTCGTCACCAAGCTCAAACACCTTGAGGAAAAAATTCCCACTGCTGATCCCAGCAAGGAGTGGCTGACGCCGGAAGAGGCCTTTCAACTGTTGGGGGGAGACCTCAACAATCCCAACTCGAAAGTGAGTACCCTTGATGGCAAACGACGCATTGGCTTATCGGCGTTTCGGCGACTGGTGAACACCGCAGAATATGCGGATTTTGGCTTTCAATACTCTAGCGATCGCCACCTAAAAAATTTACCCTATCTACGCCGCCTGCTTCGTCAGCCTTAGGACGATCGCAGGCTGAGAATGATCTGCCACTCCGATTCAGTGACGGGTTGTACCGAAAGACGGCAGCCTCTTTGCAGCAGCAGCATCCCCTCTAGAGCGGAGACTTGCCGCAGTTCTGGAAGGGTAATGGGAGGCACAAAGTCGCGGCGATACTGGATATCCACCATAAACCAGCGGGCATGGCCGGGGGTACTTTTGGGGTCAAAGTAGGGACTCTCGGGATTCCAAGCAAAGTGATCCGGATAGGGGGGCGTGACCACTTCAGCAATGCCCATGATCGCCGGTGGTTTAGCATTACTGTGATAAAAGAGGACGCGATCGCCCACCCGCATGTGATCGCGGATAAAATTGCGGGCTTGGTAGTTGCGTACGCCCTCCCAGCAGGTGGTTTGTTGCGGCGCTGCCTTCAGATCCTGCCAAGAAAAAACGCTAGGCTCCGACTTCAGTAACCAAATGCCTGCCATGGAGAAGTCTCTAACCGACGCCTACAGCTCTGCTGTGCCTAAGCTACAGCGTAACAAATCCGCCACCGTGGCACAGTAGGGGGTTAGCCCCAAGCTCTGGGGATTCAGCACCGTTTTGTAGGTGAAGTTGCGATAGTTCAAGCAGAAATAATCCCAAGGCGACATTTGCACCCGAAACACGCGTACAAAGAAGTTAATCACCGGCAGGGTCAAGGACACTTGTACATAGATGGGCAGCTTGGCAGCAGCACACAACTGCGCCAACATCTCATTAACCGTAATGGGGGGGTTACCCAGAACCACGCGACGCGGTACCGCATACTCAGGATGCTGCAATAGGTAGAGAACCACTTGGGCAATATCGCGGGCATGGATAAAGTGAAAACTGGCATCGGCGCGGAAAAAGCGAGCCAACCACAGCCACTTCAGAGCCTCGCCCATGCCCTCCGTAATGAAGGAAGGACGCTTGCCATCAGCCCCCCCTCCAAACACCATGGTCGGAAACAGTTCAATGAGGCGATCGCTCACCGGCAACTGCTCAATGGCATGGAGACACTCGTACTTTGAGCGAATGTAATCCGTGCCCAAGGTACCCGCTTCCGGCAGCGGTTCCATCTGATGATTGAGGATACTTGCCGTTGAAAAATAAAAGACCCGCCGGCAGCGCTGCGGATCCAGTTGTCTAAGAAGGGAGCAGGTTTGCTCGTAGTTAATGGCAAACACCTTGTCTCCCCCCCAAGCGGTTGCGGTTAAAATTGCCACATCAAGAGTCGGCAGTAGAGGTTTCAAGGGAGCTAGATCAAGCAAATCCCCCTGAATCACGTTCACGCCGGCTCGCCGCTGCAGATCAATTTGCAGCCGTGCGGGGTTGCGCACCAGCAAAAAGAGTTCGTGATCCGTCTCTTGGATCAGCGCCTCAGAGATGTACTGACCGATGCAACCACTGGCGCCCGTGATCAGGATGCGCATTAGCCGAGGGACTTCACCAGATCAAAGAGAAAGCCTACATTCTCCTCAGGGGTTCCTTGGAGAACACCATGGCCAAGGTTAAAGATGTATTTGCCCTTGCGCCCCGCCTCGATAATTGCAAGGGCCCGTTCCTTGAGTACCGGCTGTGGGGCAAAGAGCGTGGCCGGGTCTAAATTCCCCTGAAGACCTACATGAGCAGGAAACTGCTGGCGAATCGTGCCGATGTCCACCGTCCAGTCAAGGCTGACAATATCTACCCCCGTTGCCGCCATACGATCCACCACTGCGGCACTGCCGTTGATGTAGAGAATAATCGGCACATCGGGATAGACGGCTTTCACCTGCTGCACCACCTGCTTTTGGTAGGGGAAGGCAAAAGTATCGTAGTCCTGACGACTCAGCTGACCTGCCCACGAATCAAAGAGTTGTACCACTTGGGCACCACAGTCAATTTGATAGCAGAGGTAGTCAGCAATAGCAGTGGCCAAGTGGTTCAAGAACTTGTGGAGCAACGCCGGCTCGCGGTAGGCCATGGTTTTGATTTCAATGTAGTCCTTGGAGCTTTTGCCCTCAATGGCGTAGGCCGCAAGGGTCCAAGGGGCACCGGCAAACCCCAGTACGGTGGCGCGATCGCCCACCTCTTGGCGCAGCGTCGAAAGAATCGGGCGAATAAAGGGACAGGCTGCTTCCGGTTCTAGGGGATGGAGTTGCTGCACCTGCTCAAGGGTGCGGATGGGTGGATCAATAATCGGCCCTTTACTCTCGACAATGTCAAAGGGAATGCCAATCCCCGGCAGGGGCGTAAGAATATCCGAAAAGAGGATCACGCCATCTGGGGCGAAAGCACGAAAGGGTTGGAGCGAAATTTCAATGGCCAGTTCAGGAATCTCCGATCGCTGGCGAAACGAGGGGTAGCGATCGCGCAAATCCCGGTAGACCTTCATGTAGCGCCCCGCTTGCCGCATTAACCAGATGGGGGGACGCTCAACGCTTTCACCACGGGCCGCGCGTAGGAGTAAAGGGGTGGTCATCCTAGAGTTTCAATTCCAATCGGTTTCAACGGCTCCGAAAAACTTGTTTTGCAAGCCCCCTTCAGGAGTTGCCTGCGGTTCCCAGAGCTTAACCCTACGATCATACCCTAGGGGGCGATCGCTCCTACACCCCAGACGAGAATTGCTTTTATGCCTGCGGCTGAAACTGCGAGTCGTTGTTTTTGTTATTAGAGTCAAACCCCTTGAATAGCCGTAAGGACTTGGGCAAGTTCAGATGACGCCGCTGGACAAGCCATGGTCGAGGGAAACGTACCTAGCTACATCATAAGCTACGCCCTTTCTCTATCCTTGCTGAAAATCAGCGGGGGGAGCAAAGGAAAAAATCGGAAACTTTTTAGCAGGGGTGTTAATTTTGCCGCAGCGGGTGGGTATGTTATGGCTAGAGGCAAATATGTCTTGACCTAAGGAGTCTCAAAATATGAAAACCGAACTGAAAGCCAAATTCCTTCAGCACCTGCTGGCCAAGAAAAAAGCCGATGAAGGCTTCACCCTCATTGAGCTGCTGGTGGTGGTGATTATCATCGGTATCCTTGCCGCCATCGCCCTGCCCTCAATGCTCAACCAAGCCAACAAAGCCCGTCTATCCGCTGCCAAAAACGCTGCTGGTGCTGTCAACCGTGCGCAGCAGGCCTATCGCTTGGAGAACACCCGCTTTGCTGCTGATGTGAACGAGTTGGGGGTAGGCAGCTCCATTACTAATGTTGAGGGATACAGCGTAACAATGTTAGCTGGAAATCCGGATACAGCGTACATTAACCTTGCTGCCACTGATAGTGCGGGTACAGGTGTTAAAGGCTGTGTTATTGCTAACAACGGTACAACAAGTGCAACTGTGGTCGTAAAGAAAACGTCACCTTATAATGGCGTACCTACTGACTGCTCATAAATCTTACAGAGAGCACAGTTAAATCCTGAAGTGTTGAACTTAGCTAGGAAAAATCTTCCTAGCTTTTTGTATGTTTAATATTATATGTTGACCACCAGCTAGCAACATCTATGCGTTTACTTTTTGTTGATCCTTCGCCACTCTCGTATACAGTTGAGACACCCAAAGAAAGCCCTTTGGGAGGATCACAGTCAGCACTTTGCTACTTGCTACTTACCCTCCATGAGAAAGGGCATGAGGTCTTTCTAGCTAACAAGTGTCAAAAAATCACCATTGTTGAAGGGATTCTTCATCTACCTCTCTTTGCCCTTTCCAAAGAAAGTTTAACTTCTATTTACCCTGATGTTTGTGTTGTACTCAACAGTGCTTTTTGTATTGAAGAGCTGCGCACAGTACTACCTCCAAGTACTAGTTTACTCTTGTGGATACAACATCATGTAGATCAACCAGCAGCTCAAAGCTTAAAAGATTCTAGAATCATCTCCCTAATAGATCGTATTATCGTTGTTAGTGAGTGGCAGCGGCACCAGTATCTAAGCGAGTTTAAGATTGATCCCAATATGCTAGTTGTCTTACGCAATGCCGTTAGCCCATATTTTGAACATCTATTTTCCCCAGAAGAATCAATTCTTCAACACAAGTTACCCACTGTAAGGCTTGCTTATACCAGTACTCCTTTTCGTGGCCTAGACCAGTTAGCACAAATTTATCCAAGGCTCTACCAACGCTACCCCAATCTAGAGTTAGAAGTTTATTCCAGTATGAAAGTTTATCAAGTCAGTCCTGCCGAGGATCAATGGCAAGCACTCTATGAAAAATTCAAAGAGCTTCCAAGAGTTAACTACTACGGCTCTTGTTCCCAGAGAGGATTAGCAGAAGCCTTAAAAAAAGTTGCTATTTTGAGTTATCCTAATACCTTTCCTGAAACCTCCTGTATTGCTGTTCTTGAAGCAATGGCCAGCGGTTGTTTTATTGTCACATCTAGACTGGGTGCACTTCCGGAAACAACGGCAGGGTTTGCAGAACTTGTGGAATTCACTACTGATTGGCCAATCTATCAAGCAAATTATGAGCAGTCGCTGGGACGAGTTATAGAGCAATTTTCCTGTCCGGAAAATCATCTCAAATTAGAAAGTCATTTACAAGCTCAAGTCAACTATATCCACGAGCACTATACTTGGCGTCGGCGTGCAGATGAATGGATCACTGCCTTAGAGTTTATAATTAATAATCAACTTACTTTAATCACCGCTAAGGACTGGGAAAATCGCCTTGAATTTTATCTAAAGCATGAGAAATATCAGTTAGTCGTTGATGTTTGTGTTGAATTGATTGAAAAATTTCCTGAGGAGATTATTTGGTTTGCTTACCAAGGTGCTGCATATATTCTACAAGGAAAAGAAACAGAAGCACAATTGTTATGGTCTTTTTATATGACTGATTGCCCCGAGGAGCAGTATCTTAAAGCTGCTCACGCTTGGTCTAAGATATTGGTGAACTTAGCAAATCACGAAAAGTTTGCATTAGAGAGTAGATTTGCGCTTGCAAGTTATGCCTATGACTTTCAAGCCACCATTGAAACGTTTATTCCTCTTTTAGGTGTATCTATTGCACTATCTTTACCCTCTGATGATATTAAATCTTTGATTAGCAGTTTCAATAGCCTTTGCCTTGAAAATATTGAAATAGCAGAAGATGATAAAAAATCTATTTTAGGAATACTGAAGAAACTGTTGGTCGAATATGAAACTGACGAAGAAACTAATAAATTAATCGAAAACTGGGCATGTCAATTTAACTTACGGAAAGAAATCAGTCATTTACTATTTGAGTTGATCCTGAATGATCCAGAAAAAAACGCAAAAAAATTAGCAGGAACCTACATGAAAATATCGGAGGTTGAATTCGCTGCCTATCACTTTCTGGCTTCAGCCCTGACTAGGTCAAGGTCACCAGAGCTAGCTTTAGTTTGTGCTAACTCACTTTTAGAAGATTCCCTGAGTTTGACTGCCGTTGGTAAAGACATAGCTTTGAGCTGTAAAATAAACGTTTTACAAACCTATAAGTACAATGTACAACTCTCACAACAAATCGATCATCTGTGGAGAGAGTGGCTAAATAACAATGATAATCTTAAAAACTATTATCAACAATTAAACGAAAATAACGTTACTTTTCCCACTTTATTTTATACTGTTTCTTCTTACTTTATATTAACACATTATATTGATCAACCAAGTTTTCTAAAGCCAATCTTTAACCACAGAAACCAAAAAACTCAAGAAAAAGCTTCTCTTTTTTACCAACTTAATAAATATCGGCGCGCAAGGACGATTTTTTCGGGCAACTCTGAGCCTAGAAAAATAAAAGTTGGCTTCATTGGTGTTTGCTTTAAGACACACCCTGCCGGCAATCAAATCCGCTCCTTTATCCGCTTGCGGAACAGAGAAAGCCTTACATTATACGCCTACAGTGTTGAGTATAGAAAAGAGTTATCTGATGGCATGCGTGAATGGTTCAAGGCTTCTTTCGATCACTTTCGTTCTCTTTCAGAGCCGGATGCAGAAAAAATAGCAACTACCATATATGAGGATGATTTAGATATCCTAATTGATCTTGATAGCTGCACTATTGATATGTCTTGGATGACTCTCCATCTTAAGCCGGCACCGGTACAAGCAACATGGGTGGGATTTGATGCCAGTGGCATACCGACGGTGGATTACTTTATCGTTGACCCCTATGTTCTTCCGGAGGGAGCACAAGCATGGTACACAGAGACACTGTGGCGATTGCCGGATTGCTATCTCTCCCTCGATGGCTATGAGGTTGCAAATAAAACCGGCATTCGTGACCAACTGGGTCTGAGTGCCGATACAGTAGTTTTCATGTGTGCCCAACGAGCTAGCAAAATTCAACCCGAAATACTCAGGCTACAATTTGCAATTGTTGAAGCAGTTCCTAATGCGGTTCTCATTGTGAAGTACCATAGTGGCAGCTCTACTTTTGAAGAGTGGTGTCGCAGTGTTGCTGAAGCTCACGGCTTTGACCTGAATAAGCTTTATTTTCTCACCCCTAACCCGCCGGAAATTCACCGTGCCAATTTCTACGATGTGGATGTGGTCTTGGATACCTATCCCTATGCAGGGGGTGGCATGAGTCTCGAAGCCCTCTGGTTGGAGGTGCCGATTGTAACGAAGGTGGGGCAGCAGTTTGTGGCTCGCCATACTTACACTTTCTTGAAAAATGTGGGCGTGGAGGAGGGAATTGCCTGGACCGATGCGGAGTATGTGAATTGGGGAATTCGTTTTGGCACCGAGCCAGATCTGCGGCAGCGGGTGAGTTGGAAGCTGCGCCAAGCCAAACGCCGTGCCCCCCTGTGGAATCCCCAACGCTTTAGCCGTGAGATGGAGCAAGCCCTAACGGCCATGGTAAATCGGTATCGAACAGGGGAGCTGGTTGTGCCGCCGCGCCATCGTGTCGGTGAATAGGGCCGGTCATCGAGTTTGCTTAATTTTCTCCATAGGCTTTAATGTCTATAAGTATTTCAGATACCTTGGGAGCCTCAAATTACGAAAACGATACGAAGCGCGACTTGAATCCAACTATCAAGGCTGGGGTTTTCCCCTAGTATCTAAATTGGAGCGTGATGGCTCCCTGCCTTTTCCATAAATGAGAGGACAAGATTCATGGCAACCTACAAAGTAACGCTCGTGCGTCCTGATGGAAACGAAACAACAATTGACGTACCCGAAGATGAGTACATTCTGGATGTGGCTGAAGAGCAAGGCTTAGACCTGCCCTTCTCCTGTCGTGCCGGTGCTTGTTCCACTTGTGCCGGTAAGCTCCTGGAAGGAGAAGTGGATCAGTCGGATCAGTCCTTCTTGGATGATGATCAAATCGAGAAGGGCTTTGTGCTCACCTGTGTCGCCTATCCCCGCTCTGACTGCAAAATCCTCACCAACCAAGAGGAAGAACTCTACTAGAGCAATTTTGCACAATTTATCTTGCTGGGGCGGTTGTCATTGGGCATCGCCCCTTTATTTTGAGGCTGGAGTCCTTAAGATAGAGGTAGTGATTGGTGCCCGCTAATGGTTTCCGACTTGCCCTCCGCTGGTGATTTGCTGATCCGTCCCTTGGCCTATCGGGATGTGGAGGTGGTACAACAGCGGCTGTGCCATGAGGGAGTACACGATCAGCCCTTTGGCCTACCCTTCTTTGGAGACGGACAAATGACCTCACCGCTGCATCTGTTGCAGTGGCTCATGGGGATGAGCAAGCAGCGCATTTATGTGGCAGAGCGGGACAATCAACTATTGGGCGTTGTTCAAGTAGCTCCCTTTAATGAAAATCGCACTACATGGCAGGTGCAGCAACTGGCTGCCCAAGAGTTTACGGAGGTGGGGACACAACTCCTGCGCCACTGTTTTAGTAGTATTATCGAAGCCCGCACATGGATGGTGGAAATCAATATTGACCGCCGCGAGGCACTAGACCTCTACCGTCAAAATGGTTTTCAACCTTTGGCGCATCTCACCTACTGGCAAATTTCAGCAGATCAGTTAGCAGCACTGGCCGAGGGCACCCCTTGCTTGCCTAATCTGCTGAAGGTTACAAATGCCGATGCCCGGTTGCTGCATGAGTTGGATACGATGTCCATGCCGGCCTTAGTGCGCCAAGTGTTTAATCGCCACTATCGGGATTTTCAGATCAATCTATTGGATTGGCTCCACCACCATTTGGCCGGTTGGTGGCAACAGGTGCAAGTGCATCGTGCTTATGTGTTTGAACCGCAGCGCAAGGTGGCGATCGCCTCCTACACGCTCCATGCCAGCCAAGATGGACATCTCCCCCATTGGCTAGACCTAACGGTGCACCCAGCTTATACCCACCTGTATCCGGAGATTTTGACCCATATTGCCCAGCTGGTGCAGTCTTATGCGGCAGCGCCTCTATTGCTCTCTTCGACGGATTACCAAGGGGAGCGGGAAGCCTACCTTGAAAGTTGGGCTGAACCTATCCGTCGCAGTTTAATGATGTCGCGTTCGGTGTGGCACAAGGTGCGGGAGGTGCGATCGCCCCTGCCGGAAGGTCTCACCCTCTCAGAAGTGCTCCAAGGTCTGCAAACCCATCGCCGTCCTCAACCCGGTCAGATTCATACCAAAGAGGGGGCACAGGCCTACTACCATGAGCCTCCACCCAAAAAGACATCGCCGCCGGAAGCTCAATCCTGATTTCGGGAGAGGGAGATTTCTGAGGTTTCAGTGTAGCCTTGGAGGGCTTGCAGGAGACGCTGGATCGCTGTTTCGTTGTCAAGGGTCAGCCGTTCAGGTTCAGCAACAGCCGTGCGCTGGAGGGACTGCGGTAGATGTTCGAGGGATTGACCATAGGTATTGCCCTTGGTGGCAAGCGGTGTGCTTTGGGGTAGCGGATTGAGGAGGCTAATTTGCTCAGGCAAATAAAAGATGGGTTGCAGTTGCTCTAGGGGAAAGGTGCCATAGCCTTGGGCATCGGCTGGATGGTGTTGCCAATAGTCCAAGAGGGTCTGGCGATCGCAAAAACCCAGCATCTGTGCCTGCCGGCGATCGCGATCTAAACCCACAGCAACCGCCAAATCTGCGTTAATCACCCCCAAAAATGTCGGGCAATGGATCCGCAGCGTCTCTCCCTGCTCAACGGGATAGAGGGATAACTGCACCCCTTCCAAGTTCAGATCCGCAATGTCCACCAAGTCAAGAACCTCTGGCCGTTCGCACCAGGTGGTACTCAAGCTCAGATCGCTTGGCAAATCCTCAAGATCATCCTGCTTGCTGGGAACCCCCTCATTTTCCCACCAGTCTATGAAGGCGTAGAGCGCAACTAAATAGGGCAGAACCTGTCGTTGGCGGCTGGGGCGACATCTGTGAAGCACGGCATGGGCAGCATCCAAGGTCAGGGAACGAATGGGAACAGTCGGTGCCAAAGCGGAAATCATAGCCGTTGTTATCCAAACCAAGTACGAAGAGGCAGAGCCGTTTAGGGGAGATAGTAAATGCCGTTCTGCTCACACCACCGGGCAAGGCGAGCTTCTATTTGCTCATCAATTTGTTTTGCCGTGCAAAGACCACGGGCATAGTCCGGGTGAATTTCACGACGGGTTTGCCGTCGTTGGTGGGGGCTGGGGATTGATTGGGTTTCATACCATCGCCTCATCCATTGCGGAATCTGGGGATCTTGAAAGAACTTACGGTAGAGCCAGAGGCGATATTCACGACCAAGGCAGCGGGAAATGGTGGGCTGGCTCACAAAGAGTTCGCGGGCAATTTCCGCTTGGGTACGGCGACGCTCACACCAATCCCTCACCCATGTTGGCGTTTGTGGATCATTGAGAAACTCCACCATGCACTCCACCCCTTGGCCATTGCTGGTTGGCAGTGTACGGCTATCGGGATAGTTGTCAATCCATTCTTGGTTGCTGTCGGCGGAGCAAATGTTCAGAGAACGAGTAGATTGCACATAGCGCCCAAGGATGCGCCGCACCTGTTGATGAATGTCGCGCGTATAGTCAATCGTCCAGCCCAGAAGTTGGGCAATCTGCTGGCGCAAGCGGGTGGTTGAAGCCCGAATACGGGGATCGGTAATCTCCGTTTGCACGACGGTAATCAACTGCGCACAGGCCTTGGGATTAATCTCCCGCTGCACCTCAGGCGGCGCTGCCTGATAGCGATCTTGAAAAACTTGCAGGGCACGGTTGTCGTAAAAGAGCAGTTCATCGGCCTCGCGCTTGAGGAGTTTGCGTTTTTCATCGGCCAGTTTATTGCTGATGACCGTGCGCACCCATGCTTCAAAGGTGGGACGACCATGGCCAGTGGCTCCAAAGGGCTTGAGGGGGTCGAAGGATTTCATTGCTTCCCAGAGCCAGCCCATGAGATTACTTTGGCATTGCTCGGGATCAGAGCTACCCAAACACACCGTACGCAGCAGATCGCGATACTCGTGGCGAAACTGGGGAGATAGGAGAACCGTTGCACCGAGTTCTTGGCGTAGGCACTGGATAAAGAAGGCAAGGAAACACTCAGCCTCCGTCAGTTCCGGAGAAGGATTGCGGTTGGCTAGGGCTGGACGACTAAAGGCAAGAACCAATTGTTTCAGAGGCTGGTTGTACTGGCCGCGATTGAGGCGATCGTACTCATCTTGAATGACAGTGGCGGGAATTTGCAGTAACCGCAGTACCGTTTTTTGCACCGCCTGCTGTTGTAGTTGATCGCGGCTAATATTTTCTAGGCAGCGGGGAAAAAGGCGAAAATAGGCTTCCACCAGGCGTTGGAGATAGCCGCCTCGCTGACTCAGATGGGCATCAATGTTGCGATCTAGGATGGCTCGCAGGGCCTGAGAGAGGGGCTTCATCACGGCGGGCGATCGCTCCCCGGCCAAGTAACGAGACCGAGCCGCCTGCAATAACTGCGGCAGTTGTTCCACCTCAAGATCAGGACTGCGGGTCGAGAGACTCATCCGAAATGGGCAACATGAAAATAATTACTCAACATAGTAGCGGTTTTTGCCGATGTCTTTGGGGCAATTGTTAGGATCGCTTAAGATAGCTCTTCCTCATGGGATAAGGGGGTTTTCAGGGTCTCAGGAATCACGGTTCCCAGTTGCGCCGGTAAGCGGGCGATCGCCTGCTGCACAAAGGAACGAATAAATTCATCGCGGCGATTAAGTTGAAACTGCCGTTGCACCACTTCCCCCATGCCGCCATCTCCCCAGTCTTGGTTGTGGCGAAAATATTCAATAAAACTTTTACCGGCAATGCGGGTGAGGTAAGCGGCAGTAATTCCTTGGACGGCTTTGCCCACCACCAGACCCCCGACGCTCAACTGGAGAGCCGTCCCCACTAGATTCATGGCACCTTTGACAATGCCGAGACTGGCAAGGGTTTTGCCCAAGGAAAGGGCCAACTCACGGGCGCGATCGCGATTCAAGTCACAGCCATAGACCTTGCCAATTTCCATCACCATTTGCGCATTCACGGCGGCGGCCGCCAGCAGATCCACGACAGGAATTGGCGTCACGCAGACCACACCCGCACTAATCCACTGGTAGCGTTCCACCACTTTATCCGCTTGGCGACGCCGTTGCTGATCAATGATTTTGCGAGCTTGCTCCCCTAGACGTTGAGACTGCAAGAGGATATTGTCAGCCACAAGATCATCCCCTTCCTCGCGGAGAATGGCACTCATCCGCCGAATCAGTGGCCAGATGTGGGGTTCTGGTTCCAGCCACTCTCCTGTCTCAAGGTGAATCGGTTGGGGACGGGCGGCAATGCCCACCACATCTTGGGGCGGAATGAGTCCCTTGACCCGCTGCCGCAGATGACGTAGCAGAGCCAGTTGATCCGCCTCTGAGCGCAGGTCAATTTTATTGAGTACCAAGAGCGATCGCTTGCCCATTTCCACCAAGTTCACCAAGGGGGTGTATTCCGACCGGCGCAGGTCATCGTCCAAAACAAAAAGGAGTAAGTCGGCTTCTGCGGCAAGTTGGCGGGCTAATTGCTCGCGGTAGGTACCAGCGACACCTGCTTCTAAAATGCCGGGGGTGTCGGTAATGAGTATTTCTTGATCCGTATGGGGGAGCCAAAAGCGATAGGTTTGCCCCACTGCCGTCGTGCCCATTGTCGGTGCCACTTCCCCCACCATCTCACCAATCAGGGCATTGACGAGAGAGGTTTTACCCGCCGAGCCGGTACCAAAGACAACAATGCGCAATTCTTGACGGTAAAAGTCCTCCTCTAGCTCCCGTGCCCGTGCCATCAATGCTTGCCGTGCCACCTCATCCTCAATTTGACTCAGTTGCTGCCGTAGGGCTTTGAGGTTCTCAGCAGCAGCCTCCGTTTTATCAAGGGGGGCTTGGGGTACAGGGCTGGCGGCCTTGGGTTTGCCCTTGCGTTCCAACACATACAGGTAGCGGAAGAAAAGGTAGAGCAGTCCCCCCAATAGACCAATCAGCACCAGCACCAAGAGATTGGCCAAAAAGGGTGCTGTAAAGGACACCTGCACATAGAGCCACGTCAGTGCTGAGACCAACCAGAGGATGAGCACCAGAAGAGTGCCGAATCCCAACAGTGGCCAAAACCAACGCTTAGGGGTCATGGCAGGTATTTCATCAGACGCTGCAAGAGGGGCAATTTCAGCGATCGCCCCCGCCAAAGGCGCACCATGAGTCCCAAGTTGACCAAAAAGTAGGTCGATCCCCAGAGACTATTGAGGAACAGCAATAAACCATGGGGCAGAGACTGGGTTTCACTCACGTTAGCCGCCCCATTCAGCAGACCATAGCCCAACAACCAAATCAAACCAATAAGAAGAGCAAGGCGACTGACATGGCGGGTTTGGCGATTGCTCACCCGACGGCTCAACTGCCAAAGGGCGGGAATCATGCCAAAAATGGGCAGCAAATAGACAAAGAACCACAATCGCTGCAACGTTGGATTGGTAAAGGCATCCCGATCCACCGGGTCAAGCGGCTCCATCAAATACTCCGCAGAGGCATGCGCACCGTCGTCAGGGCTTCTTGATTCCTAATATATCGCTGATTGATTAGGAGACAGCCCCATGCCAAAGCTGTTGATTTTAGGCGATAAATCATCAGCCCCATTGCTAAACTTAAGAGTGGCTTATTTGCGGCCATGCCCGCGATCGCCAGTGTTGCGTTGTCACTAGGGAATCTGCATCTATGTCAGTGATTCAGGAGCTACACCGTCAACTCGTTCGCAAAGAACGCTCCGCCACTGAAATTACCCAAGCCTATCTGGATCGCATTGCCCAAGTAGAGCCAACGCTCCATAGCTTCTTGACCGTGACGGGCGATCGCGCCCTTGCCCAAGCGGCCGAAGTGGATAAACGGCTGGCTGCGGGCGAAGAAATCGGCCTGCTGGCGGGGATTCCCTTGGCCATCAAGGACAACCTCTGCACCTATGGGGTACGCACCACCTGTGCTTCCAAGATGCTGGAGCATTTTGTGCCCCCCTATGAGTCCACCGTAACCCAAAAACTGCAGGCCACCGGCGCCATCATGATTGGCAAAACCAATCTCGATGAATTTGCCATGGGCAGCTCCACCGAAAATTCTGCCTTTGGATTTACCGCCAATCCTTGGAATCTAGGGCGGGTCTCTGGCGGCTCTTCTGGCGGCTCTGCTGCTGCCGTTGCCGCCGGCGAATGTGCTGCTGCCCTTGGCTCGGATACGGGCGGTTCCATTCGTCAACCCGCTGCCTTTTGTGGGGTGGTCGGCCTGAAGCCCACCTATGGCTTGGTGTCCCGCTATGGTCTGGTTGCCTATGCGTCGTCATTAGATCAGGTAGGACCTTTGGCACCGACGGTTACCGATGCAGCCATTCTTTTGGGGGCGATCGCCGGCCATGATCCCAAGGATGCCACTAGCCTCAACGTGCCGATTCCCGACTATACCCAAGCCCTCAAACCCGATCTCAAGGGAATACGCATTGGCGTCATTCAAGAAACCGTGGCTGACGGCGTCCAAGCCGAGGTGAAATCCGCCCTTGAGGCTGCCCTCAAAACCCTAGAGGAGTTAGGGGCAACGGTGGTGGAACTCTCCTGTCCGCGCTTTGCCTACGGCCTGCCCACCTATTACATCATTGCCCCTTCGGAAGCTTCGGCAAACCTCGCCCGCTATGATGGCGTGAATTTTGGTTTTCGCGCTGAAGGAGCGAGCGATCTCCTTGAAATGTACATGAAAACCCGCGCCCAAGGCTTTGGCGCGGAGGTGAAACGGCGGATTATGATTGGCACCTACGCCCTTTCTGCCGGCTACTACGATGCCTACTACCTACGGGCACAAAAGGTACGCACCCTGATCAAACAAGACTTTGCCCAAGCCTTTGAACAGGTGGATGTTTTAGTCTCCCCCACCGCTCCCACCACCGCCTTCAAGGCCGGTGAGAAGACCGCCGACCCCCTGAGTATGTATCTGTCAGACCTGATGACCATTCCCGTCAACCTTGCCGGGCTACCGGGCTTGAGCCTCCCCTGTGGCTTTGATCGAGAAGGACTGCCCATTGGCCTGCAACTGATTGGCAACGTCCTGCGAGAAGAGACCCTATTCCACGTTGCCTATGCCTACGAACAGGCTACCCCTTGGCATCAGCAGCAGCCGCAGCTTTAGGCCTTAGCCAAAACGGCCACTGACATAATCCATGGTGGCTTGCTCTTTCGGGTTTTAGAATAGGAGCATGGAAATTGTTGAAAAATCTCAGCAGCGGCTGATTTTGCGCAGTCGCCCTTGGGGGGTGTGGCTGACAGGTTTGATTTTCTGCATTGGTGCTGCGATACCGATTTGCAGCGCGCTATGAGCTGGTGTGCCGCCATGAGGTTCGCGTCATGGATAGTCGCTGTCGCTGGGTGCGCTCTGGGGCGACGGGGGTACAGATCACCCAAATTCCCCTGAATCGGCTCCAAGGGGTGGGGATTATCGAGCAGTGGCGCTCTAGTCGTGGACGACGCTACCGTGTTTATCAAGTGCACCTACAAACCACAGGGGGTTCGATTGCCTTTGGTGAATTTACCAGCGATCGCCAGAATCGAGAAGCCGTTGCTGAACGCATCCGCCGTCTCTTGCAGCAGCCGCAACATCCCCCCTTGACATTGGTGGAAGACAACCGCTGGTGGGGATTTTTGATCTTAGCCGTTGGCTGGGGACTAGGGTTACCCCTGATCTTCATTGGTGCCAAAGTGCTGGTGCTGGTTTTTGATAAAACCGCAGGCGTGGTATCACTGCAATATAGTAGTCTTCTCAGGACAGACAAGAAAACCTTCCCTTGGTATGTTCTCAAAGATGTGGCGGTACAGCTCTCCCGTGGTAACAAAGGCAGACTATTGGCTCGGTTGGCTTTGGAGTTGCAGGATGGGCGGATGATTCCCCTGCGCTTCTATTACAGCAGTGATGTTAGGGGTATGCAAGCACTGCAAGCCACGATTCGGGCGTTTCGTGATCAAAAGTAACAGGTGCGGCGAAACGGAGATAAATTAGCTAGGCTAGAACCAAGAAATTTCCCTCAGCCGGGAGAGAAATTTATCTGAGAGCAGGAAATTAGAATTTGTTAGCAGTTGTTGACGCGAGCGATCGCTAGCCCTGAGTTCTAGAAAAATTTACCCCTTTGCTGTGGGCGATTTCTGTTAGAAAGGCTACAATCAATGAGGTTTTAGTTAAAATTAGTCAAAAGATTCCTGTACAGTCTCAACCGCTTGCTACTGCCTGCTCCCTGACCCCGTGGGTCACAGAGGAAATTTTTCAAGATGATCCAGCGGTAGAGAACCTGAGAATGTGGAATCTAGAGTCTATTCCCCCGTCCAACCGCTTTCCTTAGCTGCATTCCAATCATTGAAATGTGGCTGACGATTCTAGCGTCACCGAAGGCAACGGTTGACAACAACACACCGACAATACACATTTAGGGAGATTTTACGAGGACAACGGCATGACCCAAGCGAATGTACTTGACGTTTACGACCCCGCAACAGCCCCCCTTGAAGATGAGGTGGCTCTACTCAGTGACTATGGCCTTGATACTGTAGAGATCGAGGAAGAGGAGAGCGAAGACTTTGAGGAGGTCAGCGACGATCTTGACGGCAAGCCCACAAAAGGTCGTGCCAGCCGACGACGCACACAGGTCAAGAAGAAACATTACACCGAGGACTCGATTCGTCTCTATTTGCAAGAAATTGGCCGCATTCGTCTGTTGCGTGCCGATGAAGAAATTGAACTAGCTCGCAAAATCGCGGATCTCCTAGAAATGGAGCGAGTGCGCGATCGCCTGTGCGAACAATTGGGCTGTACCCCTGAAGAACTAGAACGCAATCCTGAGCCTTGGGCTAAAGAACTGGGGATGACGGTACAGGCGTTTCGCCATCGTCTTTTTGTCGGTCGCAAGGCCAAGGAAAAAATGGTGCAATCGAACCTGCGATTGGTGGTGTCGATCGCCAAAAAATACATGAACCGGGGGTTATCCTTTCAGGACTTGATTCAAGAGGGCAGCCTAGGGTTAATCCGCGCTGCCGAGAAATTTGATCACGAAAAGGGCTATAAATTTTCCACCTACGCCACATGGTGGATTCGCCAAGCCATTACCCGTGCCATTGCCGATCAATCCCGCACCATTCGTCTGCCAGTGCACCTGTACGAAACAATCTCCCGCATCAAGAAAACCACCAAACTTCTCTCGCAGGAAATGGGGCGCAAACCCACCGAAGAAGAAATTGCCGATCGCATGGAAATGACCATTGAAAAACTGCGCTTCATTGCCAAGTCGGCACAACTGCCCATCTCCCTCGAAACTCCCATCGGCAAAGAGGAAGATTCCCGTCTGGGGGACTTTATTGAATCCGACGGTGAAACCCCGGAAGATCAAGTGTCGAAACACCTGCTGCGGGAAGATTTAGAGACGGTATTGTGCACCCTTAGCCCCCGCGAGCGAGATGTGTTAAAACTGCGGTATGGCTTGGACGATGGTCGTATGAAAACGTTAGAAGAAATTGGTCAACTCTTCAACGTGACCCGTGAGCGCATTCGCCAAATTGAGGCCAAGGCCCTGCGCAAACTGCGCCATCCCAACCGCAACAGCGTTCTCAAGGAATACATTCGTTAAGGAGTTGTTTATGTTGCGTCCCCTCATTGCCCTGACTGCTGGTCTGTCTGCCACCCTTGTGGCCATGCTGCAACCCAGTTCTGCCCAAGCCTGCGCCCATGCCAAAGGATTGAGTCAAGGCCTGAGTCATACCTCATTCTTTGACAACAGCAAGCTGCCGATCGCCCTTGGACTGGGTGCGGGTACGATTACAGCAGCGGCAGTGGGGGTGACCCTTTGGCAACGGCGACAGCACAATAGTACCCCGGCTCCCGCTTCTGAGGCTGCTTCTTTGGAACTGCCGGTGATCCTGCCGCAGTCTGAAGATGCAGAGCATTCTGAAGATGTGACACCGATTGCTTAGTTATCCATTGATCACCTTTATCAAATTACTCCCCTCTATGGGGGCGATCGGGGTACTCCCAGGGTGTCGTCCTATTGTGTAGTCGGGTACCCCGTTACTTTTATCTCACCTATGCCCATGGCACAGCATCTGCTAATCGTACTCGCCCGGCGCGTGGGTCTCCGGCGGGCGATCGCCTTGAGGAGGGGAGGATTCTCTTTCAAGTTTCCCAAGTGAAAACTGAAGGACAGCATTTTGGCTCCCGCTTGGCTTGGCTCCCCGACGGCACAACCAGATTCTCCTTGATCGCGATCGCCTTTTCCAAGAAGCGCTTACGGGTCTTGACTTTGAAGTAGGAACCCGATTGGTTCCATTAGGTAAAGACTATCTGCGTTGCAACTTGTTGTTAGCAACAACACTGTGCAAACAACGGCTGGTGGTGAAGCGTTGCGCCTGCGTGCTCAGAATACTTCTCGCCTTAATGCCACGGTCAACAACAACACCCTCACTCAAGCGAATCCTGCCACGCGCAGCGTAGAATTGCGGGCTGATAATAATGCAACACTGTGCGCTAACGTCTTCAGTAATGTGCAAACGAGTGGGGCTGGTTTCCGTTTACGACCCCAAAATGTTCTTGTCACCTTCCGAATTGTTGATAGTCTCAACCTTGGCTCTAACAATGGTGGGGTTGCTATTAATACAACTGGCGCAGGGACAGTCACTAACATTACAACTGCCACATTCAATGCAGCGCCGCCAGCGCCAGCAGGTTGTACATTCCCCTAATACTCAGCAGGATTGCGATATTCACTCAATTCAGTCAAGCGGCACCGCCAGCACTGTTCGAGCCAATCTATCAAAGTCGCCCGAGGTGCAGAGACTTGGCGTACCACTGACCACACCTGCAACGCGGCTAAGGGAGAGTTCACCTCGACCCTCAGGGGTTGATAGGGAGCATAGTCGCAGGGCACCTCTAGATCAATCAACCGTTGGTAGATCGGCCAGCGTAATTGCCACTTAACTGCAATAACGTGGGGGTTTATAGACATTCAATAAGCACTCCATTATTGAAAATATACGGAAAGGTAGTTTAGGATCGGGCTGTCAGAGCTAAGTCAGTTAGCTCACTAGTCTCCGCAAAGGAGCATCGTGCTATGACGACCAGTGCATTGCCACGCCAAGCGTTTGGCGAGATACGTGACACGGTTGTGTTGCTGGAGAAGGCCACCACTACCCCGGTCTGTGAGGGAATGAATCGCCTCTTGGCCAGTTTTCAAGCTTTGTATTTGCAGTACCAAAAGCATCATTTTGTTGTTGAAGGTGCAGAGTTCTACATGCTGCATCAGTTTTTCCAAGACTGCTATGAACAGGTGCAAGGCCACGTTCATGACTTGGGCGAGCGTTTGAATGGTCTGGGGGGCGTGCCTGTGGCCGGTTTCCAACAGTTGGCGGCTCTCTGCTGCTTTACCCCTGAACCGGAGGGGGCTTTCAATTGCCGGCAAATGCTCAGCAATGATTTGCAAGCGGAGCAGGCGATTATTGGGATTCTGCGGCAGCAGGCTACCCAAGCAGAAAGTTTGGGCGATCGCGCCACGGCTTATCTGTACGATCAAATCTTGCTGAAAACAGAGGAGCGCGCGTACCACATTGCTCACTTTCTGGCCAACGACAGCCTGAAGGTGTAGTGTTTCGCAATTTTGGTTAACGAAGTCTAACACAAGCTGACAGCTGTTCATAAAATGCCCCTGCCCAAGGGGTTTTTTAATGCAGATTTTTCCTACTGCTTAGCCTAGCTTAGTTGCAATTAAATTGCAATAAATTTATCCAAGGGGATTTGCTGTAGGACGCTGGCGGGGATACTGCTGCATCAGAGCACGCACCTGCTCGGCATGGTAGGAACTGCGGGTGAGGGGAGAGGACACCACCTGCAAAAAGCCCATGGATTCGCCAAGCTGCCGCCATGCTTCAAATTGCGCTGGTGGAATAAAGGCCTGCACGGGTAAGTGTTTCGGACTTGGCTGGAGATACTGGCCAATCGTGAGAATGTCGCAGCCCACTTGCCGCAGCTCCACCATCACTGCCTCCACTTCCTCAGGGGTTTCTCCCAAGCCCACCATGATTCCCGACTTTGAGTAGATCCAAGGGGCGCGATCGCGCACTCGTTGTAGCAGCTCCAGACTGCGCCGATAGTTACCTTGGGGACGCACCCGCCGATAGAGACGGGGCACGGTTTCGGTGTTGTGGTTGAGCACTTCTGGACTAGCGGCCAAAATTTGGTCTAGGGCTTGCCAATTACCACAGAGATCGGGAATCAGGACTTCAATGGTTGTCTGGGGCGATCGCGATCGCACCGCCTCAATGGTGGCCACAAAGTGAGACGCCCCTCCATCCGGCAGATCATCCCGATTCACCGAAGTAATCACGACATGATTAAGACGCAGGCGCACCACCGCTTCTGCCAGTCGCTGGGGTTCAGTGGCATCTAAGGGCAGGGGCTTTTTGGCAAAATCAATGTCGCAGTAGGGGCAAGCGCGCGTACAGGCAGGCCCCATCATTAAAAACGTGGCCGTTCCCTCATGGAAACATTCCCCAATGTTGGGGCACGAGGCCTCTTCACAAACGGTATTAAGATTTAAGTCCCGCAAGAGTTCCTTGACTGAACCCACCCGCTGCCACTGAGGGGCTTTGACCCGTAACCACTCCGGTTTGACCACCACGGCTAACTCCACTGCAAATTCAAAAACAGACAAAGGGAAAACGTCAACTGTGCCACCAACAGAAAGAGGTAAATCAAGGCACGGGGACGAAAAATCGTCAGCAATAACCCCAGCCCCTTGAGATCCACCATGGGGCCGAGAACGAGAAAGGCGAGAATTGACCCCGGTGTAAACGTGGCCGCAAAGGCTAGGGCAAAGAAGGCATCCACGGTGGAGCAAATGGAAATCACCGTGCCGAGGAGCATCATCGCCACAACTGAGATCACCGGCCCCTGGCCAAGGCTGAGAATGAGTTCACGGGGGGCAGCCACCTGAATAATTGTGGCCACCAGACTGCCGAGGACGAGAATCCCCCCCAGTTCGCGAAATTCCTGCACCACATTCTCTAGAACTTGGGGCAGACGCTGCTGCCAAGGAATTGTTGCGGTGGGCGGTGAAAGCGTGAGGGTTTCCATGGCAAGGGGTTGGCCGGGCGTTCCCAACAGGTAGGTGCCCGACTGGAGCAAGGCAGGGACAGCAGGTGCTTGAGGTTGGGGGCGACGCATTAAACTAGTTACTGTGGGTTGCAAAAAGGGGGTTAGATCCTTTTGGAAACTAAAAACCCAGCCAATAATGGTGGCGATCGCCAGGGAAAAGAGGACGCGAAACACGACAATCTCCGGCTGATCGCGAAAGGCGGTCCAAGTAGCCCAAATCACAATTGGGTTAATCGTCGGTGCCGCCAGCAAAAAGCCAATGGCGACCGAGGTCGGCAGTCCCTGCAGTAGCAATCGCCGTGCTACGGGTACATTGCCACACTCGCACACCGGAAAAAGAAAACCAATGCAACTGCCCACCAAAGCCCCCAAGAGGGGCGATCGCGGTAAGCAACGAATCAGTGCCTGCTCATCTACAAACAGCAGCAGTACACTGGAAAGCAAAATCCCCAATAGTAGAAAGGGCAGTGCTTCTACTAGGAGGCTCAAAAAAAGCGTAAAACCGCTTTGCAATTGATTCGCAAATGTCATGGGCTTACAATGGGCTTTGGGACACCATCTCCTTCAATTCGAGTGGCCCCGGTTGGATATCTGTTTGCCGTGAATCGGTAATCAGCCAATCAAGGGCAGCGGCCTTCAGATCAATTGTGGTACCCGTTTTATCGACACAGTAGCGCCCAAAGACCAGCTTATCCACCAAGCGGACATCGGAGCCAAGGCGAGAGTACTCGAAAATCACGCAGTTATCCACGACCGCACCACTGCAAATGTGGCAATTGGGGCCAATCATCGTCGGTCCAATGATCGTTGCTCCGTCTTCAATCTTCGTCATGCCGCCAATGTAGACCGGTCCTTGGATCGTGACCTTATCCCAATCAACCGCCACATTCAAGCCTGTATAAATCCCGGGAAACCGCTCGTGGCCGGGAATCGTAACATTCTTAATTGTGCCGTCGAGAACGCCCCGCACCGCCTGCCAGTAGTCGGGGACTTTACCAATGTCAATCCATTCAAAGTCCATCGGCAACCCATAGAAGGGGGCACCCATTTCCACCAGTTTAGGAAAAAGCTGACTTCCAATGTCGTATTCCTGATTGGAGGGAATATAGTCAATAATTTCCGGTTCAAAAATATAAATCCCCGTATTGATATTGTTGCTCAAGGCTTCTTCGACACTAGGCTTTTCCTGAAAGGCAATAATGCGATCGCACTCATCCGTAACAACGACCCCATAGCTTGAGACCTCTTCCTTAGGGACTGTTTTCATAATTACGGTGGCGATCGCCCCCTTTTGGCGGTGCCAAGCTACAGCTGCTGTCAAATCTAAATCAATCAGGGCATCGCCGCACAAGACGACAAACGTATCATCAAAAAAAGGGTGAAAATCTTGAATTCGCTTAATCCCTCCTGCCGAACCGAGGGCTTTCCCCACCAGTTCCCCGTCTTTAATATAACCCTCAAAAGAGTAGGCAATATCCACCCCAAACCGCTGCCCATCCTGAAAATAGCGTTCAATTTCATGGGCGAGGTGGCTGACATTGACCATAATCTCGGTAAATCCGTGCTGACGCAGGAGTTCGACAAGAAACTCCATCACGGGCTTTTGCAAAATCGGGATCATTGGCTTAGGAATGGTGTACGTAATCGGGCGTACCCGCGTGCCTTTTCCAGCTGCCAAGATCATTGCTTTCATATCGGTTTTACCCAATCAACTCATTCTATAAGGGGAGACCTTATCCCCCCTAGCTTACCCTAATCAAGGGCATACACCCGCCCATGGTACAGCAAACGGGTAATGCCTTTAGACTGAAGATAACTGCGCACTTTCCGCAGCATTTCGCCATCGGGTACCTTGACGACTGTCTTGCGCCACTGGACATCACTGGCTTTATAAAGGCGTTGATTTTGCTGAGAATAGCGGAGAGCCACTGGGCGGCTGTCGAAAATGGGTAAGGTGCTTTGTTGAGCCTCTTCACTGGAGAGGGCACCTAAGCCGCGAAAGGCCTCCAAGGGACGAGTCAGTAATTCAGCCCGTCGATCCACCACGACATAACAAGGACGGGGCAACACAGCCTCTGCAAGGGGCATAATTTCCACCGACTGTACCACTTCCACATCGGCAAGATCAGCTAAGGGAAGATCTTCATCCAGTTCCTCTTCGTCTTCGAGATCGTCATCCTCTTCATCACTATAGTCGTCTTCATCGAGGGCAACGGTCTCTGCCGGTTCTACATCAAGGTCATCCTCCTCTGCTATCTCATCCGTTGTTGCTATTGCTAGCAAGGGCGCTTCCTCTTCCATTTGTTTGATCACACGCCGAATGGTGTTTTCACTAACCCCAAATTCCGCTGCCAGAGCTTTGATTGTTTGTCCGGCGGTGTACTGTTGAAAGACACGCTGGCGTTCGCTGTCACTGAGTCGCTTGTAGGTCATGGATCCAGATTAAGAAGCAGGTGGCAAGATCTATTATCTGGGGTGGCGGTATCAGAATATTGATTTTTGGTCAAAGCCCTGATCATTGGGCGATCGCCCCTAGCGCAGACGCACAAACCCTGCCTTTTCAATGGCCGCCTGTCCTTGATCGGTCAGCAACAGATCCGCATAGGCTCGACCGGCTTGGGCATCAAGGCTATTGTCTTCCTTCGTAATGACAAACAGGCGGCGGGTAATCGGATAGGTTCCCTCTTGAAACGCACGGTAATTGAGTCGGTTGCGCTCTTGGGGACAGCGTTGGGGGGGAACGTACGGTTCTTGATAGGGAGGGACATATTGATTGTCTTGGCGACCCAAGGGAAGCGGGCGGATACGGCACTGACCCACCACCTCCGGAGCAGAGGCATAGTAAATGCCCCCCAAGGTGGCCGCAACCCGCCGGAGGCCATCGGTGGTATCCCGAACCAAGACCACATTGCGCCCCAAGGGCTGTTTGTCTAAGACTTCTTGAATAAAGTACTCAACGGTGCCCCCATCTTCGGGTCGGCGGGAAAAGGGCGTGATGGTTAAATTCGGTCCGCCCAGCTGCTGCCAATTGGTGACTTTGCCGGTGTAGATCTCCACCAGCTGTTGCACGGTAAGACCAAGAATCTCTAGCCTCGGATGGACGGCGATCGCCAGCCCATCAATAGCCACGGGAATGGCAGTTAATTTAATGCCCTGGGCTGCCGCCTTGGCTACCTCTTCCTCCTTGAGGGGGCGGGAAGATTGCGAGAAAGAAAGCTGCTGATTCAATAACATGCGAATACCGCTGCCCGACCCTGGGGTGCCGGTGGGGGGATCTACATAGCGCAATTGAAAGTTAGGCCAAGCCGCTTGCAATAGCGGATCCACATCACGGCGAATCGGTGCCCAAGTGGTGCTCCCGCCGTAATTAAACACGCCCTTGGGGACGTTCTTCACTTGGGTAAACGTGGATTGATGGAGACCCCCCTTGCCCATTGGGGTACCGTCCTGGATAAGGCGAAACACCAGCACTGCACCACTGCCCAAAAGGCCGAGGGTCACCAGCAGGGAAAGAAGAAGCAGTAAGAGAGAATGACTTTTCCCTTGGGACATATAAAGAATTGCTGTCATTATCTTTTAGCGTAGCCCAAAGCAGCCGCCGTGGAGGGGCTTGGGTCGGCTCCTTAGCGAAGGAGCGGCAATTCCGCCACAATGAGAAAGAAAGGTGTATTTAGTTAGCTATGCGCTACCGTCGCTTTGGTCGCACCCAACTACCGATGCCCGTTTTTTCCTGTGGCGGCATGCGCTATCAGTTTTCATGGCAAGATGTCAGCCCGAGTACGATTCCTGAGGACAATCAACGCAACCTTGAGGCGACGATTTGCCGGGCCGTTGAGCTGGGGATCAACCACATTGAAACCGCCCGTGGCTACGGCACCTCAGAAGTCCAGTTGGGCAAAATTCTGCCTCGCCTGCCGCGGGAAAAACTGATTGTGCAAACCAAGGTGGGGCCACGACCCACGGCCAAGGAATTTCGGGAAGCCTTGGAAACCTCCCTGCGCAACCTGCGCCTCGACTACATTGACCTATTGGCTATCCACGGCATCAACCTGCCAGAACATCTAGAGCAGGTGCTGCGACCGGGGGGATGCCTAGAGGTGGCCCGGCACTTTCAAGCGGCAGGCAAGATCCGCTTCATTGGTTTTTCTACCCACGGCAGCCTGGCGGTGATTCGGCAGGCGATCGCCACCGACGTGTTTGACTATGTCAACCTCCACTGGTACTACATCAACCAGCAGAATTGGCCCGCCATTCTCGACGCCCAAGCCCGGGATATGGGCGTCTTTATCATTAGCCCTGCCGATAAGGGAGGCATGCTTTATAAACCACCCCAGCGCCTTGTGGAACTGTGTGCCCCCCTCAGTCCGATGGTCTTCAACGATCTGTTTTGCCTCTCCCATCCTCAGGTGCATACCCTCAGTGTCGGTGCTGCCCGTCCCGGCGATTTTGATGAACACCTCAAGGTTCTCGATCTTTTGGATCAAGCAGAGGAGATTCTGCCGCCGATTTTGGCCCGGCTTGAGCAGGCGGCCATTGAACGGTTGGGAGAAGACTGGTACTACACGTGGCAGGAGGGGCTGCCCGACTATCGCCACACCCCCGGTGAAGTGAATATCCCGGTCATCCTCTGGCTCTGGAATCTGGTGCAGGCCTACGACCTCCTCGACTATGGGCGGATGCGCTATAACTTGCTGGGCAACGGCGGCCACTGGTTTCCGGGTACCAATGCGGCACAGGTCAAATACTTGGATTTAGCGCCCTGTTTGCAAAGCAGTCCCCATCAGCACAAGATTCCAAGGATTTTGCAAGCAGCCCATGAATTGCTCGGGGGTACGCCGCAGCAGCGATTATCTCAATCTTAAGAATAGGAAAGAATAGGGGGTTTCCCCCAGTAAATCGCGGACAATTCCCCTAGGCGATCGCGCTGCCGGCCACCGACAATAAAAGTATTAAGGGTAAGAGGTCAACACCATGGATTTCGTCTATCACCTCAGCAATGCCAGCCTTACCCTGCGGTTTGTGCAATTCTTGCATGAATACGCCAAGCTACCCGTTCAGTTTGTTACAGTGATTCATCAAGTGGATGGGTGGGTGATCCGCATCAAAATGCATTCGCCCCTCTCCGACGAACAAGCAGGGAATTTCCGCGCCTTCTTGAACGAATTAGGATTCCCCTACACACCAGGGATTTCGCTGAAAATGGCACTGTGGGCACTAGAAACCGGACAGTCAATGGTGGATGTGATGCGCCGTTATCAAGTGGCGATCGTCTCCCACGGCTACCCCAACTCCGAGGACATCGAAGCGTTTCGCAAACAGTTTATTCAAGGCTTGGGCTACTGCCCTGAAACCTTGGCCTAGGGTATTGTTTCCCTTTGGCCATGCTCCCGGCGATGCTGCAAGATTCGTTCTGCAAGGGGAAGATCGCTGGGAGTGGTTATCTTGAGATTAGTTTCTTCGCCTAAGACAATGTGCACGGCATAGCCAAGACGTTCAAAAAGCGCGGCATCATCAGTCACTTCCCAACCCTTGGTAACAGCCATTTCGTGGGCAATGCGCAGTGGTTCGACATGGAAGCCTTGGGGGGTTTGGGCGGCCCAAAGGGACTCCCGCGCTGGGGTTTGGATGACGACACCTTCGCGATTGACAATTTTAATTGTGTCTTTGACAGGCACTGCTGCAATCAGTCCCGCATAGGTCTCTAAGGCTTGGGCACAGCGGTTAATCAGATCGGGGGTAGCAAGACAGCGGGCACCATCGTGGATTAGCACCTGCTCAGCTGTTTCGGGGAGTGCCTTTAAACCATTAAACACTGAGGCTTGGCGAGTGTCACCCCCTAGGATCAAATGGACAGGCTGCCGTAGGTTCAAATCCCCAAGGAGGGCTTCCCAAATGGGAAAGTCCTCTAGCTGGCCAATGACACCAATCCATTCAATCCCTTCCGCAGCAGCCACCGCTTCCAATGTCCATGCCAAAAGGGGTTTACCCAAGAGTTGCAAGCGCAGTTTATTGTGGCTTGCCCCCATGCGTTTACCCATACCGGCGGCGGGAATGAGGATGTGCATTTGCTCCCCTTTCAAGACTGTTTTTATCTTGGCATAGGAAGGCTCTGGACACTATGACTCTGTGGGACGGCTAGCCAAATTGATGCGATCGCTGAGTTGTCGCAGCAGACTGCCCATTTCCGGATCGGTGCGTTGCAGTTCGGCCACTTTGTCACAGCTATACATAACGGTGGTGTGATCCTTGCCGCCAAACTCTTCACCAATTTTCGGCAGACTCAAGCCGGTGTATTGGCGCATCAAATACATCCCCACTTGACGTGCCATGCTAATTTCGCGGCGGCGGGAGTTGCCTTTGAGATCACTGATGGACACGTTCAGCGCTTCAGAGACCACCTTCAGGATTACCTCTGGGGAGGTTTCAATTTTACGAGTGGTTGGACTGAGGACAGGGGCAATGTTTTCCACCGTCATCGGTAACCCCGAGATGGAAATGTAGGCCACCGCTCGGATCAGTGCCCCCTCCAGTTCCCGGATATTGGAGGTGTAGCTAGCGGCGATATACTCAATCACATCCCGCGGTAGGCGGATATTTTCGTACTCCGCTTTTTTCTGGAGGATGGCCATGCGGGTTTCCAAGTCGGGGGGTTGAATATCGGCAATTAGCCCCATGGAAAAGCGAGAGCACAGGCGCTCTTGTAGGCGGGGAATTTGACTGGGGGGGCGATCGCTGGCCAAGACCACCTGCTTGCCGGCTTCGTGCAGTGTGTTGAAGGTGTGAAAAAACTCCTCTTGGGTATATTCCTTGCCCTCAATAAATTGAATGTCATCCACCAGCATCACATCCACCGCCCGATAGTGCTCGCGAAAGCTCTGCATACTGTCTTTGCGGATGGCGGCAATTAGATCATTGGTAAACTGCTCCGTAGAGACGTAGAAAATCTTGGCATTGGGGTCAATTTCCAAGCGATAGTGACCGATCGCCTGCATGAGATGGGTTTTGCCCAAACCAACCCCGCCACAGAGAAACAAGGGATTAAACTCCCGCCCCGGCGATTCGGCCACTGCCAAACAGGCAGCATGGGCCATGCGGTTATTGGGGCCAACAACGTAGCGGGAAAAAACATACTTGGGATTCAGTTCACTACCGCGATGGCGGGCGGGAGGGGTGGTCGCCTCTACTTCAGCACGACTGATAGGGCGAATGCTGGTATCGTGCTCCGCCCCTTGGGCGATCGCCAGCTCAATCTCCACCGCCTCACCGACAATTTCCCGTGCCACATCGGCAATAGTTTTCAAATAGTACTTTTGCAGCCAATTGCGGGCAAAGGGATTGGGGGTGCAAATCGTAAGGGTCTGGCCATCAAAGGACTGCACCGTTGCCGTCTTAATCCAAGTTTCAAAGGTCGGGCGACTGAGCAACAGTTGCAACCGCTCCAAAATTTGGTGCCAGAGATCTTCGGCAGAGCTAATCACGCAAACCTCGTCCGTAGGATGTGAGCAATGATAGGCAACACGACCAAGACGGCAATAGCCTTGCAGGGCTACCGCTGCCTCACGGGAAGTGATACGATTGTAGATCGCTCTAACGACTGACTAGGGCGTGCCCTTTGGGGCAGTGTTTTTTCTGATCAACCATCATAACTGCAACAGCCATGACGCAACGTACACTGGGCGGCACTGTCCGCAAACGTAAACGCACCTCTGGGTTTCGCGCGCGCATGCGTACCAAATCAGGTCAGAACGTCATTAAAGCACGGCGGCGTAAAGGACGGGCACGGCTTACCGTCTAGTGTTGCCTCGTCAACATCGCCTGCGCGATCGCCATGAGTTTGACCGCGTCTATCAACACAAAACCGCCCACCACGGCAAACTGGCTGTCCTTTGGCTGGCGCCCCAATCCCCAAAGGAAGCGCCACGGCTGGGCATCGTGGTCAGCAAAAAGGTGAGTAAGCGAGCTGTTGATCGCAACCGTTTGAAGCGGCAATGGCGACGGGTGATCTGCTCACTCTTACCTCAGATAGCGGCAGGGTGGGATATGATTGTGGTAGTGCGTCAGGCAGCACTGAAAGTCAGTGACGAGGACTGTCGCGCTGAATTAACGCAGTTAATGGCCAAAGCAGGGGTACTGACGATGCCGGGAATTTCCGAAGACGTTTTCTACGAAGGCGGTCCCCATTGGGGTGACTTGGTGATCAACTTGCTGTTGGGGCTAACGGTGATTTGTCTGCCCCTCACGGTCGGTGCCATTGTCCGTGCCCTCTGGCTGCGCTACCGCATTACAAATCGGCGGATTACCGTGATTGGTGGTTGGATGGGGCGCGATCGCTCCGATGTCATTTATAGCGAAATCACTAAAGTCGTTACCGTTCCTCGCGGCTGGGGCGCCTACGGCGATATGGTCGTCACCCTCAAAGATGGTAGCCGCTTAGAAATGCGCGCTGTCCCCCGCTTCCGTGAAATTTACGACTACATTTCTGCCAAGTTAAGCCCGGCTGCCAAAAGTGTCAGTGGCGCGATTGGTTCTTAAGACCTAAGATAGTTCTGTTAACAGTTCACCCCTAATTGCAGGATTCCATGGATTTTGGTATCGGTTTCCTCTCCAACAATGTCATGCTGCCAATCCTTGATTTTTTCTATGGGATTGTGCCGAGCTATGGCCTTGCTATTGTGGCGTTGACACTGGTGGTGCGCTTTGCCGTCTATCCCCTCAGTGCAGGCTCCATTCGCAACATGCGGCGCATGAAAGTCGTGCAGCCAATCATGCAAAAACGGATGCAGGAAATCCAACAAAAATACAAGGACAATCCTGCGGAACAGCAAAAGGCAATGGCAGAGGTGTATAAGGAGTTTGGCAATCCCTTGGCGGGGTGCTTCCCCCTGCTGTTGCAGTTGCCGATTCTCTTTGCTCTCTTTGCCACGCTGCGCGGATCACCCTTTGCCGATGTGAATTACCAGCTCAACCTGCAAATTGTCCCCCCCGACCAAACCGTCTTAGCCCAACCCTTTGCAACTAAGCCCCAAAATATCTACGTTGATGAGGGTATCCACTTCCCCATCCAGGCGGTGGTTCCCAGCGGTACTAAGATCCCAGTGGGTCAAACAGTGGATCTCCAGTTCCAAACCAAGGAGGGTAAGCCTTTTAGCGAACTGGCGGCCGCCTATCCCAATAGTCACCTGCAACCCAAGTGGCAAATTATTCGTGGTCAAGAGCGGGCAACCATTGACAGTGAAGGTCATCTGCAAGCCCTACAACCCGGCGATGTAACCGTTCAGGGTACGATTCCAGGAATTGCGGCAGATAAGGGCTTCCTCTTTATTTCTGCCCTTGGCCATGTGGGCGCGATTGATCAAGGGGAACTATTCATCACACTGCCCGATGGTACACGCCAGTTTAACTGGGGCGCGATCCACTGGGATATTTTGATCATGATCCTTGGTTTTGGCGTCAGTCTTTATGTCAACCAGATACTCTCTGGCCAAGGCAGCAGCAATAATCCTCAACAGCAAACCGTAAATCAATTGACGCCGATCATTTTCTCTGGGATGTTTCTCTTTTTCCCACTGCCGGCAGGGGTGCTGCTCTATATGCTGATAGCCAACATCTTCCAGACGGTGCAAACCTTTATCCTGCAACAGGAGCCACTGCCGGAGAATCTGCAAAAACTAGTTGAGGAACAAGAACGGGCTGAGGCGCTGAAAAATCGGGCTGCTCTCCCCTTTGAGGGCAAGGGTACCAAAAGTGCCAAGGCCAGCAAAGCCAAGCGTCATCCATCAAGTTGAGGGGAGGCATGACCGCTGATCCAATTGCTGCGGGGTGTGCGTGGCTGGAACAGGCGCTTGCTTTAGCAGGCTTTCAGACGACTGTTTCTGTGGTAGAGTCCCCATTGGCAGGCGTGGTGCCGGGGCATTGGCTAGAAATCGATCGCCAGTCTCTGAGTACTGCACAAATTGAGTCACTGCTGGCTAACAATGCCCAAGCCCTCGATGCCCTGCAATATTTGCTCAACGCTACCTTGAATTTGGGGCGATCGCGCGAAGAGCAGACACCCTTTACCTTGGAATTGGCCGGCTATCGCCGTGCCCGTTATCGCCAGTTGCAGCAGATTGCCCATCGGGTGGCTACCCAAGTCCTCGACACAGGTAAGCCCGTTGAAATTCGCTCCCTGTCAGCAGCAGAGCGGCGTGTCGTTCACAGTCTCATTAAGGTAGAGAGCGATCGCCTCAAAACCTTTAGCTACGGCGAGGAGCCGGATCGCCGCTTGGTGGTGCAGTTAGCCCAAGGGACTGAGACCGAGGTGGCGGCTGATGCGCTGGAGCAGGTATAGACCCAAAATCGAGTTACCACTGCCATCGAGAGGTGGACTGTAGCAAGCGATCGCCCCCTGTCGCGGCACAATGGCCAAAATTACACCACTCACACCCGATTTTATGGGTAGGCCAATCTCGAGGGCATAGCGGGGGGAGTCCTCATAGAGACCACAGGTGAGCATAAGCACATTCACTTGCTGACGATGGCGATCGCTCACCCTAGCATGGGGCAACGCTAAAAGGAGACCCAAGCGCGCCACTTCCTCAATTGTTCCTTGCAAGCAGCACACCTGATTGTAGATCTCAAGGGCAACCTCCGCATTGGCAATACGTCCAGACTCCACTAAAAAGTGGGCGAGAGTGCGATTTTGCCAGTTGGGATGGCGATAGACGGCTGCTAATACCTCCTGATCTACACTCAATTGGGTAGCAGCACACTCATTGAGCCAACTTTGAAAAACCGCGACACCACCAACGTGAGCCAACTGACTAGCGAGGGCGATCGCCCCACTATTGATCATGGGATTACGGGGCCACCCCTGATCAAGGGTTAACTGCAACACAGAGTTATAGGGGTAATCCGAGGGTCGCTGCCCCACCCACGTCCACACCTGCTCTTGCCACAGCGATAAGGCGTACAGCAACAAAAAAGGCTTAATCGCACTCATCAAGGGAAAGCGCAGACTGGAATGCCCAAGGGTAAACTGGTGCTCTGGTGTAACCAACGCAAAGGCGAAGGCCTCAGACCCCACCCTCGGTAGCCGCTGAAGCGGTTCCCCCTTAAGAATCTCTGTTGCAGCCGCCTCAAGCCACTCTTGAATGAGGGCAGGGTGAAGTTGCCCCAACATTACTGCGACTAAGCGTTGGCATCAAGGAAGAGTTGCTCGCTACTGGTGACCCGTCGCCGCCGCCGCCGACCTGCGGGCATAGAGGCCTCTGGGGTTGATGCTTCCCCGACAGATTCCGTCTCAGTCGTGACTTCTGGCTCACTGGTATTGAGCAAGGCTGTGGCAGGAATCGGCTCGACATTAATCGTGCTGATCACAGGGGAGGGCGGCTCATCAGCAGTCTCTGGGACATCCTCAGGCATTCCCTCGTTGATCGGTCGCGCTGTTTTCTGGGGTAGGGGTAGGGGGTCTTGGCCGGGACGTGCGACCATGACGATGGTTCCGCGAGGATTTTTCACCTCTTCAGGATGCAGCACCAGCGGGGAAATCCCCATCTCGGCATAAACCGCCTGCTCTTGATCCGTCATCGTGACGGTAATCACTTCCGCTGGTTCAGAGCGGCTGAGACGGGCAGGGCGCGGGGGACGGCTCTCCACTTTGACCACTGGCGGGGGCGCCGTTTCTGCAGGCGTGGGAATCACCTTGCGGCCATTGCCGTTTTCGGTTGTACGGCGCGGACTGCGAGGAGCTAGAGGACGGGAGGAACGCGGACGAATACCCCCTACCGCCTGATAGTCAGGATGGTTAATGAGTTGGGTTTCTAGGCTGCTAGGGGCAAACCCATTGGGTTCACTGCGGGGTTCTAAACTGCGGCGCGGCTCCGGTGGACGGGGCATGGGCGATCGCTCGACAATTTCACCGGGACTATCCTCCGGTTCACCAGGTAAATGTACCAAGTGACCCAAGCCACCACAGACACTACAAGGACGGCCAAAGAGTTCATAGATATTTTGCCCTTGACGTTTGCGCGTTAGCTCCACTAGCCCCAGCTCTGAGAGTTGAGCAATTTGAGGGCGAGCCTTATCGGCACGCAGGGCTTTGCTAAAGTGCTCCAGCAGTTGCAACTGGTCGCGGCGGGAATCCATATCAATAAAATCCACAATGATCACGCCAGCGATATTGCGCAGTCGCAGTTGGCGAGCAATTTCTGTAGCCGCTTCGCAGTTTGTCCACAGCACTGTTTCCCGCGAGGTGGCTGAACTGGTAAACGAGCCGGAATTGACATCAATAACCGTCAGAGCTTCTGTGGGTTGAATGATGATATAGCCGCCGGAGGGCAAATCAACACGGGGTTTAAGGGCTTCACGGATGGCGGCATTCACCCGGAAGTAATCCAAAATGGGAATGGGTTCTTGGTGATAGTCAATGAGAACCCCCACGGGCTTATTGACATTCCAGTTTTTCAGGTGCTGTTTTACCCGCTTGACCCCCTCTGGGGTATCTACGACGATGCGGTTGACATCACTGCTATAGACATCCCGCAGCACTTTCTGGATAAAGTCGTCATCGCGCCCCAGAAGCTGGGGAGGACGGCTGGAGGCCGCCTGCTGTTGGATTGTTTCCCATTGTCGTTGCAGCAGTTCCAAATCTTCAAGAATGGCCTCTTCAGAGACACCCTCGGCCTCTGTGCGAACCAATAGTCCCATGCCAGCGGGCTTGACCAAAATGCCCAAGGCACGTAGCCGATGCCGTTCTGCTTCGTTGGTAATCCGTCGCGATAGATTCACCCCCCGACCATAGGGCATCAGGACGAGATAACGCCCAGGCAACGAAATATTCCCCGTCAGCCGTGGCCCTTTAGTGCCCGTGGGTTCCTTCATCACCTGAACCAACACCTTTTGCTGCGGTGCCAGCAACTCGGTAATTGCCCCAGCCGTTCGCTTGAGGCGCAATGGACCAAGGTCACTCACGTGGATAAAGCCGTTGCGGGAGCTATCCCCTATATTGACAAAGGCGGCATCAATCCCCGGCAGGACGTTCTCGACCACGCCAAGGTAAATGTCTCCCACCTGATGGGTACCCGTGGCCACAATCAATTCTTGAATTTGATCTTCGGCAAAGACCGCCGCTAGCCGATGTTCCTCGGCAATGATAATTTGCTTAGGCATTCATTATCCTTAGAATTTCTTAACAAAATAAACGTCAGCATGAATGGGCTAAAGGCATCTAGCACCTTATCTCGCCGCTCTTGCCCCCATAAACACTAGGGACACGTGCAAGCTTGGCTTCAGAAAGGTTGGAAAAAGAGTTCCTGTAGAGGTGGGTTGGCATTGGAATGCGGAACGCAACTGTGGTGATACCCAAAAAGCTCTGCACGATTTGCAGAAATGGCAGATGTCACCCCATGCCAGCCTTCATGAGGGTCTATGCCTAACCTTTGGTCTCTTGGGCTATGGAGGTTAAGCAAAAGGGATTTTTCTACAGTACCTCTAATGGTCTCCAATTATACGTACGTCTGTCAAGATTGCCTAGGGGATTTTGCAAAATTTTTTACGGTGGTCGCTACTGCCCTGTTGGCCACGAGCATCGTGTGCCACTTTGCAAACCTGATAGGACACTTTGGCGATCGCCTACAAAGCTGCTACAACTATAAACATCTATTAAGCGTTTTGGCTAGAAAATTAGCCACATTGAGGAGAATTGCCCATGGGAGTCCACATCAAGCAGGCAGTGGAAGTTGCGACCTACATCCTCTCACAACGCCTACAGGGCAAAAAGCGCTTTCCCCTCACCTTGATGCTTGAGCCTCTCTTTCGCTGTAATCTCGCCTGTTCCGGCTGCGGCAAGATCCAGCACCCCTTGGAGGTCTTGCGCAAATATCTCACCCCAGAGGAATGCTTCCGCGCCGTTGAAGAATGCGGTGCGCCGATTGTGGCGATTCCCGGTGGGGAACCCCTGCTCCATCCGCAAATTGATGAAATTGTCCATGGCTTGGTGGCACGGCGCAAGTTTGTTTATCTGTGCACCAATGGGATTCTTCTAGAGGAAAATCTCCACAAATTTAAGCCCTCCCCCTACTTTAGTTTCAGCGTTCACCTCGATGGTCTGCGGGAGTGGCACGACAAATGTGTGGATCGCAAGGGCGTTTTTGACATTGCTGTGAAAGCCATTAAGGCGGCCAAGGCTAAGGGTTTCCGTGTGACGACTAACACGACGATTTTTGAAGGGGCAGACCCCAAGGAAATGCAGGAATTCTTTGACTTTGTCAGTTCCTTAGGGGTGGACGGCATGATGATCTCCCCCGGCTACGCCTATGAGTGGGCGCCGGATCAGGAGCACTTCCTCAAGCGGGAGCAAACCCGTGCCCTCTTTCGCGAAATCCTCGCCCCCTACCGCGCCGGTCAGAAGAAGTGGAACTTTAACCACAATCCCCTGTTCCTTGATTTCCTTGTGGGTGAAAAGGACTATGAGTGTACTCCTTGGGGGATGCCCAGCTATAGTGTCTTGGGTTGGCAGAAGCCCTGCTATCTCCTCAATGAGGGGCATTACAAAACTTGGCAGGAACTGATTGAAAACACTGACTGGGAGAAATACGGCCACAAAAGTGGCAATCCCAAGTGCCGGGATTGCATGGTGCACTGTGGCTATGAGGCAACCGCTGCTATGGATGCCTTTAACCCAGCCAATATGGTCAAGGCGGCCAGTAGTCTCTTTTAGCGCGGACGCATCAGTTGCCAACGCTGCTCTGCGGTTGCCACGGCGGCCTTGGGGGGCAATTGGCCAAGGAGAACGCTTTCGATCGCTCGCCCAAGGGTTTGGGAAAAGCGGGCATAGCCACGGAAATTGGGGCGCGCCCTAGCCGCAGCCATTTGATCCAAAAAGATACGGAGGGCAGGCTGCCGAGCCACAAAGGCCTGATAGCGATCGTTGGTACGCACCCGTTCATTGACGGGCAAATACCCTGTGCCCAACGCCCACTCTGTTTGAAATTCTTCACTGAGGACGTAGTTTAAAAACGCTAGAGCTGCCTCTTCCCGCTCAGGTGTTGAGCGAAAGACAAAGAGATTTTCTCCCCCCAGTGCAGTTGCAGGGGTCTGGAGGGCAGGCATGGGTAGGACGCCAAAATCCGCTCCCGACTGTTGTAGCTGCGCCAATGTCCAAGGCCCTGTAATTTGCATGGCCACCTCACCACGGATAAATTGATCCAGTTCATAGCCGCGTTCCGGAGCCGAGAGAATTGCTAAGCCCTTCTGTCGCAGGCGTTGCCAAAAGTCAAGGGCGGCGATCGCGGGTGGTGTGTCAATGTGGGCGGTTTCTGGTCTATCCCCGAGACTGCCACCGGCGCTCCAAAAGAAGGGCAACCAAGTAAAGACGGCAAATTCCCCTTGACCAAGGGCAAGGAGCAATGGGGTGATGCCCTGTGCCTTCAGGGTTTGGCTCACCTGCTCTAGTTCCTGCCATGTCTTGGGTAGTGTTTTAACCCCAGCCGCCGTAAATAAACTGGGACGATAAAAAATTCCAATGTTGTTGGTGGCAAAGGGAATTGACCAGTAATGGTCGCCGTAGCGCATCGTGGGAATAAGCGCCGGACTCACTTGATCGCAGTAGGGGGAGGCTTGCCACCAGTCATCGAGGGGACGCAGGGCACCCAGATCGACAAATTGACCTGTGATCGTGGGGTTATACCAGAGCAGATCCGGTGCGGCATTGCCCACCACTGCTGCCAGAATTTTCGGCAACTGCTGGTCAGGTTGGCCAACGTAGAGGGCTTGGACGTGAATGTGAGGATGGCGGGCATTGAAGCGATCTACCAGACGCTGGAGCACCTCGCGATTGGCCGGTGGGTTGACTCCATGCCAAAACACCAGTTCAATTGGCTTCTCGGATTGGGTAGCCGTTGTACAGCCAATGAGCAGCAGGGCTAAGAAACCCAGCAGGAGCGCCAACCAGCGCCGTCTATTGCAGACGATCAAGGGCGCGGTATTGAATGGCTTCGGCCACGTGGGCAGCGCGAATCGTTTCACAGTCGGCCAGATCAGCAATCGTACGGGCTACTTTTAGGATACGGTCTGTGGCTCGTGCCGATAGCCCCAACTTGGCGATCGCCCCCTCTAGGAGCTTTGTTGAGGCCTCATCCAAGCGACACCACTGGCGCAGATGGCGGCTGTGCATTTGGGCATTGCAATGAAGACCCGGTTCTTGGGCAAACCGCCGCTGTGCTCGCGATCGCGCCGTCAAGACCCGCTGCCGTACGGTGGCCGAATCTTCCCCTAAGGGCTGGCGGGTGATTTCTTCGGGTTTGAGGCGACTGACGCTCACTTGCAAATCAATGCGATCCAACAGCGGACCGGAGAGCTTGGCCCAATACTGTTGTCGCTGGCGCGCAGAGCAGGTGCAGGCTTGCACCGGATCGCCGTAATAGCCACAGGGGCAAGGGTTGGTGCTAGCCACCAAGGTAAATTGCGCCGGAAAAACTACCGATTGACGGGTGCGGGCAATGGTGACTTGGCCATCTTCAAGGGGCTGCCGCAAAAACTCCAACACATCCCGCTTGAACTCTGTTAACTCATCGAGAAAGAGCACCCCCCGATGGGCAAGGGAGATTTCTCCGGGTCGCGGATAACTGCCACCCCCCACAAGGGCAGGGCCGGAGGCGGAATGGTGCGGACTGCGAAAAGGAGGGTCTTGGATTAATTGTCCGCGTTCCTTGAGCAAGCCGGCCACAGAGTGAATTTTCGTGACTTCAAGGGCTTCTTCAAATGTTAAAGGGGGCAAGATTGTGGGTAAGCGCCGCGCCAACATGGTTTTACCACTCCCCGGTGGCCCGACAAAGATCAGATTGTGCCCACCCGCAGCTGCAATTTCGAGGGCACGCCGCGCTTGATACTGCCCCTTAACATCCTTGAGGTCGAGGCTAAAACGGGGAGAGGGTGGGGCAGGAGAACTGAGGGAATTGGCTGCCGGCGATCGCGAGCTGGGGTCGTTCAAAAAGACTGCGACTTCGGCAAGAGTGTCGCAACCATAGACCTTTAGCCCCCGCACCACTGCTGCTTCCGTCACATTGGCCATGGGCACCACGAGACCGGCCATTCCTTGGGCTTGCGCCGCAACGGCGATCGCCAGTACTCCCGCCACCGGTTGCAAAGTGCCATCGAGGGACACTTCGCCAAGAAAAAGATGATCGCCGAGTAAATCCGTGGAAACCTGTCCTGAAGCGGCTAGGATGCCAACACTAATGGGGAGATCAAAACTAGGGCCTTCTTTACGTAAATCGGCCGGAGTGAGATTAACGACAATGCGCCGCATCGGGAAGCTAAAACCGGCGTTGCGAATTGCCGCCTTAACACGCTCCCGTGCTTCCTGAACACCAGTATCGGGCAGACCTACCACCACAATCCCCGGTAAGCCGCCAGAAACATCTACCTCGACACCGACGGGAATCGCGTCAATTCCTAAAACCGCAGCACTCCAAACCCGTGCCAGCATAGCTTCAAAGTCAGAAAGAGCACCGACGACTGGCCGTGTTTCGTCTCGGTGCCCTTAACTGGTTCGCTCCTCACACACTTAACGACCTTAGCAGATGTATCGCTAATTTGTCACCATTGCATAGGAATTTTCATGAAGTTTGTTTGCAAAACCCCAATTTCTAGATCTAGCCCTAGCGCAAGCTGCCCAAAGTGTGCCGCCAAGCCAACTCTTTGCTGATAATTTCCAGCGATCGCTGCTCGGTGCCACTGAAGAGGGGCGTAATTGTTTCCAGAATTTGCGCCAACAGCGGTGCTGCATAGTTCCCCGTTGAGCGCAACAAATGGGCATAGTAGTGAAACTGGGCTTGACCTTGGGCATTGCGATGAAAGGCCAATACCTCAGCAGTCGTCAATTGCCACACGGGCGTATTCACGGGCACCACAAAGGTGGGCATCCCCTGCTGGCCGTAGGTTTGACCTGCCCTCTTAACCAGATGACCGATGAGGGCAATCCCCAGCAGCGTGCGGGTTTCACTGACTAAATCGGGACTGAGCAAGGGGTCGGCATTGGTGGTGAGGCGAGGGCTAATTTGATGGAATTGGGGATTTAACAGCTGCGAGTTGTAAATGACCCCCACTGCCCAGTGGCGCTGCTCATCCTCAAGCTTGACAAAGCGACCAAAGCTATAGTCCTCCGGCGCAGGGGGGTGGGGCTCATCGAGTTGATCCACCAGTTGGGCCACATAGTCACAGTGGGAGTTGGACTTGACGATACGCCCGAGGTAAATGTTATTCATGGTCGGCTAAGACGTGCTGTTGGATCTCAATTAGCTCTTGAATACCGTGGGTGGCGACATCCAGAAGGCAATCAAGGGTTGCCCGATCGAAGGAACCCATCTCTGCTGTACCTTGCACCTCAATGAATTGACCATTGGCTGTCATCACCACATTGAAGTCCACACTGGCGGCGACATCCTCAGCATAGCTCAAATCCAGATAGGGTTCGCCATCAATCAGCCCCACGGAGACTGCCGCCACTTGATGACACAAGGGAGATTCGCTGAGTACCCCTTGCCGCAGAAGGGCACTGAGGGCATCCACAAGGGCAATGTAACCCCCTGTAATTGCCAGCGATCGCGTGCCGGCATCGGCTTGGAGCACATCCGCATCTACAATCAGTGTGCGCTCCCCCAATAGAGACAAATCTAGGGCTGAGCGTAAACTGCGACCAATGAGTCGCTGGATTTCTTGGGTGCGCCCAGAGAGTTTGAGGAATTCCCGTTCTTGCCGTGGCCGCGTGGCACTGGGCAGCATGCGGTACTCGGCGGTGAGCCAGCCTTGGCCGGTGCCTTCTAAGAATTTGGGTACGCCTTCCTTGAGACTGACGGTGCACAGCACTTGGGTTTGTCCCGCTTGGGCGAGCACCGATCCCAAGGCAAATTGGGTGAAATGCCGCTGAAACTGGTGCGATCGCAATTCCTGTGGTTGACGGCCATCGGGTCGTTGCCACCCCATGCTTGACCTCCTCTCAATCACCTTCCCTATTAGAGCTTATTTTCTGGAGCCAGCGCGAGACCTTTCCATTGGGCGATCGGCCAAGGATCGAGGATAATGTAGTTATTGCTACACGATATAGTCTTTCACCAGTGCTAAATAAAGATCAGCCCGTTGCCATCAAGAAGGAGTTTGACATTGAAAAAGGTAGAAGCCATTATTCGTCCCTTCAAACTGGATGAAGTGAAGATCGCCCTTGTCAATGCGGGGATTGTGGGCATGACCGTCTCGGAAGTACGCGGCTTTGGTCGGCAAAAGGGGCAAACAGAACGGTACCGGGGTTCAGAATACACGGTGGAATTTTTACAAAAGTTAAAAGTTGAGATTGTTGTGGAAGACGATCAAGTGGATATGGTGGTGGCTAAAATCACTGAAGCTGCCCGCACGGGTGAAATTGGCGACGGTAAGATTTTCGTGACACCGGTCGAGCAGGTCATTCGCATCCGTACCGGGGAAAAAGATCACGAGGCTGTTTAGCAGCAGATGCCGCACATTTCTGGTCAAACCCGGCTTTTGGGGGTCATCGGCGACCCCATCGAGCACACCCTTTCCCCAGCCATGCACAATGCCGCACTGGAACACTTGGGGCTGAACTATGTCTATGTGCCCTTCTGGGTTAAACCGCAGCAGTTGGAGCGGGCGATCGCTGGCCTCGATGCCCTGAATGTCGTTGGCTTTAATGTCACCCTTCCCCACAAGGAAACGATTGTTCCCTACTTGGCCGATGTCAGCGACCTCGCACAACAGGTGGGCGCAGTTAACACTGTTTATCGTAGTGAAAAAGGATGGGTCGGTACCAATACCGATGTCCATGGCTTCTTGGCACCCCTGCGGCAGCAGACCTACCCTTGGTCGGAGATGGCTGTTTTAGTCTTGGGCTATGGGGGTGCCGCGCGTGCTGTGGTCACGGCCTGTTATGACTTGGGCTGTCGGCAGATCTATATCAGCGGTCGTCAAGCAGAACGGTTAGAAGCCTTTGTGGCCAGTTGGCCGCAGATGCCCCTCCATCCCCTGCCATGGTCAGAGCGTGCCACCTATCTCGGTGAGGTGAGTCTTGTGGTCAATACAACCCCTATTGGCATGAATCCCCATACTGATGCTACCCCCCTAACAGCCGAGGATTTGGCACGATTGCCCGCCACCGCCATTGTCTATGACCTCATCTACAAGCCTCGCCCCACCCTGCTTCTGCAATTAGCGATGGCACGGGGGCTGCAAACCTTCGACGGCCTTGCTATGCTTCTCCATCAGGGAGCTGCAGCCTTGGAGTACTGGATTGGCCAACCTGCACCCACTGCCATCATGGCCACTGCCCTTGAAACGGCTCTAGGTATGGAGAAATAACATGACATCTTGGCTGTCAGAGCTGACTTGGTTATCGGTGGTTTTGCTTGTGTCGCTCCTCATTTCCCTAGGGATTAAATTTGCCGCACCCCTCTATTCTTTACCGCCTCATCTCGGCATCGTTTTTTTATTGCTTGTTACCCCTGCGCTTTTAATGGCAATTGTTTTACTGACCCTCAACCAAAGCGATAGCCAAACCCCCGCACCGTAAGAATATACTGGGGATGGCTAGGGTCAGCTTCAATTTTTTCCCGCAGCCAGCGAATGTGAACATCAACGGTTTTGCTATCGCCAATAAAGTCCTGCCCCCACACCTGATCGAGTAACTGCTCCCGTGGCCAAACGCGGCGGGGGTGGCGCATAAACAGCTCAAGCAGCTTGTATTCTTTAGGTGAGAGATTGATCTCCTCTCCCCGCAGGGTTACGCGGCATTCTTGGGGATAGAGACAGAGGTCGCGAAAGCGCAGCACAGGCGACACCGTAGCCTGTTGAATTTGCGTCCGCCGCAGTAGAGCGCGACAGCGTGCTAGCATCTCCCGCATGCCAAAGGGCTTAGCCAAGTAGTCATCGGCACCAATTTCAAGGCCAACCACCCGATCAATTTCACTCCCTTTGGCACTGATCATGAGAATGGGAACCGTGCACCCTTCATGGCGAATTAATCGGCACAGGTCTAGTCCATTGATGCCCGGTAGCATGACATCTAGGATAATCAAATGCACTTCTGTATTTTCAGGATTAGCATTTGTCAGCAAATAGGTATTAATAAGATTGAGGGCTTCATAACCATCACTGGCCACAAGGGTATGGTAGCCTTCCTCCTGCAAAGCAAGGACAAGGGTTTCCCGAATCAGGTCTTCATCTTCAACCACTAAAATGTTGGCAAGGGCAGGTGGCGCGGCAAAAGGAGCCTTGGCGGATTCGGCAACTGTATCAATAGAAAGCATAAAAAACCTGCGTAGTGCCCTGTTGGCTTCATTCTATCACTGTGGTTCCTTGCCCCTATTGGTTCTTGAAGTTCATCGGGCCTGTGTATTGGCTTAAGCGACTGAGTTCACTCAGCGATCGCGTACCAGTGTAGAGCTGATCGTTGATTTCCCATGTGGGATAGCCCTGAATCCCCTTGGCACGGCAGCGCTCCACTTGGGGATTGGCACCATTGGGGTCACATTCGACATAGTTAAGTTCCCGTGTTGCCTGCTTACCAAAGAGTTCCTTTTGATCATGGCAGTGGCCACACCAGTAGGCACCATACATAACTGCCCCTACTTTGGTCAAATGCCGCGCCAGAGCCATTTCTGCAGGACCTGAAGTGTTGGTAATGGGAATGCCGCGACCTTCGGCATTGGCGGTGTGGGCATTGTAGAGGCCAAAGACTGCCACAAGGGTAATCACAGCAACAATGATCCCATTAAAAAAGAGTTGACCGCGATCGCTCCACTCCCGACCAATAATGGTCAAAATGAGAAACGTAAAGCTAAAGAGGGCTGAGGCAATGCAATAGGGACAAGTGGCCTTTATCTCTGTTGCCAAGATATACATTAGATAACTGCTGAAGCTGGCCATGGCCGTTGCCCCCAGAAAAAGCAAAAGCCAAGTGGTGTTCTCGACATTGCGGCGGAGTTCTTTTTGCTGGGGCTGGTTCAATAACAGGGGTAGGGCCGCCAATGACAGCATCCCTGTGTAGGCCACAAACCCAATGAGGGAGAGGGGAATGCCAAAGACCGTTGCCCAAGGGCTATTGAGAACCACATCACAGCCATCGGTGGGGCAACTCACCTCCTGATTGGTCAGCTTGGCGATCGTCAGGTAAGCCGTGACCGCCATGCCGCCAAGGGCAACCCCGCCAATCAACCACCGTGACCACCGATGAATCCAAGGAGTGGAGCGTCCTCGCACCATAGTTAGCCTCCGCATTAAATCACAGTTCAATCATACCGACTGCTCGACAGTACCGCTTGGGCATTGCGGCGCCATTGCGCTGGTTTAATTCGCCGTAGAGCCGAACCACGGGTGAGTTCATCCCATGCTGCGTCGCTAAGGGTGGCCAGCTCCTGGGGGGAAGTATTTAAGAGGGGCGATCGCGGGGCAAAGTCGGCCACATCCGTGGGTTGAGCAAAGCGCTGATTCCAAGGACAGACCTCTTGGCAGATGTCACAGCCGGCAACCCAACCCTGCAAGTTGGCGGCAATGGTAGGGGGCAGCTCAGGGGCACGGTTTTCAATCGTGTGGTAGGCAATGCAGCGGTTGGCATCCACCACGTAGGGTTCCACAATGGCTCCCGTAGGACAGGCGGCTAAGCAACGGCTACAGGTGCCGCAGTGATTGGTGTGGGGGCGATCGCCCGTCAACGCCAATGTGGTGATTAACTCTCCCAAGAGAATCCACGAGCCATACTGCCGCGAGATGACGTTACTGTGCTTGCCAATCCAACCAATCCCCGCTTGCTCTGCCCAAACTTTATCCTGTACAGGGCCGGTATCCACATACCAGCGATAGGCCATGTCCGGCACCTGTGACTGAAGCCATTCCCCTAGGGCTTGCAAGCGTTTCCCCAGAACTCGGTGGTAATCTCGCCCCCAAGCATAGCGGGCAATTTTCACCTTGGGAGGTGGCTGGGGATCGGGCTGATAATAATTGAGGGCAACGGCAATCACCGATTGCGCTCCCGGCAGGACGGCTTGAATCGCTTGGCGGCGAGGGTTGGCCATCCACGCCATTTCTGCTTGGAAGCCTTGGGCTAACCAGCGCTGGAGGGCGGCGACCCCAGAAGGGTGGTCAGGGGTATAGGTGCGCAAATCCACAATCCCCACACGATGGAACCCCAACTGATAGGCAAATGCTCTAATCGCAGCAGCAGTGACCATAGACAAATAACATCTTGTAATATCTTGTAATATCTTGCTCCTGTGAAAAGGGCTGTAGGATAAGGTTGCACCGTTTGCCAAAGGGGTTGACTAACAGGAGTCAATTTGTTAACAATCGCTAACTTATGCTACTACTTAGGTAGCTACAGTTTAGATA
>NZ_JBKBHV010000007.1:0-109706 GCF_046299635.1 Thermosynechococcus sp. | reverse complement strand
CTAATAAAGGCTGGGTAATGAATGACTAGCTCCGCAAGAATTAAGCGCTCCGCTTTTGCCCCCTTGAGACCCACCGCTTATCGGTCTCAGTTTCACAAAGAGTTGGTATAAGCTGCGAAACCTAGGCCACATGCTCTACTCGAATCCAAGGGGCATGGGGATTGAGAAATCCCGTTACGCTGAGTCGCTGACCATGTCTGCACATTTGCAGGAGATCGTTCACGGTGGGGTGGAGCGTCACTAACGGCCAAGACTGTTCAGCGGTGCGCAGTTGATAGCTCTGTTCGCCCAACTTCACAAATTCGCCCGTGACGGTCTGCATTTCTGAGGTTATGGACATCGGTGTCGGTTGGGCGATCGCCACCGTCCAAGGCAATGCAAGCGGGGCATCGAATGTCTCTAGAGTTTGGAGTTGCCAAGCTTCCCATTCCGAATGTTGCGGCGGCAGGTTAAAGAAGGGAAAAACGGCTTGGTAGCACTCCTGAATCAAGGACTTCAGGTCGAGGTTGCCCACCAGTTGCTGGAGAGATTTCCCGTGGCGAATGGCCGTAGCCGCCAACCACCCTGCCCCCTGCCCGATGCCCATCACCACAGGTTGCAAGCGGGTCGCACCATTGGCAATGTGGCTTACGGAGATGTTTTTTTCGGCAACTAAAAAGCCCTCCACCTCTTGGGGAATCAAGGCCGTATAGGGAATCACAAAGGGCGTCCCTGTCCACCGACCGCCCCAGCGGATGGACTTCGGCATTAAGGGGAGTGCCATGCCCGGATAGTGGTGATCGTTCGGATAGTTGCCGATGGCAATCCCCGTGTAGTGACCTTGGGAATCCCGCGGTGGCGGAGCAGCGGGGAGAATATCCTGCTCTCGAATCGTGGTGAGGCCGATCAGGCGGCGACTTTCGCGGTAGTAGGGATGGAGGGCATAAGCGCCACCCCCTATCCGGTTGGGAAAACGGGGAAAGGTATCCGCCGCCAGACCATAGCGGCGGCCAAAGTGGCGTTGGATGTAGCAGGCAAAATCCTGCGCATGCCAGCGGGCTTCTTGGCAAAAGGCCTGACGTTCTTGAGGCGAGCCGACTAGCCGCTCCAGACCCACCCCATAGTCATTCCCCTGCTGCGGCCAATTGAGCATGAAGCGATTCCCCGGCAGCCGCCCATAGTTGAGAAAGTGCAGCGGATCGTAGCCGGCCCAAGCACCGTTAAACTTGTCCTCATCCCAAAGGGGGGAAGGGGAAATCTCCGGGGCTGTTGCGCCTTCCCCATAGTCCTGTAACACGACAATCCAGGTGGGAGCTTGCACAGGGTAGGTGCGAGTGAGGGGGGTGGGGGCAGAAGGGGCGGAGGGTTCTTGGGTGTCTGACTGCCACTCCCATCCCCAGCGATGGGGAATGTCTCCAAGGGCAAGGAGATCCCCTAGCTCCGTGGCGTCAACGGTGATTTGGGCATGGACGGTGAGGGCGCCAAATTCCACCCCAAAGACGCGATCGCCCCGGCGCAATACCGCTTGGGGAACTTCACCCACTATCCACGTCAGGTTAGGGGTTGCCTTGACCCACTCGGCAAAGAGATCGGCGGCCACCTTTGGCTCAAAGGTAAAGAAACTCACCCAGGCATGATCTAACCCTCCCGGCTGTCTGCGGGCGATCGCCCGCAGAAACTTGCCCCACAGGCCGGTTTGCCATGCCATCAGTTCATTACCATCGGGGGCAGCCACTCCCGCACTTGTCAGCATGCCGCCGAGCCAAGGGGTTTCACTGACCAGTACCGTTTGGGCACCCAGCCGTGCCGCCGTTAAGGCCGCCGCTACTCCCCCTGTACCCCCACCAACGACCAGTACCTCGGTCTGGAGTGTCTGCCTCACTGCTGCGGTTCCTTTGGATCTGTAATCAGCCCCCAGCGATCGGGGGGCCAAAAGCGAATCGCCGCACGACCAATAATGTAATTGCGCGGTACCACCCCCCAGCAGCGACCATCAAAGCTGTTATTGCGGTTATCCCCCAAAACCAAGTAACTGTTGGCGGGAATGACTTGGGGTTGAGCCAAATAGGGTTGCATGCCGGCACAGGTATCCACGGAGGTAAACGTTGTACGGGCAAGATAGGGTTCGGGCAGGGGCTGATTGTTGACATAAACCCGCCCTTGACGCAGCTCGACGCGATCGCCCGGCAAGCCCACCACCCGTTTGATAAAGGCATCGCGGAAGCCCGCCTGCTGAAGGGTTGGAGTTGGATTAAACACAATAATGTCGCCGCGCTGGGGCGGATGAAAGTAATAGCTAATCTTCTCAATAATCAGGCGATCGTTAATCAGCAGGGTCTCTTCCATCGAGCCAGTGGGAATGTAACGCGCCTCTGCCACAAATGTACGGATGCCAAAGGCAAGGACGGCCGCCAATCCCAAGGTTTTGGTCATTTCCAGCCACCAGGGTTCTGTGGCCTTTGTGGTCTTGGCTGCAATAGATTCAGGAGTAGAAGCATTCGTGGGTGGCACTTTGCCATCGGACATAGGAAGGAATCTCGCAAACACGCAAAAATTGTAGCCATGCACTCCACGATCCTACAGTGATGTGAGGCTAGCGGTTATTGTTTGATCTTAGAGTGCTTTGGAAGGCATTCTGTCCCACGGGGATGAGCTAGGGCATTACTCAGAGGGATCGCAGGATCTGCTCAATCATGTACTGAGCTTGGGCAGCATAACTACCGCCAAAAAGATTGAAGTGATTGAGTATGTGGTACAAGTTGTAGATCATTTTCCTTTGCCCATAGCCAGCAGGGAGGGGATAGGTGGCATTGTAGCCCTCATAAAAGGCCGCAGGAAAGCCGCCAAAAAGTTGGCTCATGGCTAAGTCCACCTCGCGATCGCCATAGTAACTGGCGGGGTCAAAGATGACCGGTTCCCCCCTGCGGCAAAAGGCGACATTTCCCGACCAGAGATCGCCGTGAACTAGGGTAGGGGCGGGCGCATGGTTCAGGAGTTCTGGAATCGCTGCCAGTAGCTTTTCGGCCTTGGGAAAGTCTCCCCCCCGACGGCGAGCGAGATTAAACTGATAGCGCAGGCGAGCATCGCGGAAAAACTCCCCCCAGTTGTCTGACCAAGGGTTGAGTTGGGGGGTGGCACCAATGGTGTTGTTTTCTAGCCAGCCGTAGCGATCGCCGGTGCCCTTGAGGTGCAGCTGCGCCAGCCTGACCCCCATCTGCCACCAATCCCCCGAACCGGTGAGGGGCAAGTATTCCAAGATTAAAAAACTCGCGTCCTCCACCACCCCCCACAGTAGGGGAAGGGGAACGCGAATGGCTTGGACTTGGGCGATCGCCCGCAAAGCATTGGCTTCAGCAGCAAACATCGCTTGCCGTTCCGGGCGATTAAATTTGATAAAAAGCGTTTGCTGCGGGTGTTGCCACACATAGGTGGTGTTAATACTGCCGCCCCCTACTGAAAGGGCTTGACCATCATGGAGCCGCTGACCTGTCGCTGCGGCAAATTGATCCCACAACTGTTGCCAGCGACCCACACCCTCAATCCTTAGTCATCGTAAATGCGGCACTCAGCAGCATCAGGGTTGTCATCACAGTACTGCTGAAAGGAGGTTTTGTGATCCTGCTGCTCAGCGCGTTGGTGGGCAGCTTCTGCTTGCAGTTCCTCGAGGGCGTCCCAAGCGGCGGCGCATTGTCCAGAGGTTGCCCCTTCGGTATCACAGATTTGGTGGGCTTCCTCGCGAGCTTGTTCAATTTGTTTCTCAAGATTACTCATAGAACCTTTATTGAATCACCGTATTCAGTTTACAGCCCTTTTCTGGAGTATGAAGACGAGAGAAGAGATTGAGTGCTCTTCTACCTTAGCTTTCAGAGTGCTGAGCACGTACTATCTATGGGAAAAGGGCTATATGCAATCTGCCCAAGGGCAGGAATGCCGTTACTCCACTCTAGCAATGAATGCCCTGAACTGCCAGTTGGCGAAGGTGCATCCCCGCCCCTAACCCCTAGAGGGTACTGTCGGCAACTGTTGCTTCACTAACTAGACTGGGGGCGGATTGGGTTAGTTGGGCATAGAGGGGCAGATGGTGCTGAGCCACAACAGGAAGGGCGGCATGGACATGGCTGGCGATCGCCGTCGTGGTCACATCATAGGTTTGGGTCGCCAGTTTGGGATACACCCCCACGGCAATAATCGGCACCAGGAGGGACAGGGCAATGAAGGTTTCGCGGGGCTTGATGTCCAAGAGTAATTTGTCAAACATCTCGCCTGCTTGTTTGCCCGTAAAGACACGGCGCACCATCGAAAGCAGATAGACGGGCGTGATAATCACCCCTACCGCTGCAAGGAAAATCACCCCCATTTTGAACGTTGTGGAGTAGGCATCACTGTTGGTCAAGCCCAAAAAGACGGTGAGTTCACCGACAAAGCCACTCATACCGGGGAGAGCCAGTGAGGCCATGGAGCCAGCAGTAAAGAGGGCAAAGGTTTTCGGCATGGATTGGGCAATGCCGCTCATTTTCTCCATGGCCAAGGTGTGGGTGCGATCGTAGGTCACCCCGGCCAAGAAGAAGAGCACAGCCGCAATCAAACCGTGGGAGAGCATTTGCAGCATCGCCCCATTGAGACCAATGCCATTGAGGGCACCAATGCCCAACAGGACAAAGCCCATGTGAGAAATTGAGGAATAGGCCAGCCGCCGCTTCAGGTTTTCTTGACCAAAGGCGGTCAGGGCACCATAGACGATATTCACAACCCCCAGGGCAATGAGAACAGGGGCAAAGTAGATGTGGGCATCGGGGAGCATTTGCAGGTTGAAGCGAATCAGGCCATAGCCCCCCATTTTCAACAGCACGCCCGCCAACACCATGGAGACGGGGGCAGAGGCTTCACCATGGGCATCGGGCAACCACGTGTGCAGTGGGAACATGGGCAGCTTTACCCCAAAGGCAATCAGGAACCCACCATAGGCGAGGAGTTCGAGCGCCAAGGGATAGTCCTTGAGACCCAAGGCCGCCATGTTGAGGGTAATCTCACCGCCATAGAAGGCCATGGCTAGGCCGGCAATGAGGATAAAGAGGGAACCAACGGCAGTGTAGAGAATGAATTTGGTTGCAGCGTATTGCCGTTTGGCACCACCCCAGATGGAGATCAGCAGATAGACGGGTACCAGTTCCAATTCCCAAATGAGGAAGAAAAGGATGAGGTCTTGAGCCGCAAAGACGCCAATTTGGGCACTATAGAGCGCCAACATCAGGAAATAAAACAAACGCGGCTTCTGCTTCACTTGCCAAGCCGCAAAGATTGCCACTGTATTGACCAGACCCGTCAGCAAAATTAGGGGGACGGCAAGGCCATCAACCGCCAGTGACCAGTTCAGGCCGATTTGCGGCAGCCAAGGCACGGTTTCCACCATCTGGATCTGGGCGGATTGAGCATCGTAGTGCTGCCAGAAAACCATTGCCGAAAGACCAAATTCGAGGAGTGCGATCGCTAGAGCATACCAGCGGACTGTCTTCCCCTCGCGGTCGGGCAACACGGGAATGAAAAAGGCTGCCACTAAAGGCAGCAGTGTCAGTACAGTCAGCCAAGGAAATTGGACATTCATCAGACAACCCCCCAAGGGACGAGTCCAGTAATCTGTTCAAGTATCTGAATAAGAATATATACCTATTTGCTAAATGTTGCAAATTGTTAAGCATTTTTCTAAATTATAAGTTTTATCACATTGATATTGGCAAAAATCTATTCAACAGAAAGCTAACATTGATCTAGATAAAGTTAAGATGGGGCTTAACGTGCTTAAGAATCCCATCGGGTTCCTCGCCGTTGGCTACGGCGGTACAGTTCTATTGCAAAAAACTGAGGCCTAAAGGCAAGACAGAATGTTAAAGTCTGTTCTAAATACCAAGGTGTCTGCGGGTTGGGCGTCATGATTTTCTTGGAAGCAAGCGTTTTTGTTACTATCCTCGTCGGGTTTCTAGCAACGATCGTCAAGAAAAATCTGCTGATGAAGATTGTGACGATGGATGTGATGAGTACTGGGGTGGTAGCTCTGTTTGTAGTGATTGCTACCCACAGTGGCCTTGTCACGCCCATCGCCCGTAGGAGCACCTTTGGGGTGGCCTATGCGGATCCAGTGCCTCAAGCTGTGATTTTGACGGCCATTGTGATTGGTCTTTCGATTCAAACACTGATGCTGCTGGCGGCAATGAAGCTGGCACGGGATAACCCGACGTTGGAAACACCCGAAATTGACCAAAAGTATCTGTAGGAAGTGGCAATGACGGGGCTGGCGATCGCTTGGATTTTGTTGCCCTTTGTGGCCGGCTTAACGCTTTATTTGCTGCCCCCTTTGGCGCGGGGTCTGACGCTGGCGATCGCCCTTGTTTCCCTCGGTGTCGGCCTCGGCATCACCCTCTACCAAGTCCACACTGCCTTTATCCTCCTCGATAGCTTTGGCATTGCCCTGGGCATTGACCCCCTCAGCGGCTACTTTATCGTCACCAATGCCCTTGTGACGGTGGCGGCATTACTCCATACGTGGCAGGCAGGCTACAAGGCGTTCTTCTATGTTCTGCTGTGTTTGCTCCACGGCTGTGCCAACACCGTCTTTATTGCAGCGGATTTCCTCAGTCTCTACATCAATATTGAGGTGCTGGGGATTGTAGTGTTTCTTCTCATTGCCTACCCGCGGAGCGATCGCCCCCTCTGGATTGGCCTGCGCTACCTGATGGTGAGCAACGTGGCCATGCTCTTTTATTTAACGGGGGTGGCTCTCCTCTATCAGACCAACCATACCTTTGCCTTTAGTACCCTGATGCAAGCGCCGCCGGAGGCTGTCGCTCTGATTTTGATGGCATTGTTGGCCAAGGGCGCCATTTTCGTCAGTGGGCTTTGGCTGCCCCAAACCAATGTCGTTGCTGCTCCTATTGTGGCCGCTCTCTTAGCCGGCATTGTGGAAAACGCTGGGGTTTTTAGTCTGGCTCGCCTCAGTCTCCTGTATAGCGACATTGCCGATATGGTGCAGCTTTTTGCCCTCGCCTCGATTTTCTTGGGAGCGGTGTTTGCCTTGGTAGCCGAGGATGTCCGACGCCTGCTCAGCTTCAGTACCTTGGGTCAAATGGGATGAATGATTATTGCTCCTCCGGCGGCGGGTCTGTATGCCCTTGTGCACGGCTTGGCAAAGGCCAGTCTTTTTTTGAGTGTGGGGGAACTGCGCCACCCTCGTTTTAGTGAATTACGCCAAGAGGGTCTGCCGCGTCCGCTGGCGATCGCCCTTGTTATTGCCGGTTATGGCATTGTCGGTGTCCCCTTTCTGGGGGGATTTGCCGCGAAGGCGTTGACCCTGAGTTACCTTGATCCGTGGCAGCAGGGACTGCTCTACGCCGCCAGCTTTTTGAGCGCCACGATTTACAGCAAATTTCTCTTTTTGCCCCGCTATCCTAGCCAGACTCTGCCGTCCGTGGGCTATAGGGCTGCCACGATGGTGCTCTTGGGGGGGCTATTTCTGGCCAATGCGGGCTACCTAGAAGCCTACAGGAGTGGCATGGCTTTGTTGCGCGCCCTCTTGCCACCCTTGGTAGGATGTAGTCTGGTAGCCTTGGGGGTCTCTCGTTGGGAATCCCCTTGGCGAGGCGCCTGGGAACGCTTAGAGCATCTTCTAGGGGTGATGTTATTCCTCTTACTTGGCTTGGTGGGGTTGACCCTATGAACTATTTGAACTTTGCCCTGCGCCTGACAATTTGGCTGCTCCTGACGGCAGACTTCGGTCTGGTCAATGTCGCGATTGGAATTCTTGTTTCGCTCCTATTACCCCAAGGGCGGGGGGATGGGGCAACCCTAGGGCAATGGCTGAGTACCTTGGGGAAAGTGGCGATGGCGGTTCTCCGTGCCTATATTGAAGCCGTTGAAATGATGGTGCGTCCTCATCGCCATGAAGCAATTGTCCGTCAACCCGTTGATCCCACCCGTGCCCCCGGTCTGATTTTTCTGGATATTTTTACGATCACCTTTACGCCCAAGACGATCGTGCTGCACTACGACGAGGAGGGCTGGTTTGAAGTGCATCAACTGGTGGAACGGAGACCCGAAAAATGACAGCCTTTTTAGTCATCATGCTGCTGATTCTGGGCATTCCCCTCTATGCGGCTTGGAAGGGGGAGCACATCTGGTCGAAGATGTTGGCCTTTGCCAGTATTGCAACGAAGGCAGCGATTATGATTTTGCTGGTGTCGGTGCAGCGGGATGATTGGATGATTGGCATTGTAGGCGTCATCATTCTCAGTGTCGGCAATGGTGCCCTGATGCTCCTTGCGCAGATTTTGCGGCGACTACGGGATGTGGCCAATCTTTAGGGAGGGGGCACGTGATTGTGCTGTGGCTGAGTTATGCCTGTATTAGTTTTGGCCTCTTTCTTTGGCTGTGGGGAACATGGCCGCTGGTGGGTCGGCGATCGCCCCTCTATAAACTGCATTTTTTGTCAGTCTCTGATACCTTGGGTTCGATGGCGATCATGATCGGGGTGTTACTGCGCATTCCTCGCGAATGGCCTCTTCTGGTCTTGGCATTGATCTCCCTCGCCCTCTGGAACACCATTCTGGGTTATGTTTTGGCCTACTGCTCCCAAGGGGAGGACGCTGATGGATAGCTGGATCATTGCTGTAACCGCACTCCTACCCCTAACCGCTCTCATGCTGGTGTTTCAGGACAATCCCTACCATGCCCTTGTGATTCGGGGCATTATTGGTGCCGTGGCGGCGCTCCTCTATGCCATTTTGGGCGCTGCTGATGTGGCCTTGACCGAAGCCCTAGTGGGAACGATGCTCTCAATTATGCTCTATGCTGTTGCAGTGCGCTCTTCCCTAGTGCTGCGATTGGGCATCTTAGCTTCGGCACTGTCCACCGATAGCTTGGATCATTTACTAGAAACCATTCGTGCAGCCGTTGCTCCCTATCATTTGCGTGTTGAATTAATTAATTATTTATCCCACCTTTGACCAACTCAAAATTGCGCTGCGCGATCGCGAGATCCATGCCCTATGCGCTGAAGAAACCACTCAATTATTAACGATGACCCGTGTACCGCGCCTCTACACCATCCTCAAAGCCCACCTTACCAGCCTCACAGAACTGGTGTATTACCCTTTGCCCGGCGAAGAGGAGTCAGCGGCATGATTTGGCTCTATGGCATTGCGGCAGGGCTGCTGCTGGTGAAAATGCTGCTGATCCCTACCCTACCGGCGGTACCGACGATTCCTATTGTCGAAACCCTTGTTCACCAGGGTGGCATCCCCAATGCCGTGACTGCCGTGATTTTGCGCAATCGCTTGTACGACACGATTTTTGAAGTGGTAGTCTTCACCCTTGCCATCATGGGCGCACAGTATCTGCTCAGCAATGAAAAACCCCTTGGCCATGTTAGCCGCTTCAAGGATCAGCCTTCGATTGTTTTGGCCAGATTTGGCGCTACCATTTGCTCCTTGGTGTGCATTGAGTTAGCCTTGCGGGGGCACCTGAGTCCGGGGGGCGGATTTGCTGCCGGGGTTGCCGGTGGGACGGCGATCGGTCTTGTGGCCATTACCTCAGCTCCAGAGTGGCTAGAGAGCATTTATCGGCGCTTCCATGCCGCCACATGGGAAAAAATCTCCGTGATTGTTTTCATTCTCTGCGGCGCAAGTCTGTTGATGGGAGTGGCACTGCCTGCGGGTCGGTTTGGCACGCTCCTCAGTGGTGGCTGGATCCCTTGGCTGAATATCCTTATTGCCCTGAAAGTGGCCTTGGGGTCGTGGGCAGCAGTGCTGACGTTTATTCGCTATCGCGGCCTGCTCTAATCCAATAGTACAAGTTCACTACACTGAGTCGTGAGGAAGTGCTGCGGATGCTGGCGACCGAAGAGCTGAAGCGGATGTAGTTTTATCAGGAGGTTTATGCCGAGCCGAGACACGAGAAAAAAGATGACCTGTAGCGCCTGATCAGATGATCAGAAAGGTACTCTAACTTCAGTAAATCCACCATATAGGGAATGTTTAGCTCCGCCAGTTCACACCGCAGGCCTAGATATTCATCAAAGTTCATGTCAGGAGCGGCGATCGCCAGATCAATATCAAACCCCCGCTGCACATCGCCCCTTGCGCGCGAACCAAAGAGTACTACCTTTCCTTTCTTACCGTTGGATGGCGGTGAATCACCGCCAGAATTATTTCAAGGGTTTTCTTCCGCATCCTCAGCTTCTAACCCGCAGCAGTTCAGCAAAATGCGGATAAAACTCCATTGTAATCCTCATTAAAACAAGTTCCGCCAAGTCCTCATCATAGGTGTGGCTAGTCAAGCTTCTCGTTGCCAGCATCTCTAGCCATCGCTCTCCCTGATCAATCAACCCGTATTTAACTGCCGCACGAATGGCATCCCGTGAACCACAAATCTCAAGAATTCCTTGATACAGCAAATAGTTCCTGAGCAGGTTCTACCCCAGTTCAAACGTGTACTCAAATCCTTGAATCACTCCTTGCTTTTCTGTATTGCTCAAGGGGCGAGTACGGCACAGTTCCACCCCTTCCCGAAGCCTCTGAAACGCTTTTTTGTAACTCTTGAGTCGCCACTGCCAGCGTTCCATGATCTATCCTTCCCTGAATGGTTGATGACTTCTTGTCGCCAACCCCTGCTGCAATGTCAGGATCACTTTCTTCATCTCCCCTTGCAAAAGGGCAGGCACGTTTAACCAGAGGCCGGTGAATTCTTGGCTGCGCAGAATGCCCTCGCGATCGGGCTGTTGCTGAACGTAGCTCCCCTGCTCTAGGTGATACCAATAGAAGGCCTGTTCTGAGACTGCCCACACCAGGTATTCCTTAACGCCAAAACGGCAATAGAGGTCTTTTTTATCGTGCAGGTCGTAGGCAGCACTACTGGAGGCAATTTCAATCACGAGTTCTGGGGCCCCTTCAATGTAGTCATCGGCACTAATGCGTGACTGACCCCCCGCCGATTCCGCAAGGCGCAAGAGAATATCGGGCTGTACTTCATTTCTGTCATCGAGTCTAACTGTGGCATTATCAGCCATTAACAGGTGGGGAATAGCGATGCAATAATTCCCTGCCCAAACCATCATTTGACTATGGGGAAGACCATGCAGGCGATAGCGAACCGGCGAGGCCACAAATACGACTCCGTTGATCAGTTCAGCTTTTTTGAGATGAGGAGACTGATGGTAACGGTGTTCAAATTCCTCGCGACTGAGGCGATCGCCACTTTCAAGGGGAATAGCATTGACTAATTGAATCATTTTGTCACCTCCAAGGGCACTGTGGATGGTAATTACCGCCTCCAAGATTTGCTAAACCGTTGCTAACCCCTCTTGTAATGTCAGGATCACTTTCTTCATCTCCCCTTGCAAAAGGGCAGGCACGTTTAACCAGAGGCCGGTGAATTCTTGGCTGCGCAGAATGCCCTCACAATCGGGCTGTTGCTGAACGTAGCTTCCCTGCTCTAGGTGATACCAATAGAAGGCCTGTTCTGAGACCACCCACACCAGATATTCCTTGACACCAAAACGACAATAGAGGTCTTTCTTGTCGTGGAGATCGTAGGCGGCACTGCTAGAGGCGATTTCAATCACTAACTCTGGTGCCCCTTCGATGTAGTCATCAGTACTAATGTGTGATTGCCCCCCCGCCGATTCCTCAAGGCGTAATAGCACATCGGGTTGGACTTCATTTTGGTTATCAAGCCGTACTGTGGCGTTATCGCAGACCATGAAGCCCTCAAACTCAATGCTGTAGTGAAAGAGCCAGCCGAGAATGTGGCTGTGGGGCTGGGCATGGTGTCTCACCCGAATCGGTGAAGCCACAAACACGACTCCATTAATCAGTTCAGCTTTCTTAATGTGGGGAGAGCGCACATAGCGGTATTCAAATTCCTCGCGGGTTAAATGGTCGCCACTTTCAAGGGTGAGAGGATGAGCCATCATGTTTACAACCGTCTGCCAGAGCACCCAGCACCTTTATTCTAGGCATTGGCGAAACGGTAAATGGATTAAGCAGCAGGCAATCCCAACACTTCACCTGTACCTGCAACGACAGTGCCAATCGGCCAGCTATCAATTCCCCACGCAGCAAAGCAGTCCTGAGCCGCTGCAACCGCCGATGCCGGTAGAACCACGGTGTAACCGATGCCCATGTTGAAGGTGTTAAAGAGTTCGCCTAAGCTGACGTTTCCCATTTCGCCAAGCCAGTGGAACAGAGGGGGGATAGGCCAAGCCTGAGGGTCAAGTTCTACCGATCGCCCTTCCCCCAAGCAGCGGGGCAAATTTTCGGGCAACCCCCCGCCGGTAATGTGGGCCATGGCGTGGATGGGAATCCCCTGAGCTAAAGCAGCACGAATGGGTTGGACATAGAGGCGCGTCGGTTCTAGGCACAGCTCCCCTAGGGAAGTGGTGCCCAAGGGAGTATCCTGCCAACTGAGCTGGCGATCGCTGACAATTTTGCGCACCAAACTAAAGCCGTTACTGTGCAGGCCTGAACTGGCCAATCCCAAGACCACATCCCCCACCTGCACCTGCGTGCCATCCAGCACCTGATCCTGCTCAACCACGCCCACACAGAACCCCGCGAGGTCATAGACGCCTTCAGGGTAAAACCCCGGCATTTCTGCCGTTTCTCCCCCCAAGAGGGCACAACCTGCTGCTTCACACCCTTGGGCAATACCGGCAACCACGGCGGTCATAATCTCCGCCGCCAGACGCCCACAGGCAATATAGTCCAAGAAAAAGAGTGGCTCCGCCCCACAGGTGAGGACATCGTTGACACACATGGCCACCAGATCAATGCCAACCGTATCGTGGCGGTTGAGGGCCTGGGCGATTTTCAGTTTTGTGCCCACGCCATCGGTTCCCGACACCAAAAGCGGCTGCCGATAGCCCTTGGGAATTTGACAGAGTCCAGCAAAGCCCCCCAGTCGTCCCACCACTTCCGGTCGTTGCGTGCGCTGCACCAAGGGGCGAATCTGCTCGACAAAGGCGCGGCCCGCGGCCACATCCACACCGGCACTGCGATAGTCCATCAGCGCTGCTCCTGGAGTTGGGGATAATTCGCCTTGAGATACTCCAGCAGGCCTGCACAGGCATCGGTGAGCAGATCCAACACCTTCTCAAACCCCTGACGACCGCCGTAGTAGGGGTCGGGCACTTCCTTTGCGTCGTGTTGACGGCAAAAGTCGCACATCAGCCGCACCTTGTCGCGGTATTTCCCTTCGGGGTCAAGGCGCAAAATATCGTAGTAGTTTTCCCGATCCATCGCCAAGATGAGATCAAATTCTTCAAAGTCGGCGGCATGGAATTGGCGTGCCCGATGGGTCAGGTGCAGTCCCCGTTGCCGTGCCGTCATCACCATACGAGCATCCGGTGGATCGCCAACGTGGAAGTTACTGGTGCCGGCAGAATCACACTGAATCGCCTGCTCTAGGCCGGCCTTTTTGATCAGGTCTTGCATGATTCCTTCAGCGGCAGGGGAGCGACAGATATTCCCAAGACAAACAAACAGAAGACGGATGGGCATAGGGCGTTTCCTAGGGGGCGGGCATCAGCGTACGAATGAGATCAGCGACCTGCTGACTGCTGTTGGGGATGGCCAATTGGCGAGCCTTGGCTGCCATGGCTTGTAATTTTTGCGGCTGTCCTAGCCATTCTAAAATGATCCGTCCGAGGCGATCGCCCGTCAATGCCGATTGCGGAATCATTTCGGCGGCACCCGCCCTCACCAGCACTTCGGCATTCATCGTTTGGTGATCCTCGGCAGCATAGGGATAGGGAATCAACAGTGCCGGCGTTCCTGTGAGGGTCAGTTCTGCCAAGGCACCGGCACCGGCTCGACTGATGGCAATATCTGCGCGCTGTAGTAGCGGCCCCATGGGTTCAAAAAAGGGAAAGACAAGGTAGTGGGGATGCTGAACACTTTGGGCGTCTGGATCATTGTGACCCGTCAGATGCACCACCCAGGCTCCGGCCGCAAGCCAGCGGTGAACCGTTTGCCGCACCAAACGATTGATGGCCACTGCCCCTTGACTCCCCCCCATCACCAGAATCAGGGGCACCTCCTTGGGAATCGGTAACGCCAAGTCGCCGGGGTGGAGAATATCGGGACGCACCGGTGTGCCTGTGACCCGTAGGTTTAGCCGTTTAGATTTGAGGTAGGCCAAACTGGCGGGGGTTCCCAAGGCAACCAGCGTACACCAAGGCGCCAGCCAGCGGGTGACTTTGCCCGGTAGGGCATTGGCTTCATGGAGCAGGGCAACCCGTCCCAAACTGCGGGCTGCGAGAATGGCCGGCGCCGCAATATAGCCCCCGGTGGTAAAGATTCCTTGGAATTGTCCCTGTTTTAACAACCGGCGCGTTTGCCAAAAGGCTCCCCAAAATTGCCAGAAGGGACGCAGCCTTGCCCAAGGGGTTTTGCCCTGAACGCCGCTAAAGTTGAGGGTATGAAGGGGATAGCGGGGCGGAATTAGTTTCTGTTCGAGGCGATCGCGCACCCCCAGCCAATGGATGTCATAGTCGGGCAACGCCTCTGCCACCGCCAGCGCCGGAAAAAGATGCCCCCCGGTGCCACTGGCTGCAATCAGTAGTTTTCCCTGCTTGCCCATTAAACGTTCCAGCCTAAGGTGGTCATGAGCTTATCCACAAAGTCGGTATAGACAATGCCGCTGCGGAATTCCGGTGTGTCCATTACCTGCTGATGGAAGGGAATGGTGGTCGGCACCCCCATAATCGCACATTCTCTGAGGGCACGCTTCATGCGGGCAATGGCGGCGGGGCGATCGCTCCCCCACACCACCAACTTCCCGATCAGGGAATCATAGTAGGGCGGGATTTCATAGTCGGTGTAAACATGGGAGTCCATGCGCACCCCAGGGCCGCCGGGGGGCAAGTAACCGCTAATGCGACCGGGATGGGGACGAAAATTGCGCTCGGGGTCTTCGGCATTGATGCGGCATTCAATGGCATGTCCGCGCAACTGCACCTGCTCTTGGGTCAAGCGGAGGGGTTCCCCTTGGGCAATGCGAATTTGCTCGGCAATTAGATCGAGTCCCGTAATCATTTCGGTGACGGTGTGCTCCACCTGAATACGGGTATTCATCTCCATAAAGTAAAAGTTGCCATGACTGTCGAGGAGAAACTCAACCGTACCGGCACCGACGTAGTTAATGGCCTTGGCGGCAGTGACGGCAGCTTCCCCCATGCGGGCGCGCAGTTCTGGAGTCAAAGCAGGGCTGGGGGCTTCCTCAAGGAGCTTTTGGTGACGCCGCTGCACCGAACAATCCCGCTCGCCGAGGTGAATAACATTGCCATAGCTATCGGCCAGAATCTGAACCTCAATGTGGCGGGGATTTTCGATAAACCGCTCCAGATAAACCCCGGGATTGCCAAAGGCGGCTTCTGCTTCCCCTTGTGCGGCAGTGAGGGCGCGTCCTAGTTCTTCTTCGGAGCGCACCAAGCGCATACCCCGCCCCCCGCCGCCGGCGGTGGCTTTAATCATGAGGGGATAGCCAATTTTGCGGGCGATCGCCCGCGCGGTTTCCTCATCGGGCACCAGACCCTCACTGCCGGGAATCGTCGGCACTCCCACCCGTTGCATCGTCACTTTGGCGGTGGATTTATCCCCCATGGCGCGCATGGCCGCAGGACTGGGTCCGATAAAGGTAATCTTGTGGTCGGCGCAGATTTCGGCAAAGCGGGCATTTTCTGCCAAAAAGCCGTAGCCGGGGTGGATTGCCGAAGCATGGCGGGTCAGGGCAGCGGCAATAATGTTAGGGATATTGAGATAGCTGCGGCTACTGGGAGCTTCACCAATACATACCGCCTCATCGGCCAATTGCACGTGCAGGGCATGGCGATCTACGGTGGAATAGACAGCCACGGTAGCAATGCCCAACTCTTCACAGGTGCGCAGAATCCGCAGCGCAATTTCGCCACGATTGGCAATCAAAATTTTCGTAAAGGCCATGGCCGTCAACGGTAGGGAAGAGATCCCTAATGCTACCATGCCAGCCGAACGCTTCCGAAAAGCAGAACTGCAACTGCATTGGTGCCACTGCCAAAAACAAGTTAGGATCAGCAGGGTTTTGTTTGGGAGAGGGCTATGGCTGCTGTGTCACCCACGATGGCATTAACCGTTACCAAAACCAGCAATTGGACGATTGAGGACAGCGAGCAGCTCTACCGCATTCAGGGCTGGGGGGAACCCTACTTTGGTATTAATGCTGCGGGTCATGTGACCGTCTCTCCCAAGGGCGATCGCGGCGGATCCCTCGATCTTTATGAACTGGTGCAGGCGCTCCAACAGCGCAACATCGGCCTCCCCCTGCTGCTTAGGTTTTCCGATATTCTTGAGGATTGCATCGAACGGCTCAATGCCTGCTTTGCCCGCGCCATTGCCCGCTATGGCTATCAAGGAGCCTACAAGGGGGTCTTTCCCATTAAGTGCAATCAACAACGCCACATCATTGACGCCCTAGTGCGCTTTGGCCAGTCCCATCAGTTTGGCCTTGAGGCAGGGTCAAAACCCGAATTGCTGATTGCCTTGGCAATGCTGAATACACCGGGGGCACTGCTGATTTGTAATGGCTACAAAGACCGCAGCTACATTGAAACGGCAATTCTGGCGCGCCGCCTTGGCCATACACCCATTATTGTCCTTGAGCAGCCTGAAGAAGTTGAGCAGGTGATTGCCGTCAGTAAGACCCTAGGCATTGAGCCGATTGTGGGTGTGCGGGCAAAACTCAGTACCCAAGGGATAGGGCGCTGGGGCACCTCCGCCGGCGATCGCGCCAAGTTTGGTCTCACGGTGCCGGAAATTTTAAGGGCGGTTGAACAACTCCGCGAAGCAGGAATGCTCAATTCCCTGCAACTGTTGCACTTTCACATCGGCTCGCAAATCTCGGCCATTAGCGTCATTAAGGATGCCATTCGCGAGGCGGGGCAAATTTATGGCGAACTGGTGCGCCTTGGCGCCAATATGCAGTACCTCGATGTGGGGGGCGGCCTAGGGGTAGATTACGACGGCTCGAAAACTAACTTCCATGCCTCGAAAAACTACAGCATGCAAAACTACGCCAGTGATGTCGTCGCCGGCATTAAGGATGCCTGTCAACAGCGGGGCATTCCCGATCCCATCTTGATTAGTGAGAGTGGCCGCGCCATTGCCTCCCATCAATCGGTATTGATTTTCAATGTCTTGGGGGTCAGTGAAGTGCCTAAAATTACCCCCGAACCTGCCACCGAGGAAGAGCACCTTATTATCCGCAATCTTTACGAGACCTACCAAAACATTGACGAGAACAACTACCAAGAGGCCTACAACGATGCCCTGCAATTTAAGGGAGAGGCCATTAGTCTGTTTAACTTTGGCTATTTGAGTTTACCAGAGCGGGCGCGGGCGGAAAGTCTCTTTTGGGCCTGCTGTGCCAAGATCCTCCGCATTGCCCGTCAGCAGGAATATGTCCCCGACGATCTCGAAGACCTTGAGAAAATCATGGCCTCGATCTACTACATCAATTTGTCGGTCTTTCAGTCGGTGCCCGACAGCTGGGCCATTGATCAACTGTTTCCGATCATGCCCATTCACCGCCTCGATGAAGAACCTACCGAGCGGGGCATCCTGGCGGATCTCACCTGTGACAGCGACGGCAAAATTGACCGGTTCATTGACCTGCGGGATGTGAAATCGGTCTTGGAACTGCATCCCTTTCGCCCCGGTGAACCCTACTACCTTGGCCTTTTTCTCAACGGTGCCTACCAAGAGATCATGGGCAATCTCCACAATCTCTTTGGGGATACCAATGCCGTCCATATCCGTCTTACCCCTAAAGGCTATGAAATCGAACATGTGGTGCGGGGCGATACAATGCAAGAAGTCCTCGGCTATGTGCAGTACCAAGGCGATGCCCTCCTAGAGAAAATCCGCCGCCGTGCTGAGGCTGCCCTTGCGGAGCAGAAAATTACCCTAGCGGAAGCGCAGCACCTACTGGAAAACTACGAGCGGAGTTTGCGCAGCTACACATATCTATCCTCTTAGGGAAAGCAATGCTGGGAAGATTTCAGTCAAGCCATGTGCGTATTGAGGTGCCCGCCACCGCCGAGCAGGTGCGGGATTATTTGACGCAGCCGGCACAGTTACGGCAGTGGTTGTGGCCTCTTCGGCTTCAGACAACGGGCGATCGCCTGCAAGTGGGGGAGACCTTCACCGGGGAATTCCTAGGGTTAAAACTGGAGCATCGCGTGGAACTGCTCACCGAAGGGCGACTGGTACTGGTGTTGCGGCAGGCCGTTGAGGGCTGGCAGGAATGGTCATGGGGAGACGGCTGGGTGCAGTCCTGTATTGAGGGGGTAACGCCCCTGCCCTTGGAGTTGGGGCAGACGTTTCTCCTATGGCGGCTGAAATCAGCGCTGAATGAAACGGTATCAAACTGAGGGTCGAAGAACGTTGAAGAGATCGCGCCAATTGGGATGGATTTTACTCTTCAGCACCTTGCTTCTCAGCAGTTGTGAGGGTAGCAGGCTACAGAATTTATTCGCCGCCGATCCCAATGCTGATCAATGGGCAGGTAGTTCTCCTACGGCTCCAGCCCCTATAGAATCCTCGGCGACGCTGCCGGAGAATTTGCAGTTTCCCAATGCAACGCTTGTAGCCACTCAGCCGCAAGGGGGGTCACCCCAAACCACAGAAACCCGCTGGCAAGCCCAAGCGCCGGCGATCGCCATTCAGCAGTTCTACAGCCAACAATTTCAACAATCTGGCTGGCAACTGGTGGAGCAGCAGGTGGCAAGGAATGCCATCACCCTGAAGGGGCGCAGTGCTGAACTGGAAGTCAGCGTCACCATCAACACCGTGCCAGAAAATAACCTGACAACCTTCACCGTGGTCTACACCCCCGTCAACCGCACCATTGCCACACCGACGCCCCCCCCTGCCACCCCCCAAACCTTTACGGATCTCGACCAAGCCCCCCCGCCGCTTCAGCCTGCGATTCGCGATTTAGCCGAACTGGGGGTTCTCAGCACCAGCGGCGATCGCCTGCAACCCAATACCCCCATTCGTCGGGGTCAGTTTGTGCGCTGGCTGGTGACCACCTACAACCGCTTTTATGCTGATCGCCCCGCCCGCCAAATCCGCTTGGGTAACCGCAACGACACACCCATTTTCCAAGATGTCTCCCGCGACAATCCCGACTTTCCCTATATTCAAGGCTTGGCGATGGCCGGATTTTTGCCCAGTCCTCTCACCGGGGATGCCAGCACCCTCTTTCGCCCTGATGCGCCCCTCACTCGCGAAACGCTGTTGCAGTGGAAAGTGCCCCTCGATCAACAGGGGCGGCTGAGTCCTAGCACTATTGATCGCATTCAGCAAACATGGGGCTTCAAAGACAGTCAACGGATTGCTCCCTCGGCCATCAATGCCGTAGCTGCTGACTATCTGGCGGGGGATCTCTCGAACATCCGTCGCATTTGGGGAGAAACCCGCTTGCTCCAGCCCCAAAAAACCGTCACCCACGCCGAAGCCGCAGCAGCCCTGTGGTATATCGGCAACGGTACAGAGGGACTTTCAGCAGCAATGGTGAAGCAGGCACCGTCCTCCGCCTCCTAGAACCTTGCTAGATTAGAAATCCGAGTCAATTGTTACGATTTGCTGAACTGATTGCTGCCTATGCCTTGGCCTTTTTCCCGTGGTTATCGTCGTCAAATTGCCCGTCTTGAAATTACGGGGGCGATCGCTGGGGGCACTCGACGTCGTGTCCTCAAAGCCCTGAAAACGATTGAAGAACGGGGCTACCCGGCACTACTGGTGCGCATTGACAGTCCCGGCGGTACCGTGGGGGACTCCCAAGAAATCTACGCCGCCCTCAAGCGCCTGCAGTCGAAAATGAAAATAGTGGCCAGTTTTGGCAATATCTCTGCCTCTGGTGGGGTCTATATCGGCATGGGGGCACATCACATTATGGCCAACCCCGGCACCATTACGGGCAGTATTGGCGTCATTTTGCGGGGAAACAACTTGCAACGGCTCCTCGACAAGGTGGGGGTCTCCTTTAAGGTAATCAAATCTGGCCCCTACAAGGACATTCTGGCCTTCGATCGCGACCTCACCGAGGAAGAGATCCGCATTCTTCAAGACCTGATTGACACCAGCTATCACCAATTTGTGCAAACCGTGGCCGAAGGCCGTCACCTCGATGTGGAAACCGTGCGCAGTTTCGCCGATGGCCGTGTCTTTACGGGGGAGCAGGCTCTTGCCCTAGGACTGGTAGATCGGCTGGGCACCGAAGAGGATGCCCGTCGCTGGCTGGCGGAACTGGCAGGCCTTGACCCCGATAAAACCAAGGTGCAAACCATTGAAGAACCCAAGTCCCCCTTGGCGCGGCTGTTTCCGCGTCAGCAGGAACGCCTCCCTTTCCCGTGGCAAGCGGGTCTCGACTGGTTGGAATTTGAAATGGCCACCAATGGACTTCCCCTCTGGCTCTATCGCCCCTAAGCTGGATACAGTACCCTTGCGGCTGTCTTGATGGAGGAGCAGACTGTGGGCTGGCGCGTCCGAGCAATTCGTGGAGCAACTACCGCCACCGAAAATTCGGTTCCGGCGATCCGTGAGGCGGTTTTGGAACTCCTCGGCGAGATCGAGCGGCGCAATGCCCTTGATTTCTCGGAAGTGATTAGTGTCACTTTCTCCGTCACCCGTGACCTCGATCAGATCTTTCCGGCAGCGATCGCCCGTGAATGTCCCCATTGGCGCAACGTGCCCCTGCTCGATGTCCAGCAAATGCACGTAGAGGGAGGGCTACCCCGCTGTATCCGTTGCTTGATTTACTTCAACACCCCCAACCCCGATCAACCGATTTACCATGCCTACCTGCGCCATGCCCAGAGCCTCCGCCCCGATCTGGCAATGCATAGCGACTACCATCCCCTTGAACTGTCCTCTCATTCCTTAGGTTAACTATGGCCGCTCTTGTCCGTAACTACATGACCCCCAATCCCTTTACCATTCGTGCCGATGCACCGATTTCTGAAGCAGTTCGCCTCATGGAAGAAAAACAGGTGCGCGGCCTTCCGGTGGTGGATGACCAAGGTAAATTGGTGGGATTGGTCTCTGAAGCTGATCTGATCGTGCGAGAAGCGCCCCTAGAGCCGCCGTTGTACATCACTTTTCTGGGGAGCATTATCTACTTTGAGTCACCGGAGTCTTTTCATCAGCACCTCAAGAAAACCCTCGGCCAGCAGGTGCAGGATGTGATGACCGCCAACCCCCACACAATTCACGTAGATGCCCCGATCTCCGAAGCCGCTCGCCTCATGGTCAATCACCACATCAGTCGCCTGCCGGTGTTGGATGCCCAAGGGGAATTGGTGGGGATTATTAGCCGCCATGATCTGTTGCGGGCGTTGCATACGGAAGCAGCTTCAGCGTGACGTTTGTCAAATTGGCCTGACACTAGCTTTTAAGATGGGTGACTCCCCATAGAATAACCACAGGTTTGCTCGCGACGCCTGAAGGTTTGTTGATCATGACCGCTTCCCTTGATCTTATCTGGCAGCAGGCACGGCAGGGTCAACCGGAGGCCATTGCCTATCTCATGAACCGTGCGCTTCAGGTCAAGGGGGTGCGTGCACTGGTACGGCGGCGGGGCAACTGCTTACAAGTGATGTTTGAAGCGGCGCGATCGCTCCCACCCCAGGTCTGCGTTCAGTTTGTTTGCCGCGGCCTGAAGCAGCTGGCGCCCCAAGGGGTTCTACGTGTACGGCTCCATGCCCGACTCCTTGGCGAAGAATGGCCGGAGTGGACCCAGACCGTTGACCTACAGGAGATCTTACCGGCGACGCCTGTTCAAGCCGGCTCTAATCCAGTCACACCTGCCCCCACGCCGTCCCACCCGCTAGTGAGTGCCTTTGCCCTCAGTTTACTGGCGATCGCAGGCAGCGGTGCTGTTGCCCTCACCCTGCAAAGTCAACTCCATGGGGATACCCCGCCCGCAACGGAACCTTCGCCGGCCATTGTCACACCTGAACCGGACGTGCCCCTTGCCCCTGGCGATCGCCGTTTGCGGATTAAGGCCGTTGGCGATATTGTCCTTGGCACCAATTTTCCCAATAACCGCTTGCCTGCGAACCCGCACCAGCTGTTTGCCCACGTGAAGCCCTATCTTCAGGGAGCCGATCTCCTCTTTGGCAATTACGAAGGTACCCTCACCGATTATCCCCATCCTTTCAAAAACACCAAGAGCGGTCGCAGTTTTGCCTTTCGCTCGCCGCCCAGTTATGCGCAGGTCTTGCGCCAAGCCGGTTTCAACGTCCTCAACATTGCCAATAACCACAGCTACGACTTTAATGAGCAGGGGTTTCGCGATACCATTCGCCACATCAACGCCGCCGGCATGACCGCCATTGGGGATCACAACCAAATTAGCTACCTCGAAGCCAATGGCTTAAAGACGGCATTCATCGGCTTTGCCACCTACGACGGCCAAAATCGCATTCAAGACCTCAAGGCCGCTGCCGCCCTTGTCCGGAAAGCCAAGCAAAACGCGGATATTGTCATTGTTAGTTTTCATGGGGGCGCCGAAGGCAGCGACCAACTTTACACCCGCGATCGGATCGAGTATTTTTACGGCGAAGACCGCGGCAATGTGGTTCGGTTTGCCCGCACCATGATTGATCACGGTGCCGATTTAATCCTAGGGCATGGTCCCCATGTCCCGCGGGCCTTGGAATTGTACAAAGGCCGTCTCATTGCCTACTCCCTAGGGAACTTTGTTGGCCATCAAACCCTGAGCAGCCACGGCACCCTTGGCAAGTCCTTGATCCTCGATGTGGAACTAGACGGTTCTGGCCGCTTCCTGCAGGGAAAAATTATTCCCGTGCGCCTCGATGCCCAAGGGATTCCCACCATTGACCAACACTTTGCCAGTGTGTCCTTGATCCGCCGTCTCACCCAGACGGATTTTCCCTATACGCCGCTTAAAATTGAACGCCTTGGCGAGATTCTCAACCTGAATTCAATCTAGGCATCTCTGATGAAATCAGCCTAACGAATTCAGAGTACAACAGCGGTTCCCGCTCTCGCGATTGCCGTTATGCCAAGCTAAAATATACAGCCATACAGTGGTTCAAAACCTCAAAGGGTGAAAAAGCGGGTTACCTTGACATTTCCTCGACGGACAGTTCAGATGCCCGTCACCTATCGCTTGGCCAAGGACTTTAATATTGCTGCCAATATCATCCGTGCCCAAGTGGCACCCAACCAAGTGGGCAAGTTGGTTCTCGAGTTGGCCGGCGACATTGACCAAATGGAGGCCGCCCTAGAATGGTTGCGGCAGCAGAATATAGAAGTGTCCCTTGCCAGCCGCGAAATTGTGATTGATGAGCAGGCCTGTGTTCACTGTGGCCTTTGTACGGGGGTGTGCCCGACGCAGGCGCTGACGCTGCACCCGGAAACCTTTCAACTGCAATTTACCCGCTCCCGCTGCATTGTCTGTGAGCAATGTGTTACTGCCTGCCCCATGGACGCAATTCACACGAACTTTTGATTGAATTTTGATTGAAATTAAGGCTCTATAACCTCTGCATAAATGTCGGATAAGCGCCCTTATCAGTGAACGCTCTTAAGTTCAAAACAAGGGTGAGGTAGGCATCACTCGCTCCTGCCATTGCCTATCCTTGGCTGTTGATATATTCGTGCTTAACCCCACTTTGGGCTTCCCATCGCAGATAGTCTTCAGGACTCAGCTGCGGCGAAGGGTGTGTGCTCATGGGCAGTCTGGAATAGCCGGCGGTGATCTCGCTACTATTGATCCTAAGGTACGCAGAAACTCATGACCCAAGAACACGGACATTGGGCACTGTCAACGCTGGCGGCGATGCTGTTCCTGATTGCCCCGGCAAAGGGAGCGCCTTCAGTTACCCTACCAGAACGTTTTTATCGGGCGATCGCCAACCAAGACTGGGCAACAGCGGTGCAAATTCTCGATCAGCTCATGCGTACCCATCCCCAACAGGCACAAGCCCTTGCCGGCTATCGGCAAGAATTACTGCGGCTGCAACACCTACCCCGCAACCCCGCGCCACCCATGGCAAACGCGATCACCCAGTCCGGCGGCATCGTACCCATCCTGCGGCGGCAAGGGGGGATTCCCGTTATCCCGGTAACATTCAACCAACGACTGCGCTTTGAGATGCTGGTGGATTCAGGTGCCAGTATGACCGTGATCACACAGCCCATGGCACACGCATTGGGCATTACCCCTGCTCAAGTGGTAGATAATCGCGTGTTTCATACCGCCAATGGTGAAGTGGTGCTGCCGATTGTATATGTCCAATCCATCAGCGTCGGCGGCTTCCAGCGTCAGCAAGTGCCCGTTGCGGTGGCCGGCTCTGAAATGACTATTGGACTTTTGGGGCAGGATTTTCTTCAGCACTTTGATGTCAGTTTGCGGCAAGATCATATTCAGTTGCAGCGTCGTCCCTAGACCATGCCCATCCTTGCCCAAGCTGTCTTGGCCACTCACAACGCCGGTAAGGTCAAAGAGTTTCAAAGCTGGCTACAACCCTGGATTGGGGAGTTGCTGCCCCTGCCAGCCACGATTGAGATTGCAGAAACGGCAGATTCGTTTGTGGGCAACGCCTGCTTGAAGGCTGCTACTGCTGCCCGGCAACTGAGGGAGTGGGCGATCGCCGACGATTCGGGGCTGGTGGTTCATGCCCTTGAAGGAGCACCGGGTATCTATTCGGCGCGCTATGGGGCCACGGATGCTGAGCGCATTGACCGTCTCTTACGGGAAATGGCCGGGGTGAGCGATCGCGCGGCTGAGTTTATCTGTAGCATTGCCCTGGCGCGTCCCGATGGCACCATTGCTTTTACCGCAGAAGGACGTTGCCTAGGTGAGATTTTAACGGCGCCCCGCGGTCAGGGGGGGTTTGGCTACGACCCCATCTTTTGGGTGCCCAGTCAGCAGCGCACCTTTGCCGAGATGAACCCTGCCGAAAAACAACAGGTGAGTCATCGGGGTCAGGCGTTGCGGCGGCTGCGCGAGTATTTTCAGGACTTTAATCCGTAGATTTACTGTTGTTTGCAGCAGGCCTTTGGTTCTAAGCTAACCGTAATAGTGTTTCTCAACTAGCAAGTGGCCACGCTGCAAAGAAAGGTCTCATCTTGCCAACGGCATTCATCAATGCTCTTTATAAACAAGCATTAATAAGGAATATACTATTAAGAGAGCCTCGCAGGCACGGTCGTGGGCAATTTTCTTGCCGTGATTCAAGGCAACAACTATGGGCGATCGCGAATTAATAGACCAATTTATTAAAGATTTGATTCAAAAAAATTCGCGAATGCTCTCGAATCGGCACTTGCGCGTGGAAACAACATTTGATGAAGTTCAGTTAATTTCCTACCGAGATGGCATCGTTGCTCGGGTGAAAACAGATGCCCCTACCCTTGCCATTGAAGTACGGGATGCGTCCTCCTATCGGCCTCTAATTCAAGAAGTGATGGTGGATTATGAAATTTTTCAGGTAGGTGTTGCCCAAACCCCCGGCTTTCTGCGTTATGAACATCGCACTATTCCTGAAGGCTATGTTATCCAATATACCGAAGCGGGAGTACTCTGGAAAGATCGCTGGGCACGGGGCAAGCGACGCAATGCTCTTACGGGGGGTAGCTCCCTCGGCATGGACGCCATGATTCTCTATCGCGGCACTTGGTATCCTATCCAAAGCGTCAGTGCCGCCAACGGCTTTGTTGCCATTCGTACCTTAGGGGGAGAAGTCACCCACAGTGCCTCTGACTTTCTTGTGTGGCTGAAAAAAGAGGAGAAAGAGACTGCAGAGAGTCCGAGTCAGATCAGTGCCTACAAACGGGGAGAACGCATGGGAGAAATTGACAGCGCTCCCACGCAAATCCTCGAGTCCACAGAAATGATTGCCGCTAAACCCAGTGGTGCTGAACCAACACCTATGCCATCCTCTACGGACGAACCGGCGGACAAGGAACAGACTGTTATTTTAGCCCCAGCGCCATCGGTACCTGCGGTTGCAGCCACAACCTCTCCTGAGGCTACACCACCTGTTGAAGCAACTCAAGGGTATCCAGCGGCAAACTACGAACACTCCGTTGGCTATTCCTATCCCTACCCCAACTATGACTATTCCCAAGGGTACCCAGTGGCGAACTATGAGCACTCTATCGGCTATCCCCACCCCAACTACGACTACTCCCAAGGGTATCCAGGAGCGCACTACGAGCATTCCGTTGGCTATCCCCATCCCAGTTATGGGCAGCCATATCCATCTCAAATCTACCAGCCCATTGATCCCAACCTGCAGATGGCTCTAACGTATCTCCAATCTGCTTTAGCCTATCTGCTGCAAGTTGAGCCGAAAAGTGCTAGCATTCGTGCAGCAATTCAGAGTACCAGTATGGCGATTCAAAACCTCCTCACGCTCCTCAACGGCTAGCGGCTCTCGGCAAGGGGATGGAGGCGAAACAGACTCTGAAGCATCGCCCAAGCGGTTTTTAGCTCAGGAGCGCGCACCTCTTGCCACTGACTCGGCTGACAGTAGAGATAGGGAATCAAGCGGCGCTGCTGCGCCAAGGACAATTCCGAAAACAGAACGCCCACCGCTACCCGTCCCCCCTTCTCTTGGGAAGAGTTCGCACGCAAGGGGATACACCAGCGAACCGTGATCTCTAGTGTCAAGTCTGCCAGCTCCCCCGGCGGCAGAAAGGACAAATACCCTTTGGCGCCCCGCAGACAGGAGGCCAGTTCTGTAGCGGAGAACTCCTCAGACCATAAACGGAGACGGGCACCCCCTTCACTGATGTCAAGGGTATGACCGGTGAGGGACTTGCCGTTTAACTTTAGCTGACAGTTTTCTGAGTGTGCCAGTAAGTAACAGGATTCACGGCGATCAAAACGGGTAAAGCGTCGCTGCGGCACATCAATGGCCACCATGATTGACACGAGCAACAACCCTAGGTTATAAACGCTCCAAAAGATATTGACTGTCAGGCTATCGGGGTTGACAACCGTATCTTGGAGAGGGCGACTACGCCAGAGAATACCCAACAGGGTAACGGCAGCTACAACTAACAGGGGGCGGATGAGCGGCCAGTTGGGATTGATGCGGTGCGGGTCAATGATCCCTTTTGGGGTCACCTTAAAGGTTTTGCCACGAGGTTGAATGAGGGTGCGCAGAATCGTAATGGCCATGGGAAAAGCAAGAATTGTCTCATAGACATCGGACCAAAACGCCGAGCGGCGCCCTTCGGTAAACCAAGCGAAACTCAAGGCATTCCCCAGATAGTAGGGCAAGTAAAAGTAGAGAATCTCGTTAATCGTTGCCCGTAGGGGAGCCGTGCCAAACAGAAGAAACGTGAGGGGAACAAGTAAACAAATGACCCGCGACAGCGCCAAAAACCAATAGACTATGCTCAGGGCATGGGAAAAACGCTGACTCAGGCGCAAGTTGGGCACGGTAAAACAGTTGCCGCCCACAAACAACATTTGCAGGGTGCCCTGTCCCCAGCGCAGGCGCTGGTTTACGTAAGCACTAATGGTTTCGGGAGACATGCCCGCAGAGAGCGCTTCATTGAGGTATTTCACCCGATAGCCCAAACTCTGCAGCTTCATGCTGGTCATGTAGTCTTCGGTAATCGTATCGGTGGGGATGCCGCCAATTTCGTCGAGGGCACTGCGACGGATCACAAAACAGGTGCCGCAGCAGACGACAGAATCCCACCAATCGCGACTGGGTTGGATAAAGCGGAAAAAGAGGCTCTGCTCATTGTTGACAATTCCTTCTAGCCCCAGATTGACGGTAATCGGGTCTTCGTTAAAAAAGTGCTGTGGGGTTTGTACCATGGCAGTTTTAGGATCTTGGAAAAAGCCAATTGTACGGCTGAGAAAATTGCGGCAGGGGGTAAAGTCGGCATCAAAAACGGCAATAAATTCTCCGGTCAGGGTAGGAAGGGCATGGTTGATGTTCCCTGCTTTGGCGTGGCGGTTGTCGGGGCGATCGCGATACTCACAGCCGAGTTCGGCAGCAAGGGCACGCACATGGGGGCGGCGGGTATCATCGAGGAGGTAGATGCGCTTATTGGGGTAGTCCATCGCTTGGCAGGCAATGACCGAGCGTCGCAGAATATCCACGCCCTCGTTGTATGTGGGCAGGATCACATCTACCCAAGGTTGGTACTTGCCGCTGATCACATCTTGCTCGTAGCGATCGGCCTCTGGGCTGCGGTTGATCGTAAAACTACAGTGAAAAAAGAACGCCAACGTGTTGAAGACCATCAACAGTTCGGCCAAAAAGAGGCCAACAGAGAGGACACCGTTGACGGGATCATCCAAGTTAAGACTGTAGAAGACGCGCCAGAACTCATAGCGCACTCCAAAGAAGATGGTTCCGCCGGCAACCAGCAGCCGAGCCAAGAAGGTGGGCTGCGGCCAGAGTTCTTTAATCAGCAAAACAATGGCGCCCCATATCAAAGCCGGCAACAGCAAAGCCTCTAAGCTGGTTCCCTCGGTGCGAAAAATCGCCTTACCGGCATTCCAGGTACCCACCAGATTGGGAACGAGGTTTTGCCAGTCAAACGTCCAGAGCTGAACGGCGGCAAAGGCTAGGATGGCCAACGGCAGCAGAGTTCTGGCATATTGCTTTCGCAGTAGCATGGGGCTTCGGGAACTACACAATGATCGGGATGAGCGAGAACCGCCCACTCAGGATCGGGTATCAAAAATGACTTCTACACTTTGACCAACGCCGCAAAACCGCTGTGCTCCTAGTTCGGCGGGCAACTCTTCTAGGGCAATGTCCACGGCCAACTCATTGCGCACCAAATCGGGAGGGGGGACGGCGACAGTTTCCCCTACAACCACCTTGCCCGAACCGCCGCGAATGGCGCGCACCCATCCGCGTAGCCGGCGATCGCTCCCGTCCAGTAAGCGCACGGTGGCCGGCTGACCCACCCGCAGGCGAGCATTCTCCCGCTCGGCAACTAGAGCCGTTGCCCAAACATCGTCGCAGTCTAGAACCTTGGCAATGGGATCACCGGCGCTGATGGGAATTCCCAGGGCACCGCTTTTATGAATCACCGACCAGACCACACCGGCAATGGGGGATCGAATGCGGACAAGCCTTTGCAGGGCCAGCTGTTGCTTAATGTTAGCAATTTCGCGCTTTAACTGTTCAATGGTGACCTCTACCTCGGCAATTTGCCCCTCAATGTTTACAACTTCGATTTGCAGGTCAATCACCCGAATTTGGGGAAAGCTAAACGTGCGCGCAGAATCTAGTTGCAAGCCCTTGCGAAAGGCCTCTAGGTTGGTTTGATAGCGGCGCAATTCCGCCTGTTTGTTTTTGACCACCTGTTCTGCTTGGCGCGCTTTGTAAATGGCTTCATCTGCTCGCTGCCGCGAAACGGCGCCTTGGTGCACCAGCCGATTGTAGCGGTCTGCCTCAAGGCGAGCTAGGGTAAGAGCCTCTTGGGCTTCTCTGAGTTCTGCCAGCACCCGTTGGAGGGCTTCTTGGGCAAACTGAACCTCTAGGCGGTACTGTTCCCGCTGATAGTAACTGAGTTCTGCAATCAGTTGTTGGCGACTGCGGCGTTTTTGTAGGAGCACCTGTCGCTGGCGTTGGGCAACGGCTAAGCGCGTCTCCAAGTTTTGGCGATCGGTCTCCAGCTGAGGATTACGCTCATTTGCAATGCGGCCAATCTCTTGGCCTTGGTGGAGAAATTGTCCCGGTTGCAGCGGCTCCAGAACGAGGGTGCCGGAGATTCTGGCGTAAATGTTCAAGAGGGTGCCGTTGAGATACCCGACGCGGCTAAAGACCCGCATTTGTCGCTGCCAAAGAAACCAAACTCCCACCGCCACCAAGGAGAAGATGAACAACAGGCGCAACGCCCGAAAGAGTTGCTGCCGCTTAATTTCAATGGAGACCTCCTTAAATAGGAACACAGAAAAGAAATGCCGAGGAAGCTTCACGGGAGTGGTTATGGCAAAGACCAGCCCTAGCCTAGTAGAAAACATCTAGCCATGGCAACTGCGCGCAATTTCTTTGAGGGAGTACCCAGGGCATTAATGGGGAGTAGTTCGCCTCTTTAAGCTAGGGAAGGACGCCGCGAGGAACACAACTGGCGATAGGCTTCCATGAGGGCGATCGCCACCGACGCCGAGAGATTCAAACTGCGCACAGCGGGTTGCGACATGGGAATTTTCAAAAAGGCATCACAGGTGGCCAAGACCCCTGCAGGAATGCCATCGGGTTCACTGCCAAAGACCAGCCAATCACTCTCTGCAAAGCTAAAGTCCCAATAGATCTGCCGGGCGGAAGGTTCAAAGGCAATGAGCCGTCCCTGCGTACGGGCAGTGTTGAGAAACGTCGGCCAGTCGGGATGGCAGTAGAGGGTGACATAGGGCCAATAGTCCAGACCGGCTCGCTTGAGGTAGCGATCGCTCAGTTCAAACCCCAAGGGTTCGATCAGGTGCAGCGGTGTTTGGGTCGCCGCACAGGTGCGGGCAATGTTGCCTGTATTAGGGGGAATTTGGGGATGGACAAGCACCACCGCAGGCATGGCGTTGAGCGGAAGCAACTAGAGACTCAATCTGTTGTCGCCCGACCACTGGGGGTTAAGCCGCGCCGTCCCTCTTCGCGGGCATAGGTCAAAAAGCGCTGGAGATGCTCCAAATGCTCAGAAGGGGGTAGGGTCGCCAATTGGGCGATCGCTTGGGCAAGGGGCAACTCACGGCGATAGAGAATCCGAAACGCTTCCTTGAGGTCGCGCATTTCTGCGTCTGTCACGCCCGCCCGCCGCAATCCCACCTGATTGAGGGCACGAACCCGTGCCGGGTGACCTTCCACCAGCATATAGGGGGGCACATCCCGATCCACCCGTGCCATTGCCCCCACCATCGCCAAGCGGCCAATATGCACAAACTGGTGAATGCCGACCATACCGCCAATGCGTGCCTTCGACTCAATACAAACATGGCCGGCGATCGAGGCCGCATTCGTAATCACCACCTGATCCTCAATCACGCAATCATGAGCCACATGGACATAGGCCAGCAACAGATTGTGGTTACCAATGATCGTGGCATCCCCTTCGCCATTGGCGCGGTTAATCGTCACAAATTCGCGAATAGTGTTGTAATCACCAATACGCAACGCACTATTAGCGCCCGTATATTTTTGATCCTGAGAGGCCGTGCCGATGATCGCTCCTGGAAAGATGCGATTGCCAACTCCCACCTCCGTTGGCCCTTCAATAATCACGTGGGCACCGATTTCCGTATGGGCACCGACGCGCACCTGTTCACCAATCACAGCATAGGGGCCGACCCGAACCGTGGGATGCAGTTCGGCACTGGGATGAATGACAGCAGTGGGGTGGATGAGCGTTTGCATCATTGATTGTGACTAGTCCACTAGCGAGAACATCATCTCGCCTTCACAGACCAATTGACCATTCACCTCAGCCCGCCCTTGCATTTTGCCGATGCGCTGCTGCTTGACAACGAGCAGTTCAGCCCGCAGGATTAGTTGATCCCCAGGCACCACGGGACGGCGAAAACGCACCTTATCAATGCCCGCAAATACCGATAGCTTATCCTTAGCCCAGTTCATCTGCATCAGGACAACCCCTCCCACTTGGGCAAGGGCTTCTACAATCAGCACCCCCGGCATAATCGGGCGGCCGGGAAAGTGCCCTTGAAAAAAGGGTTCGTTGATCGTGACGTTTTTCAGCCCCACGGCATATTTTTCCGGCACATAGTCAATAATCTGATCCACCAGCAAAAAGGGATAGCGGTGGGGAAGTAATTGCTGGAGATCGGTGACGGTCAGTACAGGGGTTGGTGGGGAGTCAGTCAACGTTGGCATAGGGGTAGGTGTTGGCTTCAAATCTAAAGATATAAACAAATCATAGGCGAGAATGGTTGCCCACTAAACCATCGGGCGAGCGATCGCCCGTGCCAATTGGGTATGCAGATGATGACTGGCGCGATAGGCCACATAATGCGCAATAGGGGGTGTCCCCAGCAGAGCCAGATCTCCCCAGAGATCCAGTAACTTGTGGCGAACCGGTTCATCGGCAAAGCGCAAGGGTGGGTTGACCCAGCCACCGGCACTGCACACAAGGGCATTCTCTAAACTGCCCCCCTGAATCAGGCCTTGGCGGCGCAGAGACTCCACTTGTTCTGCAAAACCAAAAGTGCGCGCAGGGGCAACGGCTGCGGCTAGCTCGGAAAAAGTAAAGCTACACCACTGGCGACCAATGGCCGCATAGGGAAACTCAATGCCGTAGCTGAGGCGCAATTCGGGGGCAGGAATGGCACTGACAAAGGCCTCTCCTTCGTAAACCGTGACAGGCTCCCTCAAGATAACTGCCGGCCGAGGAGCCTCCTGCGGGACAACACCGACCGTTTGAATGCCTTCTAACCACGGTTGCGCCGAGCCATCGAGAACGGGTACCTCAGCCGCAGTGATTTCGATCATGACATTATCAATGCCGGCGATCGCCAGCGCGGCCAAGAGATGTTCAACCGTGCGCACACCGGCACCATTGGCAACTAACTCTGTGGCCAACTGAGTGGATTTCACCACCTCAATCCGCGCCGGAATCACGGGCTGTCCCTCCAAATCAAGGCGCACAAACTGCCGTCCTGTATTGACGGGTGCTGGCTGAAGAGTAACCTCAACCCATTGACCGGAATGCAAACCCACCCCTGACCACCGGGCAGTCCCCCCAAGCGTCTGCTGAGTCGTTGCCCCCAATGTGGTCGGTACAGAGGCCGTGATCATCCCTCTTGCTCCTAGAAGCGTTCACCAATGCCAAAGCTGAAGGCGCTGCCCCCTTCATTGTTCCAACCAAAGTCAATGCGGATATTCCCCAAGGGGGTATTCACTCGCAGTCCACCTCCATAGCCTAGCCCCTCGCCGGGTTTACCGCGCACAATCCCCGGCTGACCGGAGACACTACGTTGGGTACCCAACAAACTTGCCCCATCCACAAAGAGCGCCCCGCCAACAATGTTAAAAATCGGGAAGCGATACTCAATGGTTCCCTGCACAAACGCGCGTCCGGAGCCGATCGCTCCCTCTTCCCAACCGCGTACTGAGTTGGCACCCCCAATCGTAAAGGATTCATAGGGCGGCAAATCACCAAAAATGTTGCCCGCTTGGATATTGAAGGCAAAGGTTTGCGGCCCCTCAATCCGCAGAAACTTCACCGGAATATAGAAGCTGTAACTTCCGCGCACTCGGTTGAATAGAATGCTCCCCGCTCCAATGGGAATGGATTGATCCACCCCCAAACGAATCACTTGGCCACTGGTGGGACGCAGGGGATCGTTGCGCAAGTCCCGTAGAATTGCCGCCTGCACCGTAAATAGGTCATTGTAGCCACGACAGACCCCGTTATCGGGGAAGGTTAAGCAATTGCCTAAAACATCGGTAGCTGTTCGGTTAAAAGAAGCATCCATAGAGGTGACCCGCTGATATTGCAATCCCAAGGAACCCGTCCAAGCGGTGCGAATCAACTCCCGATCTTTCGTAAAGGGGCGGGTAAAGAAGATGGAAGCGCCCAAGCGGTTGATGCGGGGCAAATCACCATTGGCCAAGGGGACGCTAATCGGGCCATTGCTGAAGGTAAAAGGCACATTTAAGCGGTTAAAGGCACTGACGGTATAGGAGGTACGGTAGGGATCGCCCTTGATCCACGGATCTGTGAAGTTCACATCGAAGAGCAATTCCCCTTCTGTGCCGCCTTGGGCTTCCACCCCAAATTTCCAGTTGCGCCCAAAGAGGTTATTTTGCTGGAAGGCCACGGTGCCAAATAGACCTGAGGCCGAGCTATAACCTGCCCCGGCGGAAATACTGCCGGTGTTGCGCTCTTTGATATTGAGAATCAAGTTCACCTTTCGCGGATCCTGACCCGGTTCAAGGGCAACTTGCACATCCTCAAAGAGTCCCAATTCAAAGAGGCGGCGCAGATCCGCTTGGACGGTTTTTTGGTTGAGAACTACACCCGGCTGGGTGTCCATTTCGCGGCTAATGACAAAGTCGCGGGTACGCTGTTTTGTGGGTTCCCCTTCTTTGTTGAGAAAGCGGTAGGTGACTTGTTCGACTACCCCTTCAGCCACCTGCAACGTCACGACCCCATTGGGATCGACTTGAGGGGTACCGACCACTTGCCCCAAGATGTAGCCATTATCTTTGTAGAAAGTGTTGATTTTCTCAATGCCGGACTGGAGTTCTCGGAGGTTGAGGATACGCCCAATCTGCGGTGCAAAAATCTCGTTGACTTTTTCTTGGGTGAGCACCTGATTGCCCGCTACTTGAACAGCTCGCAGCACCGGATAGGGACGCACGACAAAGGTAATCCGCACACCGAGGGGGGTATCACTGGGCACAGCATTGACATCGGCAAAAAAGCCCGTAGCAAAGATGGCGTTGGTATCCTGTTGCAGTTGGCTGCGGGTAGTGGTACTGCCGGGTCGGGTACGAATGACCTGATACACCAGTTGCTCCAGTTCAGGAGTGGCTCCTTCAACCACCACTTCGGCAATCAGCACTTGGGGTTCATCAGCGGGGGGCTGACCCACGGGGGCTGGGGGCGGCGGTTCTGGGGTTGTCGCTGGGGGAGTTTCAGGCGCAGACTCTGCTGATGCCTCTGGTGGTGCTGGGGAGGTCGGAGTTTCGGCAGGTTGGTTTTCAGGAGGGGTGGGGGCTTCTTGACTACGGCCTGGACTCAGAGAACCAAGGGCGATCGCCACGGTTGCCATTGCCACTGCGACCGTTTTCAGGGCAGCCCCCATTGGCTGCATTCGCACTGGCGAAAAAAGTTGATTATTCACTACTCACACCTACAACACAAATCGCGTCAACACAGCCAAGCCCATTGGCATTGATATAACAGTAGGTTAACGACTCAAAAGGGGTAATAAAAGTGCCCCTCTCTTTGCCTTTCTAACCTTAGCCATAATAGGCGGGTTCATTCCCCGGTTTCCACTTGATATTACAGCCGAGACTTGGTTTTTGATCCTCGCTGGGGGTTTGACCGGCTAACACAGCATCAATGGCTGCCCGCAAGTCTTTGCCGGTTACTGGTAAGCCATTTTGGGGGCGGCTGTCATCGAGTTGGCCACGATACACGAGCTTGCGATCGCCATCAAAGAGGAAAAAGTCCGGTGTACAGGCTGCCGTATAGGCCTTGGCCGTTTCTTGGCTCTCGTCATAGCAAAGGGGAAATGTAAACCCTAGTTCGGTGGCCATTGCCTTCAGGGACTCTGGGGCATCATCCGGATAGTTGGCAACGTCATTGGCACTAATGGCCACAATCCCCAAACCTGTGTCTTTGTAGTCGCGCCCTAGCTTCGCCAGTTCCTCTTGGACGTGTTTCACGTAGGGGCAGTGGCGACAAATAAACATCACTAGTAGTGCTTTCTTATCAGCAAAGGTGCTGAGGGAAATTGTTTGCCCACTCACCACATCGGGCAGTTGAAAATCAGGCGCAACCGTACCAAGGGCAAGCATCGTGGACTCTGTCCGCGCCATAAAACCTCCTGAGAACGCTGGGAAGAGTGTTACAAATTAGTAATATCGCCCTTAGTGTACTCTGTTGCAACGGTTTCTCAAAGGGGTGAGATGCTCTATCTATCCTCCCAATAAACGCAAAAAGCAGCATTCATAGTGCTGCTCTCAGAGGGCAAGTTTTTGCAAGATAGAAAAATCTAGCCGATATAGCTTTGGCGGGAAACGTGCTTTTCAAAGGTGGCTTGAGTTTGATGGAGAAGTTGCTCGCGGCTGTCGCCGGTGTGTTTTAGGGCGGGCACCAAATTGCGTGCTTGGAGTGCCATGTGCAGTTGCAAATGGGCAACGTATTCGCTGAGGTCTTCACGGAGTAACGGATGACTTTGATGCACAGACACAGTGTTCTCCTTCAACTGATGGTTCAGTGGGTGTTTCATAGATCCTGTCAATCCCCAAAAGCGGTCATGTCAGGAATGGTGCGTTCAAACTGTTCGGCAGGGTGGGTCATGCAGTGCACCACTTGACCCTTTTAGAGGGTAACATTTCTCAGGGAGGGTGCTGCGATTTGCAATCAACTGTAATGTTTTGCCAATACTTCACGATTCGGGGGGCGGGAAATGCGGTTACTCATTGCCAATGATGATGGGGTCTTTGCCCCCGGCATTCGTGCCTTGGCAGACACACTGGCGATCGCCGGCCATGAAGTAGTAGTCGTGTGTCCCGATCGCGAACGCTCCGCAACAGGGCATAGCCTCACCGTTTTTGATCCAATTCGCGCCGAAGTCGTTAGCGATCGCTTTCACCCCAGTATTAAGGCGTGGGCCTGTTCTGGCACCCCCTCCGACTGTGTGAAACTCGCCCTTGGTGCCCTCCTAGAGGAACCCCCCGATTTTGTCGTTTCCGGGATTAACCAAGGCTCTAACCTCGGCACCGATATTCTCTACTCTGGCACGGTGTCGGCCGCAATGGAAGGAGTGATTGAGGGCATTCCCAGTATTGCCATTAGCCTTACCAGTTTCACAGTCCATGACTTTCAGCCGGCTGCTGACTTTGCCAGTCGTCTCCTCAAGGCGGTAGAAACAGCCTCGCTTCCGCCAAAGATGCTGCTGAATGTGAATGTGCCTGCCCTGCCCGCCAGTGAAATTGCCGGCGTCGTCATTACACGGCAGGGGATTCGCCGCTACCATGACCTTTTTCAAAAGCGCATTGACCCACGCGGCAAAACCTACTACTGGCTTGCCGGTGAAGTGGTGGAAGAATATCCCCAAGACCCCAATCAGGCACCCACAGATGTGGAAGCCATTGCCCAAAACCTGATCAGTATTACGCCATTGACCTTTGACCTTACCTATGGCCAAGGGGTTCAGGAGTTAACGGAGTGGCTGCGCCAACCCACGGTACAACCCTTATTCAATCTCTAGAATCACCGGTGCATGGTCGCTGGGTTTCGGTAAGCGCCGAGGGGTAATATCAATGTGACAGTTGCAGGCATGGGCTTTGATACCGGGGGTAATGTAGAAGTGATCAATGCGCCAGCCCTGATTGCGGCGAAAGGCACCCCCCCGATAATCCCACCAAGAGTAGTGCTCCGGCTCCTCGGTAAAGTGGCGAAAGGCATCGTGGAAGCCAAGGTCACGAATTGCTGCAAGCAGGTTGCGTTCGGCATCGGTGGCCCCCACTTTTGTGGCGCGATCGCTGGCATCAAAGAGATCCTTATCTTCAGGGGCAATATTAAAATCGCCACAGAGAATCACCTCCCCCTGCGCCGTCAGTTTTTGTAAGTAGGCATGCAGTCCCTTGAGCCAGTGCAGCTTGTAGTGGTATTTCTCGCTGTTGTACTCGCCGCCGTTGGGAATATAGACATTCACCAAGATCACCGCCGGGGCTAATTGGGCGCGAATCAGTCGTTTTTGCGTATCCAAGGCACTGTGGCTGGGTAATTGGGGGGCAAAACCCGCTTCTACCCCCGCCAGGGGTCGACGACTAAGAATGGCCACCCCGTTATAGGCCTTTTGGCCACTACAATAAACGTGATACCCACGATCCAGAAAAGGCTGACGCGGGAACTCCGCATCCGTAACTTTGGTCTCCTGAAGACAGAGATAGTCCACCCCGGTGTTGTCCAACCATTGGCACACATGGTCAAGGCGGGTGCGAATCGAGTTGACGTTCCAAGTGGCAATTTTTGGCATCGGTTGATTTCAGCCCAAGTGATTTGCCCAAACCCTTATAGGGGGCAACATCAGCACATACTGTAGAAAGTATAGTTGGGGAGTGGCAGCAGTACCCGAAATATGGCTGGGTATGTTTTGGTCTTGGCCGTGATTATTCTGGGGGGCGCGATCGCGACAGTGGGCGATCGCCTCGGCTCAAAAGTGGGCAAAGCCCGCTTGAGTTGGTTTAATTTGCGGCCTCGACAGACGGCTGTCTTGATTACCATTCTCACAGGAAGCTTAATTTCTGCCTCCACCCTTGCCATCCTCTTTGCCCTTAGCCGTGAATTGCGCGATGGCGTGCTGCGCATTGATACCATTCGCCGTCAACAAGCGGCTGCTGAACAAGAACTAGCGGAAACCCGCGCCCAAAAAGATGAAATTGAAGCCGAACTGGCACAATCGCAAATTGAACTGGCCAACATCCGCCAACGTCTCAGTCAAACCAATCAAGTTCTAGAGCAGGCCGTCAATCGCCAAACCCTCACGGAAGCAGAACTCAAGCAACTCCAAGATCGCTACACCCAAGCCCAAAAAGACCTCCAAAACTTTGAAGCCCAAGGGGCACGCCTGCGGCAAGAGATCCAGCGCCTGCAACGGGAGCGACAGGCCATCCAAGACCGCCTTGAAGATGTGGCTGGCCAAAAAGCAGCTCTAGAAACCGCCATTCGCACGGCTCAACAGCGGCTTGCCGAAGTCGAAGGACAAAAGGATCGTCTCCAAGCAGAGATTGATCGCATTCAGGATCAACTGGCCGTTGCCAATCAACAGCAGCAGGTGTTACGCAATCAGCAACGCAGTCTTCAGCAGGAAATTGCTGTCCTTGAGGCGAGTCGTAAACGCCTTGAGGAAAACGTGAACATCCTGTTGTTGGGGCTACGGCGGGGAACAATCGCCATTCGCACGGGGCAAGTCTTGGCCTCTGCCATCATTCAAAATGTCAAGGATCCCGCTCAAGCGACTCAAGTGATTGAAGAACTGCTGCGGGAGGCCCGTCGCAATGCCATTGTTCTCAACAATCCCCGAAATGTGAAACCCACGGATCAGGTGATTCAAATTACCACCGAAGACGTGAACCGCCTGCGCCGCCAAATTAGTGATGGCCAGCCCTATGTGGTGCGTATTTTAGCAGCGGCCAACTATCTACAGGGGGAAAGTAATATTCTTGTGGTGCCCCAAGTGGCGCGCAATCAGGAGGTTTTCCGTGAAGGTGAGAATCTGGCTACGATTTCCTTAGATCCGAGCCAGATGACCGATGAGCAAATTTTGCAGCGCTTGGATCAGTTGTTTACGGTGAGTAACCGGCGGGCGATCGCCTCCGGGGTTCTCCCCGATCCGGTGACCGGCACAGTTGGCTCCTTTCGCCAAATTGAACTGGTGAAATTTGTTCTTGATCTCAAAGATCACCAAGGGACGATTGATATTAGCGCGGTCACTCCCACCACCGTTTATACCGCCGGCCCGCTGACGCTCTCCCTTGTGGCACGCCAAAATCAGCGAGTCATCCTGCGCAGTGGCTAGGTACCAACTGGATTTCTCGCCGCTTGAGATGGAAAACTCCAACCGCAGGCTAGGATAAAGGAGATTTTTCTCCTTTCACCGTGTAAGGGATACCCCCATGAAGCGACTGGTTTCGATTGGTTTTTTGGTGTTTATTCCCCTCTCGATTGCCGCTGAGAAACTCGAATGGGGTGCCCTGACAGTCTTTATTTTGGCAGCATTGGCGATCGTGCCCTTGGCAATTTGGTTGAGCACAGCAACAGAGGAGGTAGCCCTTGCTACCGGGCCGACAATCGGCGGCCTATTGAATGCCCTCTTTGGGAATGCCACGGAGCTGATTATTGCCATTGTGGCGCTGCGAGCAGGTTTAGTGGATATTGTCAAAGCCAGTATCACCGGCACCCTGATGGCGAACCTGTTGCTGGTCATGGGGTTATCTATGCTGCTGGGGGGCATTCGCTACAAGGAGCAGTCCTTTGCCCCCGTGGTGGCACGGGTCAATGCTTCCTCGATGACGGTGGCGATCGCTGCCATGCTTTTGCCGGCAATGGTCATTTATACCTCCAGCAGTGTGCCGCAAACAGCCATTTCCAAAATGTCAGTCGTGGCCGCGATCATTCTAATTCTGGTTTATGGGCTAACCTTACTCTTCTCCCTGAAAACCCATAGCTATCTGTACGATGTCAGTCAGGTGGAACTGGGGGATGAAGAGGGGCACCATGAAAAGCCAAACCTTCCCCTGTGGATTACTGTTCTGATTATTGCCACGATTGGGGTAGCCTTTGAGTCGGAAATTTTTGTCGGCACTGTTGAGGCAGCAACGGAGGGCTTGGGTCTGACGCCATTATTTACCGGGGTGATCCTCTTGCCGTTGGTGGGTGGTGCAGCCGAATATGTGACTGCGGTGGGGGTTGCCCTCAAAAACAACATGGATCTGTCCGTCTCGATTGCCTTGGGGTCGTCGCTCTTGGTGGCGCTCTTGGTGGCACCTGTATTAGTGCTCATCGGCCAGTTCATTGGTCAACCCATGGATTTGAACTTTAGTCTTTTTGAGGTGGTGACGGTGATTATTGCCGTTGTGATTGCCAATGTGATTAGCCTCGATGGCCGCTCCAACTGGCTAGAGGGGGCGCTGCTCTTGGCCACCTATGGGATTCTCGGCACTGCCTTTTTCTTCCATACGTAGGAGAGGCGTTGAATCTGGAGTTGGTAGCCCATGGTTGAAGTGATGCCTTATCCCCAAAGAGCACCTTGAATTGGGGTAGCATCGGCTGGATCAGCGGCAGCCACAAGGGCAATGTGGCGATCGCTCACCGCAAGACCATGGCTGGGATCATAGCCTCGCCAGCCTGCCCCCGGCAAATACGCTTCTACCCAAGCATGGCGGTGTTGTTCAGGATGATCTAAATCCCCTTCCTGATAACCACTGAGAAACCATGCTGCTAAGCCCGCAGCCCGACAGGCATGGATAAACAAGACTGCCGTATCCCGACAGGAACCCATTTGTTTTGCCCAAGTGACACAGGGAGGCCAAGGGCACTAGTCTGGCGAATTTGGTGCTGACAGGTGCGGTAGATATTGAGAGCATTGAGAAATGCGAGGACACTGCCATCGCCACTGGCTAACATTTGCCAAGCTAATTCATAGGCAACCGGATCCACTGGCGGCGATAAATAGGGATGCAGGCTAGTTACCAGCCGTTGCGGATAGTTAAAAGGGAGTGTAATTGCCCCACGAGTCGAGAAAATAGTTAAAGTGGTTGTCACAATAGGTTTCTACTTCGGAGGTTATCTGAATCACCAAGGAAGTGGTGGGTTGCGGTGACCACTAGTAGCGCTGAATGTGATTGCCATGGACACCGAGGACAGTACTTTGGCCTTAGGGAGTGAGTAGAAAGGGAGAGCGATCGCAGGCGTTGGTAGCCATCACTGCGGGGGATCAAGCGCAGATCGTGGGGGGCAAGGGTAACGGGGCACTGTAAGTGTAGGTGGTTTGATGGCAGATCCGGTATTCCATTTCATATCTAAAAGGAAGCCGCCCGAACCAATAACTGTCCAGGCGGGGTGTGGTGTGAGGAGTGAACGGAAACGTGCGTCTCCGCTATTTCTATTGTAGGGGACGGTTTCCAAATTGCCATAAGTAAATGACGCAAAAAGATCAAATCTTTAGCCTCTCACCGCCAAAGTAAAAAGAGCCAAGAGTAAGTCCTGACTCTTCATAAAATGGGTGTTTGTAAAAAAAACAGCCTAGCGGGTGGCTGCCATTTTCTCTTCGGCAAGTTCCCTTAGGCTAGGGAATAAAAAGTGGTTTTCTTCAACGTACTGCGCACCAAATAAGCCCTTTTCTGCCCAGAAGTAGCGATCGGTGGTGTGCTCATTCCGCTTCACAAGAAGTAAAGCGGGCGGGGTGATCCCCTTGGCTTGAATAAATTTTCGTGCCGCCGTCACGGGTTTATCTTCGCCACTTTCGATGCTATATTGAGGTACGCACTCAAGGATTTTGCGTCCTTCTAGACGCCGCCGGCTCTTCCGCTTCCGTCTTCTGGCCAAGTTGCCTTACCTCCTTTACCTTTAAATAACTGTTATTGGGTTTACAAAAGTCGCCCTTTAGTATACCTAGTGTATTCTAGAATTTCAACTTTCCTTAATTTATCGAAACACGATTTATTGATTTGGCAATGATCCCTGCTCTAGGATCAAGGCCGGGCTGATCCCCATGTCCTCCTTGAGAAAGTCACGCCGGCAACCCTAGAGACCGTACCCCTGTGATGATCCACCGCGGGGGGCAACGGCGGCGCAAAAGCCAAGGATTAACCTTGGCCGCTAAAACCAAATTTCCCAACCGCTGTGGAAGCGCGACTCCGCCGGCAATAGGATAGCTGCCTTTGGAGAACGGCGGGAAGCGCTAGAGGCGAAGAACGTTTAGGCTCAACAGTAGGTGCTGCGATCTCTTCTGCAACTTCTGATCCTTGTCCTCGGCTACGGTACCTTAGCTCTAGGGGGAGTGCCGGGGCTACGCATGAACCGAGCGACGATCGCCCTTGTGAGCGCAGCGCTTTTGATTGCCCTAGGAGCCATTGATCTGCCCACTGCCTGGCAAGCCATTGATCCCCAAACCATCGTGTTTTTGCTCAGCATGATGATTGTCAATGCCTATCTGAGCCTTGGCGGCTTTTTTCAAATCGCGATGGTGACGGTGGTGCGCTTTAGTGGCAGTCCCTTGGGCTTGCTGGTGTTTCTCAGCGTGGCGACAGGAATGCTCTCGGCAGTCTTTCTCAACGATACCCTTGCCCTTGTAACCACCCCTTTAACGCTGCGCATTACCCATGTCTTGGGCTTGAATCCCGTGCCCTATCTACTGGCGATCGCCGGCGCAACGAATATCGGCTCTGTGGCGACCCTGAGCGGCAATCCCCAAAATATTCTCGTGGGATCGTTTTCCGCGTTGGGGTATCTCCAGTTTGCTCAGGTGATGATCCCTGTCGCTGTGCTGGGGTTAGGTCTGCAAGTCATTTGGTTGGGGTGGCTCTATCCAGAGGTGCGATCGCGCCAACCCTGCCCATTGGCTACACTCCAGCCGGCGCAGGTGCAAAAAGGATTACTCCATAAGACACTAATTGTCTCTGGGCTGATGTTTTTGGCCTTTTTGGTGGGCTTACCCTTGGCGGAATCTTCTCTATTGGCGGCAGGGGCTTTACTGGTGACCCGCCGTCTCAAGCCGGAGCGCGTTCTTGCTCAGGTGGATTGGTCTTTATTGGTTCTGTTTGCGGGTCTGTTTATTCTCACCCGCTGTATTCAAAACTTTGATTTATTAGGGGTTTTGCGCCCTTGGGTAAATCAGCCCTTGCCCCTAGTGGTGACGACCGCCCTGCTGTCGAATTTGATTTCTAATGTCCCCACAGTGCTGCTGTTGGCGCAGTTTATCCCCCACGACGCCGATCAACTCTGGTACCTACTGGCAGCCACAAGTACCCTTGCGGGTAATCTCACCCTTTTTGGTGCTGTGGCCAATTTAATTACCGTTGAGGCTGCCGCTAGCTCCGGACAACGCTTTTCCTTTTGGCAGCACTTGCGCTTTGGTGCTCCCTTGACGGTGTTGACGCTGGCGATCGCCTACGCTTGGATCACAAGTCAAACCTAGGGGCTGAATGTGGTCGCTGGTGCTCCAGAGGCACTCTCGAAGTAGGCTACATCCGACATGATCATTGGAGCGTCAGACTCAGGAATGGGTTGCCCTTGACTGAGGTAGCCCATACAACCATTCATCAGGCTATAGACAAAAATCACGCCGCCCGCTGAAATGGCCACGAGGCCACTGGCCAGCAGTAAGGAAAAATCCCGTAGGCGATAGGCACCGTGGAGGAGTCGCACCGACCACAGCACCAACGCCAGTACCAGTAGAAGTAAGATAGCCATATGTAAACTATCTTAACAACTATCAGGATTTTCCTCATCAATCTTTAGATTCTTCTAATGAATTCTTGCTAGCAGAGTGCCCGCGTCCGCTCTATGGTGCAGGTGAGGTTGGCGCCATACTGACCCACATGGGTAATTTCGGGCGTGTAGGCCTCCAGCACCCGTCCCGTGCGATCGCACATCGTTAGGACGTAATCACAGTGGGGACACTGGGTGTGACTTACGGAGCCATAGCGTTGACGCAGGGCTAATTTACCACAGTGAGGACAGTGAATCGTTTGCATGATCACCATAGTTAAATAATCCTTAAATTCTTTTTGATGGACACGAACTTGTGATAAGAAGTGCTGCACAAACTTGCGTTTCAAACTAACAAGACCAAAGAAATAGTATTGCGCAACATTAAGGAAATTTATGAGAGAGGACACTTTTTATTATGGATGGATTCCTCAGAGATGGCAATGATCCCAATGTTAAAAAATATACTAATTTAGCGGGGATCAATGAATTCCATAAGTGGCCTAAGAGAAAACTTCCTCTTTTTTCTGAGAAGTGATTGACTTTTATAACAGTCTTTTTCCCAAGGATTAAACAAGATCACAACAGGCAAGACGGCATCATAGGCGCCCCCTATTCTAGAAAAGGAAGGTAATCTGAAGAAAGGCTTAAGAAATGCATGAGGGTCAGGGGTGAATTGGTTTAGTTTGAGTCTTTTTAGTGCCCTAATGGTCAGTTCACTCCGGCCAGCAGGGGCACAGGGTTCACTACAAGTGGTTTATCCGCCGCAAGAGCACACCACCCTTGCCCCCCAGATTTTCTTTATTGGCACAGCAGCGCCACAGGTCGTGGTGACGCTCAATGGTCAAGTGATTGGCGATCGCTCCCCAGCGGGACACTTTGCCCCCAGTATTCCGCTGCAACCCGGCTTAAATCGCATCATCCTCCAAGCTGGGGATCAGCGCCTTGAGTTTGCCATTACCCGCAGCGTGCCCCAAGCGCCAACCACCCTACAGCCCTTAGAGCCGACAGCCGATTTAGTGCGTTTGCCCAATGAAACTATTTGCTTTACTGCGGCTGCCCCTCGCGATCGCGCTGTTCGAGTGCAAGTGGGTCAGCGCATTTTGCCCCTCGAACCCCTACCGCCCCAAGGGCAACTGCCCCCTAACCTTGCTGCCCTGATTGGTCAAGGGGATGTGGTGACCCCTCGCCCCCCTCTTTACCGCAATTGCCTCCAGCTCACCCAAATGGGGGACTATGGCCCAATTCAGTGGCAATTGGCACCCCAGCGCCAACTGGGTGCCCGCATTCGTGTGGTGGAGCCGACGCAATTACCTGTTGTGGAAGTCACCCGCTCTCTTGGTGGGGTCGCACGCACTGGCCCTAGTACGGATTATTCACGGCTGACGCCCCTGCCAGTGGGAACACGAGCACGAGTGCGAGGACAAATGGGGGAGTGGCTGCATTTGGACTATGGGGGGTGGATTCACGCGAATGAAGTGCGCTTTCTCTCCAGTGCGCTGCCAACAATAGCCACCATCCGCAGTATTACCAGCCGCCAGCTTACCGGTTGGACAGAAATCAGTTTTCTTTTGGATGTGCCGGTGCCGATGTCCATTCAGCAGGGCGATCGCCAGTTCACACTAACACTCCACAACACGATTCCCCAAACCGACATTATTCACCTCGATGCCGATCCCATGATCCGACGCCTTGATTGGTACCCCCTTGATCCACAGCAGGTGCAGTACCGCTTCACACTCCATCATCGCCAACAGTGGGGCTATCGCATCGCCTATGAAGGGACTCGGCTCGTGCTGCAACTGCGTCATCCACCCCAACTTCAACGGGGGGCACAACCCCTGCGGGGAATTAAAATTCTCCTTGATCCCGGCCATGGCGGGCCTGAGGACTTGGGGGCACGCGGCCCAGATGGTACACCAGAGAAGGTGGTCACATTGGCCCTAGCGAAAAAACTGGCACCAGAGCTAGAGCGCCTTGGGGCAGCGGTCATCTTGACACGCACAGAGGATATTGATCTGGACTTGCCCGATCGCATTCTCGCCATTGAAGCAGCCCAACCCACCCTTGCCCTGAGCCTGCACTACAATGCTCTTCCTGATGCGGGTGATGCCCGCCATACCCAAGGAATTGGCGCCTTTTGGTATCACCCCCAAAGCCATGATCTGGCCCTTTTCCTGGAGGGGTATTTAAGTCAGCGACTGCGGCGACAGCAATACGGTGTGTTTTGGAATAATCTTGCCCTAACTCGTCCCACAATCGCTCCTGCGGTGTTGCTAGAACTGGGCTTCATGATTCACCCCGAGGAGTTTGAGTGGATTGTGAACCCCCAAGCCCAAGCTAAGCTGGCTCGCACCCTTGCCCAAGGCATTCTTCAATGGTTACAGCAATCCACACGAGATTAATCCTCTAGTAAATGGTGGAGGGCTGCTGCCATCTCGGCAGTGGAGGTGGTTGCCGTACCAAATCGGCGTACGACAATACTGGCGGCCAAATTCCCCAAAACTGCCGCTTCCCATAGGTTGGCTCCTGCCACAAGGGCAAGGGTTAAGGCAGCCACAACGGTATCGCCTGCCCCCGTCACATCAAAGACATCGGTGCGGTTAAAGGCAGGTAAATGGTAGGGGGCTGCTTCGCGGCTAAAGAGACTCATACCGGCATCACCCCGCGTAATCAGGATATACTTAGCCCCCGTCAAGTCCAGCAGATCCTCTCCCGCTTGCAGCACCTCTGCCTCAGTGCGAATGGGGTAGCCCACGGCTGCTTCAGCTTCGGGTAGGTTGGGGGTAAACAAAAAAGCACCCCGATAGCGCGCTAAATCTCGTTGGCTATCCACAATTGTGCGCTCATGTTCTAGGGCTGCTGCAATCACCGGGGGTGTAAAGACGCCATCGCCATAGTCGGAGCACACCACCGCGTCCACTGTGCCCACTTGCTGACGAATAAACGTAGCCAGTGCCTCTTGAAGAGCTGGGACAGGTAGATCATCGGACTTGCGATCCACGCGCACAATTTGCTGAGTTACCGATTGGCGAGCATGACCCGAAATGCGCGTTTTCGTCACGGTGGGGCGATCGCCATCCCTCAAGATGCCCTGCGTGTCAATGCCGGCTTCCCGAAAGATCCGGCAGAGCACCTCCCCTTGGGGATCTGTGCCTACCAACCCCACCGCCTGCACCTGGGCACCCAACTTGGCCAAATTGTAGATGGCATTGGCGCCCCCGCCGGGGACTTGGCGCGTAAACTCATGGCGCAAAATCAGAACCGGCGCTTCCCGTGAGAGGCGCTCCACCTGACCCGTGAGGAACTCATCCAGCGTTAAATCTCCTACCACCAGTACCCGTGCTGTGGCAAAAGACTCCAAAAGGTGGAGCAGTCGTTCTTGAGACGATCGCAATTGCTGGCGCAGGTCAGGTAGTAACATTTGGCTTTGCCTCACTTCCCGCTAATCCAGCATACTCCTGTGGGGAAACATTGATGCGGCAGCAAAGGGTCATAGAGGTGCTATAGTCCAGAGGGAATGAATAAATGTTAAGAATCGCCTCCTGCATAACCAAGGAGCTCGACTAGAAAATTAGGTGAGGTGTGGCGTGAAGAATTAACCATGACTGAGCAGCAGCCGATTCGCTTTGGAACCGATGGCATTCGCGGGCGCGCCGGGGATTTCTTAACCCCCAACTTGGCCTTGAGCTTGGGATACTGGGTGGGGGAAGTGCTGCGGCAAACCACAGATACTCCCAACCGTCCCTTTATTATTGGTCAAGACTCTCGCAATTCCAGTGATATGTTGGCCACCGCCTTGGCCGCAGGGTTAACCGCTGCCGGCTTTGAAGTGTGGCAGGTGGGTCTGTGTCCAACTCCCTGTATTGCCTACCTCACAGCCACCACAGAAGCCATTGGTGGTGCCATGATTTCCGCCAGTCACAATCCTCCCGCCGACAACGGCATTAAAATTTTTGGCAGTGACGGTACGAAACTCCACCCCGATCTGCAAAAACAAATTGAAGCGCACCTCAGTGCCGGACTATCTCTGCCCTGTACCCAACACTGGGGGCATGTGTATCATCGCCCAGAGCTGCTCCAGCGCTATCGCTATGCGGTGCAAGCCCCCCTTGAAGAGCGTCAACCGCTGCGGGGACTGCGGGTGGTGTTGGATTTGGCGTGGGGTTCTGCGGTTGCTGTGGCGCCGACGGTGTTCCATGCCCTAGGGGCTGAAGTGATTGCCCTTCACGATCGCGCCGATGGCGATTGCATCAATGTCAACTGCGGCTCCACCCATTTAGAGCCGTTGCAGCAGGCTGTGGCTGAAACTGGTGCCGCCATGGGATTTGCCTTTGATGGCGACGCCGATCGCGTGCTGGCAGTAGATAGTCAAGGGCGAGTGGTTGATGGGGATCACATTCTTTACTTCTGGGGACAACGCCTGCGATCGCAAGCGCAACTGCCCAAGGATTTGATTGTGGCCACCGTCATGTCTAATCTCGGCTTTGAGCGGGCTTGGCAGGCCTGCGGTGGACAATTGGTGCGGGCGGCTGTGGGCGATCAATACGTTCAGGCGGAAATGCTGCGCCATGGTGCCATGCTGGGGGGAGAACAGTCGGGACACATTCTCTGCCGTCACTATGGGATAGGGGGTGATGGCCTGCTAACGGCAGTGCACTTAGCAACCTTGGTTCAGGAGTCCCGTCTATCCCTCGCCCAACTGCGAGACCAAAGTTTTGCCGCCTATCCCCAAATTCTGCGCAATGTGCGTATTGAAGACCGGCAGCGGCGGCTGCATTGGCAAGAGTGTGAACCTCTGCAACGGATGATTGCCAAAGCCCAACAGGACATGGGCGATCGCGGGCGAGTCTTGGTACGTGCCTCCGGTACAGAACCCGTTATCCGTGTCATGGTGGAAGCAGAGCAGCAAAGTGTTGCTGATTATTGGACAGAGACCTTGGTGCAGACGGTAACTACCCATTTGGCCGCCTAGGAACAGGCGTCACTAGTGTGTATGATAGTTGCCTAGTCGCGCTCTAGTTCTTTACTTGTCTGTTTCTCGTTTCCAAGCTGCTTGTCAGCAGGGTGAGTTCCTGATTACCGCAGAGGTGTGTCCGCCCAAAGGGAGGGATGCCAGTACAATGTTGCGCCAAGCGGCTCATTTAAGGGGGCGAGTACATGCGGTCAATGTTACCGACGGCAGTCGCGCGGTTTTGCGGATGAGTTCTTGGGCAGCGGCCTACTTACTGCAACAGCAAGGATTTGAGCCTATTTGTCAAATGGCCTGTCGCGATCGCAACCGTATTGCTCTGCAAGCAGATCTCATGGGCATTGCCGCCCTTGGTTTACGCAATATTCTGGCACTGACAGGTGACCCCGTCAAAGTGGGCGATCATCCCCAAGCCAAAGCCGTTTTTGATTTCGAGTCTGTACGGCTCCTGCGGGTCATTGGCCAACTCAATCAAGGGGTGGATAGCGAAGATCGCCCTTTACCCGATGGCGCCACCCAATTTTTTGCCGGGGCAGCGGTTGATCCCCAGTCCGCCAGTTGGTCAGGATTGCAACAACGGTTTGAACGCAAGTTGGCTGCCGGTGCCCAGTTTTTTCAAACGCAGCTGATTACCGATTTCGAGCGGCTCGCCAAGTTTATGAATCAGATTGCCGCAGGCTGTGGTCGGCCAATTCTGGCCGGAATTTTTCTCCTCAAGTCGGCCAAGAATGCTATGTTTATCAATCGCGCGGTGCCGGGGGCTGCGATTCCCCAGCACATTATTGATCGCCTCGCCGCCGCTGCTGATCCCTTGGATGAAGGAATTACAATTGCCGCAGAGCAAGTCCAACAAGCACGGGAACTTTGTCAGGGGGTGCACTTAATGGCGGTGCGCCGCGAGGATTTGATTCCCGAAATTCTCAACCGAGCTGGGATTCTGCCCCTTAGCGCGTCACCTGCACTCCGCGCCAAAACGCCACATAGCCCTTGATATTGGCCGCCGCCGGCTGAGGATCGGGATAGTACCACGCCGCATCGCGATTCATCTCACCATTGACAACAATGTGGTAGTAGCTAGCTGTGCCTTTCCAACCGCAAACTGTATGGGTGTCACTCGGCTGAAAATACGCTTGATTGAGTGCTTCGGGCGGAAAATAAACATTGCCTTCAACCACTTCATAGCGATCGCTCTCGGCCAAGGTCGCGCCTTTCCAAACTGCTTTTGCCATTGCCTTTTCTCAATTGTTCCTCTTCCTAAGATAAAACAGGTGCCGTCAGCGGGCTAGGCACATTGGGGCGATCGCAAAGAATTTGACCATCACGAAACTGAATAATGCGGTGGGTGACAGCCGCCACATCGGGTTCATGGGTGACCATAATGACGGTCATGCCCGCCCTATTGAGTTGACCAAAGATGGCGAGAATTTCTGCCGTGGTGTGGCTATCAAGGGCACCCGTGGGTTCATCGGCAAGGAGGAGGAGGGGCTGGTTGACAATGGCCCGGGCGATCGCCACCCGTTGTTGCTGTCCGCCGGAGAGTTGGTTAGGACGATTCTCAAGGCGGTGACCCAAGCCCACCTGCTCCAAGGCGGCGATGGCGCGATCGCGCCGTTCCTTAGGGGGAACCTGTGCATAAACCATGGGGAGCATGACGTTTTCGAGAGCCGTCAATTGTCCCAGCAAGTAAAACTGCTGAAAGACAAAGCCAATTTTGGCATTGCGAATATGGGCCAGTTCATCATCACTGAGGTGTGCCACATCCTGACCATCGAGAAGGTAACGGCCGGCGGTCGGGCGATCCAAGCAGCCGATAATATTCATCATTGTGGACTTGCCTGACCCCGACGCGCCCATGATCGCACAATACTCCCCGCGATGAACCTGTAGATTGATATCCCTGAGGGCGTGCACTTGCGTTTCCCCTTGCCCGTAAACCTTAGAGATATTTTCAAGGCAAATCAGTGGCCGATCCAGCATTAAAATTAGTTAAGACAATCCTGCCCCTTATTCTAAAGCCTTTTTTAGGAGGCTTCTGTTACGTCATGGCCGTCTGAAGAAGTGAGCAATCCTAAGGATCTCTTTTAGCCTGCATCAGGTAGGGTAAAGAAAGTGGAAAATTGGGAGTAGGTCATTTGGCGGCCTTGTGCAATTTGTGGGGAGCGTCAACGATGGGGTACAGAAGATTACCACACCTGCAAAAAGGTGCCCTAGGGCTGGCGATCGCGAGCGGCTTAACCCTTGGAGCAGCCCTTTTCATGCCAACTCCTACCGCAGCTCAGGCGCCACCGGTCGGCTTAACTGCCTATAACTTCACAGCAGTTGATCCCCTCAAAGACTACCTTTTGGGTGCAGGCGATGTTCTCTTCATCGAAGTGGTAAATTTACCGTCAACCGTCACCAGCCAAAAGGAATTTACCGTCAATCTCGATGGCTCGATCGCCCTGCCTTTAGCAGGACGTGTAATTGTGGGCGGCCTCACCCTACCCCAAGCGGAGCAGGTGATTCTCAATGCCTATAGTAAAGTCATGCGCTTTCCAGCAGTGACGGTTACGTTGCAGACTCCGCGCCCCATGAAGATTCTATTGGCGGGTGAGGTTAGCCGTCCGGGAACCTACGTTGTTCCTTTTACGTCTGTATCGGCCTCTGCTCCTGGTATTGGCCTTTCCGGTGGCTTAACATGGCCTCGCCTTAGCCAAGTGCTCGCTCAAAGTGGTGGCATTACCCAGGAGGCAGACATTCGTAACATCGAGGTGCGTCGTCAACTGGCCAACGGTCAGACGGTGGTCACCAAAATTAACCTTTGGGAAATGATTCAATCGGGGGATGCCAACCAAGATATTACGCTGCGCAGCGAGGATGTCATCGTGGTGCCCAAGGCGAAGGAAGTGAATGCTGCTGAAGCCATACGAGTAGCTTCTACTACGTTTTCGCCAGAAAAAATTCGGATTCAGGTGCTCGGTGAGGTGCTTCGACCGGGGATTGTAGAAGTGCCACCCAATGCCACGCTCACCCAAGGAATTGGCGCCGCCGGCGGCTTCAATATTCAGCGTGCTAATAGGTCTCGGGTGACCCTTGTGCGGCTGAATCGGGATGGTACCGTCAGTCGGCGACGCATCCCCTTTAGCTTGGCGGCTCAACCCAATGCCAACGACAACCCTGTGTTGCAAGAGGGGGATGTGATTGTGGTGGAACGGTCTGGGGTAACCCAAGTGGGGGATGCGATTGGCAATGCGTTGCGTCCTCTCGGAGCCTTGGGAACGCTAGGACTTATTTTTAACCTTATCAACCAATTCGATTGAGAGACGGTGGACTGCTGATGTCGCTGCCACAAAACCTACCCAATTTACGAGTGGTTGAGCGCGAGGCGCGCCTTGGTGGCGATCGCCAGCGAAATTCGTCCCGGTTCAGCACTATAAAGAGTTCTAAAAAAGGTGGGCTGCAAGCCTTTGGCGATCGCTGTCGGCGGCGGTGGCGCCTTCTTTCAGGGACAGTCCTACTCTCATTCTTGGCCATGGGCGGGTATGTTCTTTGGCAGCCCGAAATGTACGAGGCCTATTTTCGCCTCTTGATGGAACCGGTCAGAGAGCCACCGCCTGCACCAACACTACCCCCCCGCGATGGCATTGCGGGAACCCTCCCCACCGACCTCCTCCCGTCACCCCCACCAACCCCAACCCCTCAAATAGATGTGGGGTCACAGATTCTGGTGCTGGAAAGTGACAAAGTCTTGGCACCCATTGCCCAGAAACTGCAACAGCAGTATCCCCATTTGACCACGCGGGTCTTGGCCGAGCATCTGGAAATTCGACCCGTCATCAGTTCAGCCCCAGCGCAACAGCCGACACAAACAAAAGTCCTAGAAGTGGCCTACCGCGATCGCCACCCGGAAATCGTGACCGCCGTCTTAAAAGCCGTGGCAGAGGCATTTGTTGACTATAGTCAGCGGGATCGCCAAGAACAACTCCATCGCACCCTACAGCAACTGGATAAAGATATCAATCAGCACCTTACGGAATTAGAGCAACTACAGCAGCAACTCCAAGCCCGTCAACCGCAAGGCACAAGCCTGCAACCCTCAGAGCAACTGCGCTTTTTGACCGAACAGTACCGCCAAATCCATAACCTGCGCCAAATGGCTCGCCTTAAGGCCGTAGAAGCCTACGGTCGTTTCCAAGGGTTTCAAGAACAACTGAAGATGACGCCTGCCGAAGCCTTAGCAGCAGCGAATTTGAGTACTTCCCCTGCTTATCAGCAGCAACTGGCACGCCTTCAAGAATTGGATCAAGAAATTGCCAAGAATCTGGCCATTTTCCGTGAAGGGACACCCATTATCCAAGCCCTAGAGGAACAGCGGCAAGTGTTGGTGGAGCAGTTGCAGGCGATCGCCCGCCAAGTGATTGGTGAGCAATATCAAGTGGACAACCCCACTGCCCTCGGCTTTCAGGGAACCGTCTCGCAAACACTGATTACCAACTACATTACGGCATGGATTGAGTACGAAAACCAGCGGCGCTATGATGCTCAGCTAGCTGCTCCGCAAGCGGCGGTTGCCCAACAACTCCAACAACTGAGTAGCCAACTGCCCGCGATTGATCGCCTTGAAAATCGGATTCGGGCGGCAAATCTCTCCCTCGAGATGCTCAACCAAGCCCGACAGGCGGTGCAACTGCAACTGGCGCAGAATAACTTTGCTTGGCAGGTGTTAACGGATTTAGAGCATCCTGCCGTCCAACCCACCTTCCCCCGCTTATTGCTGTTGGTACTAGGGGCGATCGCCAGCCTTCTATTAGGTGTGCTGGCCATTTATCTAGCCGATGCCGCGGCCAATACGTTTGTCAGTCCATTACAGGTGGAAGAGACCCTAGGGTTGCCTCTCCTTGGCAACATTCCCAAGACAAACCCGCAAACTAATCTCCGCTTAGAGCGAGTGGTGAAAGGCAATTCAGGACTGTGGCAAGTAACCCAAGTGCTACCTTCTGTAGGGGAAGGGGTCAAATTTCAGGAAGCCTTTCACCATGTGTTTGCCAACCTCCAAGCCGTGGGCTTAGGGCATTCGTTGGCTGTAATTTCAGCCCTACCCGCCGATGGGCGCACCACCATTGCCCTCCATCTTGCCCTAGCTGCCGCCGACACCGGCCAGCGGGTTCTCCTCATTGATGGGGATTTGCGGCGTCCCCAGATTCACCGCTATCTTGGCCTCAACAATGAACAGGGTTTAGCGGATTGGCTCATTCAGCGGCAGCGCTGGTATAGCGTTGCTCAGGCTCGACGAGGTTTGGCAATTTTAACCGCCGGGGAGTTGCGGCAACAGCCGATGCGGCTCCTCAGTCAAGACATGCTTAAGCAGTTCATGGGGTATCTCAAAAACTACTTTGATCTGGTGATTGTGGATACACCCCCTTTGGCCAACTTTGCCGATGCTAAGCTTTGGTCGGGACTGGTGGATCAGACCCTTGTGGTGGTGAATCTGAAGGCAGCCCAAGAGCCTGTGCGATTAGCCTTAGCAGATTACAGTTTAGGGAATGTCGGTGCTTTGGGCGTTGTGGTGAATCTCGCCTGATGAATTATTCCTCAAAAAACCAGAGTTCTTTGTTAATGCTGTCATCCAAGACTTGGGAGGGGCGCAGAACGAGCAGGAGTTGTCCCAGAATCGGAACTGTAGGCGGTTCAGGAAACCAAGCCAGTTGGACAGTGTTGCTAGAGGCAGATGGGATCAGGAGATAGCGATCGCGATCCCACTCTTGAAGCCCACGCTCTACAATCAGGAGAACCTGTTCAATAGGAAGCCCCTCAGGAGTGGGGGGTAATTCCGTGGGTAAGTCTGCCACCGGCCAAAGTACTGCGACAGGATCAACAGCATTCAGGAGAACCTGCCAACTGGGGAGAGCTACCACCGTCATAGGTTGAGAGACAGAGACGAATTGAAAGGCGCCTGTGGAGGTTAACTGGGGCACTTGATGAAACGCTACGGCAGTGAGGGGAGCTGTGCCGGCCACGGGAACTAGGTAGGGTAGATCTTCGGCGGAGTCCAAGCGGTAAAGGGGCAGGCGGGGTTGCCTAACAGCAGGGACAACGGTAAAGTCCGTCAGTAGTTTTTCGAGGGCTTGGCGACCTGTGGCGGATTCCACAAAGCGAAAGCCCTGAGCAATGAGGCGCGATCGCTGGGCGAGATCTCGTTGCTGCCGCGCCAGTTGCCAATAGTAGCGGCCAATGCGATCGCCCACACTCTCACCAAAGCCTTCATTGTCATCCTTTTGATAGCTCACCGCCTTGAGGGCACGACACACCTCATGAACCGCCGTGACATCCAGTTGCTTCTCAACAATCAGCTTGGCAACCGCAAGGCGATCGCCCGCCGACAACACCCGCAGTTCATAGAGCAGATCGCTGCCCTGGGTTTGAAAATAGGCACGTACTGATTCAGGGGCGTCCCGCAAACTCTGACTCACTTGCAAGGCAATAATCAGTTGATTTTGCTGAATCGGCTCGATGCCTGTGGCCTCAAAAATCCCTTGGGGGGATAGTCCTTGTTGTCGCAGTTGTTGGCATCCTGCCCCCCAGTCCTGCCAAGTTCCCTCCTTACGGCGTAGGCGTTGAATCACTTCCGTTGTCAGATCCTCCTGTTCTTGACTCATCAGACCACCTCCTAGGAGCAGGGAAACATAGAATTAATTGACTGTCTAGCGATCGCGCACCGTTGTCCCTTGGCGGTGAATTGCGAGTATCTCCACCCGTGCCTGCACACCAAATGTTGCCCAAGTGTCCTTAAGGGCAGTGGCAATGGCTGAGGCGGTAACGGGATCCCCAAGAGCCAAGAGGGTGGGTCCCGCTCCACTAATGACCAGACCATAGGCACCCGCCTCAAGAGCCGCCTGGTGGAGAGCGGCATAGCCTTTGATCAGACCTTGGCGGTAGGGTTGATGCAGGCGATCACCCAAGGCCAGTTGCAGCCACTCCCGTTGACCCGTTTCCAAACCCCGCAGCAGAGCACCAAGGTGACTGATATTAAAAACCGCATCCGCATAAGTACAGTGGGGTGGCAGCACTTGCCGCGCCGTTGCCGTGGCTAGCTCAAAGTCTGGAATCGCCACAATGGGCACCACATCCTGATCCCAAGGAATCTCTAGCCAATGCCATCCCCCTGCACTCTCTTGGACGGCAAGGCGACAGCCCCCAAGCAAAGCAGGCACCACATTATCGGGGTGGCCTTCCATTTCAATCGCTAATTCCAACACCTCGTGAGGACTGAGGGGAAAGCCCGCCAGCCGATTTGCTCCCACCAAGCCACCAATAATTGCTGTAGCTGAACTGCCCAAGCCTCGCGCGAGAGGAACCCCCAGATCAATTTCTAGATACACGGGTGGCGCTTCACGCCCGAGATATTGATAGAGACGATTGTAGGCGCGATAGGCCAAATTGTCGGAACGACTGCTAACAGTGGCTGCTTCTCTACCCCGCACACTGACATGGGGGCGATCGCTCAGGGAAAAAGTGAACGTATTGGTGAGGGTCAGAGCAGCCCCTAAGCAATCAAACCCTGGCCCCAAGTTCGCTGTTGTCGCCGGCACCGTAACCACTGTCATCATGGGTTATGCTTCCTCCCCAGTACCAAAGGCGCGATCGCCGGCATCTCCCAAGCCGGGCACAATAAAGCCCTGCTCATTCAATTTTTCATCAATGGTGGCGGCATAAACTTGGACAGCGGGAAAATGGGCACCGAGTTTCTGCAACGCTGGGGGAGCTGTGACCACGGAAATAATGCGCACCAAGGCTGGATCAATCCCCCGCTGCACCAATTCTTGCATTGCTGTCATGATAGAACCTCCCGTTGCCAACATCGGCTCACTAATGAGGACACGGGTATGCGGGTCAAACTGGGGGGGCAACTTATTGAGATAGCAACTGGGTTCAAGGGTGGCCTCATCCCGTACAATCCCAAGATGGTATGTTTTTGCTGTGGGTAAGACCCCTTGGGCACCGTCGAGCAAGGCCAAACCCGCCCGTAGAATCGGTACCACCACGACGGGTACTTGGGGATTCACCACCAACGCCCTACAGGAGGCAAGGGGGGTTTCAACCGCTGTTTCCACTGTTGGCAACCATTCCCGTGCCGCCTCATAGGCTAGCCACCGCCCTAACTCCATCATCGCTACCCGGAATAAAGGGGTGGGCGTGTTGCGATCGCGAGCAACCGTTAACCAGTGCTGAATCAGGGGATGGGGGGGGACATAAATGCGCAATTGGGGGGTCACAGTATCGCTCCAATACCTACCCGGCGGGCTTTCCTATTCTCCACCGAAACCGTCCCCTTTAGACACGGCCAAATCGCCGCTGTCGCTGTTGATAATCCCGTAGCGCCTCATGGAAAGCAGCGCGGTCAAAATCTGGCCAGAGGGTCTTGGTGACGTAAATTTCTGAATAGGCCACCTGCCATAGCAAAAAGTTACTGACGCGCATCTCGCCACTGGTGCGAATCAGCAAATCGGGATCCGGAAGGCCACCGGTGTACAAATGCCGCTCAAAGAGCACTTCATCAATATCCGCAGGGTCAAGGAGTCCAGCTTTTACTTGAGCTGCAATCGAACGGCAAGCGTGGATAATTTCCCGCCGTCCACCATAGTTTGTCGCCACCACAAATTTAATTGTTTGATTATTGGCTGTGGCTCTCATTGCCCGCTCAATTTCTGCTTGCAGGGATTTCGGCAAACACGCCAAGTCACCTACGAAGTGAATTTGTACCCCCTCAGCCACCATTTCCTCCAGTTCTCGCCGCAACACCCGCTCAAAGAGGGTCATCAGAAAATCTACCTCTGGCAGGGGGCGCCCCCAATTTTCCGTGGAGAAGGCATAGGCTGTCAGGGCTTCGATGCCCCAATCTTTGCAACAGCGCAACAAATCCTTGAGGGTGTCCACCCCCCGTTGGTGCCCCACCGTACGCGGTAAATTGCGTTGCTTTGCCCAGCGGCCATTCCCATCCATAATCACCGCCACATGGCGAGGTAGGCGATCGCGATCCAAATCATCGGGTAACTCAATGAGTGAATGGGGCTGTTGCGTCATGGACACATCCTACTGGCGGAAATTAGCGCAGTGGCCATACAGTCTTCCAGAACTTTAAGTGGTGCCGACGTGGACAGGGTTGGGAGGTTCCTGTCCCCGGGTTCTGCACATATTGGCGTAACAATTCCCCTAGTTTACTGCTTGTGAGGGGGCGTTGAAGCTCCCCCTTAAAGGCAAGGGAAATTGACCCCGTTTCCTCAGAGACCACCACACAGACACAGTGGCTAATCCGTTCAGTAATCCCTAGGGCAGCGCGATGGCGAGTGCCCAACTGCCAAGGCCCCGTGCGATCCGAGAGGGGCAAGATCAACTTTGCGGCAATCACTTCAGCCCCCCGCACCCAAATCGCCCCATCGTGCAGGGGAGAACTCACCTGAAAAATGGAGGTAATCAATTCTGGCGAAAGGCGGGCATTGAGTGGGATGCCTGCATGGGTAAAATCTTGAGGGCTGAGCTTTGCATGGGTTTCCAGCAGAATGAGTGCCCCCGTGCGATCCTGAGATAACCCCTTCACTGCTGTCACAATTAGATCAACAGCATCATTGGTCAGACTCGACTCGGCCACGGGCTGCATAAAGCCCAAAAACTGCCCCCGTCCCAACTGCTCCAGAAAAATGCGAATTTCCGATTGCAGAATCACAGCTAAGGCCACGGCAGAGCCAATGACTAAGTTGTGAAGAACAAAGCTCAAAAACTGTAGCTCAATGGCACGACTGAGGGAGGTCGCCAAAAGCAGGAAGATAAAGCCCCGTATCATCCAGAGGGTTCGCCGCTCAGCCACAACCCGCAAAATAGCGTAGGTTAGGGTCAAGACCAAAACCACATCCACAACAGTTCGCACCTTGGCCAATGTCTCCGAGGACAGCAGCAGCCATGGTAAATTACCCAAGAGGCTTATCATCCCATCTGTTGTGTCACCTCCTAGGGGGCGGGGGCGCTCAATCGCAGTGGTAACACATCATGGGCTACCAAATCAGCGTAGGTTTCCCGTTGCAATATTAGGTTGGCTTCACCCTCCCAAACCACCACCGCTGCCGGGCGGGGCACGCGATTGTAGTTGGAGGCCATGCTGTAGTTGTAGGCACCTGTGCTGGCCACCACCAAAATATCGTTGGCTTGCAGGGGGGGCAGGGTGACTTGGGGCAGCAGAATATCTCCCGATTCGCAGTGCTTGCCGGCCACCCGTACGGTTTCGGTGGCGGCCGTGGTCAGGCGATTGGCACACAGGGCGGTATATTGCGCCTGATAGGTAATGGGTCGCGGATTATCGGACATGCCGCCGTCCACGGCAATGTAAGTGCGCAGTTCAGGAATCACCTTACGGCTACCCACGGTGTAGGCAGTTACTGCCGCCGGCCCCACAATGGAACGACCCGGCTCGCAAAGCAGCTTTGGCAAGGGAAGATGGCGTTCCTGACAGGCTTGGCTCAGTTGCTGGCTAATAGCCTTTGTCCAGTGGGCGATCGCCGGCGGATGATCCGATTCTACGTAGCGAATACCGAGTCCACCTCCCACATTCAGTTCCCGCATGGGTAGCATCGCCTCACGGGCTTGAGCCAGCCAATCCACGAGGACATCACAGAGGTCTAAATGGGGTTGCTCCTCAAAAATCTGTGAGCCAATGTGGGCATGCAGTCCGACCCAGTCCAGTTCTGGATGCGCCTTGGCAAACTGAAGCAACGCTGGCAACTGTTGCGGGTCAAAGCCAAATTTGCTATCGAGATGCCCGGTGCGGATATATTCGTGGGTGTGGCATTCAATCCCCGGTGTCAGGCGCAACATTACTCGCGGTGGCGTCGCAAGATCATGCTCCTCAACATAGGCAGCAAGGCGTTCTAGTTCTAGCCAGTTATCAGCGACAATCGTGCAATTAACCTCAAGGGCATAGAGGAGTTCTTGGGGAGACTTGTTATTGCCGTGGAAGTAGATGTGGCTGGCAGGGACGCCAGCACTCAAAGCAGTATAGAGTTCGCCGCCGGAGGCCACATCAATGCCTAGGCCTTCGCTGTGGGCAAGGGCGCAGGTGGCCAAGCAGTTCCAAGCCTTAGAGGCGTAGAGCACTAAAAATTCACCGCTATAGGTTTGCTGGAGGGTGTCTTGATATTGACGGCAAGCGGTGCGAAAGGTAAATTCATCAAGGATATAGAGGGGAGAGCCAAACTGTGCCACTAACTCCACCACATCACATCCGCCAATGGTGAGATGGCCACGGTCATTGGTTTCAGCCGTTAAAGGCAGGATTTGTTGATTCACAGCAAGAGGGACAGGGGTGGAGATCATGGGTCAATATCACCAGCAATCAGAGAATAATAAAAAAGAATAATAAGGACAAATCACTATTCTCAATTCTAGGGGGATTTGGCCGATCGCTCCTGTGGATCAGTGGATCGAAGACGCCCTTACCTACTTTTCAGTGCTCCAGTTGAGCAAAAAGGGGGGCAGCCCTTCCTTGCCATTGAGCACAATCACTTGGGGCACTTGGGCACCGCCTTCTCGCCATGCTTCGATTGCTTCCTTTTGCAGGACTAACTGTCCCCCCGGTGCGTTGAGAGTTTCGGCCAGCAGACGTTGGGCTTCCGCTTTCCCCCGGGCACGGTTAATTTCCGCTTGCGCCTGTTGAGCTGCCTCTTGGGCAATATAGACCGCCCGTTGTGCCCGCTGCTCGGCAATTTGCTTATCCTCGACCGCCTTGGAAAATTCCTCCGAAAAGTCAAGGTTAACAACACTGGTATCTAGGACAAGAATGTGGTACTTCGCCAAGCGATCGCCAAGGGCGTGATCAAAATCCTCTTTGAGTTCATCCCGCTTGGTAATCGCCTCCTCTGCGGTACGACGGGCAGCAGCAATTTTGAAGGCCTCTTGGGTCTGAGGAGCAATAATTTTAGCCACAATATTTTCTAGGGTTCCTTGGGTGCGACGCACATCCACGATGGCCATGGGGTCTAGGCGAAAGTTAATGGCAAAACTGGCCTTAATGTCCTGCAAGTCTTTGGTGGCACTTTCCGCCGGCACTTCAAACTTCTGTACGGTTACGTCATAGACATCCACGCTGGCAATAAATGGGGGCTTCCAGTGAATCCCCTCGAGGAGGGGGGTATCCTGAGCTTTGCCCAAAATACTCAGCACCCCTGCTTGGCCGGGATTAATAATCACCACGGCATTCAAAAGGATGATCAGTAGGACAATGGCGACGGCTAGTACCCAAGCGACCAACTGCGAACCGGGTTGTTGACGCATGCCCAAAGAATTTCATCTCCCTCAACGGCTGATTTGATTATAGAGGGTGTCCTCCCCCGATCCCGACGGCAATTCCTTGCTAGAGTACAGATAGTCTGTCATTTGCTGAGCGTCCTATGCGGTTGCCCATTACTGCTGCCCAAGCGGCCTACTATGGCGATGCTTACTATCGCACCCCACCCCCTGATCTCCCTTCACTACTGTTGAAGGAACGGATCGTCTATCTAGGTATGCCTCTGGTGCCAGCGGTCACGGAGCTGATCATTGCGGAACTGCTCTATCTGCAATACGACGATCCCGAAAAACCGATCCGCATTTACATTAACTCGACGGGTACCTCCCGCTACGATGGCGAACCCATTGGCTTTGAAACGGAGGCCTTTGCCATCTGCGACACCATGCGCTACATCAAGCCTCCGGTTCACACGATCTGCATTGGTCAAGCCATGGGGATGGCAGCTATGTTGCTCTCCGCCGGCACAAAGGGGTGTCGCGCCAGCTTACCCCATGCGACGATTGTCCTCCACCAAACCAAAAGCTATGCCCAAGGGCAGGCCACCGATATTCAAATTCGCGCCCGCGAAGTCTTGGCAAACAAAGCCATGATGGTGGAGATTTTGGCGCAAAACACGGGGCAACCCCCTGAGCGTATCACCCGCGATATGGATCGATTGCTCTATATGACGCCACAAATGGCCAAGGAATACGGCATCATTGACCGCATTCTCGCACCCGAGGCTGTGAAGAAGAAACTGCCCGCAACCTTGACCTAGTGCAAGACAGCTGCCCAGTCGCGACCAATGCGAATTGTGATATCCGATGACAGCACACCGGTGGAGTTGGCCGACACTCGTCCCATGCCAAGAACAGAGCGGATCATTTGCGCCGCCCCTAGATCTCCCTGTTGAGCCACGATTTCCGTTTCAGCGGCTTGCTGATACCACTCTTCGCCAATGATCACGTTGGTATAGCCGTGGTGGGCGAGAAAATCGGCCATGTCTTGGGCAGCATCGCGACTTCCGGAGGCATTTTGCAGGGCAATGCGCAGCGTCTCTGTTTCCCTCCATGGATGGTTGACGAGTTTCGAGGGGCGATCGCTAAAATGTTCTGCCACCACCTGCTTAATCCGTTCCTCATCAGGCAGCCAGTAGCTGACCTCATAGCCATCGCCACCAAAACGCCCCGGCAGCAGGATCAAGCGGAGATTGTCCGGTTCAATGCGCAGACTAAACTGGGCGATCGCCATCAGTTCGGCAAAGGTTAAATCCGTATCCACATATTTTTGGAGGACGCTGTAGATTTTCGGCAACTGGGTCAACATGACGGGATTGGTCAGTTTCTTTTGCAAAGCCTTGATCAACATCTGCTGCCGTTGGGCACGGCCAATATCCCCCAATTCATCGTAACGAAAGCGAACAAACCCCTCCGCTTGCTCTCCATTCAGAGTTTGCAGCCCCGGTTGAAGATCAATGTAGAGTTTTTGGGTGTGATCGGTATAAACCATTCGCTTCGGCACATTCACCTCGACGCCGCCCACCAGATCTACCAGTTCCCGAAATGCCCCCGTATCAATGCGAATGTAGCGATCAACGGGGGTATAGTTGAGGGTTTCACTGACCACCCGCACCGTTAGATTGACTGCCCCATAAACATTGGCTGCATTAATTTTGTCAATGCCATATCCGGGAATTTCCACGCGGGTATCACGGGGAATACTCAAGACCGTAATCGTACCATTTTCAGGGTTAAACCGCGCCAGCAGCATTGTATCCGTGCGACCACGGAACCGTTCTGGAGAGCCTTCAGGGGCATCCAAGACTTTATCCACCCCCAGCACGAGGAGATTCACTGGCCGACTCATGCCATACTGGAACCCCCGTGTCATCATTTCTAGCCAAGAGAGACCGCCCTGTCCCCGATGACTCGTCCCTTGAAATGGCGATATTAAAACAAAGGTCATGCCCACAAAGGCCGAGACCAAAGACACAGTGCCAAAAGCAGCAATCCAACCAAGGGTATGCCAAGGAGAGGGGCGCGATCGCTGGATAGTCCTTTTGGGGGTTAGTTTTGGATTACCCTGACGACCCACAGTAGAACTCACCGGTTTACGCTGTTTGACGCCTCGTGCCACAATTCACTCCCACACCAAAAACAAGTCATGGGTTCGCCGGGTGGATGTTCCCCCTGTGTTTAGTGTAGGGGATTCTCTCCTCATCCCGCACTTATACCATTGATCTGCACTTGGTCTGCACTTAAGTAGGGCTATTTCTATTCTATTTTTTAGTTTTCGTTTACTGCCGCAGATTTATGCGCTGCGCATCAGAACTCGTTTGCCTCGCAACTCAATACAGTCGCTCAAGAACATAATCCGTTAACCGGCTAAGGGCTTGGCGCGCTTCTGAAGGGGGAAGCACTTCAAGGGCCGGTAGAGCCGCCTGGGCATATTCCTTAGCTAAGTTACGGGCATCTTCAATGGCACCGCTTTGGCGCACCAAGTTGAGGGCCGTTTCCAGATCCCCTTCTTCACTTAACTCCCGTTCAATGAGGGTCTGGAGGTAGGGAACCTTCGGCAAGGCAAAGAGCACAGGGGCAGTCAGGTTGCCATCGCGTAGATCTGAGCCGGCGGGTTTGCCCAGTTCTGCGGTGGAGCGGGTAAAGTCCAAGATGTCATCCACGATTTGAAAGGCCAACCCCAAATTTTTGCCGTAGGTGTACATGGCTTCGATGGTTTCTGGGGGTGCTTCGCTGAGAACGGCGGCGGCCTTGGCACTGTTGGCAATCAGGGAGGCGGTCTTGTAGTAGGTTTTCAGCAGATAGTCGTCTAGGGTAATGCTGGTGTCAAAACGGTTAAAGCCTTGGCGAATTTCCCCTTCAGCAAAGTCTTTGATCACTTGGGAGAGGAGCTTCACCACTTGCAGGTTATCCAAATCGGCTAAGTACCAAGAGGCTTGGGCAAAGAGAAAGTCTCCTGCTTGAATGGCCACCCGATTGCCAAAGACACTGTTGACGGTGGGCACCCCCCGCCGCAGTTGCGCTTGATCCACCACATCATCATGAAAGAGACTAGCGGTATGAATCATTTCCGTAATTTCTGCCAAGCGGCAGTGCCGGGGGGTAATTCCCTGATCGGGAAGCGTAGCTCGCGACACCAAAAAGACAATGGCGGGTCGGATACGCTTGCCACTGGCGGCAAAAAGATGTTCGGCGGCAGCAGAGAGTACGGCGTGTTGTGCTCCAATCAGTGCCTTCAGGTTCTCTGTCAGTACACAGAGATCTGCTTCGACAGGTGAAAAAAGAGAGGTTACCGAAGTCATGGAGGGGCTGGCCGCAGAAGTTACGAAATTTTACAGAATCCTAGTTGTATTCTAAGCGAACCCACCAATCTTGGGTAAGGGTACCGAGGAATTTTCAGCAAGGCTCAAAATTGAGGGCTGCCCCGGTCGTGGGGTCAAAAAGATAAAGATGACTGACCTGCAAGTAGAGAGGGTCACCCATTTGAGGGACTTGATGACTAGAAGCTAGCCACAGCAGTTCTTGGGTACTATTCATGAGGCGACAGCGAACAATGGCTTCGCGGCCAAGGGGTTCAACGAGAGTGGCGATCGCCCCCAACCCGGTCTCAGCGATCTGCAAATGCTCTGGACGAATTCCCACGGTGAGGGTCTGTTCACCTTTCAGCGGCCAGTGGGGAGTATCAGGACAGAACAAAGGTTGCTGCCCTATCCAAAAGCGGCTGCCATCCCAGCGAGCGGGCAGGAGATTCATCGGTGGGGTGCCGAGAAACCGAGCCACCATCGTATTTGCGGGTCTTTCGTAGAGGTCGGCAGGGGTGCCGATTTGCTGGATTTGACCGCGATCCAGTACCACAATGCGATCGCCGAGGGTCATGGCCTCTACTTGATCGTGGGTGACATAGAGGGTGGTAATCCCCAGCTGTTGATGCAGTTGCTTCAATTCCGCACGGGTTTGCTCCCGCAGTTGGGCATCAAGGTTAGAGAGGGGTTCATCCAGCAGAAAGATCCGGGGCGATCGCGCCAAGGCTCTTCCCAAGGCCACCCGCTGCTGCTGACCGCCAGACAGTTGACGTGGTTTGCGCTGAAGCAAAGACTCAATCCCTAGGAGCTTCGCCACCTGAAGAATCCGTTGCTGCCGTGTGGCCGGATCAACACCGCGCATCTTTAGGCCAAAGCCCAAGTTTTCGGCCACGGTCATGTGCGGATAAAGCGCATAGTTCTGAAAGACCATGGCCACGTCGCGATCGCGCCCACTGAGGCCGTTGACACAGGTATCGCCAATGTAGATTTCCCCCTCGGTAGGCTGCTCTAGGCCGGCAATGAGCCGCAAGAGGGTGGATTTACCACACCCCGACGGTCCGACAATCACCCAAAGCTCCCCGGCCGGTACGGTGAAGGAGAGCGGGCCAATCCCCACCCCCGGCGCAAAGCGCCGCGTGACTCCCGCTAGGCGCAGTGGTGCCGTCACAGCCTATCGCAACCCCAGCCACGTAAAGAAATCTTGGCCGGTGATCCACTCCAGCACTAGCAGCGCAGCAAACCCAATCATGGCAAAGCGGCCGTTGATCAGCTCTGCGTAGCGCGACCAACCGAATTGGGGGGTTAAATCCTCGGGCGTCGGTTCACTCATGGCGTTAGGAATGGAAAACAACTTCTTTAGCTTGGCATAAGGCCTTCATCATTGTCTCCGCGTATCTCCTATTTTAGAGAAGGGCTGTTTGTGCGGTAGGGGGGTGATCCCTGCCTTAATTTGCGCTTGACCTGCCGACTTTTCAAACCGCAGCGAAAACTTGCTGCGCCGCAACAACCGCCAGCCCAAAGGCTCACAACTCCCCTGATGTCTCGAAAGCGATTGCCCACCCCCGTAGGCCAAATGGCCGCCCCCCTTACGAGCTTCAAGAGCACTTGACAATAGCACAGGGGACGGCCTTGATTGCCGGTTGCTGGCCAATGTAGTTTCTAGGTTATAGCAAGCACAAGGGTGATGAAAGTAGCGAAATCCTTACTTTATTTTCTAATCACCGGCCTACTTGAGCTGGGGGGAGCCTATCTTATCTGGCTCTGGCTACGGGAGCACAAAAGTATTTGGCATGCCATCGCAGGGGCAGTCGTACTTTTTATCTATGGGATGGTGCCAACCCTTCAACCTGCCCATTTCGGTCGTGTTCAGGCAGCCTATAGTGGCATCTTCCTACTGGTGGCGCTGTTCTGGGGCTGGGGAATTGATAAAGTGCGCCCCAATAAGTTTGATCTGCTCGGTGCCGGGGTTGCCCTCCTCGGAACGCTCATTATCATGTACGCGCCAAGAAGCCATTGAGCGGGGGCGATCGCCGGCGATAAAACACCGGTTGCCGCCCTTGACAATCCCCCTGCTTATTTCCTAGACTAAGTTACTACTGCGGGTATAGCTCAGTGGTAGAGCGCAACCTTGCCAAGGTTGATGTCGCGCGTTCGAATCGCGTTACCCGCTTTAGTCAATTGCCTGTTAGATTAGGTATTTCCCCTAGGAGAAAGGACAAACCCTTGCCCTAGGGTTCTCCATGCCTATTTCCCAAGAAGTGGTCAAGGGGAAGGATCAAAATCATTGTGAAAGTAGCGGTAAATTTTTTCCGCTAGGCGGGGGCCAACCCCATGCACCTGCGCCAACTGTTCGGGGGTGGCCATGCGGATGGAGTCAATGGAGCGGAAGGTGGCAAGCAGTTCCTTTTGGCGCCGATAGCCCAAGCCCGGAATTTGGTCGAGGTGCGATCGCCGTTGACGTTGGGCGCGTTTTTGGCGGTGGAAGTTGAGGGCAAAGCGGTGAGCCTCATCGCGAACCCGCCGCAGCAATTGTACCCCCGGTTGCTCCGGATCGGTTGGGAGGGGCTGGGATTGATGGGGGAGGAAAATCTCTTCCCGCTGTTTGGCCAAGCTGAGAAGGGTAAGATCGCCCAAGAGAGGCTCCAAAACCTGAACTACGGCGGAGAGTTGTCCCTTGCCGCCATCAATGAGGATCACATCGGGCCAGTCATCGGTTTCTAGGGGGTTACTTTTTCCCTCTAGGTAGGGGGCAAAGCGGCGGTGGAGAATCTCGGCAAGGCTGGCAAAGTCATCGGAGTGGCCGAGTTTCACCGCGGGGTGGCGGATGTTGTAGTGGCGATAGTGCTGCTTGGCGGGCAAACCATCAATAAAGACAACCCGTGCGGCCACCGCATCAGACCCCTGAAGGTGGGAAATGTCGTAGCCCTCAATGCGATGGGGAAGGGTGTCAAGGCCAAGGAGTTGGGCTAAATCTTCAAGGGCAGCTTGGGTGCGATCGCCGGCCTGTTGAATGCGGGCCAGTTCCAGTTCGGCATTGCGCTGCACCATGGCAATCAGTTCGGCTTTGGCCTGCCGTTGGGGAACGGTGAAGGTAACGGCGCGGCCTTTCTTTTCACTTAAGTAGGTGCGCAGCAGGTCTGCCTCAGGCAGAGGATATTGCAGCAAAATTTCACCGGGAATTTCTACATCCTCCACTTGGGCATAGTGTTCTTCGAGCACCCGCTGCAAAATGGTGGCGGGGCTGCCGCTCTGGGCATCGGCAACGAAAGCTAAACGCCCCACCAGGCGACCGCCGCGAATTTGAAAGAGTTGAACGGCCGCATAGCGATCGCCCACAGCTAGGGCAATGGCATCCCGCGACACCGTATCATCGGGGAGGGACACTTTTTGATCAACGCCCAACTGCTCCAAGGCGCGAATTTGATCCCGCAGGCGTGCCGCCAACTCAAAATTAAGCTCCGCTGCCGCTTGTGCCATCTGGGTCTGCAACTGCGCCACCAGTTCCCCCGTGCGCCCCTGAAAGATCATTGCTACCTTCTGCAACGTTTGCCGATACTCCTCGGGTGAAATCAGGCCTTGGCAGACCCCCGGACAGCGCCCAATGTCGTAGTTGAGGCAGGGGCGATCCTTAAAGAGGGGGCGGGGACGTTGCCGCAGCGGAAACAGCCGCTTCACAAGGGCAAGGGTCTGGCGCAGGCGAAAGCTGTCCACATAGGGGCCATAGTAGCGATCCTTAGGAGAATCCCTACCGGTCTCGCCGACATTGCCAAACTGGCGTTTGCGGGTAATGAAAATGCGGGGATAGGGTTCTGACCAAGTAATACAGACGTAGGGATACTTCTTGTCATCCTTGAGGAGAACATTGAAGGGGGGCTGGTGCTGCTTGATTAAATTGGCTTCGAGGGCAAGGGCTTCGGCTTCCGTATCGGTGACGATGAATTCAATGTCCGCCACCTGATAGACCATTAATTCAAGGCGCGGCCCCAGTTGGGCCGGCTCACGAAAGTAGGAGCGCACCCGCGATCGCAGGCGTTTGGACTTGCCGATGTAGAGAATCTGATCCGTCTTGTCCTTGAAGAAATAGACACCGGGGCACAGGGGAAGTTGTCGCAGCATCTGCTCTAGGCGATCGCGATTCTGCAGCAAGGGCTGAAGCACTCCGCCACCTCCCCTAAAGCTGTGCTGCGGTGGCTCCCAACCAGGCTGTTAAATGGGCGCGCTGCGCCGGCGTGGCATCCGCACGGCACTGCACCTGATAGTGGGGTTGTGGTTCTCCTAAAACCAAGGTGCCGGTGTGCAACTGCTGATCGTGGAACCAGGTCAGCTGGATTGTCTCCCCCGCTTGGCACTCCCGCAGGCGCTCTGACCAGTCCTCTGCCCTGATGCGCCAACCGTTGAGGGCAATGATTTCATCCCCGGCCGCCAAGCCTGCCTGTTCAGCAGGGGAGTTGCGCAGAACCGCTTTGACCTGGAGAGAACCATGCTCCTGCTTGAACTGAAGCCCCGTGTAGGGGAGGGCGTCTTGGGGAACCAGCTCCAGACCGACTTTGGCCAGCCACTCCTGAAGGGGGAGTTCCACCGTGCCGTCAATGAACTGCTCGCGCCAGGTTGCCAAGTTTTCATCGGCAACGGTTTCAATTGTCTGCCACAGCTCATCGGGGGTGTAGCCCTGACCTGTCTCACCATAGTGCTGCCACAACCGCCGCAAAACATCGAGGAGCGATCGCCCGTGATTGAAGTTAAGGCGAATCCGCAAATCCAGCAGCAGGGCGACCAACTCCCCTTTGAGGTAGTAGGACATCTGCGAATTAATGCTGTTTTCATCGGGGCGATAGAGCTTAATCCAAGCATCAAAGCTGGCGGCACTCAGGGATTGAACAAACCGACCCGGCGTTTGCCAATAGCGATTGAGGCTCTCACCGAGGAGCTTCAGGTAAACCTTGGCATCAAATAGCCCTGCCCAGAGGGGAATGAGCTGATCGAAGTAACTGGTCACCCCTTCGGCAAACCAGAGACTTGTGGTGTAATTCTCACCGTCGTAGTCAAAAACCTCAAAGGCTTGGGGGCGAATCCGCTTCCCATTCCAGAGGTGGAAAAACTCATGGGCCACCAAACAGAGAAAGCGGCGATACTGCTCCGCTTGCTGAAAGCCAAAGCGGTCAAAAATCAAGGAGCAGCCGTTTAGGTGCTCAAGACCGCCATAGCCCCTGTGGGTGAGGTGCAAGATAAAGACATAGCGCTCGTAGGGCAGACCGCCAAAAAGAGCGGCTTGGGTTTCAACAATTCGTTGAATATCGGCGATCGCCCGCGGGGGATCGAAATTTCCCTTTCCCCACACCGCCAATTCATGGGGTTTGCCCGCCACCTCAAAGGTGTAAACAGGGTGCGTGCCCACCTCAAAGGGGCTATCCACCAACAGATCGTAATTTGCCACCCAAAAGGTGCAGCCATCCTCGCCCAAGGGTTGGAGGGGAGTGGTCACCCGCCAATTGGGAGGGGCTTCAACGGTCACCGTGAGGGGCTGATCGCGATATTCCGGCACATAAAGACACACCGCCGCGGGATTAAAATAGGCGTGGCTGCTGTCAAAATGGTTGGTGCGCACCGAGAGTTCATGGGCATAGACGGCATAGCGCACCTGCAGTGCCAGCGCCGGCGTACAGGCCACCTGCCAGCGGTTTTTGGCACACTTCCACCACTCAAGGGGAGTACCGTCGGCAGCCGTTGCCGTAAAGTTCTCTAGATGCCGTGCATATTCGCGCACAAGGTAGGAGCCGGGCGTCCACACCGGCAAGTGCAGATCAAGAACATCGGTTTGGGGTGCCGTTAGCCGCAGCGTCACCCACAAAAGATGGCTATGCCCCTGCCGGCAGTTAATCCAATAGGCCATGGCAGGGGGCTGCAAAGAAGACTCAGAAGGTGAGGGATGAATAACTGTATGCGTCATATCCCTCAGTGTAGTGAACTTCGGCACCGCTTACAATTTCACTTCAATATCCACCCCCGCCGGCAAGTCCAACTTCATCAGGGCATCAATGGTTTTCGGGGAAGGTTGGTAAATGTCGAGGATGCGACGGTGGGTACGGGTTTCAAAATGCTCCCGCGAGTCCTTATCAATGTGGGGCGATCGCAGGACACAGTAAACTCGTCGCCGCGTCGGCAGAGGAATCGGCCCCACCGGAGAAGCACCGGTTCTTTTTGCGGTTTCCACAATGCGATCGCAGGAAGTATCGAGTAATCGGTGATCAAAGGCTTTAAGGCAAATACGAATTTTCTGTTGTAAAGCAGCCATAGGAATCTTCCTTACTTGTCAAGGTTCAGAGAGAATCAAACAAAAATTCAGACAAAAAAGGCCGCCAACACAACAGAAAGGCTAGCGGCCATCAAGATCAACTACTTGATGATTTTCAAGACAACGCCCGCACCAATCGTACGGCCACCTTCACGAATAGCAAAGCGCATCCCTTGCTCAATAGCAATAGGCTGGATGAGTTCCACAGTCATTTTGATGCGGTCACCAGGCATCACCATTTCAGCAGGGCTACCATCGTCAGCGGTGAAGGAGGTAATCGTACCGGTCACATCGGTGGTACGCACATAGAACTGAGGACGATAACCCGCAAAGAAGGGCGTTTTACGGCCACCCTCTTTTTCAGTGAGCACGTACACTTCACCCTCAAATTGAGTGTGGGGCGTAATGGAGCCGGGTTTGGCAATCACCATCCCCCGTTCCACATCCTCTTTTTTCAGGCCGCGCAGCAGCAATCCAGCATTGTCACCGGCAATCCCCTCTTCGAGACTCTTCTTGAACATTTCAATACCGGTGACCGTTGTTGTCCGAGTTTCCCGCAGGCCCACAAGTTCCACGGTTTCGTTGAGTTTAATGCGACCCCGCTCAATCCGCCCTGTGGCCACCGTACCACGACCGGTAATGGAGAACACGTCTTCTACAGCCATCAGGAAGGGCTTATCCACATCCCGCTCAGGGGTAGGAATGTAGTTGTCCACGGCGTCCATTAGCTCGTAGATTTTATCTACCCACTCATTTTCACCGCGTTGGGTTTTCGGGTTGGCAGTCATCGCTTCAAGGGCTTTCAGGCCCGAACCACGGATGATGGGCACTTCATCACCGGGGAATTCATATTCGCTGAGGAGTTCCCGCAGTTCCAGTTCCACCAGTTCCAACAGTTCTTCGTCGTCCACCATATCCACTTTGTTCAGGAAGACAATGATGCTGGGCACCCCCACCTGACGTGCCAAGAGAATGTGCTCTTTGGTTTGGGGCATGGCACCATCGGTAGCGGCCACCACGAGAATGGCACCGTCCATTTGAGCAGCCCCTGTAATCATGTTTTTCACATAGTCGGCGTGGCCGGGGCAATCCACGTGAGCATAGTGACGTTTCTCGGTCTCATACTCCACGTGAGCCGTGTTGATGGTAATCCCACGGGCTTTTTCCTCAGGTGCAGCGTCAATTTCATCATACCGGCGAGCCTGAGCTTTCCCTTGGGCAGCCAGTGTCATGGTGATGGCTGCGGTCAGTGTGGTTTTACCGTGGTCAACGTGACCAATTGTACCAATGTTAACGTGGGGTTTGGTTCGTTCAAATTTAGCGCGTGCCATGTTGTTCCTCGTATAGACTATGCGTTCCCTTTATTTTTGGCAATGATTGCCTCAGCCACATTCCGGGGGACTTCCTCGTAATGGCTGAATTCCATCGAGAAAATTCCCCGACCTTGGGTATTCGAGCGAATGTCAGTGGCATAGCCAAACATCCGTTCGAGAGGGACTTTTGCAGTTACTTTGGCAATGCCATTTTCCACAGTTTGTCCCTCAATTTGACCGCGACGGGCAATCAAATCTCCCATCACTGTCCCAAGGAATTCTTCTGGAACCTCGACCTCGACCTTCATCATTGGCTCTAGGAGCACAGGGTTCGCTTTCATAACTGCTTCTTTAATTGCCATGGAGCCAGCAATCTTGAAGGCCATTTCTGAGGAGTCCACCTCGTGGTAGGAGCCATCCACTAGGGTAACTTTAAGGTCAATCACGGGGTACCCTGCCAAAATTCCTGATTCACAGGCTTCCTTCATCCCTTGTTCAGCAGGTGGAATGTACTCCTTAGGTACGACACCGCCGACAATTTTGGAGACAAATTCAAACCCTGTACCAGGTTCAGCAGGCTCAACTTCAATCACAACGTGACCATATTGGCCTTTACCCCCACTTTGACGGATGAATTTGCCTTCGGCACGAACGGGTTTGCGAATCGTTTCGCGGTAGGCCACTTGGGGTTGCCCAATATTGGCTTCCACTTTGAACTCCCGCTGCATCCGATCCACAAGAATCTCAAGGTGCAATTCCCCCATGCCCGCAATCACGGTCTGGTTGGTTTCAGGATCAACACTAACGCGGAACGTGGGATCCTCCTCAGAGAGGGCTTGCAGGGCTTTGGAGAGTTTTTCCATGTCCTGCTTGGTTTTGGGTTCCACAGCCACGGAAATGACCGGCTCTGGAATATACAGGGATTCAAGGATCACAGGGGAGTTTTCGTCGCAGAGGGTATCCCCCGTGAAGGTTTCCTTCAGACCTAGAGCAGCACCGAGATCCCCTGCTCGCAGTTCATCCACCTCAATTCGCTCATCCGCTTTGAGCACGATCAGACGAGAGATACGCTCTTTTTTACCTTTGGTGGCATTGAGCACATAGCTGCCTTTTTTCAGAACGCCAGAATACACGCGGACAAAGGTGAGACGACCATAGGGATCCGACATGATCTTAAAAGCTAGTGCCGCAAGTGGTTGATCATCATCGGCAGCCCGCTCTACTCCTGTGCCATCGGGAAGATGACCTTTAATGGCAGGAATATCAATAGGCGAGGGCAGATAGTCCACGACGGCATCAAGGAGCAACTGCACGCCTTTATTTTTGAAGGCGGAGCCACAAAGCATTGGCACAATGCTGCCTGAGATTGTCCCTTTACGTAGGGCGGCGCGGATTTCCTCTTCCGTGAGATCTTCCCCCTCAAAGTATTTTTCCATGAGGGCATCGTCGGTTTCAGCAACGGCCTCAATGAGCTTGGTGCGGTACTCTTCCGCCAGTTCGGTCATCTCGGCAGGAATTTCGGTGTCTTCGATTTCCTTACCAAGGTCGTCTTTGTAGATTTTGGCGCGCATCCGCACGAGATCAACGATGCCTTTGAACTGATCTTCAGCACCAATGGGCAACTGAATCGGCACAGCATTCGCCCGCAGGCGATCGCGAATCTGATCATAGACTTTATAGAAGTTCGCCCCGGTGCGATCCATCTTGTTGACGAAGACAACACGCGGGACGCCGTAGCGATCGGCTTGGCGCCACACAGTTTCTGACTGGGGTTGCACACCACCGACAGAACAAAAGACAGCAATCACGCCATCGAGAACCCGCATGGAACGCTCGACTTCAATCGTGAAGTCCACGTGACCGGGGGTATCAATAATGTTGATCTGGTGATCTTTCCAAGAGGTGCTAATGGCGGCGGCTGTAATGGTGATGCCCCGCTCCCGCTCCTGTTCCATCCAGTCGGTAACCGTGGTACCCTCGTGCACTTCGCCAATTTTGTGCACCACACCGGAATAGAAAAGAATACGCTCAGTTGTGGTTGTTTTACCCGCATCAATATGAGCGGCAATCCCGATGTTTCGCACTCGCTCTAGCGGGGTCGTCCGTGCCACAGCTACCTCCTTGTTTGTTGCATTACGTTAGAATTCTTAAATAATTGTATCCAACTCTTGAACCGTGTGACGGTTTAGTAGCGATAGTGGGCAAAGGCTTTGTTGGCTTCTGCCATTTTGTGGGTTTCTTCTCGTTTACGAATGGTGCTCCCGGTTTCGTTGGCAGCATCCATCAATTCATTGGCCAACTTGGCGGACATCGAACGACCAGACCGTTTGCGGGAAAATTGCACTAACCAGCGCAAGGCCAAGGCAACGCCGCGATCAGGACGCACTTCCATGGGGACTTGATAGGTGGCACCCCCCACACGGCGGGCTTTCACTTCCACTAGAGGCGTTGCATTTTTTACTGCACGCTCAAAAATTTGCAGAGCATCCTCGCCGGTACGCTCCTGTACGGTTTTCATCGCGTCATAGACAATGCGGCTGGCAAGGGATTTTTTGCCGTTGAGCATAATTCGCTGGATCAACATATTCACCAGCACGTTGTTATAGACCGGATCAGGGGCAGTAGGACGTTTTTGAGCGCGATTGCGACGAGACATAGGTGTTTGCTGTTTGCTCTAGTGAAGTTTAGGGTTTCAAGGGTGGACTCAAGGAGATAGGAGATAGGAGAGCGGAAATTATTTTTTCTTGCCAGTAGCAGCAGCCTCACCAGGTTTGGGACGCTTGGCACCGTACTTGGAGCGACCTTGCTTACGGTCTTTGACACCAGCAGTGTCCAGCGTGCCACGAATAATGTGGTAACGCACACCGGGCAAATCTTTAACCCGACCGCCGCGAATCATCACCACGGAATGCTCCTGCAAGTTGTGGCCAATTCCTGGAATATAAGCGGTCACCTCAAAGCCAGAGGTCAGGCGTACCCGTGCCACTTTGCGCAAGGCGGAATTGGGCTTTTTGGGCGTGGTGGTATAAACCCGTGTACAAACCCCACGCCGTTGAGGACAGCCTTTGAGGGCAGGAGATTTTGTTTTCTTTTTCAACAGTTCCCGCTCTTGGCGGATCAGTTGCTGGATGGTGGGCATTGCTGCTTACGTTAATTTCACCGAATTTCCAGTGTACCGAGGTAGCTGTCGCATTGTCAATGCTGTTGTGCAGTTGGACAGTGCCTCTCGCTGTAATGGCTCACTAAGGTCAGGCTGGCGATCGCCGCCGTGACGGCCCTCAGGGTACGCCGACCCAAGGAAAAGGCTTGCCAACCGGCGGCCAAGACCTGCGCCAGTTCTGACTCTGTCCATCCCCCTTCTGGCCCGATCGCCAGATAAATGGGTCGAGACAGATCCATCTGGGGCAAGCAATCCCACAGTAACCGGGAAGCCTGCAAACTGGCGATGTAGCCCTTGGGGGTCAGCTTTACCATGTCGGCAACAGACAGCGGATCGCCGAGGGTGGGCACATACAGCCGCTCGCTTTGCTCGGTGGCCTCTTGGAGAATGCGCTGCCAGCGTCGGTATTTATGGGGACTAGGTTGCAGGAGCGATCGCGCCGTGTGAATCGGAATGATGCGCTTGACCCCCAATTCCGTTGCCTGTTGCAACACTTGCTCGAAGCTGGCCGCCTTCAATAGCGCTAAGCAGAGAATAATCTCGGTGGAAAGTTCCGTCTCAGGGCAATCAGCGCGTAATAGTTTAACGGTGTTTTCCTGAATTTCCCCCAGCCAACGCCGACCCCGACCATCTAGGATCCAGAGTTCATCGCCTGCTTTAAGACGCAACACATGGTACAGATAATGCCGCTGCTCAGCAGTCAAGGTGACGCACCGATCTCGAATTTGGTCGGCTTGCACAATAAGCCGTTGGGGCGATCGCATTCAGTTACTACTGACTAAGACGGCATAGCCACTCCACCAGTGTGCGCACGGGATACCCGGTTCCACAGGGATTATTGTAGCCATCCTCCTTTTCTGCCCAGACGGGGCCGGCAATATCTAGGTGTGCCCAAGGGGTGTGATCGACAAATTGCTGGAGAAAGAGGGCAGCAGTGATTGAGCCTGCCGATCGCGGGCCGGTGTTTTTCATATCCGCCACTTGGGACTTCATGCCCTCAAAGTATTTATTCTCAAGGGGCATCGGCCACAATTTCTCACCGGCGCGATCGCCGGCCTGTTGCAGCGCTTGCGCCAATTCGGAATTATTGCTCCACAGACCGGCAATGTTATCCCCCAAGGCAACAATACAAGCACCTGTCAGGGTTGCCAAATCCACAATGGCATCTACGCCCAGTTTCTCGGCATAGACAAGGGCATCGGCAAGGGTGAGGCGGCCTTCGGCATCGGTATTGTTGACCTCAATGGTTTTACCGTTGGAAGCGGTAAGAATATCCCCCGGATGCAGGGCATGGCCGCTGATCATGTTTTCCGTGGCGGCAATGATAAAGTGAACCTCAATGCCGGGGGGTTTGAGTTGAGCGATGACCTTGGCAGTGCCCAAAACGGCGGCGGCTCCCCCCATGTCCATTTTCATAGTTTCAATGCCCCCTTGGGTCTTGAGGTTGAGGCCGCCCGAATCAAAGGTCAGTCCCTTGCCGACGAGGGCAATTTTCTTCTGTACCGTGCCCGCCGGCGTATAGGTAAGGTGAATAAATTTCGGCGGCAGGTCGGAGCCTTGGGCCACCCCCAAAAAGGCACCCATCCCCAAGGCAGCACATTCCTCGCGCTCCAAAATTTTTGCCGTTAAGCCGTAGGTAGCCGCCAGTTGCTGAGCTGTTTCTGCTAGGGTGACTGGCGTTACTTCATTGGCCGGGGCATTTACCAGCTCCCGCGCAAGAATTACCCCCTCACAGATCTGGCGGGCACGGATCAAGGCGGCAGTTTGCTCCCCTAAACCCAACAGCGTTACGGAGTCGGGATAGGGCAGGAGCTTACGCGCTTCCGGATCCGACTTGAAGCGAACATCACTGTGGAGGGCAAGGAGCGTCCCTTCGGCAATAGCTTGGGCAGCCTCAGCCACATCCCACGTTTCATGGGGCAAGGCCATGCCTAAAGTTTTTGCACGTTCACGGCGAGCAGTACGGGCAATGGTCGCAGCAGTGCGGCGCAGGGTTTCCAGAGTAAATTCGTCACGATTGCCTAAACCCACCAGCAGGAGTTTCCTGATCGGGAAGTTGGGCAGCAGGCGCATGAGCAGGGAGGTACCGGATTTGCCCTGAAATTCTCCCTCGTTGATCAGCTCCTGCAATAGGCCGTTAAGCCGTTGATCAAGGGTCGTGTAGGGGTCGGTGAGGGTGAGGGCGCCCTCCGTTTGAAAGACGGCGATCGCCAGTAAGTCCCCCGACCAATCGGGAATCGCGGTAGTAATCGTTTGCAGTTGCATGCCTATGGACGACCCAACAATTTCTTAACCTCACTTATTTTATCTTTTATCGGCTTTTATCTTTTATCGGCATTGAGGCCTCAGCAGGCACCGAGACACTGCAAAAATTCAAGGGGCAGGCCATCGCAGTCCCGAATAAAAGCGACGTGATAAAGGTGCGAACCAATCACTTGCGGAGTCGGCTTCAACAGTAGCTCAAAGGGCAAACCCTGGGCCTTCAAGGTTTGCGCTACCTGATGGAGCCATGTTTCAAGGGGATCGGGATGCTCGCTCAAATCAAAGGAGAGATGGTAGTAGCCGACGTAGTGCTCGTCGTGAAAAGGATCCGCAAGCGGCTGGGGTTCAGGCACTTGCAGCAGTTCGAGGCGGGTTTGCCAGCCTGTCAGCCAACAGGCAAGGGTATAGCCTGTGGTAAAGCGAACCTCCACCGTGAAGCCCAAACATTCGTAGAAGGCGATCGCCCGCTGAATATTGGCTGTGCGAATGGAAACGTGGTGCAAGCCCATAACTAGTCTTGTTTCGGCCGCAGCCGCGCAGGAAAATCAATAAAGACCCGCTCCCCGGCGTGCACGCCGCTGATGATTTGCGTCTGATCCTGCCAGCTGTTGCCGATGGTAACGGGACGGAATTTTGGCCGTTGGTTTTCTCCCACCACATAAACTCCGGTTTGGCCGCGCTCCACCGCAATTGCCACCGTGGGCACCAAGAGGGCATTTTGAATTTTTTGCCCTAGAAAATCTAAATCCACATTCATGCCGGAGCGCAGTTTGTCCAGTCCTGTAACCAAGGCAACCCGCACCTGAAAGAAGGTAACATTTTGCTCCACAACCGCTTCGGGAGCCACCAGGCGCACTCGCCCTTCAAAGGTTTCTCCCGGATAGGCATCGGCTCGAATTTCAACCGCCTGCCCCACCCGCACTTGGCCGATATCCACTTCCGGTACCTCAGCAAGAATTTCTAAGCCTTCAGCGATCGCCACAATTGAAGTAGAGGTGGCCGAGGTGGTTGCAGAGGCGGTGGTAGTGGGTGTCACAAAGGCTCCCGGATTGGCGTACTTCTGGGTAATAATCCCGCTAAAGGGGGCACGGATCACCGTATCTTCGAGGGCGGCACGGGCAGCTTGTACTTGGGCTTGGGCAGCGGCAACACTTGCTTGGGCTTGGCGGATCTCCTCTGGGCGGGAGCCACGCTGTAGCAGTTGCAGGCGCTTTTGCGCTTCATTGAGGTTGGCGATCGCGCTATCCCGATTTGCTTTGAGTTCGTCAAGGGTGTCGCGGGGAATTGCCCCCTCAGCTGCAAGCAATTCATTGCGTTTTAGGCGTTCTTCGGCCAATTGAACACGGGTTGCTGCGGCCTGCACTTGGGCTACTGCTTGGGCAATTTCCTCAGGCCGGTTCCCCGCCATCAGGCGATCGCGGCGGGCAAGGGCTTCGGCAAGGTTGGCTTGGGCTTGAGCCAGTTGCGCCTGTTCATCGCGGTTGTCCATGCGGGCAATGATTTGACCGGCTTTAACCCGATCGCCTTGCTCGACGTAGAGTGCCGCCAGCAACCCTGCCCGTTTCGGACTAATATTGACTGTTTGAACCGGTACCACTTTGCCGGTGGCCGCAATCCGCGCTACCAAATCGCGACTGTCCTGCACCGGTACGGTGTAGCGATCCAGATCAAGGGGCGTTTGGCGCGATCGCCACCACAGCAGTCCACCACTGCCGATCACACCGACAGCAATCACCCCAATCACGAGCGATCGCCAAGGGGAAGAAGGTTTACCAACAAAGGGAATAAACGCCGCCATGAATCCTTTACAATTCTTGCCCTATTCTAACGTTATGTTACAGTCGCCCACCGAACGAGCGTATCGGCGGTGTCTATTGGTTCCATCTATCCCTCAATAGAAGCGCAGATGCTATCCTAACCAATACTGTCTATGTCCGTTGCCTATGAATCCTGCACTCTCCCAGATTGGCCGACAAATGTCCCAACTGACGGGAGTTCGCGCCATCATGAAGGATATTATCGAGACGCTGCGGCTCAATCGCGGTCAAGACTTGATTAACCTGAGTGCAGGTAACCCTCTTATTGTTCCTGAGGTGGAGCAACTGTGGCGCGACTGTACCCACGAGCTAATGGCCAGCCCCGAATTTGGTCAGGTAGTCTGCCGCTACGGCACCAGCCAAGGGTATGAACCCCTGATTGCCGCTGTGGTCGCTGATTTTAATCGCCGCTATGGTTTGAACCTAACGGAGCGCAACGTTCTTGTGACGCCCGGCAGTCAGGCGATTTACTTTTTTGCAGCCAACGCCTTTAGCGGCTTTAGCGCAAACGGTGAATTAAAGAAAGTTGTTCTTCCCTTGAGTCCAGAATATACCGGTTACGGCGGCGTCAGTCTCACCCCCGATACCGTTGTTGCCTATCGTCCCCGCCTTGAGATTTTTGAAGCAGATCACACCTTTAAGTATCGTCCCAACTTTCAACAATTGCACATTGATGAGACGACAGGGTGTGTCATCTTCTCCCGCCCCTGCAATCCAACGGGGAATGTGCTCACCGATGTGGAAGTGCGGCAAATTGCCGATCTGGCGGTGCCCTACGGCGTGCCGGTGCTGATTGATGCGGCCTATGGCCCCCCCTATCCCAGTTTGAACTTTACGGAACTAGCACCGGTCTTTGGGGGCAATATTGTCCACTGCCTCAGCCTCTCCAAAGCAGGACTACCGGGAGAACGGGTGGGGATTGCCATTGGCGATCGCGAGATTCTAAGTGTGCTTGAAGCCTTTCAAACCAATGCCTGTATTCATGCCTCGCGCTATGGTCAGGCGATCGCGGCCTTAGCCATTGCCAACGGCGCCCTTGCCGAAGTGTCCGTCAATGTCATTCGCCCCTTCTATCAGCGCAAGTTTACCGTTCTTGAAGAAACCCTACGAAGTGCTTTGCCCGACGACCTTCCTTGGTTTTTGCATCGTGGTGAGGGGGCAATTTTCGCATGGCTGTGGCTGCAGGATCTACCCATGACGGATTGGGAATTGTATCAACACCTGAAACGGGCAGGGGTGATTGTCGTCCCCGGCAGTTCCTTTTTCCCCGGCTTGAGCGAGCCGTGGCGGCACAAACAGGAGTGCCTGCGCATTAGTCTCACCGCCGGTGATGAAGAAATTGCCCTTGGCATGCAGCGACTGGCCGCCACCGTTACCCAGGTCTATCGGGAATCTCCCAGCCGCTCCTATTCAGATGTCCTTGCTTAGGTGCCCCCCTGTGGAGGCCACTGCTTTAGTAAAGACTTGCAAACAAGCGTGAAGGAGGCTCAAGAATCCTGATACAACAATTGATGGAGTTGCAGCCGAACGTCAACCGATTCCTATGAATATTGCTGTCATTGGCTTGAGTCACAAAACCGCCCCCGTGGATGTGCGCGAGAAATTAAGTGTGCCGGAGGAGGTGCGGGAGCGGGCACTGCAACATCTATGCGGCTACGCCCATATTCAGGAAGCCACCATCCTCAGCACCTGTAACCGCTTAGAAATTTACATTGTTACCAGTGACACTGAGGTGGGTGTGCGGGAAGTGCATCAGTTTCTCAGTGAGTGGAGCCACATTCCCCTACCCCAACTGCGTCCCTACCTCTTTATCCTGCTGCATCAGGATGCGGTGATGCACCTCATGCGCGTGGCGTCGGGGCTAGATAGCTTGGTGATCGGCGAGGGGCAAATTCTCTCCCAAGTGAAACGCTGTCATCAGTTGGGGCAGCAGTACAAGTCCATTGGTTCAATTCTCAATCGCCTCTTTACGGGGGCGATCGCTGCCGGTAAGCGGGTACGCACAGAAACCAGTATTGGCACAGGCGCAGTCTCCATTAGTTCAGCAGCGGTGGAACTGGCAGATCTGCGGCTGCAAAATCTCCAAAACTGCCGCATTGCCATTGTCGGTGCGGGTAAAATGTCCCGCTTGGTGGTGCAACACCTGATTGCTCGGGGAGTCAAGGAGATGAGTATTATCAACCGCTCCTTAGAACGAGCACAGGAACTGGCGCAGCAATTTCCCGAAGTCCGCTTTGAACTCTTTACGATGACAGATTTACTGCCGATTGTGGCCGCGATGGATTTGGTCTTTACGGGCACAGCAGCGACGCAACCCCTGTTGGATCGGGAGAACTTAAGCTCCGTGCTCACGGGCGATCGCCCTCTATCGATCATTGATATTTCCGTGCCCCGCAATGTCCATGCCAACGTGGCAGAACTGTCCTGCGTTCAACTCTTTAATGTGGATGATCTCGAAGCGGTGGTTGCCCAAAACCAAGAGGCACGACGCCAGTTGGCTCAAGAGGCTGAGGGCATCCTTGAGGAAGAATTAGAGACCTTCTTGGCGTGGTGGCACGCTCTCGAAACGATTCCAACTATCCGCAGTCTGCGCCAAAAAATGGAAGCAATTCGTACCCAAGAACTGGAAAAAGCCCTCTCCCGCCTCGGCAGTGAGTTTGCTGATAAGCATCAAGGGGTGATTGAGGCAATGACGCGCACAATTATCAACAAGATTCTCCATGATCCCACCGTGCAACTGCAATCGCAGCGGGATTTAGAGAGTCGCCAGCGCGCCATGCAGACCCTCCAAGACTTGTTTAATCTCGAACCTATTGAAGCTTAGTGCCGATGCGCCACGTGGGCGATCGCGGGGAAGCGGTGGTTACGGCGTGGCTGCAAACCCAGCAGTGTCAAATTTTAGCTCAGAACTGGTTTTGCCCTTGGGGTGAGCTGGACATTGTCGCCTGTGATCTGCAAGGAGTGGTGCGCTTTGTGGAAGTGAAAACCCGCCGTTCCCGCAACTGGGATAGTGATGGCCTCGGCGCTATTTCCCCCAGCAAGCAGCGCAAACTCATTTTGGCCGCCCAAGCATTCCTAGAATCTCAACCGCAGTGGCAGGATCATCCCTGTCGTTTTGATGTAGCTCTAGTGCGATACCAAGCAGGTGCCTATCGGCTGCACCGATACTTGGAGCACGCCTTTACCCTAGATTGCACCCCTTGAGGAGACTTACCAATTGAGCAGCTTTTGCAGGCGATCGCGAATCCAGCTGATGGGGCGACTTTGATCTTGCTCTTGACGACTCAGCTGCTGAAGCTCCCGTTGATGCTGCGCCAGCACATCCTGACGACGGGCGATCGCCACCGCAATATCCTCGGCAAGGGAAGGGTGTTCCTTGAGCAACTGTTCAAATCCCTCCCGTGGTAGGACAAACAATACCGTATCCGTCATGGCCATCATCGTGGTTGGGCAGGCCACTCCCAGCATCAGCGGTAGCTCGCCAAAGTGATCCCCCGGATTAAACGTCATCATTGGCTTGAGTTCCCCATTCTCCTCATAAACTGCTGCTACCTGACCCTGCAACACGATGTAGAAGTTACTGACCGGCTCCTGAGCACGGAACAAAATCTCCCTCGCTGCCAAGTGCTTGCGGTAGCCTGCTTCAATCAGAAAGCGTAATTGTAGGTCATTCATGCACTGAAAATAGCTTACCTGCTGAAGCAGCGACTTTAAGGAGGGTGTTGCCGGCGCCAAGGATATCCCTACGGCTTCTGTCGGCTCGGCAGGGGAAGAGAGTGCCGACGCATTGCGGATCCAAATGTCCCGCTGGGGGAAAGGAATAGCGATATTGTGCTGCCGAAAATAGTAGTCAATCTTGAAATTCAGACTACTTTTGATGAACACGCGCCGCTCAATGGCATCCGTCCATACCCAGAGTTCAAACTGAAGGGCAGAATCACCAAATTCACGGAAAATCACGCGAGGGGCTGGCTCCCTGAGAACCTCCGGCTCAGAATGGGCGATATTGAGCAAGACTTCCGTCACCAAAACCGGATCCGTTCCATAAGCCACCCCAATCGGAATATCAATGCGACCGCGATGGGTTTCATAGTACCAATTCAGTACCGGACTATCGGCAAGGTAGGTATTGGGCACGACCACATTGGAACCGTTAAAGGTTTGAATCACCGTAGCGCGCATGGAAACTTCCTGAACGTAGCCACTGATGTTTTCAATTTCCACAAAGTCGCCGACACGAACTTTGCGCTCAATGAGAAGGGTCAGACCACTGATGAGATTGCGAGTGACATCCTGCAAACCAAAACCAATCCCCACCCCCAAGCCACCGAGAATCACCGCTAGGGAATCCAGATTAATTCCCACTGCTTGCAAAACAATGATGTAGCCCAGTGCCCCCCCCGGCACCACTAATCACAGTGGAAATGGCCTCGCGGTTGCCTAGGTCTAAGCCAAGGCGGGGTAGGAGTTGATTTTTCAGCACTCCCTTAAAAAAGCGCGCCAGAATTGCAACGAGGATGAGGAGTAGCACCACTTGAAACAGCCAACGCAGGGAAATAGTTTCCCGCCCAAGGCGAAACAAAGGGGCATCGGCAATACTAATGAACGAAGACCACAGTTCAATGACTTGGGATGGCATTCTCCACAGTCTCCTCAGCTGTCCATAAACCTAGACGGTGCCCAAAATAATTAACCTGCTTAAGCTAACCCCCTCACTTTAGCAGGGGGCAACCATCAACTGAAGGAACTTTCTCGCTCCATACCTTGAGTGGCGATTCTTTCAGTGATCAAAGGCTTGGGTGCAACATATCCCACAATAGCCAAAGGGCGATCGCTAGGAGACTAGTGCCCGTCAGTGTTTGTAATCGCTGTTCTGAGAGATACTGTGACAACCAGCGACCAATCAATACCCCAATCAAACTAGTCGTCACTAAGGCTAAAGCGGCTCCAAAGAATACGAGCCAAGGAGAAGCAGCGCGGGCAGCCATGAAAAATACAGCAATTTGAGTTTTGTCCGCAAATTCCGCCAGAAAAACGGTTAAAAATGCAACCCCAAACTCTCGCCATGGCAACGCGCGCTTAATCATCGACTGGCCTCTAGGCGTCCGTCATTTCCTCAACAGTCTCGGTTGTCTTGGTTTCTGGGCGGTTTTCTGTATTGAGACGACGGTAGCGACCCGAAGAACGCTTGCGAAACTTACGGGCATAGGCTTGGTTGCGAAGGGCTTTTTCTTTCTTGGGATTGCGGCGTTTGGCCATGCTTACCTCGGTGGTAGGGGTGGTCTCAGCATTCAGCAAAAATTAAGCATAGAGATATTATCGTATCGGAATTTCTCATCCAACACAAGAACTTCTTATCGAGCAATCTCTGAGCCTACCGCAGTGACAGACTCCCGATGCTCACCTACGGTAGGGTGCGGGGCTTCCCGCCTAGTAGCTAAAAGAAACGAAAACCCCCTAAGCCTTGGCCTAGGGGGAAGAGCAGCTTGTGGCAAAAAGCTGTAGATTGAGACTATTTAGTTTCCGAGAACTCAGCGTCAATCACTTCGTCATCACCACCACTACCACTGCTGCCGCTGCTGCTGGCGCCAGTCCCATCAGTGGATTGAGCACTTTGATAAACACTAGAGCCGACCCTGTAGAGGGTTTGTTGCAGATCCTGCATCAGCGATTTCACCCGTTCAAAGTCAATGGACTCAATGGGTTTCTTCTCAGCTTCGGTGCCAATTTCCGAACGTAGGTTGGCAATGAGAGAAGTAAGGCGGTCTTTATCACTGCTGGAGACTTTATCCCTCAACTCGTTCAACTGTTTCTCGGCTTGATAGCAGAGCTGCTCTGCTTGGTTCTTAGTCTCGATTTTCTCGCGTTTGGCCTTGTCGGCAGCAGCGTTCATTTCTGCTTCGCGCACCATGCGCTCCACTTCATCCTTGGGCAGCGTTGAGGCGCCGGTGATGCTAATGGACTGCTGTTTACCGGTGCCTGTGTCGCGCGCGGTCACGTTGAGGATACCGTTGGCATCAATATCAAATGTCACTTCGATTTGGGGAACGCCACGGGGTGCTGGAGGAATACCGTCCAAACGGAAGGTACCGAGGCTCTTGTTGTCGGCGGCCATTTCCCGCTCCCCTTGCAGGACGTGGATTTCCACATTGGTTTGACCGTCAACCGCAGTGGAGAAGACCTCGGATTTCTTCGTTGGGATCGTGGTGTTGCGGGGAATGATTTTGGTCATCACACCGCCAAGGGTTTCCACCCCCAAGGACAGAGGCGTGACATCGAGGAGGAGAATGTCTTTCACTTCCCCTGCCAAGACCCCCGCTTGAATGGCAGCACCCACTGCCACGACTTCATCGGGGTTCACACTTTGGTTGGGTTCTTTGCCCAGCAACCGTTTAACCAGTTCTTGGATGGCGGGAATACGGGTGGAACCTCCTACCAGCACCACTTCATCAATCTGCTCTTTGCTGAGTTTGGCATCCTTGAGGGCTTGCTCAACGGGAACACGGCAACGATCAATGAGGTCAGAGCAGAGTTCCTCAAACTTAGCGCGGGTGAGGGTCATGTCAAGGTGCTTAGGACCATCCTGCGTTGCGGTGATAAAGGGCAGGTTGATTTCCGTTTGCATGACGCTGGAGAGTTCAATCTTCGCTTTTTCTGCCGCTTCCGTGAGCCGTTGCAGTGCCTGTTTGTCTTTGCGGAGGTCAATACCTTCTTGGGCACGGAAGGACTCGGCCAAGTAGTCCACAATTTTTTTATCGAAGTCGTCACCGCCAAGGTGGGTGTCCCCAGAGGTGGCGAGCACTTCAAAAACGCCGTCCCCCACTTCAAGGATGGATACGTCGAAGGTACCCCCGCCAAGGTCAAATACGAGGATGGTTTCGTTGGCTTTTTTATCTAATCCATAGGCCAAGGAGGCAGCGGTGGGTTCGTTGATGATCCGCAGCACTTCGAGACCCGCAATTTTGCCGGCGTCTTTGGTGGCTTGGCGCTGCGAGTCGTTGAAATAGGCAGGTACGGTAATCACCGCTTGGGTGACTTCCTCGCCAAGGTATTTGCTGGCGTCCTCTTTCAGTTTGCGCAGGACTTGAGCCGAAATTTCTTCGGGGGCAAACTGTTTGCCAAGGGCGGGGCAATCCAGCTTGACATTGCCATTGACGTTCAAAACTTTATAGGAGACCTCGGTGGCTTCGTGGGTTACCTCGTCAAAGCGACGGCCAATAAAGCGCTTTACAGAATAGAAAGTATTTTCGGGGTTCATCACTGCTTGCCGTTTGGCAATTTGACCCACGAGGCGATCGCCATTTTTGGTGTAGGCAACAACGGAGGGCGTTGTCCGAAACCCTTCAGCATTGGCAATAACCGTGGGCTTGCCCCCTTCCATGACGGCCACACAGGAGTTGGTGGTTCCCAGATCAATTCCAACAACTTTTGCCATAGCGACGAAAACTCCCTTTGCAGGCTAACTTTGATGCGGGGCACAGCACCCATATTGGGCTTAACCCTCTCTTCTTCCTATCTATAGTGCGATCGCTCCTGCTATGAGCAAAAGGGGGATTTACCGAACCTAGAGCGGGGGGTGAACCGCGTAGGGCAAAGGATCCACAAGCCCCAGTTCGGCAAAGGCCGCCAAACGCAACCGACAGGCATCACAGCGACCACAGGCCGCTTCGCCCTCGCTGTAACAGGACCAGGTTTTTTCCCAGGGAACGCCGTATTCATTCCCCAGACGAATAATGTCTTTTTTGCGCAGCTCAAGAAGGGGGGTGACAATTTCAATGGGCTGGCCTTCGCGTCCCTGCTTGGTGCCGAGGCGATAGACCTCCTGCATGGCGGCAATATAGTCGGGGCGACAGTCGGGATAGCCGGAGTAATCGAGGGCATTGACACCAATGTGCACGGTTTGCGCCCCGCGGGCTTCGGCATAGGCAAGAGCAATACTCAAGAAAATCGTATTGCGAGCCGGAACATAGGTGGTGGGAATCTCTTGAGGCATGGTCGCTAGGTCGCGATCGCGGGGCAGGTCTATTGTCGAATCTGTCAGTGCCGAGCCACCCCACAATTGCAAATTTAGGGAGAGGATTTGATGCTCAAGGACTCCTGCTGCGCCGGCAATGGCAATCGCGGCCTCTAATTCCCGCCGATGGCGCTGCCCATAGTCGAAGGAAAGGGCATAGCAGGCATAGCTAAGGGCTTTAGCGCGAAATAACACGGTGCTGGAGTCTAAGCCCCCTGAGAGCAACACAACGGCCTTCTGTGTCGTCATCCTAACCTGTCTATCAAAAACTTTACATTTGGCAATGCTGTGGTAGCATCTTTCTGAAAATCTTCACCCTGTGAGTATTTACTTACGGCGGGCGATCGCCAACACCAAATCTTTCCCCGGTTGCGTAGAGGAGTGAAATACCGAGACATGAGTTCTACCGTCCGTCCCCAGCCTGAACCACTGCGCATTGGCGTTATCGGTGTTGGCAACATGGGTCAGCACCACACCCGTGTTTTGAGTTTACTCAAAGATGTCGAACTTGTGGGCATCTCTGATGTGAATCTGGAGCGGGGCATTGATACCGCCAGCAAATATCGGGTGAAATTTTTTGAAAATTATGTGGATTTGCTGCCCCACGTGGAGGCAGTGTGTATTGCGGTGCCCACCCGTCTCCACCACGAAGTGGGCATTACCTGCTTGCGCCACGGGGTGCATGTCTTGGTGGAAAAACCCATTGCCGCCAGTATTAGCGAAGCAGAATCCTTGGTAAATGCGGCAGCGGAGTGCCAGTGCATCCTCCAAGTGGGGCATATTGAGCGATTTAACCCCGCGTTTCAAGAACTGAGCAAAGTCCTGCGCACCGAAGAAATCCTTGCCCTTGAAGCCGATCGCATGAGTCCCTACTCGGATCGCGCCAATGATGTTTCAGTGGTTCTTGACTTAATGATCCACGACATTGACCTATTGCTGGAACTCACCAATTCCCCTGTGGTGCGCCTAACGGCAGCGGGCAGTCGCTCTGCCAATTCTGGATACCTCGACTACGTGACAGCCACCTTGGGCTTTGCCAACGGCATTATTGCCACCCTCACTGCCAGCAAAGTCACCCACCGCAAGCAACGGCGCATTGCCGCCCACTGCAAAAATTCCCTCACGGAGGCAGATTTCCTGAAAAACGAGATTCTCATTCACCGCAAAACCACCGCCTCGTGCAGTGCCGATCACGGCCAAGTTCTCTACCGTCAAGATGGTCTGATTGAGAAGGTCTATACCAGCAATATTGAACCACTGCATGCGGAGTTGGAGCACTTCGTCAACTGTGTCCGTGGCGGTCACCCCCCCTCGGTGGGTGGAGAGCAAGCCCTCAAAGCATTGCGCTTGGCCAGTCTCATTGAGCAATTGGCCCTTGATGGCCATGGTTGGGGACAGTTGGATGCCTCCTTGGCGGCACTAATTCGTTAGCACCGCTCACCCTCGTTTCCTTGCGCTAGGGTAGTAAGTACAGCAGCGAGGGTGGTGTCAATGACAGATTTGGAAGGCTGTGCTTTTTTGGCCGCCCAAGCCAAGGTGAAGTCCTATCTCGCCTACTGGTTTCAGTTGGGCAAGCGGCTTTGTATTTGGGGCGGGAAGCATACTGTGCTGCCGCAACCGGTTCTGCAGGGCGATCGCTACAGCCAAGCCTTTGAAGCCTGCTGGGCCTATGTGATCTCCGGTCAGGCAGGAGACTGTTTTCTTGAAGACACAACTGAGACCCTTAGCCAACTTTTGAGTGATTGTTGGGACATTACCCCCTGTGCCCGCTGCCAAATGCCGGTGCCTCTGCCCTGTTATGGGCTGCCCCCCGTGCACTGTCCCTGTGCAAGTCTCCCCAATTGGCCCAACTTTGAGTTACCACTGCCTCGCAGTCCTGTTAACCCCCGTACCCACTTGCTATCGCTAAAAAAACGCCTCAGTCTTTAAAATGTGTGGGATTTCCCCTTACCCCCAATTGTTGCCCCTCAATGGCAGACACCACACCCCGATGTCACCCTAGATTCCCATGCCCTGCATCTTTGGTGGTTAACACTTTCCCCTAATGTGCCCCGCGAGGTTGTCCTGCGCACCTATTTACGTTGCTATCAGCCTAACCTAGGGGAAGAGCCTCTACCACGTGCTACCCGAGGTAAGCCCTATTTGGATGGGTTGGAATTTAACTGGAGCCATAGTGGTAACTTAGCAGTCTTGGCCGTGAGTGGCAGGGCGGCTGTGGGTGTAGATGTGGAAATTTTGCGCCCCTGTTCTCAGTGCTCAGCAATTAGTCGGCGTTTTTTTGGGGCGGCACTGCAACAAAGGATATTAGAGGGGGGCGATCGCTCCTTTCTGCAAGCTTGGACATACTATGAAGCGTGGCTCAAGGCCCAGGGGATAGGGGTATGGCAGCGGACAGCAGCTCAGCCTTTGGAACATTGGGCAGCCAGTTTTCCCGTGGGCGATCGCGCTATTGCCAGCATTGTTGTGCTAACGCCAACTGTTCCCCAGTGTTTCTTTTTTCGGCCAGAAGCGATGGAATAAACTACTGCTCAGGGAGGGGTCATTTCATTTTAGGGGGGTAACAGCAGTAACCGATAAATTAACCAAAATTAAACAAACTTATACTTTTATGGTGTATAATCACTCTTATGAGCAAACCATCAATTTCTCAAGCGGCGCAATGAAAGGGTGTGTCCACCCCAACCCTGCGGCAGTGGGAGGCTCCATCTGTTAAAATTTGCTAAGTACCCCAAGCTCTGGGGGAATTGAAGCCTGTGAAGAAGTAACACCCCTTGAGAGCGTCGCTCTTGAGACTTCGATGAAGCAGGAAGTCAGCAGCAAATCTAAACAATGGAGTCTATGAGTCTATTTGACTTGACTGGATAGATTTGTATAAGTCTTACAGAGCGGAGCAAGCAATTTCTATTTTCAGATTTTTTATAAATCCTCTTAGGAAGGTTTTCTGTTAGGTGAGGTCATGGGGAGCTGTTAAAGGCTGAAGATAGGTCTGTACCAATGTCTGATAAAAGCCCAAGACACGCTTATCTTTGAAGACCGCAGGGACACGGGCAAAGGCAGCACGGGAAATAATGGCATATTCAGGGATGGCAAATACACTTGTGTTATTGGCTTGATACTGTGGCCAAAAGTAGGGGGTGAGGTGGGGGAGTTTCTGGAGAATCCGTTCAATTTCTGCTTGAGCAACGGCCATCGCCTTATCGGTTGTAGGAGCACCGTTAAAGAAAATGGGCAAAGGAAGCGGCCCACCTTCGCGGCGAAAGGTGTGAATTTCATTAAAGAGAAATTGGTCAATGACCTGAGCCGCATTATTGAGGGAAGAGAGATCGGTGTGTCGGGTAGGAATCAAAACGGCATCACTGGCATATACGGCACTTTTACTTAAAAAAAGCCACGCGCTGGGGCAGTCAATAAGAATGTAGTCATAGCGATCGCGCAAGGGGGCGAGGAGTTCCCGCAGGCGGGTAATCGGTGGATTTTGGGTTTGCATCGCCTGAATCAGAATGCTTTGCAAGTCAGAGGCAGCGGGGATGACATCAAAGATATGGGCAGATTTAATGCTGCTGCTGGTGCGGATGCGCAGGTTAAAGGGGCGAATGGTATGCGCAATTTCCTCTTCAGGGTTTTGCAGGCAACTGGCGAGTGTTGTATTAGTGGGCGTTAATTCTAGTGCACGAGTGAGATCCCCTTGGGGATCGCAATCTATGAGCAACACAGCAGCATCGGCCACAGCAAGGGTGGCTCCCAAGTTAATCGTGGTTGTGGTTTTGCCCACTCCCCCCTTGTGGTTATAGATACAGAGGGTGGTGGCGCGGGGGCGCGATCGCAAGCAGGTTTTGAGGTCTGCAACAATGTCCTCAAGGCGATCGGCGGTCAGTTCATAGTTGGGTGTGGCAGGATAGACCAAGTGGCCATGGCGTTGAAAAAGCTGTAGATGGCGGGCGTTCGTGATCAATCCCCAAGCGGTTCCTTGGCAATGGCAACCCCTGAGAAGTTGCCGTAGTTGTTGTAGAGCACGGCTACGATGGGCAGAACCGTTTTCAAGGTTCAAGACCACGGTTTGACTGGGGGTATTGCGGGAGCGACGGGCAGGGGTTTTAATCTCAACAATTAAATCGGGGTCAACTTGAGTTTGGCAAAAAGGAGGCTGATTCTCGCGGGGAAAACGTGCCGCCACATCGGCAATGCCCGCACCTGTGTCAAAGGAAGATTGGCGATCGCGATCGCCAAAGCCCAATACACTCAGCAGCGGTTGTACAAAGTACTGCTCAATAACGGCTTCACAGGTCTCGTCACCGTGAATTTGTTGCCATTGCGATCGCAAGCAGGAAATATCCAACGTTAAGCACCACCCAGCCGTCTTGAATCCTTCAGAATAGGTTGGCCACCCTCGAGCGTCAAGATCACGACGCTACTAAATCGCTGCGGATTGGGCTTTCCAAAGGCCTTGTTAATTGGTTATGATAATAAGTCTGCAAATCTTTCACATTCGTCCCCTTGGGTGTCCTCACCGGATGATGGACGGATGGTTGTTTAACCCATAGGAGTACAACTCAATGGCCGTTCTTAGCCTTGCCCAAATGCTAGAGGCAGGGGTTCACTTTGGTCACCAAGCCCGCCGCTGGAACCCCCGCATGGCACCCTACATCTTCACCGTTCGCAATGGGGTGCACATCATTGACCTCGTGCAAACCGCTCAACTAGTGGATGAAGCCTACAACTACATCCGCAATGCTGCCGAAAAAGGCAAACGCTTTTTGTTTATCGGTACCAAGCGCCAAGCCGCCGGCATTGTCGAACAGGAAGCCCTCCGCTGTGGCAGCTACTACGTCAACCAGCGCTGGCTGGGGGGGATGCTCACCAACTGGAATACAATCAAAACCCGTGTCGATCGCCTCAAAGAATTAGAAAGCATGGAGGAAAATGGCCTCATTGATCTGCGGCCGAAACAGGAGGCCTCAGCACTGCGGCGGGAGTTGGCACGTTTGCAAAAATACCTTGGCGGAATCAAACAAATGCGGCGGCTCCCCGATGTCGCAATTATTGTTGATGTCAAGCGGGAATACAACGCCGTTGCCGAGTGTCACAAATTGGGGATTCCCATCGTGGCATTGCTGGATACCAACTGTGACCCTACCCAAGTGGATATTCCCATCCCAGCTAACGATGATGCCATCCGTTCGATTAAGCTGATTGTGGGTAAACTAGCCGATGCCATTTACGAAGGCCGCCATGGTCAGCTGGACGAACCGGAAGCGGATCTCGCTGATGAGGACGACGATGGGATGACTGCCGGCGACGATGGTGATGCTGAAGCCCTAGATATTCCAGATGACTCTGACGCTTAATCCTTGAGGAACAGATCATGGCAGAGATTTCAGCCAAACTCGTCAAAGAACTGCGGGACAAAACCGGTGCCGGCATGATGGACTGCAAGAAAGCCTTGCAGGAGTCTAACGGCGATATGGAAGCCGCCATTGCTTGGTTGCGGCAAAAGGGTTTAGCCTCTGCGGGTAAAAAGGCCGGTCGCGTGACCAGTGAAGGTCTGGTGGATAGCTACATTCACACCGGTGGGCGCATTGGCGTACTGGTGGAGGTGAACTGTGAGACCGACTTTGTCGCTCGCAATGAAAAATTCAAAGCCCTTGTCCAAGACATTGCCAAGCAAATTGCCGCTTGCCCCAATGTGGAATTTGTTTCAGTGGATGATATTCCCGCTGAGTACAAAGAAAAAGAACGCCAGATTGCCCTTGGCTCCGATGCTCTAAAGGGAAAACCTCCTGAAGTCAAGGAGAAAATTGTTGCCGGCAAACTGGAGAAGACCCTTAAAGAGCTATGCCTGCTCAACCAGCCCTTTATCCGCGATCAGTCCAAAACTGTCGAAGAGTTGGTCAAAGAGCATATTGCTGAACTGGGGGAAAATATCCAGATTCGCCGCTTTCAACGCTTTGTCCTCGGTGAGGGGATTGAGAAGCAAGAAACCAACCTTGCCGAAGAGGTGGCCGCCCAAACCCAAGCCATGAGTGCCGCTGCAAAAACTGCCGAAGCACCGGCGGAGGTGGCCGAAACCGCGACCCCTGAAGTGAGTGCCCCTGAACCAGCAGGGGAAACGACGACTGAAGAGCCAACTCCAGCTTCTGAGCAGACGGCGGAACCCGTCGCTGAGCCTGCTACTAAAAGCCCTGAACCCGTCGCTGAGCCTGCGGCTGAAAGCAAAGGATTTGGTGCCACTGCCAAAAAATCCGGTGGCAAGTCTCGCACCGCCAAGAAGAAAAAATAATGTCCCTAGGCGTAGCCATGGGTTTGGAGAAACGCGAGGTCAATTTCCACTGCGGTTGAGGAGTCTGGAGGTAGGAGAAACTTGCGGGTATATTTGCCCAACAAATCCGCCTCTAGGTTCACACCCTCACCCACCCTAAGAAACTGCAACGTCGTTTCTGCATAGGTATGGGGGATGACGGCAATGCTGAATTCATCCCCTTTTTCATTGCAACGGGCAACGGTGAGGCTAATGCCATTGATGGCAATGCTCCCTTTGGGGATGATGTATGTCGCGACTGCTTCAGGGGCAGAGAATGTGAACTCCCAACTGCTGCCGGTGGGGGCGATCGCCAGTACGCTGCCAACCCCATCCACATGGCCGGTGACGAAATGCCCCCCCAGCTGATCCCCGACGCGCAAGGCGGGTTCGAGGTTCACCTTTGCCCCCGCTGCGGCCTTGGCCGCCAATGTAGTGCGCCGTAGCGTTTCCGGGGAGACACTGACCGTAAAGCCTGTGGCATCAAAGGTTTCCACCGTCAGACAAACGCCGTCAACGGCAATACTATCGCCAACGGCCACCTCCTGAAGAAAAGGGGTATCGGCAGCCTGAATCCTCAACTGCGACTCGGAGCATTGCCGCAGGACACCCATTGCCCGAATAATGCCGGTAAACATGACTCTCTAGCCTTTGAGTAAATGCCTTTGATAAAACTGCAATTCTGCCGCAAGGGCGGTGGCGATCGTGCTGCTTTGGCGGAAGCCGTGCCCCTCTTCGGCAAAGGTGTAGTATTCGACGGGAACCCCTCTGGCTTGGAGGGCAGCCACCATCTGTTCCGCTTGGGTGGGGGGAACGACGACATCCTTGAGTCCTTGAAAGAAAATCACCGGACGGGTGAGACGCTCCACATGGTAGAGGGGCGATCGCCGGCGGTAGAGGTCTGCCCCTTCGGGATAGGGGGCAATCAGTTGATCAAAATAATGGGCTTCAAAGGCATGGGTCTCCTTAAGCAGGCTAATGAGATCGCCAATGCCGTAGTAACTTGCCCCCCCATGGAAGGTGGTGGTAAACGTCAGCGCACAAAGGGCGGTATAGCCCCCGGCACTGCTGCCGCGAATGAGCAAGGGATTGCCCGCTACCCGTCCTTGCGCCACCAGATACTGGGCGGCGGCACTACAGTCTGCCACATCCACTACGCCCCACTGTCCCCGCAGGGCATTGCGATAGGCGCGACCATAGCCGCTGCTGCCGCGATAGTTGACATCCAACACGGCAAAGCCGCGAGTTGTCCAAAACTGCGTGCGCAAATCTAGACCGCTGCCACTGGCTGCCGTTGGCCCCCCATGACATCTTACGATTAGGGGTGGGCGTGAGCTTGGGGGGGGCTGCACCTGTGGATTGTGGGGCGGGTAGAAAAAGCCATAGGCGGTTGCACCGTCAGCGGTGGGAAATTCAAGCACTTCCGGCTGCGAAATCCACGCCGGCGGCAGGGGAGCAGCAATGGGGTGCAGCGGTGTGGTGGTGCCGTCCTCAAGATCAAACTGCACAATATGGGGGGGCAACAGGGGCGAACTGCCGATAAAGGCAACGGCGCGATCGCTCACCCGCACGAGGCTATGAATCTCGCTGTAGTCCGTGGGAATTGGTTGCCATTCCCCGCTCCTCAAGGAAACCACCGCCAGCCGCCACAGCCCGCGATCGCTATAGGTGAGCACCGCCGTTTCAGGGGTCACAAGGGCATAGGTGGATTGACCAAAGACCCACAGGGGCACGCCGGCATCATAGGGAGCTTGCCAAACGGGTTCGTGGCGACCGTTGCGGTAACGATAGAGATTCCACCAACCAGAGCGATCGCTGATGTAGTAGAGGCTCTCTCCCTGCCATTGGGGTTGCTGCACAGATTCTGCGTTGCTGCCGGCAATGCGGTAAGGCGTTCCTAGGGTCCCCTCGCCCTTGACCGTTGCCCCCCACAGTTCACAGCCATCCCAGGGCATCTGCGGTGCAGACCATTGCAGCCAGACAAGGGTATCCCCCTTGGGACTCAGGCGCGGCGCGGCATAAAAGCCGGCACCCGTGACAAGGGCAGTCCGTTCCCCTGCAAGGGAAATGGCCACCAAGGACTGCTGCGATCCCCCCTCTGGCAGCTGCACTTCTTCGACACAGAGGAGGCGATCGCGCCCCGCATCAACGCAGCCATCGGCAAAGCGGCAATTATCAGCCCGATAGATCAGCCGGGGGATAGCCTTGCCCAGAGCATAGATCCCCTGATCGGCATCATTGACAAAGTAAATTTGATCACCGTGGTACCAGTAGGCACCGCCGCCGTACTCATTCACGCGGGATCGGACACTCAAGGGAGCTGCCAACAGTTCTTGTCCTTGACGTACCAGCACCACCCGCCCCTTTTCTTGGGGACGCCGCTCTAACCACACCAGCCCAAGGGCCGTGGAGCGCAGTTCACTAAGAGCGGGGGCAGCCGCACTCACTGCCGCAGCCGAGAGAATAGAAGGCCACCAACCGTAGTCCGGACTCATTGGGGAATTTGCTCAAGCACCAACTTTTGCCGTTTTACCGGCTCCGGGATACTGATCGGGTACTTGCCCGTAAAACAGGCGGAACAGAAGCGATCGCCGCTGTCGTAGGTGGCGGCAATCATCCCCTGCCAACTTAGGTAACTCAGGGAATCCACGCCAATCTGCGCCGCAATCTCGGCCACAGACTTAGTGGCGGCAATCAGTTGATCTTGGCTGTCGGTGTCAATGCCATAAAAGCAGGGATGGGTGACAGGGGGCGAAGAAATGCGCATATGGACTTCTACCGCGCCGGCATCCCGCAGGGCTTTGACAATTTTGCGGCTGGTGGTGCCCCGCACAATCGAGTCATCCACAATCACTACCCGCTGACCCATCAGCACATCCCGCAGTGGATTCAGTTTCATGCGAATTCCCGACTCGCGCATGGACTGGGTGGGTTGAATAAACGTGCGCCCCACATAGCGATTTTTAATCAGGCCTTCGGCATAGGGCACTCCCGTTGCTTGGGAAAAGCCAATGGCCGCGGGCACACCAGAGTCTGGAACAGCAATTACCACATCGGCATCGGCGGGGGCTTCACGACCCAACTGCTGCCCGAGGCGCTGGCGGTAGCTATAGAGACTTTCCCCTTGCATGACACTGTCGGGACGGGCAAAGTAAATCATCTCAAAGATGCACAGCTTCCGTTGCGGCTTTGCCCATTGCACACTGCCAATCCCTGCGGCAGTAATGTGGACGAGTTCCCCTGGTTCAACATCCCGCACATAGTCCGCGCCGATAATATCGAGGGCACAGGTCTCCGAGGCAAGGACATAGTGGGGCGTTCCCGCTGTCGGGAGGCGACCAATCACCAAGGGACGAATGCCGTGGGCATCCCGCAGTCCAAACAATCCCGCCGGGGTACCCAACACCAGACTAAAAGCGCCTTGGCACTGTTGGGCTGCGGTGATCATCCCCTCTGACCAGGATTGCCCCTGCCCCACCGCTTGGGCGATCGCCCAGGCAATCAGTTCCGAATCCGTTGTACTGGCAAGCACCGCCGTCGGCGCCTCACAGGCCAGCACCTGTTCCCGCAGGGCATAGGTATTCACCAAGTTGCCGTTGTGAGCCAGGGCCAAAGACCCTAGGCGAGTTTCCACAATCACCGGTTGGGCGTTGACAATGCGACTGGAACCGGTGGTCGAGTAGCGGTTGTGACCGACCGCCCAGTCTCCCACCAGCCGTCCTAGGATCTCTTCATCAAAAACTTGGGAAACCAAGCCCATGGCCTTGTGGCAGTGCACCCTGTCCCCGGCAAATGTGGCAATGCCCGCCGATTCCTGACCGCGGTGTTGCAGGGCAAAAAGACCAAAGTAGGCGAGGCGCGCCACCTCTGCGCCAGGGGCATAGACCCCAAATACCCCACAGGCTTCTTCCGGCTTATCGGCAAATTGGTGTTCTGTCATCTAGTCCAAATACTTCGGCAGGGGCGATCGCCATGCAAGTTCTAACTCTTCCATCGTAACCTTGATGAGTGTGGAATGGTCAGCGGTCTCAACCCACAGTTCTGTATCTTCACCATTGACAACCCCTAGGCGCGTCCACGCATCGGGCAGTTGCGCCTGCACATAGGCCTCCCACGCCGTCTGTTCTGGGGGTGGCACCGACACCAGAATCCGCGCTCCTCCCTCTGCAAACAGTAGCGCATCCCACCGTGGATAGGTGCCCGCCGGCAATTGAATCTTTGCCCCTCGCCGACCGCTGAGACAGCTTTCCGCCAAGGCCACGGCTAGACCCCCCTCACTTAGATCGTGGGCACTGGCAACCCACCCCTGCTGAATGCCATAGCGGCAGGCCGATTGCACCCGCTGCTCTAGGTCTAAATCAATCTGGGGCGGACGACCCGCCACCAGGCCATGAATCTGGGCAAGGTATTCTGAACCGCCGAGGCTAATGCGCGGATCACTCAGAGGGGTCGTCAGAGGCAAGCCCAGGAGGTAAATGACATCTCCCCCTGCCCGAAAGCCCTGACCCACCACCCGCTGCACATCGGGAATCAGGCCCACCATCCCCACCACCGGCGTGGGATAAATGGGGCGCGGCCGGCCGTTGCTCTCAATCGTTTCGTTGTAGAGGGAGACGTTGCCACCGGTGACCGGCGTTTGGAGGGCACGACAGGCCTCGGCAAGCCCTCGGCAGGCATTGGCCAACTGCCAGTAACCCACGGGTGTTTCTGGGCTGCCAAAGTTGAGGTTATCGGTGACGGCCAGGGGTTCCGCCCCGACACAGCTGAGATTGCGGGCGGCCTCCGCCACAGCTGCTTTGCCCCCTTCATAGGGATCCAGATACACATAGCGACTGGGACAATCCACCGTAGCTGCAATCCCTTTTGCAGTGCCCCGCAGGCGAATCACGGCGGCATCGGCATCGCCGGGAAAGACGAGGGTATTGTTTTGCACTTCGTGATCGTACTGGCGATAGACCCATGCCTTGGAGGCAATACTGGGGGTGGCTAAGAGGGTGAGCAAGATCTCCGAGGGCGATCGCGCCGGTAGTGCCAATTGATCCACCGACCATTGCCGCGCCTGTTGCACATAGAGGGGTGGCTCACTGGGGCACTGTCGCTCATACACAGGCGTGTCTTCGGCCAGGGCACGGGCAGGGACTTCTGCGGCCACCTCGCCCCGGTACAGCACCCGCACCACCGGTTCGGCAATCACCCGCCCCACCACCACCGCCTGCAAGCCCCAGCGCCGGAAAATCGCAATCAGTTCTGCGTCCCGCCCCTGAGCAGCCACCAGGAGCATCCGCTCTTGGGACTCCGAGAGCAGAAACTCGTAGGGCACCATCCCTTCTTCGCGGGCGGGCACTTTGTCAAGATCGAGTTCAATACCGACCCCCCCTTTGGCAGCCATTTCCGAGGTCGAACAGGTCAAGCCCGCTGCCCCCATGTCTTGGGCGGCCACCACTGCTCCGGTTTGAAAGGCTTCAAGACAGGCTTCAATGAGGCATTTTTCCGTAAAGGGATCCCCCACTTGGACGGCGGGGCGATCGCCTGCGGATTCATCGCTTAACTCCGCACTGGCAAAGCTGGCGCCCCCCATGCCATCCCGCCCCGTGGTAGAGCCGACATACAGCACAGGATTGCCGATGCCACTCGCCCCTGATTTGACAATGGCGGGGGTTTCCATGAGACCCAAGGCCATGACGTTCACCAAGGGATTCCCCGCATAGCAGGGGTCAAAATAGACCTCCCCCCCCACCGTGGGCACACCGACACAGTTGCCGTAGTGGGCAATCCCTGCCACCACCCCCTTGACTAGTTGTTGGGTTCTTGGTTCCTTGAGATCACCAAAGCGCAGGGCATTGAGCAGGGCAATGGGACGCGCCCCCATCGTGAAAATATCCCGCAGAATTCCCCCTACCCCGGTCGCTGCCCCCTGAAAGGGTTCAATGGCGGAGGGATGGTTGTGGGACTCAATCTTAAAGGCAAGGCGCAAACCCTCCCCTAAGTCCACCACGCCGGCATTCTCACCGGGGCCTACCAGTACCCGTGACCCTTGGGTGGGAAACTGCTGGAGCAGCGGACGGGAGTTTTTGTAGCAACAGTGCTCTGACCACATCACCCCAAACATCCCCAATTCAGCGCGGTTGGGATGGCGGCCAAGGCGACGGACAATTTCGGCGTATTCTTGGGGCTTGAGACCTTCAGCAGCAATCTCAGCCTCACTGACGAGGGGCGTTTGACTCATGGCAAAGGATCATTCGGCTATGTTACTGATTATCGGGTCTAGCGGGAATTGGGGTACCAAAACATCCCCTTAATCCCCTCAGGATCCGGACGAAAGCCCAACTGACGGTAAAAGTCCACCACATGGGGATCGGCAAAGAGGGTAATGTTGCTGATGTCCTCACTGCGGAGTTCTTTGATAATCTGCCGCATAAGTTCTTTGCCCAACCCCCGCCCCTGAAATTCGGGATGCACCACCACATCCCAGATCGTGGCATTGAAGGCATGGTCGGAGGTGGCACGGGAAAAGCCAATAAGACGACGATAGGCTCCCCGCTGCTCCCACATCGAGATTACCAAAAAGCTATGCTGAATGGCTTTTTTCACCTTGCGAATGGGACGGCGCGCCCAGCCCACCGCATCACAGAGTTCTTCTAGTTCATAGACATCAATATCTTTTTCTTTGCTAAAAATAATTTGGCTTTCGCTGCCACTGTCTCGCCCGCCCTCAGACCCTAAACTAGGAGACGTGGTGGTGGCGCCGGCAGTTGATTGCGAATTGAACAGCGATTTCCAGAAGCTCATGCAAGTATGCTGGAGATGGGGAAACGACCAAGTGTAACCCGGCCTAGGCTATAGTATAGCGACTCTCACCGATGGTTTCTGATTTTCAACTGCGCAACCTTGATGTCCTGAAGCGGTTTAATCGCTCTTTTCCGGACTTTTATGAGCAATTTGTGGGTCGGGATGTCCAATTGCAGAACTTGAAACTGGCCTTTCAAATTCACAAAACCAATCAGGCGGTGATTCAGATTGTCCCGGAGGGCGATCGCTCCGTTCTCCACTTTGCCCACCGCAATCGCTCCTACCTGCTCAGCGATCTCTTTGGGGTGATGGCTGCCTACCGGCTGACGATTCACAATGTGTCCCTCTATGGCCATGTGCGACCACCGATGCTGGTCTTTGTCAAGCTGGTGCTCTCAGAGCAGGGCAAGCCCCTGACGAAAAAACGCAGTGAAAGCGTGCGCCGTGCCCTGCAGCAGACCCTCAGTGGGGAGTTTGCCGTTGAGGAAATGCTGGCCATGGAGTTTAACCTCAATGAAGGCCTGCCGCAAATTAGCACCAGTTTTTATCAGGATCAGGTCTTTCATCTGCCGGCCCTCTTGGTAGAGTCCACGAATCATCCTGCATTGCTTTACAAGGTAATGCACGCCATTTGGCAAGAGGAGTTGCTGGTGGTGAATATCAACTTTATGCTTTGGCAGGGGCGGGTGCGATTGTTGCTTTATCTGCTAGGGCCCAATGGCAGTGTCATTCCCGATTATTTAGGCTCACGGATTGCCGCCAAAATTAAGGATCATTTAACAGGAAATACAGCTATTTTCTGAAATAGGAGATACCCGCTTTCAGCGTTTTGAGTGTGTTCTATCCTCGTGAAAAAAGTTGTAGTTAGGGTACGATAAGGTGTGTTTGTCCCCTTCATGACAAGTCCCATGACGGCCGAACAACATCTCCACCTGTGGCGAGCGGTGAACCTCAGCGATCGCATTCTGGCGGCAATTGATGTCGGGACAAACTCAATTCACATGGTGGTGGTACAAATTCAGCCCAGTTTACCCAGCTTCAAAATCATTGCTGCCGAAAAGGACATGGTGCGTTTAGGGGAACGCTGCCAAATTACGGGACAACTGACGGAAGAGGCCATGAAGCGGGCGATCGCCACCCTACGCCGCTGTCGGGAACTGGCCATCGGTCTTAAGGCCGAAGAGATCATCGGTGTTGCCACCAGTGCCGTGCGCGAAGCCCCCAACGGTCGCGAGTTTTTAGAGCGGGTCAAGGCAGAAACCGGTCTGACAATTGATCTGATTTCCGGCGAAGAGGAAGCGCGGCGCATCTACTTAGGCGTACTCTCCGGGCTGGAATTTAATGGCAAGCCCCACATCATTATTGACATTGGCGGTGGATCCACAGAGTTAATCCTTGGCGATGGCCATGAACCCCGCTATCTCAGCAGTACCAAGGTGGGGGCAGTGCGCCTAACGGATTTATTGGTCAAAAGTGACCCCATTAGTGATCAGGACTATGCCGCCCTGCGCGCCTATGTGCGGGGAATGTTGGATCGTCCCGTGGAAGAGCTGCGGCAGCATCTCGACCCCCATGAAAAACCGCAGTTGGTGGGCACCTCAGGCACGATTGAAAGCTTGATGATGATTCACACCTGCGATCGCCTTGGCGCTTGCCCTCCCTCCCTACGGGGCTATGAACTCACGCTAGCGGACTTAAAAGCCCTTGTGGCCAAATTGCGGCGGCTGAACTTTAACCAGCGCTGTCAACTTTTGGGGATGTCGGAGCGGCGCGCAGAAATTATTGTTGCCGGGGCAGTGATTCTTGCTGAAGCGATGGAAATGCTGGGCCAAACCAGCCTGATCACCTGCGATCGCGCCCTGCGGGAAGGCATCATTGTGGACTGGATGCTCACCCACGGCCTAATTGAAGACCGCCTTCGCTATCAAAGCTCCGTCCGCCAGCGCAGTATCTACAGTTTGGCGCAAAAATTCCACGTCAACCTTGCCAGCAGTGAACGGGTGGCCGATTTTGCCCTGACGCTATTTGATCGCACCCAAGGGATTCTGCACCACTGGACCGACGCCGAACGCGAACTCCTCTGGGCAGCGGCCATTCTCCACAATGCCGGTCATTATGTCAGCCATTCAGCCCACCACAAACATTCCTACTACCTTGTGCGCCACGGTGGCCTACTCGGCTACACCGATACGGAAATTGAGATCATTGCTAACCTCTGTCGCTATCACCGCAAGAGTCCCCCCAAGAAAAAGCATGAGAACTTCCGCCAATTGGTGGGACGGCGGGAACGGCAAATTGTCGAGCAACTCAGTGCAATTCTACGCCTAGCCTCGGCCTTAGATCGGCGGCAAATCGGTGCCGTGGATCACATTAGCTGTGAGTGGCATGCTCCGCAGCGGGAGTTTTGGGTGCAGGTGCATCCGGCGGATCCTTGCGATCGCTGTGAGTTGGAAATTTGGAGTGTCAACTACAAAAAAGAACCCTTTGAAACCCAATTTGGCGTCAGCTTGAAGTTGGAATTAGTGCCCGCCAGTAGTACGGTTCTAGCTACAGCAGTAAATTACTGATTGAGTAGCCTTAGACTTTTTCAACTGGAGGCTGACCCAGCAGCCCCTGGGGTCGCACCAACAGCACAAGAAAGAGAATTGCAAAGGCAGCAGCATCCCGAAACCCCGAAGCAGAAGCAGGCACCATTGCCTCCACCAGTCCTAGCAAAAAGCCCGCCAGCATGGTGCCTGGTAAGCTCCCTAGACCCCCCAGAACAATCACCGCTAACCCCTTAAGACCAAAGATCACCCCAAACTGCGGTCCTGTAATCCCGACACTCAAAGCAACGAGGGTGCCGGCAACGGCAGCCAAGGCACTGCTGACAAAAAAGGTCACTTGAATAATGCGATCGCTATCAATCCCCAGTAATGTAGCGGCGGTGGGATTTTCGGCCACCGCTTGCAATCCTTTGCCCATCCGCGTCCCTTTCACCCAATAGGTCAAGCCGATCATCAAGACCACGGCCACGGCAAAGATGACAAATTGGCTGGTGCGCACCGTAATCTCCCCCAGTTGCAGGGTAAGGGGCAACCCACCCCAGAGTTGATCGGGATAGGTATAGACTTCGGCACCCACCAAATACTGGATCAAGTTGGTGAGGAGAACCGCAGCCCCAAGGCTTGCCACGACGGTCAGGAGGGTATCGGTGGGCTGCTGTCGCAAGGGTCGGAAGATAAACCCATCAATGGCCACCCCCAATAGACCGCAGCCAATGGCACTCAGAACTAAGGCCGGCACAAAGGGCAAGGCAACGGGAAGCTGTGCATTAGCCAACAGACCATTAAAGCCAAAGCGTCCTCCCAAGAGGGCATAGGTGAAGTAAGCACCAATGGCAAAAACAGCACCGTGGGCAAAGTTGATGATGCCCAAAATTGAGAAGACAAGGGTGTAGCCGAGGGCAAAAATGGCATAAACACTACCTGTAGCCAGTCCATCCACAAGGACTTGCAGGGCACTCGTTGCCACCTAAGCGCCTTCCACAAGGGCACGATAATCGGCTGCTGAGAGGAGTCCTGTCGGGGGGGTATTGACCTGTACTTTTACCAGCCATCCCTCCCCATAGGGATCCGCAGCAATTTGCTCGGGGTTATCAATGACCCCTTGATTGACGGCAATCACAGTTCCCGCTAAGGGCGCATAGAGATCCTCAACGGCCTTGACGGATTCAATTGTGCCAAAGCGCTCGCCAGGTTCTAGGGTGTCGCCAACGGCAGGCAACTCGACAAAGACAATATCCCCCAGTTGATCGACGGCAAAGGCACTAATGCCGAGGGTGGCTGTCTCGCCCTCAAGGCGCAGATACTCATGGGTGTCGAGATAGTGCAGATCTTCAGGGTAGGTGAGTGTCATAGCAGACTCCAATCCTCAGGAGCGATCGCTGGCACGGGCAAGGCGCACGGCCGTCACAAAGGCCGCTAAACCTAGGGGCACACTGAGAAGCAGAATTACGGTGGTCGGTATGGTTCCCAACTGGGCTTCCCCAGAACTGAGTTCAAAAACACAACCCACAGTGGCGATCGCTGCCACACAGGCACCCAGTAGGTATAGATAACTCTTGGCCACAGACGATGATCCTCAGAGTTTCCTAGGCAGCAATGGGACGCACGGCACTGGCAGTAAACCCATGCTCCTTGAGTTCATGGCGCAGCAGCGCTTGGTTTTCCACGCGATCGACAAACATTACTCCCGTGAGGTGATCAATTTCATGCTGAATCGCTCGGGCAAGCAACCCACCCGCCATGATGACTTGGGGACGCCCCCACTCATCTTTGTAGGCCACCTCCACCATGGCTGGACGACGCACCTCTAAGTACACCCCTGGAATACTCAGGCACCCCTCTTGGCACACCTCCAGCTCTTCACTGAAGTCCTTGATGACCGGGTTAATCATCACCAGCGGCTCTGCGGCGGGGTCGTCGGGATGAATGTCAATTACCAAAATTTGCTTGTTGATGCCCACTTGGGGGGCGGCCAAGCCAATGCCATCGGCACTGTACATGGTTTGTAACATTTTCCGCACAATATCACGGATACTGTCATCCACTTTGCTGACCCGTTTGGCGGCTTGACGCAGCACGCGATCGCCCAGATAGTGCAATTGTAGGGGCGGATTTTTTAACTTTTTCTTTTCAACAGCCAGAGATGCAGCCATAGGACACGCCGAGTTAGCAAACAGTAACAAAATTAATCACTTCCTAGCCTAACGAATTTTTGAGGCGCTAGACTACTTTTCTGTCGAGGCACTGCTGACACTCGGCAGAAGGCGCTGTTGTTCCTCTAGGGCAGCTTTGTAGCGCTCTACATCCTGCTCAAGATGGGCAATTTGCTCATCACGGGCTTCCATTTCCACCCGAATGGTAAAGATGTGCTGTACCTGTACCCAGACGTTAAAGACCCAAGCAAAGACGGCACCAATGCCCATGGCCACAATGAGTTCAATGCACAATGGGGCTTGAATCACTTTCCCTTCAAAAAACTTAATACTAACGGGATCCGTATTTTGAATGCTAAAGAGAACTAAGCCCAAGCCAATGACAAATATCATCAAGAAGTTCAGTTGTCGCATAGGGCATCCTGTAATAAATCTAATCATAGATAGACAGAGATTGTCGCAGCGGGCATGTTGCCAGCGACCAACCATCTTGGGCTAATCATACCATTGTGGCTAGTCCTCAATCACTGAGTGACTGACTTCTACGGCTTGGACATCAATGGTGCCGGGGGGAGCCAATCGTTGAAACTGGCGATCGCGCACCCTCAGGACTTCACCACAGGCGGGACATTGGGTTTGAGTATTGTTCAAACTGCTAAATTCAAAGCCACACACCGGGCAGGCCGCCGTCACCAGCTTCCAGCGCAACCAAAGCTGCAACCCTGCAAAAAGCAGCACAGGGGTCAACATCAAGATTAAAAACAGCACTAGAAAGGATTGCACTAACCAGCCCAGCCCTAGGAGCCCCAGTAACCAAGTTACCAGCAACACACTGAACCAAAAACGTAGGGTGGGGTTTAGGGTAAATCTTAGGGACATCGGCCTCCCTCCAAGGGCATTGCCGCTATTTTAGCGTAGTCACAGGTGTATCCTAAAAAGCAAGCGCACCATCGAGCTATGGTAATGCCCTATACTCTCCACGCCGAACGTACTCGCGTCGAAGTGATTCCAGAGCGCGGTGGCCTGATTAGCCGCTGGCAGTGGCGAGGGCATGAGTTGCTGTACTTAGATCGAGAGCGCTTTGCCAACCCGCAGTTGAGCGTGCGCGGCGGTATTCCCCTTCTCTTTCCCATCTGTGGCAATCTGCCCGAGGATACATTTCACTATAATGGCCAAGCCTATCGGCTTAGGCAGCATGGCTTTGCGCGGGATTTGCCATGGCAGGTGTTGGATCAGCAGGAACATCTTTTGAAACTGGGACTGCAAGACACGCCAGCCACGCGCCAAGTGTATCCCTTTGCCTTTCACCTGACATTAACCTACACCCTCGCTGCTGATTCTTTGGCGATCGCCCTTGAGGTGGCCAACCCCGGTGACACACCACTGCCCTTTAGCTTTGGTCTGCACCCCTACTTTGCGGTTGCTAACAAACACCAATTGCAGTTTGATTTGCCAATCCATGGCATGGTGGATCAAAAAACGCAGCAACCCCTCACCTTTAGCGGCACGTTTGACTGGAGTGCGGTAGAGCTGGATTTGGCCTGTCGTCCCCTCACAGGTCAAGTGGCTCGCGTCTGTGACCTGCAACAACAGTATTGTCTAACATTGCGCTACGATACAGCATTTACAACCCTCGTTTTTTGGACCGTGCAGGGCAAGCCCTACTATTGTCTAGAGCCTTGGACAGCTCCCCGCAATGCCTTGAATACAGGGGTGGATCTACTGCATGTACCGCCCCAGAAGCACCTCACCCTTGGCGTCGAGATTGCTGTTGCCCCCCTTTAGGGAGAGAATAGAAAAGTTTTCACGCACGCGACCATGTATCCCGATTTTCAGACCTTTTGTCAGCTTGCTGAGCAGGGGAACTTCATCCCCATCTATCAGGAGTGGGTGGCGGATATGGATACCCCCGTATCGGCTTGGTATCGGGTTTGTCGCGATCGCCCCTACAACTTTTTGCTGGAGTCCGTCGAGGGGGGAGAACAACTGGCTCGCTATAGTCTCCTTAGTTGTGATCCCCTGTGGGTGCTGGAAACGCGGGGCAACCAAACCACCCAAACCCACCGCGATGGCTCTGTAACCACATTTACCGGCAATCCCTTCACCATTTTGGCCAATTGCCTTGCCCCCTATCAGCCTGTGAGGCTACCCCAACTGCCGGGGGGAATTGGCGGTCTTTTTGGCTTTTGGGGCTATGAACTGATTCAGTGGATTGAGCCACGGGTTCCTATTCATCCTCCTAGCAACCGAGATTTGCCCGATGGCGTCTGGATGCAGGTGGATCAAATCCTGATTTTTGATCAGGTGAAGCGGAAAATTTGGGCGGTGGTCTATGCCGACACCCGGGCAACGGACTTGAAAACGGCCTACACCCACGCCAGCGATCGCCTAGAGCGGCTTTTGAGCAAACTGCAAACCCGTATTCCTGCTGAGGCCACTCAACTCCACTGGCAACCCAGTCGTCAGACCCCCAGTTACACCAGCAACATTACTCCCGAAGTCTTCCGTGCCAATGTGGAGCGAGCCAAGGACTACATTTGTGCGGGCGATATTTTCCAGGTCGTCCTCTCCCAACGCCTCAGCGCCACCTACAGCGGCGATCCCTTTGCCCTCTATCGCTCCTTGCGCCTGATTAACCCCTCTCCCTACATGGCCTACTTTCAGTTTGGCACGTGGCAGATCATTGGCTCTAGTCCCGAAGTCATGGTCAAAGCCCAACACCATCCTGAAAAAGCCGGCTCTCTCCTTGCCACCGTGCGTCCTATTGCCGGCACCCGCAGACGGGGACAGACCTACGCCGAGGATCAGCAACTCGCCGCAGAACTCCTTGCCGACAGCAAAGAAGTGGCTGAACACGTCATGCTGGTGGATTTGGGGCGCAATGACTTGGGGCGTGTGTGTCGTCAGGGAACTGTCACCGTTGAAGAGTTCATGGTGATTGAACGCTACTCCCATGTCATGCACATTGTCAGTAATGTGGTGGGGGAGCTATTGCCCGATAAAACGGCATGGGATCTACTGCAAGCCTGTTTCCCTGCCGGCACCGTCAGTGGTGCCCCCAAAATTCGTGCCATGGAAATCATCTATGAATTGGAGGGTTGCCGCCGTGGCCCCTACTCGGGTGCCTATGGTTACTATGACTTTGAAGGTCAACTCAATACAGCCATTGCCATTCGCACAATGGTGGTGCAACCTCTAACCGAGGATCAACATCTGATTCATGTGCAAGCGGGAGCTGGTATTGTGGCTGACTCGGATCCACAGCGGGAATACGAAGAAACTCTGAACAAAGCACGCGGGTTGCTGGAGGCAATCTCTGCACTGGCGATGAAACCTTAACCCAATCTTGAAGGGTGGATTATCTTGTCTTTACGTTTGTCTCCTAAGGTAGAAGGCAGTTTCCGCTGACGTTACCTAGAACACAAGGACTGGGAGTGTTGGAGAAACTACCTATCTCTGGAACAGGAACCTAGAGGTTGGTTTCTTTGCTTGAGGTTCTGCTGCCATGGCAAATCTCTCTGCCCCTACACTTACTGCCCCTGTGGATGCACGCTGGCGTTCTTCGGCGCGAGTCCACACATTTAGCATTGGGGACAGCATTTGGATGGAGCCAGAGCGCATTTGGCTAGTGAGCCGTGGTGTCGTCCTCTTGAATCTTCTGCACCCCGATGGCGAAGAAGTGGTGGTGGGACTGGCCACACCAGGGACTGCCTTTGGTTTACCCTTGACCCGTTTAACCGCCTACCAAGCCAAGGCACTGTCCAAAGTGGAGCTGATGCTCTTTACCCTGATGGAAGTGGAATCCTCCCCCAACTTGACCCAAAGTCTGGTGCGCGGTCTTGCCCGCCGCTTGTCTCAAGCAGAAGGTCTCCTAGGAATTACCAGCCATCGCCGCATTGAGGAGCGATTACGTCATTTACTGTTGCTGTTGAAGCAAGAAATTGGTCAATCCCATCCCTTGGGCACACGCTACAGTGTGCGCCTCACCCATCAGCAACTGGCAACAGCTATCGGTACAACTCGGGTGACGATGACTCGCCTTTTAGGCAAACTCAAAGAGGAGCAGTGGCTCACCTACGATCGCGATCGCCACATCATTCTTACCAACACCGCTGCAATTTGAGCGCATCCCAACTTCAGGAAGTCCCTCTAGAACAATAGGGGCAAGTTTTTGGTGTAAATTTTTGTAACCAATTGCATTCATAGTGGCAAAACTGTTAAATTGGCTACAGAAATAAATTGTTTATATTCACTATACACCGAAGCAACCGATAGTAACTGATGTGGTTGCAAAATATCGGGATTGAAATTAGCACTGCACCCATGCAATGAATCCCCCGGCTCAACCTGTGCAGAATTTAATTTATCGGGGTGTTGCCTACCGCACGGAGCAAGCGGAAGCCATGAATACGACGGCAACCACTACTGCCAACACAGCCAATGAAGTGAATTTACAAAATTCAACAGGTGAACACACCCTTTAATTTCGCCGCTTGAGAAATTGATAGTTTGCTCATAACAGCGACTATAACACGATAATAGTATAAGTTTGTGCAATTTTTTGTGTAATTTATCGGTTACTGCTGTTACCCCTTGCATTGGAGTCATCTTTAGTGCGAGCTTTTACTTGACCCCGCTGTAGTATCTTTGCCGAAGTTAGCCAGCGGCTCTCATCAAAGTGAAGGTCAAATTCTGCTAAATCTTCTGGATCAATCAAGTCCTGCTTTAATTGCTCAAGGCTTGGTTTGAACGGAGGAAATTGGGAGCGCCACTTTGATTCCCCATGATTTCTCC
>NZ_JBKBHV010000006.1:0-120561 GCF_046299635.1 Thermosynechococcus sp. | reverse complement strand
CGTTAGGCTAGCTCACAGCATCAGAGGTAGAAAACTACTGGCGGTGCCTTTGAAAGCCACGTGCTCAACGCCTTACGTCATCAGAGGTAGAGGCACTCGTCTAGGCACCGTCTCTCTATATTCAAATCTGGGTGCTCAACGCCTTACGGCATCAGAGGTAGAGGCACTTTCGGAGGCCTCGCTGTCACGAGTAACCGCCCGGTGCTCAACGCCTTACGGCATCAGAGGTAGAGGCACGTCTCGTATTACGCTAAGACTATCCCTAACGTCCTTGTGCTCAACGCCTTACGGCATCAGAGGTAGAGGCACATCGGAAGGGCGCGACTACTAGCCGAATTCCTAGAAGTGCTCAACGCCTTACGGCATCAGAGGTAGAGGCACTTGAATGGGAATACGAAGCCCCAAGAAACGATTAGTGCTCAACGCCTTACGGCATCAGAGGTAGAGGCACGGATTTCGGCGGCAGCGACTAAATCATCAAACCCGCGTGCTCAACGCCTTACGGCATCAGAGGTAGAGGCACCCGAAGGAGGTCTTTGAGAGGAAGAAGGTTGTTAGCGTGCTCAACGCCTTACGGCATCAGAGGTAGAGGCACACTGGCCGGTTTCGACAATAGACTGGCCACTACCGTGCTCAACGCCTTACGGCATCAGAGGTAGAGGCACTCAGAGGGTGCCATTATTCAAATAAACTGGATTAAGGTGCTCAACGCCTTACGGCATCAGAGGTAGAGGCACTTTTTGGCCGGTTGTCATTCCAGAAAGCCCAGAGCGTGCTCAACGCCTTACGGCATCAGAGGTAGAGGCACAAGCGGAAGGATAAATTTCTGTGCATTTATGAACGTGCTCAACGCCTTACGGCATCAGAGGTAGAGGCACGCGGTCCCCTAAGGAAGAAAGTTTCGACTATTAATTCGTGCTCAACGCCTTACGGCATCAGAGGTAGAGGCACATCAAGCCCCCGCTCTTTAATGGGAAATCCCAAGTAGTGTGCTCAACGCCTTACGGCATCAGAGGTAGAGGCACAAACCTGGTTTTGAGAACCGGGTTTGTGTTCAAGTAGTGCTCAACGCCTTACGGCATCAGAGGTAGAGGCACCATCTTTTACGGTAAGATCGAAATTCTCCTCTAAGTGCTCAACGCCTTACGGCATCAGAGGTAGAGGCACGTCTGAGGGAGGGACTATTGAGGCAGTTGACAAAGAGTGCTCAACGCCTTACGGCATCAGAGGTAGAGGCACGGTTCGCACCCAAAAAAAACCATCCCGCCCCTCGAGTGCTCAACGCCTTACGGCATCAGAGGTAGAGGCACAGCGGCACTCTAGAATTACCTCTAGGACTAGCTTAGCACACCTTGTTTTCAAGCACCTCCCGTGCTTGATTTTTTGGTGGCTGTAAAATTTTTAGCCTAGCTCAGTATTCAGTTGTCAATCCCGCTCTGGGAAATAGGTTCAGCGATTTTCAAGCACCTCTAAATCTAACAAAAACTCTCAAACTAAGTCAAGAAGCTGGTTTTGAATATTGACAAACTCAGAGAATATTTAAGTCCAGAGGTGCTTGCATACAGTCCTCCTCGCAAAAGTGGAGGGTGTGCTTCACGCTTTTGAGCGTGTTTCATCCTCATGGCTGTACTAAAAGATTTTGAAATTTTGTTCTGACACAGGCCACTCTCCTGAACGATTGCAAGCACGGACTCGCTCTACGCATTGGCTACACAGGCCTACAATCAGTAGATTGTCTTCCTTAGTTAGGATTTTTTCGAGCTGCCAGTGCAGCTTTTCCCGCTCCCGTGGCGTGAGACGACAGCGAAAAATAGAAAACTGCAATCGTTCACCGTAACCCTCCAACTGCTTATAGACCTGTCGCCATCGCTTCGGGTCGCGGATGTCGTAGCAGATGAGGTACCAATTTTTGGATTCAGCCATAGTTCACCGCAAAATGAGTTTGCCAAATAGACCCGATTCACCACACCATTCTTTTTCTAGTAACCGCACTTCCAGTTCCAAGAGTCGCCGATAGGTGAGCGAGTAGTTGGTTACTGGGTGCTTCCATGTTTCACCTTTGCGGGCTTCATAGAGTTCAATAAACTTACGGCGACCATAGTCACTCAGCCATACGTGATCTCGGCGTACTTCAAAGCACTCATCAAGGTTCCACTGCATGCGGTTAATTGAACTAATGACCACCATATCCACAAGAGGGACACGGAAAATTTCCATCAAATCCAATGCAAGGGGTGGGGCTTGGGTACGCGGCTGATGATAAAAGCCAAGGGCGGGTTCAAGACCAACAGTGAGAATGGCATTCATCACATCCTTGAGGAGCATGCCATAGCCAAAACTCAGTAGCACATTAAAACGATCTTTCGGTGGACGACGATTGCGACCTCTAAAATGCAACTTCTGCGGCACTTGATCCCCCAGCAGATGGGGCAATCCAGAAAAGTAAAGCGCAGCGAGATGGCCTTCTATGCCACGTAGAGCCTCTAGGGAATCGGCGTGGGAGATGGTGTTGAGGAGCTGCTCCATTTGCGTGGTAATCTCTTGCAATACAGGCAGAGCGTCTTGACGATTACGCTGTCCTCGTAGTAAAAGGCGGCGCTGACTCTGTCCTCGACAGTTCACCAGTAACTGGGCAAGACGTAAGCACTGCTCTGGGTTTGTCAGGGCTTGATATTGACGAATACGCCGCTGAATACTGCCTTTGCGGTTGTCAATGCTGCCGATGTAACGTCCACCACTACTGATGAAGTGAATGCCGACATTCTCATAAGCACAGAGATGAATGGCGGGGGTTGTAATTTGGGCGAATTTGTGGATAACGACTTGACCCACCTGCTGAATAGGTAGTTTTTGCTCAGGTTCATCGTCAATGGCAATCCTAAGCTGTTGCCCCGCTCGCTTGATCACCGCTTTGTCAGCCGTAACATGGATAATCTCGCGCTCGTCATCTCGCGGAAAGAGCCGCAGGGGTAGATGCTCAGGATCACGGGCGAGGCGCGCTTCCTCAGGTAAACAAACCGGCGCCAAGGAGCAGTTGAGACAAAGTCTTTCATTGCTGCATACCGGGGGACGTTCTAAGGAAGCACGCAGTTGACGCGCTTGCTCAATGGTGTCTCGTACCAGTTGGCGGCCTGCCTCATCCACGGGAACCCGTACAGTGACGTTATCCCGGTGATAGCGAATGCGGCCTTCGGGAACAGTTATGCCGAGAACGGTTTCTAATAAACAGGCATAGGCCAGAATTTGCACTCTGTCGCTGTGCCAAGCTTGGGGCTGCTGCTGGCGATCGCGATAACAGCGACCGATTTTGTGCTCGTAGGGAATTAAATGCCCCTCAAGCGTGCGCAAGGCATCCACTCGTCCTCGCAAGCCAAGGGCTACACTTTCAAGATTAAATTCCTGCCAATCTTCCCGTTCTAATTTTTGTAGCTCAGCGTGGAGCCGTCGCCCGGCAAAGACCGATTCATTTGGCGTGTAAAGCTCCTCAACTTCTTCGAGATAAAATAACCGCTGACAGTAGGCAAAAGCATGCAGAGAATTAACGCGCAGTGTCTCCGTTTCAGCGCCGGCAACTGTCTGTTCCATGATTGACCTCTCCAGTGAGAAGACTCCCACTGGTTTATCCATTGGCCTTAAGGAGAAAATGCAAGGCAAAAGTGGGGAAGGATTTCCTCTGTCGAAAGCGTTGCTGGCAAGGATACACTCTCTGGTGTTTGCTGGGGGCGGTAAATCTCTGCGATTTAAGGGAAGAATACGGCATTTCTTCCCTTTTTTCTACCCCTTCAAACTGTTGTTCAACACTTCTGGTTTTACCCCTCCAGTCAAATATGCTCTAACTGTGGAAATCGGCAAAAGATGCCGCTAAAAGAACGAGTTGACAACTGTTCTCATTGTGGCATTTCCATAGATAGAGACTTGAATGCGAGTCTCAATCTGTTGAATTTTGTAAGTACCCCAAGCTCTGGGGGAATTGAACCCTGTGGAGAAGTAATCCCCCTTGAGAGCGCAGCTCTTAAGACTTTGATGAAGCAGGAAGTGAGCAGCAAATCTAAACAATGGAGTCTATTTGACTTGACTGTATAGATTTGTATAAGTCTTACAGAGCGGTAGATACACGGGGGGAGCATGGTTGATGGCTGTTGCCCCTGAATATCTAGCGGTTTTTCCACCATTCAAAACTGCGTTTCCATTCTCGCGATCGCGGGGGAAGTTCCTGCAATGATGCTGCCACGTGGTTAAAGACTTGCTCCATCACGGGTAAGGGCACTTGCTCTTCCGCTTCAAAGAGCATAGCCAGCCGCTGACCCCCTTCGAGATGCATCAAATATAACTCTTGGTGAATTGGGCGGGGGGTTGGATAATAGAACGCATCACCGCGCACTCGCCGTCCCAAAATCCGCCGCTCAATCCGCCCTGCTGCTGCTGCAAGAGAGCCATCCATTTGCGTAAACCGCAGCCAACTGCGCAGTTCTTGATCCGAAAGACCCCCCAGTACCTCGCTTGTTTTGGGTAGGCTAATCAGGCTCACCATCAACTCGTGCTCCCCCGGTACGGCATTGGCGGGATAGACCACAGCAACGCCATTCTCACCAAATGATCTCGGCGGTGAAAATTGGAAGGGCGTTTCAAAGGATACCCCTAGCAGTTGGTAGCGTTGGGGGGCAAGGGCAACGGCCTGAATCGTCGGTTCACTCGCCCGACCCATGAGCAGGGGAAAAGCGCCCAAAAGGGTCAGACTACAACCAAGGGTCAGCAGCAAACGCATAAAGCCTCACGCTAGGGAGATGATTCGTATTGTTGACGATAGGCAAGGTAGAGACCTTCTAGGAAGTCTTCGGCACTGAGGACAGGCCAGTGGGGGGGATACTCTGATAGCAACAGGGGTTCCAGTTGTTGGCGCAGCTCTTGAGCCGCTTGATAACGACCCACAGGACTCAGGCGATCGCGACTGTTGAGGTAGTTTCGTACTAGGAGATAGTGTTCGGGGGTCATCTGTTCCCAGTGGGCGAGCGATCGCAACTCCTGCACCCAAGCCGCCTGTAGTTGCTGAAGGGTTGTGGCTTTAGGAGCCAACCGTGTTGCGCGTTCATCTTGAATCACAAGGGTACCTGCCGCCATATCTCCTAAGCGTTTTTCTGATGGAGATAACGTCACTAGGAATGCCCCTATACCAAAAAAAGCAAAATCAATCGGTTGGAGCAGACTACGCAATGTGGCTTCCCGCAGACCAATGGGGCAGCCATTATCCTGAACAACCCGAATTTCTGCATAGCGCTTGCCGGGGGTTTGCCCCTGCCAATAGGTTTCAAAGAAAATGTAATAGCCGTTGTAGAGGGCAAACATCACCAATAGATAAATACCCAAACTCCAAGCTTCAATACTTTGGCCACTGGCAGGTAGGATGTCAATTAGCCACGGGTAAAGGGCATAGAAATAGATGTACCCTGCCATCAGCGAAAAGAGCACCAGTGCCGTATAGAGAATTACCTGATCAATCAGCCAAGCCAGAACACGGCTGCCGATTCCCGCCAGCGCAAAGTCCAACTCAATACTTTCGGGCGTGCGTAGTGTGACTCGTCGCAACCAACGCAGGGGATTCACTGCTTGAGGACGGACTTGAAACGCTGCTCCTTCATTGCGTACCCGCAGATCCCAGTAGAGCACTGCCTTGATCCCTTGCCAGAGGGGAAGAAGCAACACTGCTACAAACAGGCCAGCGACGGGAATAATCACCACGCTGTTGATGATACTGCTAAGGAGATTGGCGGGAATCGTTGCAAGGGAAGCAACAAAGAACACCGTTAGGGTATGCCATGCCTGTCCCTGCGTCAGTTGCCAACTGCGCCGAACGGATTTGAGAGGCGTACACTCAGGTTCAAGAGCTAAGACCACATCAACGAGGGAGAGCCGCGCCATAAAATAGCTAATTACCAGCAGCGCAACAAGCAGCAGCAACAGGATGCTGAGTAGAAAAGTTAAAAAGAAGAGACTTCTGGCGGGTTCAGTTTGAATATTTTGCTCTAGTAATTGCACCACAGGCCAGCCCACCAAATAGATTAAGTAGCCGATCGCCCCCAAGACCCCGTAAACTATGAGCAAAATGACACCGACCATCAGAGTGGCCAACAAATAATTCAGCATTTTGGGAAAAATGAAGCTGCGGGCTTCCGATTCTGATTCCTCAAGGGCAGTGAGGACAGCGTAGATACGGCGAGAAAGCAGCGCACCACTGGCCATTAGCCGTGTCCAACCAAAAAGATAGAGGGGTAAAGCTGCTAGAAGACCCATCGCCGGCAACAAGAGTAAGGCAATAAGAGCATTCTTGGCGAGAAGCCCACCCATAATCAGGGCTACAGCCACGATCAGCACGGCGGCAATGGTGAGCAGAAAAAACCACACATGAGCAAAAAGGCTCAAAAGAAAATAGCGGTTGACCTGATGACGGTACAGTTCTAAGGCAATCGTGACCACATTGCCGCTAGAGAGAGAATGGAGCAGCCGTCCCCGCCGTTGAAAAGGCCACATTTGCGATACCAAACCAATTGGAGATCGAGATAATCCTAGCGTTTGCGCTCATCGTTCTCTGCGCCAGCTTTGTAAAATTTGTTAACATTAGAACAATTTAACCCTTCTTTTCTTCGTTCATCGCTGTTTTTGTTCTGTTCTCGATGGCCGAGGTGTGGGCATAGACCCCTCTGGCCAGCTTAAGTATTGGTTGCGTTTTGGCCAGTTCAAGGAGCATGTATGGCACTGTACGCAGAACTGCATCGGCATTTGGGTGGCTCAGTTGTACCGCGTATTCTCTGGCGGTATTTTCAGCGGAACGATCGCGCCCTTGCCGAGCGCTTTCCCGACTACGAGGAATTTGAAACCTTTTATACTCGCCCCCGGCAATCCCTTGAAGAATATCTTGAACTCCACACCCTAGTGGAGAGTGTACAAACACCGCAAACCTTGCCCTATTTTATTTTCCGCTTGATTCGCGGCGCCTATATTTTTGAAAACTTGGCCTATCTAGAGTTGCGCTATACTCCCTACCTGCGCACGGATCCGCAGCGGTCTGAGAGCGAGCGCATTGAGCAGATGGCCGATATTGTCAAAACCGTGGGTCTTGCCTGCCAGGTGCCAGAGTACCCGATTGTCACCAGCCAAATTCTCTGTATGCACACACGGCTTCCCTATGCGGTGAACCGAGCCATTGTGGATCTGGCGGCGAGTTTTCCCCAGTTTGTCTGTGGTATTGATTTGGCGGGAGGCGATAGCGTCTATGGCGATCGCATGGCAGAATTTATTGAACTTTATGCCTATGCCCGCGATCGCGGCCTGAAAACCACCGGCCACCTCTACGAAACCGTCAATGGCTGCTATCCCGAACTCCTGCCTTATCTACAACGCATCGGCCATGGCATTCAAATTCCCCTGCGCTATCCGGAGCTGCTCAAGGAAGTGGCTGCAGCCGGTCAATGCCTCGAAGTCTGCCCCACCACCTATTTTCAAACGGGTACCCTTGAGAGCTACGAGCAGTTGCGGCTGATCTTTGAACGCTGTTTTGAGGCCGGTGTAGATGTGGCCATCTGTACCGACAATGCCGGGCTGCACAACGTGCGATTGCCCTTTGAGTACGAAAACTTGCTCACCCACGACATCCTCAACTTCAAGGAGCTGCAAGCCTGCCAAGAAGCGGCCTTTCGCCATGCCTTTGCGTGGCCCCATGCGCAACCGCCGACCCTATTGCTGAGTAACCTGCTTCAGGGTAATTCTTCCCAAAGTGCACTTGCCGGCTGCGCCATCCAGTAAGATAGGCCTATGAGCAAGATTGAACGGATTACAGGTCGTGGCCTGCCTCTGCGGGGCAACGATATTGACACCGATCGCATTATTCCGGCGCGGTTTCTGCGCTGTGTCACCTTTGATGGGCTAGGGGAATACGTGTTTGCCGACGATCGCCGCGCGGGGCAGCACCCCTTTGACCTGCCTCAATACCAGGGGGCACGGATTCTGGTGGTGAATGCCAATTTTGGCTGTGGCTCTAGTCGTGAGCACGCACCGCAGGCGATCGCCCGTTGGGGGATTCAAGCAATTGTAGGCGAAAGCTTTGCTGAAATTTTTGCCGGGAACTGCTTGGCAATGGGCATTCCCTGTGTGACGAGTCATCCCGAACAGGTACAAGCCCTGCAAACCCTCTTGGAGGATCAGCCCAGTACCGAACTGACCCTAGACCTGCACGCGCTAACCCTGACGGTGGGGGATCGAGTCATTTCCCTAACCATGGCGGAAAGTACTCGGCAAATGCTCATTTCGGGTCAGTGGGATGCCTGTGGTCAGCTTTTAGCCAATCGGGACAAAATTCACGAAGTCGCAACCCGACTTCCCTATATGCAGTGGGCGGTCAACCTCAGTTAGACCAAGCGTGTCCCTAACCAAAGCCAGCCTGCAAATAACCAGCGCAGAGCCTGCCAGCGGCGCGATCGCCCCAAGGCCATCACCTCTGGTAGATCAAGGAGCTGGTACACTCTTTGTGCCCGTTGCCACTGCCCTCGGCGTAAAAATCGCCATGTTCCCGCCAAGATAAACTGGTGAAAAAAATCACACTGGCACTGCTGTAGTTCCGCCAGCGAAAGAATAGATAAATCAGCGGCGGCTGCAAAAATGCGCCCAAGCGTGGCCAAAGTCTGGGCGTGAAACATGCCCATCGTCAGGGCTTGATCGTGGATCGTGTAGGCAGCGGTGGCGCGGGGAACGGTATAAACGCCCTTGCGGGCAAAGCAGCGTAGCCATTGGTAGAGGTCTGTGGCTTCACCGTAGGCAGGATCAAAATAGCCCACCTCGTCGAGGAGCGATCGCCGCCAGATTAAGGCCGGAAACCGCACAAACGAGGAATGGCGCAACAATTGTCTCAGGGCTTGAGGTGGGGAGAGCCATCCCTGCCGCCGTGGTATCTGCCGCCGCAAACAGCGTTGATGCGGATTCACCAAATGTACCCCAAAGAGAAAGATATCAAATTGGTTACCGTGCTTGCTGAGGGTTTCCAGAATCGTCGTGATCCCTTGGGGCAGTAGGTAATCATCATCGTGCAACAGCAGGATAAACTCCCCAGAGGCCTTAGCTAAGCTGGCATTCCAATTGGCCACCATCCCTAAGCGCCGGAGATTGTGCTGATAGTGCCAGCGGCCTGACCATCCAGCGAGTAACTCTGCGACTGTTGTGGGCGTAGCGGAGTCATCGGTAATGATGATTTCCACTTGATCGGGGTGTTCACGCGGCAATGCTACCACCACTGAGCGCACTGCTGCCGCTAATCCTTGGGGACGGTTATAGGCGGGAATACAAACACTCAGGAGTGGGAATCTGTGCCATTTTGGCGAACCTGCACAGTTTGCTGCATAATTCATCGGGGTGGTGCGTTAATCGAAGGGACTGTCGGGCACTGATTTGGGAACGATTGCTATGACCTCTGCCACCATCGATCGCCAACGTTTGCAAGCAGCTTTGGCTTGCCTCAACCTCAGTTTAGAGGCAGAACTCACCCAGTATCGCTGCCATCGTATGGTACAAGCCCATTCTCCCTTTGATACCCCGCCTGTTCCTGAATCTGCAACTCCCTCAGAACCGAGTATCCCCCCTGTCTCTGCCGCAGAACCTGTTTCGCAGGTTGTTCCCCCTGTTGTCGGGTCTTTAGCTGTAACCTCAGAAACAGCAGCAGCCACTGATGAACGCCTGAATGAGGTACCCCCCGATCCATTTTTCGAGTTTGATCCCACAGATTTAGCAGAACTCTTACCCCAATCCTACGCCAGCGACACCCCTGGTCCCCAGACGCCAACCCCAACAAAGCGTCCCTTTGCCTCCACCCGTGAGCTACTCAAACAGGCACGGCACAATCAGCAGCGCCCTTGGTTCCAACAGCGTGGGAGCAACAGCCAACATTTAGTGCAACGCTGGTTAATTGTGGTTGGCATGCTGGCCGGATTTAGTAGCGCAGCCCTGTGGTGGTTTAACCGCCGACCCGCCCCCGTTGCCACCGAATCGCCTTCCCCCGTTCCTGCAACACCAACCGCAGAATCACCCACACCACCCGTTGGTCCTGATATGACTGCGCGGGAATTTCCCGATGTGAATCGCAGCACCCTTGCCCAATTGGAGCCTGCTGCCAGTCCAGCTCCGAGTGCCTCACCCACCCCTGCGACCAACCCAGCCTCGGCTGAACCTGAACATACGACGCAGCTCTTTGTCGAAAAAATGCCCAATGGTCGTTACTATGTGCTCGCTCCCTACAAAGAACCAGCGGACTTAGAAAAAGTCCAAGCCGTTGTGCCCGATGCTTTTTTAGTGGGCAATGGCGATCAAACCAAGATTCAATTGGGGATGTTTCTAGATGAGGCCTCTGCTCAAGCCATGGTGAATCAGTTGCGCGATCGCCTCTAGGGGATGAGCCAGCGATCGCTAGGTGTACCATATCGTTCCTGCCACTGCGACCAAGTGACATTTTCCCCCTCTAGGCGAAAGGGGTAGGCAGCTTCACTCCACCAGTGATTATCCTGCGATGTCAGCGTTTGCAAAAAAGGTTCTCCCTTGAGTGTGGTCAGGAGTCGCTCTTGGCGGCTACCAATCCAATTCCCCTCTAGGTGCCAATCTTGAGACGTGATCGTGACTTCCTCCCCTGTTTCCGGCAGGGTGACGGTTCGCGGCGAAGGATCGCGAACACCAATTTGTGCCCCTTGATTTTCCCAAATCCAGTTGTGGCGCAGGGTAACATGGGCAGCTGCCCAGCCGAAAATGCCGGGGGTTTGCAGATAGTTGGGAGCGACGCTGTAGTTATAGGCAATTAGGGAATCTTCAACGGTCACGGGCCCGGTGCCCGCCTCTAGGAAGAGACCGACAACGGCATTGCCGACCAATTGCGATCGCCGAATCTCGACTTCCTGATTATCGGTATCCAACCACAGACCGGCGGCTTGATTGTCAATGGCGCGGTAGCGATCAAAAAGGGCGCGGCGCAGATGAAAGTACTTGTCCCCTGCATCCCAAGTGTAAAATCCTGCCCACGCCCCCCGCCAATTATTCCCTTGAACCAGCACCTGCTGCACCGTAAAGTCCCGCAAATGAACCCCCGCCATGCCCCGCCAGCCGTTTTGGAGAAATTGCGTTCGCTCCACCCGCAGGCGATCGCTCTGGTGACTTTCCAGCCCACCCCAATTGTTGCCCCAAAAGGTACAGTCTTTAACCGTAATCTCACGACTGCGTTCAATGCGCACCGCTTGGGTAAAGGTGCCGCCGTAGTGCTCAAAGCGCAACCCGATCAAGCTGATAAAGCTACTGTCTAAAATTCGCAAGGCCTCGCGGTGAACGGCCACCTCTAGTTCAACGGGGGAGATTCCCACAGGAAGTGCCACATACAGCTGCTGCTCTGCATCATCCACGTAGAAATCATTCCCCTGCAACTCTGCGAGTGAGAGCCGCTGCCGCAGGGGAGTATCCCGCCACCACACCAATTCGCCGCGCTGGGCTAGCAAGGGCAGCTCAACGTTGTAATCGGTCCAAGGGTTGCCCGAAAAGCCCCAGCCCAGTGTCCAAGGGCGACGGTAGAGGGTGACCGTTGAGGTGGTAGAGACTTCTTGCCAGTCTGACCACTGTTGGCTGCCGCGTACAATCACGCGATCGCCGGCCTTGGCCATCAGCCGGAGGGGCGTCTGCCGATGACGAATTATTCCCAGTGCCTCCCGATAAATCCCGCCATGGATGTAAATGTCTGTGGGGCGATCGTGGGTCTGTGCCCATGCCACAGCCGCCCTAATGGTGCGAAAAGGGGTTCCTGGGATTGTCTGTGGGGTATCACTTGCTTGGGGATGGGCTGGGTTCACCTCTAAAATCAACGGCGTGGCTGGAATTGCCATAATCCTTTGTTGCCATGTCCCAATTAGGACAATGGCCAGTACACCAAGGAGCACATACTGCCACTTCATCGGCGCAGCGGACGAGCTAAGTAAGGTACCCAGAGGGCGATCGCTGCCACAAAGACCAGCAGAAACCCCAGCGGCATTTGAATGGATTGCCAAGACAGAAATCGAAGAGACACCGCTTGGGCATTCTGTACCGAAAACAGGGCGATCGCCCCACTGCCCGTCATCCACCCAAGAAAAAGTAAAAAGCGGCGCATCTATCTTTTTTTACTTTCAGCCTTTTCTGCTTCGCGGATCATGTCTTCTGTCTTATGGTAGCGGTTATAGACCAAAAAGCCATCCAACATTCCCTTCAGGAGACCGTTGAGCTGAGCACGGGTACCGGTACTGGCTGTACTCAACGGCGCCGGCAAAAAGCGATCGCCAAAAGCCACAAAGATCAAACTCCCCACCAGCAGCGGCAAGACCAAATCCTTAACACGCATGTTAAGACCCACCTTGACACGCATGGCGCAACCCTCCACAACAGAACAATTGCAAGTGATTGATAGTAATAGTAAAGAAATACACCTCAGCCAACCGTCGTCCTTACGTTATTAATGTGCCTCATGCAACGAGGAAAGTTTACAGTGAGTAACCAAAACACTCGTTGAGCGATTCTCCTTGTACCACTGCCGTTGCGGCCTCGCCTTCATCCTAGCCACCTCTTTCCTAAAGGGCGATGAAATCCTTAGGAAACTTGTTGCTACTATAGTAGGCAGGCCATCCAGACCCCAACGTGCCCTATGGTTAACACATCGTCATTTTCTTCTCGCAAAGCCCTTACCGTCCGTGGCAGAGCTGCTAGCCCCACAGAGCGAGCCATTGTTGCTTCCGGTTATGCCAGTATCGATCAGGTGCGGGAAGCCATGAACACCGCCCGCAAAACCGGCAAGTCTCTGGTGGCTGTGCTACAGGAAATGACCGGCACTACCATGCCCCCCGATGTGTTGCGCCAGTACCACAAGCAGCAGCTTTTTGAACTCAAAGTCATCTACGGTGTCGATTGCCTTGATCCTGAACTCAATCGTTTCCCAACCGAGCAAATCGAGGAACTCATCAACACAATTGTCCCAATTGACACCTGCCGCACCTACCAAGTCATCCCCATTGCCAAGCACCTCGATGCCGACCCCCCCTATCTGCTGGTGGCGATGGTGGATCCCGATAACCTGCAAGCCATTGACAACCTCACCCGCCTACTGCGCGCCCACAACCTCACGCTCAAACGGATGGTGATCACCTTAGAGGATTACCAACGCCTTATTGACCCAATTCTCAACAAACAGGTGGCCGAAACTGCCGCCAGTAAAAATGCCCCCGCCGCGATTGGCGAAATCAACATCGAAGAAGACATCGAAGCCATCGGTGGTCTAGAAGAACTGGAAGGGGAGCAAGAGGTTGACCTTGCTGAAGCTCTGCGAGGGGCAGAAGACGCACCGATTATTGCCCTTGTCAACAAAATTTTGGCCAAAGCGCTCACCGAAGGAGTTTCCGATATTCACGTTGAACCCCAAGAGGAATACCTGCGGATTCGTTTTCGCAAAGATGGGGTGCTCCACCAAGCCTTTGACCCCCTGCCGAAGAAGATCGTGCCCGCCGTCGTTTCCCGCTTCAAAATCTTGGCCGACCTCGACATTGCCGAGCGGCGTGCCCCCCAAGATGGTCGTATCCGCAAAATGTTTCAAGGCCGACGGGTGGACTTCCGGGTGAATACCCTCCCCAGCCGCTGGGGTGAAAAAGTGGTACTGCGGATTCTCGATAACTCCGCCACGCAACTGGGTCTTGACAAACTGATTACCGACCCAGAGAGTCTGGCGATTGTCCGTGAGATGATCAAGCGTCCCTTTGGCCTGATCCTCGTTACAGGACCGACCGGTTCAGGGAAAACCACCACACTCTACTCGGCGCTTGCCGAATGTAATAGCCCCGGTGTCAACATCAGTACAGCGGAAGACCCGATTGAATACACGCTCCCCGGCCTAACACAGGTGCAGGTCATTCGCGAAAAGGGCATGGACTTTGCCTCCATTCTGCGCGCCTTTCTCCGCCAAGACCCGGACGTGATTCTCGTAGGGGAAACCCGCGACAAGGAAACGGCAAAAACCGCCATTGAAGCCGCCTTGACGGGTCACCTGGTGTTGACCACCCTGCACACCAACGATGCCGCCAGTGCCGTTGCCCGTCTTTCGGAAATGGGGATCGAGCCTTTTATGGTCTCTGCCTCCTTGATTGGTGTTGTAGCACAGCGCCTCATGCGGCGGGTCTGTAGTGAGTGTCGCATTCCCTATACCCCTACCCGTGAAGAACTGGCACGCTTTGGCTTATCCACCTCCAAAGATGTCAACCTCACCCTCTACAAGGCCAATAAATTGACACCTGAGCAGATTCAAGCGGCCAAAGCCAGTGGCCAGCCCATTTGCAGTAAATGTGGCGGTGTCGGCTACAAGGGTCGCTGTGGGGTCTATGAAATTATGCGGGTCACAGAGCGCCTGCAAAGCCTGATTACCGAGGGTGCTCCCACCGAGCGGATCAAGGAAGCAGCAGTTGAAGAGGGCATGAAAACCCTCTTGGCCTATAGCCTGAACTTGGTTAAGGAAGGAGTTACCACCTTTGAGGAAGTAGAGCGCGTCACCTTTACCGACACGGGTCTCGAATCAGAACTCAAGGCCAAACGTAAGAGTTCTTTAACCTGCCGTACCTGCGGTGCCGAGGCGCAGCCCGAATGGTTAGAATGCCCCTATTGCATGACACCCCGCTTTGTGGATTAACAAAATGATTCATATCTAGTGATAACTTTTCGTGTTGTTGACCAAACTACTTAACCAAACTACTTAGACGAGGAACACCCTATGGAGCTAATGATTGAAGACCTCATGGAGCAAGTGGTAGCCAATGGCGGCTCCGATTTACATATCTCGGCTGGCCTACCCCCCTACATTCGCATCAGTGGCAAATTAACGCCAACGGACTACGAACCACTGACTCCAGAGCAATGCCAGCGTCTTATTTTCAGCATGCTCAACAACACCCAACGTAAGCACCTAGAGCAAAACTGGGAGTTGGACTGTTCCTACGGTGTACGGGGTCTAGCACGCTTCCGCGTCAATGTGTACAAAGACCGGGGGACCTATGCTGCCTGCTTGCGCGCTCTGAGTTCCAAAATTCCCACGTTTGAGCAGTTGGGGCTGCCCAATGTTGTCCGTGAGATGTGTGAGCGCCCCCGCGGTTTGATTCTGGTGACCGGTCCTACAGGCTCAGGGAAAACCACCACCCTTGCGGCAATGATTGACCTCATCAACAAAACCCGCGCCGAGCATATTTTGACGATTGAAGACCCTATTGAGTTTGTCTATGAGCCGATTAAGAGCCTGATCCACCAACGGCAGGTGGGGGAAGACACCAAGAGTTTTGCCAATGCCCTGCGGGCGGCGCTACGGGAAGACCCCGATATTATTCTGGTGGGTGAGATGCGTGACTTGGAAACCATTCAATTAGCCATTTCAGCAGCGGAAACAGGTCACTTGGTGATGGGAACCCTCCACACTAGTTCAGCCGCCCAAACGGTTGACCGCATGGTGGATGTGTTTCCTCCAGAGCAGCAACAGCAAATTCGCGTGCAGTTGTCCAACTCGTTGGTGGCAGTCTTTAGCCAAACCTTGGTTCCCAAGAAAAATCCCAAGCCCGGTGAATTTGGGCGGATTATGGCACAAGAAATTATGGTGGTGACCCCTGCTATCTCCAACCTGATTCGCGAAGGGAAAACCTCACAGATTTATTCAGCGATTCAAACGGGGGGCAAGCTGGGGATGCAAACTCTGGAAAAGGTCTTGGCCGATTATTATCGCGCGGGAATCATTACCTATGAAGCGGCCATGTCTAAGTCCTCTCGCCAAGACGAGCTGCAACGTCTCATTGGCACGGGGACACCGGCGGCAGCCCGCTAGTTAGCAATCATTGATGAACAGAAGGGGTATTGAGTCATGGCAACCTATGAAGTGCGGATACGGGATGCCCAAGGCAAGTACAAAACCGTCCGCGAGGAAGCTGCGACACCACGGGAAGCACGCATGGCCTTGCAACTGCAAGGAGTACAGGTTCTAGAGGTCAAGGAGGCCAAAAAACTTACCCTCAAGTCCGACCTCGACCTGAGCTTCCTCTCGAAAATTACGGTGAAGGACAAGGCCATCTTTGCGCGGCAGTTTGCGGCATTGGTGAATGCAGGTGTAGCCTTGGTGCGCGGGATCGGTGTGTTGGCAGATCAATGTACCAACCCAAAGCTGAAAAAAATCCTCATGGCGGTCAACAATGATATCCAGCAGGGAAGCAGTTTGGCCGATGCCATGCGCCCCCACCCGCAGGCTTTTGACAATCTCTTTATCGCTATGATTCAAGCGGGGGAAACGGGGGGGGTACTGGATGAAGTGCTCAACCGTCTCTCCAAACTGCTAGAGGATCAAGCCCGCCTCAATAACCAGATTAAGTCCGCCCTGACCTATCCTGTGGTGGTGGGTCTGCTGGCGGTGGGGATCTTCTTGGGGATGGTGATTTTCTTGATCCCCGTCTTTGAGGGCATTTTCAAACAGTTGGGTGGGGAGTTACCTCCTTTTACTGCCATGATGGTGGCGCTCAGTCAATTCCTGCGCACCCCTCAGTACATGGCGTTGTTGATTCTCTGTGTGGTCGGTTTGGTGGTGGGAATTCGCTTTTATTACAAAACCCCCAATGGCCGACTGACAATTGATGGTCTGCTGTTGAAGTTGCCCCTCTTTGGTGATTTGGTACAAAAAACAGCGGTGGCGCGGTTCTGCCGCACGTTTGGCTCGCTGTCGCGTTCAGGGGTGCCGATTTTGCGCTCCCTTGAGATTGTTAGTGCCACAGCGGGTAACCAAGTGATCTCCAATGCCATTGATCGTGCTGCGAAGGAGGTGCAACAGGGGGGAATGCTCAGTCTTGCCCTACAACAGGAGCGTGTCTTTCCAGTTCTGGCGACCCAGATGATTAATGTGGGGGAAGAGACGGGGGAACTGGATAAGATGCTGATGAAGGTGGCCGACTTCTACGAAGACGAAGTGGAACAGGCGGTGAAGGCTCTGACAAGTGTGATGGAACCCCTGATGATTGCAGTGCTAGGGGGTATGGTAGGGTCAATTCTGGTGGCAATGTACCTACCCATGTTCAAGATCTTCGATTTGGTCAAGTAAGCCTTGTCATGGCACCCCTGTTCCCGTCGCGAACCCACTACGACATTCTCGAGGTGGCACCCACCGCCTCATTGGCAGAGATTCGGCGCGCCTATCGGGAAAAGAGTAAGCTTTACCATCCTGATACAACCACGCTGCCGCTGGCGATCGCCCGCGAGGAGTTTCATCGCCTCAATGAGGCCTACGCCGTGCTGACCAATCCGGAACAGCGGCAGTGGTATGACTTGCAATTGCGCTTGCGGGCACAGTCAAAATCAGCAACGGGGATAGGTCTGTCTTCTCGTTCTCAGGGGGCTGTGCGTTCTACCCCCATTCCAGCCGAGGATCGCCCGCTCTCGCCAGGGGAGCTATTTGCCCTGTTTATCTTGGGGGTCACCTTTGTGGGCTGTCTGGTTCTTGTGGTGATTGTTGGTTTGTCCCAACAGGGTCAAGAATGGATCTTGCAAATTGTTAGTCGCATCTCGGAAGTTGGATGAATACCTTGCCTAATCCTCAAACCCCTCTCTATAACCATGCCTTACCACAAATTGAAGCATGGCTACAACAGAAGGGCTGTGTGCGGGATCAAACAGATATTCACTGTTGGGAGTTAGAGCACCCCCAGTGGTCAGCTCGGATTTGCTTGGATATTGAGGAGCTACAGGTGATCTATTGCGATCGCCTTGAAGGCAGTGTTGTGCAACGATCCTTTAAGTACTCCTGTCCCCGTGCTGCTGTGGAAGAAGCAATTTTTGCCGGCCCTTAAACAGCCATCATGATCGGCATTGCTGGGGTTTCTTGGCCGGCTTGATCCTTGATTCGCTTCAGGCCAAAAATCCAGAGAATTTGATCTTCAATGGCTGCCGCTTGCTCTTTTGCCCCTGCTTTCAACAGCAGTTGATGGGTCATCATCAGCTTTTCAATTTCAGCCATTTGGCTGCGAACTTCTTCTTCATCTAAATAGAGACTTTCGAGAACTGCATTCAAGTCTGCTTCAGGATCAGCCACTAAACAAGCCCCTTCCACCACTACCGATTTGAGCTGTCCTTGATATTGCCGCAATAGACGGCGAATGGTGTAGGCAGTGACGGGCAATAGTTTTGTCATTTGTGTTCCCCCAAGTGTTATGTCGGCATCTAATAGGTAGATTTCCCACTGTTCATTTCCACCCATGGGCAAATTTTGTGGGGGATCAACAGGGGATATAACGATTCATTAATGGTTGATTTACCACACGTTATTATTCTATGAACTCCGCAACTTGGGGATCATCCGCAATTCTACGTAGAGGTACTTTTAGATGTGATTTAGATCACGGAAACCATGACATTATGGGCATTTGAGAACATTGTAAATTTATGTCAAGAAACTCGAGCTATTAAGAAATGCAAAGAGTCTCTACCTTGGCCGGCGTAGTTGTTGTATTGTCTTGCGAATCTGCTGAAGGGCTAAATCAATCTCCGCCTCTGTGGTGGTACGCAATAGACCAAAGCGCAGCGAGGCACGCGCAACGGCGGGCGATCGCCCCAAGGCAAGGAGGACATGGGAGGGAGTCAGTTTTTCACTACTACAGGCTGCACCTGACGAAAGGGCAACATGAGGATAAATGGAGCGCAGAAGAGCACTCCCCTCGACCCCACCAATACTGACATTGAGACAGTTGGGCAGACTCTGCTGCCAATCGCCATTGAGATAAATGTCTCCCAGGGCAGCCAACCCCTGCCACAGTCGTTCCTTGAGACGCCATAGCCGGGGAATATCGGTGGCTTGACGTTCCTGCGCCAGTCGTACGGCTGCGCCAAAACCGACAATTAAGGGAGTGGCCAAGGTGCCCGATCGCCAGCCCTGTTCTTGACCGCCACCGTGGAGTTGAGGCGCCAGTTGTACACGGGGGCGATCGCGCCGCACGTAGAGGGCACCAATTCCCTTCGGGCCATAGAGTTTGTGGGCGGTGAGGGACAGGAGATCCACCTGAAGCGCCTGAACATCCAGAGGAATTTTGCCCAAAGCCTGAGCGGCATCGGTATGGAAGAGCACCCCGCGATCGCGACAGCGGCGACCGATCTCAGATAAGGGCTGAAGCACCCCAATTTCATTATTGGCGGCCATTACTGAGACCAAGATCGTCTCCGGAGTAAAGGCTTGCTCTAATTCAGCCAGATCAATGAAGCCTTTCTCGTTGACCCCCAGATAGGTCACCCGAAAGCCGAGGGACTCCAAATAGCGGCAGGGAGCTAGTACGGCATTGTGCTCTGTCTGCACCGTAATAATGTGACGACCGCGACCGTAGTAGGCTTCCGCTACCCCCTTGATTGCCAAGTTATCTGCTTCGGTGGCACCACTGGTGAAAATAATCTCTTCAGGGTGGGCATGGATGGCTGCGGCAATGGTTTCCCGGGCGCGATCAATGGCGGCGGCGGCCTCCCAACCGTAGACATGGGCTCGATTAGCGGCATTGCCGGGGCGATCGCTAAAATAGGGCAGCATGGCTGCCAGCACTTGCGGATCAACCGGTGTGGTGGCCAGTCCATCTAAATAAATTGGTTTCATCGCAAAACCTCCAAGCAATCCCTACAGGGGGAGAGTGCCAACCACAGCAACTCTGAGAACCTCTGATATATGGGGACAGATAAGGAAATAAAATGCTATCTCACCCTAGCTTTGCCACTGTTGAGTGTATTCGATCCTTTTGAAAAGGGCTGTATATTGAAAAATAACAATTACCTTCCCAGGGTTGGCCGAGCGGATGAGGCAGCGAACTCATAATTCGCCATAGGCTGGTTCAACTCCAGCACCCTGGATCTTTTAATTCAATCACCGCCAATCCAGCAATCCCCTTCCGCTAAACTGAAAGAAGTTTCGTATCGCAAATTTTGCCATGAGTAGCCCCTATAAACCACAACAGGCCTCCGACAAAAACCTTGAAGCCATGCGCAAGTTTGCGGAAACCTATGCCAAGCGCACAGGAACCTACTTTTGCTCCGATCTAGGGACAACTGCCGTTGTCCTAGAGGGATTGGCCAAGCATAAGGACGACTATGGTTCTCCCCTGTGTCCCTGCCGCCACTATGAAGACAAGGAAGCAGAGGTAGCAGCGGCCTACTGGAACTGTCCCTGTGTGCCCATGCGCGAACGGCGAGAATGTCACTGTCTTCTCTTTCTGACTCCGGATCATCCCTTTGCCGGCACGGCTCAAGAGATTTCCTTTGAGCAAATCCGTGAGGAAACCAATCGCTTTACGGTTTCTTGATATTCCGGTGTTAGCCCAACTGTATCGCTGTAGATACCCGCAGGGACGAACTCACGGCTAGGAATGCGACCAAAAATTTCAAGGGTTCTAGACACATTATTCACCCGCACTACGGTGCGTAAACTGCTCCCGCCGCTACCCTTCCCTCAGATTTGGGTACGCACGGCATTGTACAGCTCGCAGTCGAGGCGCCTCCTGCCGGAGGTCATTGGGCGAGGGGTAAAACAGCCGGCATTACCAGCACTGAGGTCAATCGTAATTGCGCCCTGAACATTCGTACAGACAAATATGATTGAGCTTGTGGCATCACTGGCAGAGGGACGAGAACTGCTGTAGGCAGCAAAGCTGAGGCCGGTCACGCTGTTAATCGTGCAGTTTGCAAAAGCAACTGTTGGTAGAACCAAACCGCCAGCGATCGCGAGCAAGATACTCAGATGTGACTGTACCACTCAAATTCACAAGTATTTAAGAACAGTGTATGCCAATCATAGTTCATTAACAAAATTCCTTGCTTAGCATCCCCCTAGGGGGGATATATTAAACAGTGTAGGATTGTAAGGTGACCACCATGACTTTGCACCTTCCCCCGCTGTTGCAGTGCCTACGGAATCCAACCTTTGCTCGTCTTTATGCGGCGCAAGCGATCAACCTGATTGGGGATGCATTCACGTGGCTCGGCCTAGGGCTACTCGCTTTTGAATTGGCAGGAGAGAATTCAGGACTGTGGCTCTCAACCGCCCTCACCCTGCGAGTGGTGATCTTTGTGCTGTTGGCTCCCATGGCCGGTGTTTTAGCGGATCGGATGGTTCGCAAGGGGTTGATGGTGACAACCGATCTTGTGCGCATGGTTTTGGTCTCATTATTTCCGTTTGTCAGTGAGGGCTGGCAATTCTATTGGCTGGTGGCCTTGCTCAGTGGATGTCATGCCCTCTTTACCCCAACCTACACGGCCACATTACCGTTGATCACCCCTGCTGAGGAGTGCCCGCAGGCGATCGCTCTCTCGAATGCCACATATCAACTCCTGAGTATTTTAGGTCCAGCCCTTGCCGGCAGTGTTGCCGCACTGTTTAGCCCCCGTTCAGTGTTTTTTTGGGACGCCCTGACGTTTTTGGTAGCATCGGGGTTGATTGCTTGGCTCCCTACGGCTTTGAACATCCCTAGAGAAGGAGCAGTATCCCCCCATAGAGGATTTCTTGAGGAGCTAAGTGTCGGCAGTCAGTGCCTTTGGTGGGACGCAGCGATTCGCTATGGATTACTGCTGCAATTGGTGGCGGCGATCGCCGGTGCTGAAATTTTGGTGAATACCGTCGGCTATGTTCAGGGTGTGCTACAGGCAGGAAGTCAGGCCTACGGCTCAATCATGGCGGCCTTTGGTGTCGGTGCTGCCCTAGCTGCGGTTATTTGCGGTTATGACTATCGCCAGATCAGTTGCTGAGTGCCTATGGTGCCAATGTTCCTAGCCTCGCGCTGCTGTGGGCGATCGCTGGTATGGGCAAAACCCTCGTCAATGTGCCTATGCAGACGATGATTGCGGGGCGAGTGGCCGTGGACTTTCAGGGGCGCGTTTATGGTGCCCAGTTTGCTTGGAGTCATCTCTGGTGAGTCTTGGCCTATCCCCTAGCAGGATGGTTCGGCAGTCACTTTCCAACCCAACACCTTTTCTATACTGGCCTCAGCGGCATGGGACTTTTCATCGCCTTCGTTGTTTTGAGCCAACCGTGGCAATTGCGGCGTCTCCCCACTGGTTTTTGGCATAGTCATCTCCATGATCACGACAGCGAGCATGATCATCCGCATCGGCTACAGGCTCCCCCTAGGGAACACCAACACCTACACTTTCATACTCGCCAAGCCAAGGAAATTAGATGCCATTAGATAACGCCATCGGCAGTCAATAAGGCTTTGTAGAGTCCGGGTCGGCGATCGCGAAAGAAACCATAGGCCGCCCGTAGGCGTTCAATTTCCTCTAAATCAAAGGTGTGCACCAGCACTGCTTCGTGGGCGCGATCGGCCTCAGCCACCAGATCCCCCCGCGGATTGGCAATAAAGGAACTGCCGTAAAATACTTGCCCCCCCTCCTCACCGACACGGTTGGCGGCCACCACCGGAATCACATTGGCCACGGCATGGCCAATCATCACCCGCTGCCAAGGGTCTTTGGTGTCCAGTGTAGGATCATGGGGTTCACTACCAATGGCGGTGGGATACACCAGCACCTCTGCCCCCAGCAGCGTCATCACCCGTGCCGCCTCTGGAAACCACTGATCCCAGCAGATGCCGACGCCAATTTTGCCGTAGCGAGTGCGCCAGACCCGAAAGCCGGTATTCCCCGGTCGGAAGTAAAACTTCTCCTCATAACCGGGACCATCGGGAATGTGACTTTTGCGATAGACACCGAGGTTGACGCCCCCCGCATCAATCATGGCTACACTGTTGTAATAGACGGTGCCCGCCTTTTCAAAAAAGGACACCGGAATCACCACCTCCAGTTCCCGCGCTAAAGCCTCAAAGTGGGCGATTGTGGGGTGATTTTTCAGAGGGTGTGCCCGCTGAAAGTGAATTTCCCGCTCTTCCTTGCAAAAATAGTGTCCCTCAAATAGCTCTGGCAGGACAATGACTTGTGCTCCCTGTTGATGCGCCTGCCGCACCAAATCGCTGAGGTGTAGAATATTAGTCTCAACATCATCGGTCAATTGCGCTTGAATGGCAGCGACGGTCAGGGTTCTCATACTTCCTGTTGAGTAATGCAATGGAAAGCGCCTCCCCCTTCTAAAATCGTGCGTGCGAGAAGGCCAACGGTTCTGCGACTGGGAAAGAGCTTAGCGATCGCCTCAACGGCTTTGGCATCGGCTTCAACACCATAAGTGGGAACAACCACCGTGGTATTGGCAATGTAAAAGTTGACATAGCTTGCCGGCAAAATCTCCCCCTCGCGACTGGTGACCCGCCCCGGTGAAGGCACCGGAATGACATTTAGAGAACGCCCCTTGGCATCCGTGAACGTTTGCAGCTGCTCATAAATGGCAAGCAAGACATCGTAGTTTGGATCCTCAGAACTTTCAGGCAACATACAAACCACGGTTGCCGGCGCCACAAAACGCACCAAGGTATCTATATGACCATCGGTGTGATCGTTGGCCAGTCCGGATTCAATCCAGAGGATTTTGCTCGCCCCAAGGGCAGGCTGGAGGCGGGCTGCCACTTCTTCGCTGTCTAGGTAGGGATTGCGATTGGGGTTCAACAGGCACTGACGGGTCGTCAGGCAGGTTCCTTCGCCATCCACTTCGATCGCCCCCCCCTCCAAAAATAACGGCACCGACCCATAGGGCAGCCCGATGAGCGTTGCAAGGCGCACGCTCAAGTCGCTGTCGCCGGGGAATTGATACTTTTTGCCCCAACCATTAAAGGGCAAACAGAGGAGTCGGCGCTCTCCTGACTGATTGATTAGGCCAAGAGGAGCCGTATCCCGCAGCCAAATATCGCCAAAGGCCAGCTGATAAAACTGCGGATTCAGATCCCCTAAGTAGGAACGGGCAGTGGCTTCTCCTGCCTCATCCAGCACCAAAATTTTCAGTTGCTCCCCCCGGCAGTGCCCTGTGGCCGGATCGGGGTCGGCGATCGCCCGACATAGTGCTACAAATTCTAACCGTACCTGCGGTAATAGGTCACCCCAGAGATCTTCATGACTGGGGAAGGCTAACCAACAGGCGCGATGGGGCAGCCACTCAGCGGGCCGAAAAAACATGAAGAGTAATTAGCCCTTTTTATTGGTTTTAGGGGCGGGCTTGGCGGTGGCTTTTTTCCCCTTGGCGGCTTGCTGGGGCTTGGCACCGCTGTACTTACGGCGGAAGCGTTCCACTCGCCCTTCAGCGTCAACGATTTTCTGGGTACCCGTGAAGAAGGGGTGGTTGCCTGACCAGATGTCCACGTGCAGTTCCGGTTTTGTGGAACCAACCGTCATAACCACTTCACCATCGCAATAGACTTTGGCTTCGGGATACCACTGGGGATGAATGTTCGGTTTTGGCATAGGAGTCTCACCACAAACGAGAAGTAAAAAACAAAATCTTAGCGTTTTGAGTACTGGGGGGCTTTGCGGGCTTTGCGCAGACCGTATTTACGCCGCTCCTTGGCACGCGGATCACGGGTGAGATAGCCTTCCATTTTCAAAGGCTTACGGTTTTCGATGTCCAGTTGACACAGGGCACGGGCAATCCCTAAACGAATAGCATCCGCTTGTCCCGTCAAACCACCCCCCGTGGCATTGACATAAATATCGTAGCTACTTTCAAGGCCAAGGGTTTCAAGGGGAGCTTTCACCAAGTTGAGATAGGTGGGGTTGTTTTGTAGGTAGTCAGCGCCATTGCGGCCATTGATCAACAGTTGACCGCTGCCGGGGATCAGACGTACCCGTGCCACCGCTGACTTACGGCGACCGGTTCCCAAGTAAACTACCCGCTTAGACTGATCAGCAATCTGCATCGTTAGGCTCCCGGAATCGTGTTAATGGTTAAAGGCTGGGGTTTTTGCGCTTGGTGGGGATGCTCTGACCCAGCATAGACTTTCAGCTTGGTAAAGAGTTTGCGACCAAGGGAATTTTTCGGCAGCATCCCTTTGACAGCATGCTCAATAATCCGCTCTGGAATGCGGGCTTGCAGTTGATCAAAGGTTTCAATTTTCATGCCGCCAGGGCGTCCCGAGTGACGACGGTAGAGTTTTTGGAAGCGTTTTTTACCGGTAACGGTGACTTTCTCCGCATTAATCACAATCACAAAGTCACCCGTGTCCATGTGGGGGGTGTAAATGGCTTTGTTTTTGCCCCTGAGAATGCGGGCAATTTCTGCGGCTAGCCGACCCAACCGTTGATCAGCGGCATCAATGACATACCACTGGGGAGCAAGGTCGTCCATGGCGGGCAGTGGTGTCTTTACGGTACTGGTCATCACAAACTCCATAATTCTATGCAATGGACAATTCAGGGGTAATGGAGGCTAACTGAAACTGGGGCATCGCCTCGGTGCACAGGGCAAGGGGGAAAGGCGATTCAGGGTAGCCCACCCCCAATAGACAAAGACCCGTCGGGGGGGCAGCATACTTGACGAGGTGGCGTTGCTCCTGCTGCCAAATTTCCGTAAAACTGGCGGGCGATCGCTGGCCTTGTCCCACCTGCACCAAGAGTCCCACCAACAGGCGCATCATGCCGTAGAGAAACCCCGAGGCTTGCACCTCAATTTCTACGAGGGCACCGCGCCGCTGGCAACTCACCGCCTGCACCTCCACCCAAGAGTGAGCACGATTCGAGCCAGAGCGGTGAAAGGCACTGAGGTGATGCCGCCCCAACAATGGCTGAAGGACGGCTGCCATCTTTTCCACATCCAAGGGCGCATAGTAGTAATGCCACGTCCAAGGACGCAGAAAAATATTGGGGCAGGGATCGGTATAGAGGGTATAGCGATAGCGACGCCATAGCGCTGAGAAGCGGGCATGCCAGTGATCGGGCACCACTGCCGCCGCACGAATCACCACATCGGCGGGCAAGCGAGCGTTGAGAATTCCCGGCCAACGATGAACGGGAATGGGCGAATTGACCATGACATGTGCCACTTGACCAGCAGCATGCACCCCTGTATCGGTACGCCCCGCTGCCACAACAGAGACGGGATGATTGACAACACTGGCGATCGCCTGCTCAATCACCTCCTGCACCGTGCGTTGTCCCACCTGCCGTTGCCAGCCGTGGAAATGGGTGCCTTGGTACTGAATGAGCAGTGCCAAGCGTTGGCCACTCTGAGGAGGTGCGATCGCCGTCATCATTGCCTGCTACACCAGTTCAATGACTGCCAATTCGGCATTGTCACCCCGCCGCCGTACGCTGCGGAGAATGCGGGTATAGCCACCGTTGCGATCGCCATAGCGCTCCCGTGCTTGGGCAAACAGGGCATGCACCAGTTGCTTATCGTAGAGATAGCCAAGAGCACGTCGCCGTGCTGCCAAGGAGCCATCCTTTGCCAAAGTGATCATCCGCTCCGCCTCTGCTCGCACTGCCTTTGCCCGCGCTTTGGTTGTGGTAATACGGCCATGGCGAATCAGTTCAGTGGTCAATGCCCGCAGCAGTGCTTTTCGTTGATCCGCTGGCAGTCCTAGCTGGGGAACCCGACGTTGGTGACGCATAGACAAACCTCATTCAATCTCTCTAGTTACGGGCAGCTTTTTGGGGTGGGAGGGTAATGCCCAAGTGTTTTTGCAATGCCTCGATCACTTCCTCGGCAGACTTTTGACCGAAGTTTTTGATCTCCAGTAGCTCTTCTTGGGAATACTCAAGCAGGTCGGCTACCGTATTCACCTGAGCCCGCTTGAGACAGTTATAGGCACGCACCGACAAGTTGAGTTGTTCAATGGGAATTTGCGCCGTTTCGTCAGGTTGGTCGGTGGTCTTGGCCTCCGAGGTGTGCAGGGGCGCTTCCTTGAGGGGGCTAAAGAGGTTCACGAGAATCGTTGCTGCCTGATTGAGGGCATCTTGGGGAGTCAAGCTCCCATTGGTCCAGATTTCCAGCTTCAGGTAGTCTTGGAGCTGGCGATTGCCCTCTGCACCCGCACTGCGCACTGAATCAACGGTATAGTTCACCCGTCGCACGGGCATAAAGACAGCATCCAATTGAAGATAGTCCAAAGCAAGGCGATCGTCCCGCACCCGCTCCACCGAGCGATAGCCGCGATCCTGTTCAACCTTGAATTCCATCTCCAAGGTGGCTCCCGGCATCAGTGTGGCAATATAGTGGTTGGGGTTGACCACTTCCATTTCAGAGCCAAGTTGCACCATGCCGGCAGTGACGGTCAAGGGCTGATTGTCAGGGGCTTGAGCAAAAAGGCGCCCCATTTGGGGTTCTGAGGTGTGGCTGCGAATCACCAACTGCTTCATCTGCAGCAGAATATCCATGACATCTTCGCGCACACCGGGAATCGTCGAAAATTCATGATTAACCCCAGCAATCCGCACCGCTGTCACGGCACTACCGGGCAAGTTGGAAAGGAGAACTCGCCGCAGGGCATTCCCCACCGTAATCCCTTGACCGGGAGCAAGGGGATGCAGCGCAAATTGGCCATACTGGCTCTGATCCTCCTCAACCCGTGTTTCCAAACATTCAATTTGATATGCCATAGCTATGCTCCCAAGTGACCCAAGCCAACCTAAACCCGCCGCCGTTTGGGGGGGCGGCAACCATTGTGGGGAATGGGGGTCACATCCCGAATAAGGGTAATTTCTAGGCCTGCGGCTTGTAGCGCCCGAATCGCCGTCTCGCGACCGGAGCCGGGACCACTCACCATGACCTCAATTTGCCGCATTCCCTGATCAATAGCACGGCGAGCTGCATTATCAGCAGCAGTCTGGGCTGCAAAGGGGGTGCCTTTTTTGGCACCTTTGAAACCACTGGAGCCGGCAGAGGCCCAAGCAATCACCTCACCGTTGGGGTCGGTAATTGAGACAATCGTATTATTAAATGTGGACTGAATGTGAGCAACGCCACTGGGGACATTGCGCTTTTGCTTACGAGAGCCAGAGCGTTTTGCAGAGGGTGCCATAATCTATCCAAACCGTGAATCAGGTAGCAGGAGCGGAAAAACTTATTTCTTAGCAGCGGGTTTTTTCTTACCAGCCACAGTGCGGCGACCACCACGACGGGTGCGCGCATTAGTACGGGTGCGCTGACCACGAACCGGCAGTCCAAGGCGATGCCGACGTCCCCGGTAGCAGCCAATGTCCATGAGCCGCTTGATATTCATGGCTTCTAGACGGCGCAAATCCCCTTCTACTTGGTATTCGTCAATGGCTGCCCGCAGTGCCGCAATATCGGCATCGGTTAGATCGCGGGTACGGGTATCTGGATTCACACCCGTTTTTGCCAGGATCTCCTTGGAGCGGGTCAAGCCAATGCCATAGATGTAGGTGAGGGCAATTTCAATGCGTTTGTCGCGGGGCAAATCAACACCAGCAATACGAGCCATGAATCTAGTTCCTATGTGTGCAACAACAGTGGGTTACCCTTGGCGCTGCTTGTGTTTCGGATTGGTGCAGATCACCATGACCCGACCACGTCGCCGAATGACGCGGCATTTTTCACAAATACGCCGTACCGATGCTCTTACTTTCATATCAGTTGCTCATGTAGTCGCAAATTTTATATCTTAGCAGAGTAGCTAAGAAAGATCAAACTACTTTTTGCGCAGGCGATAGGTAATCCGCCCCTTTGTCAAGTCATAGGGGGTCAATTCTACCTTCACGCGATCGCCTGGCAAAATTTTGATGTAGTTGCGGCGAATCTTACCGGAAATATGGGCAAGAACATTAAAACCATTGTCCAGATCTACTCGAAACATCGCGTTGGGCAATGACTCCGTCACTGTCCCTTCAATTTCAATGGCATCCTGTTTAGACACGGTTCACCTCCCCAATACGTGCTTGAATGGCAGCAGTTACCTCTTCGATCGTACGTGTTCCATCAATGTGCACAAACTTGGGATGACTCATGTACTGCCGAATCATCGGTAGCGTTTCCCGCTCATAGACTTCTACCCGCTTGAGGATGGTTTCCGGAGTATCATCAGAGCGCTGCTGACCATTGGCAGCTTGCTTGGCGCGATTGAGGGCACGTTCTTGGAGAATCACAGCCGGCACATCTAAGAAGAGTAAGTAATCATAGTCTTGGTGAATGCTTTTGAGCATCTCCTCAAAGACCGCTGCTTGTGCCACATTGCGGGGAAAGCCATCCAAGAGCCAGCCTGAAGCTGTGTCCGGTTGTTGCAGGCGATTGGCCACCATATCCACAATCACTTGATCCGGTACCAATTCACCGCGATCCATATAGCTTTGAGCCTGTTGACCGAGGGAGGTGCCCGCAGCACGCTCTGCCCGCAGAATATCCCCTGTGGAAATATGGGGAATCCTCAAGAGTGTGGTCAGAATAGCTGCCTGTGTTCCTTTGCCCGAACCGGGACCACCAAACAAAATTAGGCGCATTACTGCTTCACCATCCCCTCATAACGTTGTGAAATCACGTAGGTTTGAATTTGTTTTGAGGTGTCAATGGCCACCCCCACCAAGATCAACAGGGAGGTCGCCCCCAGTCCTTGAAATGTTGTTACTTTGGTTGCACTCTCAACTGCCGTGGGAATAATCGCCACCAGTCCTAAAAAGATCGCTCCTAGGAATGTCAAGCGGTTAAGAACGCGCTCTAGGTAATCAGAGGTGGCTTTCCCCGGTCGGATGCCGGGAATACTGGCACCCATTTTTTTCAGATTTTGGGACATATCCACAGGGTTGACCACCAAGGAGGAGTAAAAGTAGCTAAAGAAGAGAATCAACAGCAAATAGAAAATCACATATAACCACGGCGTCGGCCCGGCGGGGGAAAGATAGCTGGCAAATCGTGCCACGAGTTCATTGCGGGTAAACTGCGCCAAGGTCGAAGGGAGAATCAGTACGGCCGAAGCAAAAATAATCGGCATCACCCCCCCTTGGTTTAAGCGCAGGGGTAGGTAACTGGTTTGTTCGCGGTAGAGTTTGCGCCCCACTTGGCGACGTGCCGAAACAATGGGAATGCGGCGAGTACCCTCCTGCACAAAAACAATACCAACAATCATTGCTAAAAAGACAGCCACAAGGATAACAATGCCGCCAATGTTGCCACCACTTTCTGCAAGAGCAATGGTCTGACCCACCGAGGAAGGCAAGTAGGCAACAATGCTCAAAAAGATCAATAGGGAAGCCCCATTCCCTACACCCCGCTCAGTAATCAATTCCGAAATCCACATCACCACCATTGAGCCAGCGGTGAGGCCAAGGACAATCTCGGCCACGAACCAAGCGCCGGGATGCATTGCTGCACCCGGAATTGAGCTGACAAAAATGGCGATGCCAAAACTTTGCAGAACCGCCCAACCTACGGCCACATAGCGAGTAATTTGAGAAATTTTGCGTCGCCCGGCTTCTCCCTCGTCCTTTTGAAGCCGCTCCAAGGAAGGAAGAGCAGCAGTTAGCAACTGCATGATGATGGAGGCGTTAATGTAGGGCAAGATGCCGAGGGCAAAAATACCAAGGGCAGAGAGGCCACCGCCTGAAAAGATGTCAAGGAAGCGAATCACGGCGTTATCTTGGACGCTCTGGGCAAAGACAGTGCGATCGATCCCCGGAATGGGTAGATAGATTCCTAGCCGTACCAAGATCAGTAGCCCAATGGTGATCAGGAGTCGCCCCCGCAGACCAGCTGCTTGAGCCATCTGCATAAAGGTTTCTTGGGCAGTGGGTGCCTTGCCGCGATTCACAATCATATTGGGGTTCCTCTATTCACTGTCGGCAGCAACGGAGGTCTCCACGCATACCCCACCAGCGGCTTCAATCTTGCTGCGGGCACTACCACTAAAGGCAGCGGCATGAACCTCCAGCTTGACATTTAGCTCACCCTCCCCCAACACTTTGAGGGGATATTTAGCGGTAGTGAGAATGCCAGCCTCCAGCAGAGACTCAACCGTCACTACACTGTTAGCCGGTAGGGTATTGAGACGACCCACGTTGATCGTAGTGTAAACCTTCCGGTTGACGAGGGGAAAGTGCTTGAGTTTGGGGAGACGACGGTAGAGGGGGTTCTGACCGCCTTCAAAGCCGGGACGGGTGGGACGACCGGAACGGGATTTTTGTCCCCGCATGCCAAAGCCACAGCTTGCCCCTTGACCGGCGGCAATGCCGCGACCAACCCGCCGCTTCCGTCGCCGTGATCCCGCTTGGGGATGCAGATCTTGAAACCGCATGGCCAACTCCTAACTATTTGCTATAGAGGTTTTCAATGGGGATTTCTCGCTCTTCAGCGACTTCTTGGAAGGTGCGCAACGCCGCAAGTGCTTCGAGGGCAGCGCGGGCATTGTTCAGAGGGTTGCTGGAGCCAAGCTGTTTGGCAAGAACATTGCGTACCCCCGCCAATTCCAGAACGGTGCGTACAGAGCCACCGGCAATAACGCCGGTTCCAGGGGCAGCAGGGCGAATCATGACGCGGGCAGCCCCGCCTTCGCCAAACGTGGGGTGAGGAATAGAGTTGGACTTGGTAATCGGCACGTCAATGAGGTGTTTTTTGCCATCGGCCACACCTTTGCGCACGGCGCCAATGACATCAGCAGCTTTGCCGACACCAACGCCCACTTGGCCACGCTCGTTGCCAACGACAACAATGGCGCGGAAGCTCAGTTTCTTACCGCCTTTGACTACTTTGGAGACGCGGCGGATCTGGACGACCCGCTCTTGCCAGTCAGTCTCTTTTTCAACTTTGCGGGGGTTTTTACGACGATTTGCCATCGGGTCATCCTCTAAAAGTCTAGTCCAGCTTCACGGGCAGCATCCGCCAAGGCCTTGATACGACCATGGTAGAGATTACCACCCCGATCAAAGACAACGCGCTCAATACCAGCGGCTTTGGCACGCTCTGCAATCAATCGCCCCACTTCGATGGAGGCGGCACAGGTGCTGCCATCCCCCAGTTTTTGCCGCAGTTCTGGCTCAACACTGGAAGCAGCCACGAGGGTATGGTGGCGGGTATCATCAATCACCTGGGCATAGATGTGCTGATGGGAGCGAAAGACAGCGAGGCGGGGGCGATCGCTGGTACCTTTAACTTTGCGGCGAATGCGCTGATGCCGACTTTGGCGAGCCGCAGTACGAGTTTGCTTCATCTATTTCTTCCCTGTCTTACCAACTTTACGACGCACAAATTCACCCATATAGCGAATGCCCTTGCCCTTGTAGGGTTCAGGGGGACGTACGGCGCGAATACGGGCAGAGGTGTTGCCGACCAGTTCTTTATCAATGCCACTCACGAGGACAATCGTGCCCTGCTGCACCTTTTTACCTTGGTTGTCTTCAATTTCTAGGGTAATGCCATCGGGCGGCACGATTTCAACGGGGTGACTGTAGCCCATACTGAGGACAAGGGTTTTACCTTGGAGTTGGGCACGGTAACCGACCCCTTGAATCTCCAGCTTTTTCGTAAACCCTTGGGAGACACCCTCAACCATGTTGGCCAACAGCGTGCGGCAGAGGCCATGGCGTTCTTTGGCCGGGCGAGAGTCATCGCGGCGTTTGACAACAATGGTTTCGCCCTCTTGGGCAACATTTACCTCGGGCGGAAAAACGCGACTGAGTTGACCCTTGGGACCTTTGACCGTGACTTGCTGGCCGTCTAGGCTGAGGGTGACATTTTTTGGCAGGGGGATAGGACGCTTGCCAATACGAGACATGTGGGACTTCCTCCGAGCTTACCAAACGTAACAGAGTACTTCGCCGCCGATGCCCTGCTTCCGGGCCTCACGATCAGTCATGATGCCGCTGGAGGTGGAGATGATGGCAATGCCGATGCCACCGAGCACTCGGGGCAACTCACGGGAATTGGCGTAGACGCGCAGACCGGGTTTGCTCACCCGCTTGAGCGCAGTAATAATCGGCTGGCGCTGCTTGCCGCGATATTTGAGGGAGACCACAAGATGCCGTTTGATGCCGTCCCCTTGCTCTTCAAAATCGCGAATAAACCCTTCCGCTTTCAGCACCTGCGCAATACTGCGAGTCATGCGCGTGGACGGAATAATGGTGGTTTGATGACGCGCAAGGTTTGCGTTGCGGATGCGAGTTAGCATATCGCCAATCGTGTCATTTACTGCCATAGTTGCTCCTTAAAAATCTGCCTCCGGCGTTAGTTCTCACGGAACGGCATGCCCATTGCTTTGAGCAGGGCGCGTCCTTCTTCATCAGTATTGGCAGTGGTGATGATTGAGACATCCATGCCGCGAATTTGATCAATGTCGTCGTAGTTGACTTCGGGGAAAATGAGTTGCTCGCGTAAACCTAGGGTGTAGTTGCCCCGGCCATCAAAGCTTTTGGGGTTGACACCGCGAAAGTCACGAATCCGTGGCAGCGCCAAGTTAATCAAGCGATCTAAAAAGGCATACATGCGATCGGAACGCAGGGTCACCGCCACACCAACAGGCATGCCTTTGCGAATTTTGAAGCCAGCGATCGCCTTCTTAGCGCGGGTGACTACAGGTTTTTGCCCTGTAATGGTGGCGATTTCTGCCAGTGTGGCTTCAAGGGCTTTGGCATTTTGCGCCGCTTCACCGAGACCCCGGTTGACGGTCACTTTGACAATCTTGGGCACTTGGTGAATGTTTTTGTACTGGAATTGCTGCATGAGCTGCGGCACAACAATTTTGTTGTAGTGATCTTTGAGGCGTTGGGACATCGGGCTTCTCCTAGGGGCATTCTCTGGGCTGGGTCAGAGAGGGGAAAACAAGTTAGACTTAATCAATGATTTCGCCAGTTTTCTTGAGCATCCGTACCTTACGGCCATCTTCGGTGTAGGTGTAGCAGATGCGGCTGGCCACGTTTTGCTTGGTGGAGTAGAGCATCACCTTACAACTATGAATCGGGGCTTCCTTGGTAATAATTTGCCCGGATTCTCCCTCTTGGCGGGGCTTGACGTGTTTGGTTTTCAGGTTGACCCCTTTGACAATCACCTGACTGGTTTTGGGGAAAACAGCGAGGACTTCACCCACTTTGGCTTTGTCACTGCCAGCGATCACTTGAACCGTGTCTCCCTTTTTCACGTGCATGCGATAGCGCACGGGCTTTTTGTGAGATTTCTTGGCCGCCATTAGAGTACCTCCGGTGCCAATGAAACAATTTTTGTGAAGTTTTTATCCCGCAGTTCACGCGCCACTGGACCAAAGACACGGGTACCGCGAGGGTTACCCTCTTGGTTAATTAGGACAGCGGCGTTGTCATCAAAGCGAATGCTCATGCCACTTTCACGGCGGATGGTTTTGCGCGTGCGCACAATTACAGCGCGAACCACATCGGATTTTTTGACTGCCATATTGGGGGTGGCGTCTTTGACGGTGGCAATAATTACATCGCCGACACTGCCGTAGCGACGGTTGCTGCCGCCGAGCACGCGAATGCAGAGGAGCTTTTTGGCGCCGCTATTGTCGGCAACATTAAGGTAAGTTTCCTGTTGAATCATGGCTGGCTCTCCTTAGGCAGTGCGAGGACTGAGAATCTCAGCAATGACCCAACGCTTGGTGCGACTCAGGGGACGGGTTTCCCGAATGCGCACGCGATCGCCCACTTTGGCTTCGTTGTTTTCATCATGGGCTTTGTAGCGGCGGGTTTTGACGACAATTTTGCCGTACTTAGGATGGGGGGCGCGGTTTTCGACGGCAACGACGACGGTTTTTTGCATTTTGTCGCTGACGACGACGCCCACACGTTCTTTAACTGCCATTAGCCTTGGCCTCCACTGCGGCGACGTTCATTCTCAAGGGTTAGAAGCTGTGCCAACTCATGGCGCAGATGCTTAAATTGATGGGGTTTGACCTCTTGGCGGGTGGCTTTTTTGAAGCGGAGATCAAAGAGTTCCTTCTTAATCGCGGCAATGCGATCGCTCACCTCTTGATCGCTGAGTTCCCGCAGATCCTTCATTTTTGTCAGTGCCATTCTTAACCCTCCTGTTGTTCCTCTTCTTGATTGCGCACTAGAAAACGGGTTTTGATCGGCATTTTGTAGGCAGCAAGGCGCATGGCTTCGCGGGCAACCGCCTCCGGCACACCGGCAATTTCATACATAATCCGACCGGGCTTGACCACTGCCACCCAGTACTCCGGTGAGCCTTTCCCTGATCCCATCCGCGTTTCTGCTGGCCGCATCGTCACGGGCTTGTCGGGGAAAATGCGAATCCAGATTTTACCACCCCGACGAATGTAGCGGGTCATGGCACGACGGCCGGCCTCAATTTGTCGTGAGGTGATCCAAGCAGGTTCAAGAGCCTGAAGGGCATAGTCGCCAAAGTGGATGGAGTTACCACGACTGGCAACCCCCGTCATGCGACCCCGCTGCTGTTTGCGAAATTTTGTACGCTTTGGACTTAACATCGCTGGCTTCCCTGTTAGTTAGAGCGATTTTCAAATTGGGGTAGACGGCGTTGGGGACTGCGGCGGCTGGGCTCCCGTGTCACGGCTTCGGTTTGTCCCGGCAGTACCTCACCTTTGAAGATCCACACCTTCACACCCAAAATGCCGTAGATCGTGCGCGCTGTGCGGTAGGCATAGTCAATGTCTGCGCGTAGGGTATGCAGGGGAACACGCCCTTCCCGTGTCCACTCAGTACGAGCGATTTCTGCCCCATTCAGGCGACCCGCCACTTGGACTTTGATCCCCTCAATGCCTGCTCGCTGTGCCCGCTGAATGGCTTGGCGCACGGCGCGTCGGAAGGCCACCCGTCGCTCCAGTTGCTGGGTAATGTATTCTGCCAAGAGGCTGGCCTCAGCATCCACGCGGTTGACTTCCACTACGTTCACTTTGATTGTGCGGTTACTGGGAAGCATCTGCCGCAGTTGCTTGCGCAGTTCTTCAATCCCTTGACCACCTTTGCCGACCACAACACCAGGACGGGCGGTGCGAATTTGTAACTCGACTTGATCCGCTTTCCGCTCAATGCGCACTTCAGCAATACCGGCATTGGCCAATTGCTTGCTAATAAACGTGCGAATGCGGTGATCCTCCTGCAATAGCTCGGGATAGCGATCGCTATCGGCGTACCAGCGGGAGCGATGTTCTTGTGTAATGCCGAGGCGAAAGCCAATTGGGTGAATCTTCTGTCCCACGGTGGTATCCTTCTACGATTCGTCAGCAGTGTTTTGAGGCGCCACAGCAATCGTGATGTGGCAGGTGGGCTTGCGAATTTGGTAAGCGCGGCCTTGGGCGCGAGGGCGGAACCGTTTGAGGCAAGGCCCTTGATCGGCATAGGCCTGACTAATCACCAAGGTGGCAGGGTCCAAGCCTAAATTGTGGGTGGCATTGGCTGCCGCTGATCGCAAGACTTTCGTAATCGGCTCACAGGCACGATAGGGCATAAAGCGCAGCATAATTAGGGCATCGCGGTAGGTGCGACCCCGCAGTTGATCCAGTACTCGCCGCACCTTGTGGGGGGACATGCGTACATACTTGGCGCAGGCACGGGCAGTAGGAGAAGAGGTAGAAACCATAGATGGCTATCCCAGACGCGAACAAGAGAATCAATGGCGGGCTTTTTTGTCGCCCTTAACATGACTGCGGAAGTTGCGGGTGGGGGCAAATTCCCCCAGTTTGTGACCCACCATCTGCTCAGTGATGTACACCGGCACGTGCTGCTTGCCGTTGTGGACAGCGATTGTGTGACCAATCATTTCCGGCACAATCGTTGAGGCTCGCGACCACGTTTTGATCACTTCTTTGGCATTGCGCTCATTGAGGGCTTCAATCTTGCGTAAGAGATGATCCGCCACAAAGGGGCCTTTTTTTAATGAACGTCCCATAACCTAGTTTCTCCGCAAAAACCTAAGACTGACGACCACCGCGACCCCGCTTGGAAGACTTCTTGCGACGGCGCACAATAAGGGCATCGCTAAGTTTTTTCTTCTTGCGGGTTTTGTAGCCAAGGGTAGGTTTACCCCAAGGAGTGACCGGTCCAGGACGACCAATGGGGGCGCGCCCTTCCCCACCACCGTGGGGGTGATCCACCGGGTTCATCACTGAACCGCGCACCTTCGGACGACGACCTCTCCAGCGATTGCGACCCGCTTTCCCCAAGCTGATGTTGTTGGCTTCAACATTTCCCACTTGGCCAATGGTGGCGTAGCACTCCTTACGGAAGAGCCGCACTTCACCCGAGGGAAGTTTGAGGGTTACCATATCCCCTTCTTTGGCCACCACTTGTGCCATGGCACCGGCAGCTCGCACCATTTGGGCACCGCGACCAGGGGTAATTTCTACATTGTGAACGCTGGTACCCAAGGGAATTTTGCCTAAGGGCAGGGAATTGCCCACTTCGATAGGGGCATCGGGACTGGCAATAATTTCGGTGCCGGGGGTCAAATCCCGAGGATGGATGATGTAGCGCTTCTCACCATCGCGATAGTGGAGCAGGGCAATGCGAGCATTGCGGTTGGGATCGTACTCCACAGTTGCCACTTTGGCAGGAACATTGAGCTTGCTGCTGCGGCGAAAGTCAATAATGCGATAGCGACGCTTATGACCGCCGCCCCGTCGCCGACTGGTAATGACACCGCGATTGTTGCGGCCTTTGTCCCGCTTGAAGCCACGGGTCAGTGACTTTTCGGGTTTGTCGGTGGTAATTTCCGCAAAGTCAGAAACCGTTTTTTGGCGAACGCCGGGGGTATAGGGTCGGTAAACGCGAATGCCCATGATCTACTCCGTTAAACTTCAGGGAAGAGAACGATCTTGCTGTCGGGGGCAAGGGTGACGATCGCCCGCTTGTAACGAGGACGATGCCCAACAAACCGACCGACACGGCGCTCCTTGGGCGGCAGATGATAGGTATTCACTGCCGTGACTTTGACGTTAAAGAGTTCCTCAATGGCGGCCTTGATTTGCGGCTTGGTGGCGCGCCGATCCACGTCGAAGGTGTATTGATTGTTTTCCAGTAAAACCGTGGCCTTCTCTGTGATGATGGGGCGCTTTATCAGATCCGCAAGGGCGCGGGGTTGGACTTTAGTCACCGTACACCTCCTGAATTTTGGCGATCGCGGCGGTGGTGGCTACAATGCGATCGGCATAGAGCAAATCAAAAACATTCAATTGATCGGCACGCAGCAACTTCAGGGTGGGCACATTTCGTGCCGAGAGTGCCACCATTTCAGCAATGTCTTCCACCAGTAGCAGCACTTTTTGCTCCGGCTCGATGCCCCAGCGGTGTAGCGCCGTCACCAGCTCCTTGGTTTTTGGACGGGGCAAGTGCTCGGTAAAGTCCTGCACCACAATCAGGTCTTCCACCCGACTCATCAAAGCAGTTCGCAGAGCCAGCCGCCGCTCCTTACGGTTCATTTTTTGGCTGTAGTCGCGGGGCTTAGGACCAAAGATTACCCCACCTCCCCGCCAGAGGGGTGAACGAATCGAACCCGCTCGGGCACGTCCTGTTCCCTTTTGCCGCCAAGGTTTGCGACCACCGCCGCGCACTTCCGCACGGGTTTTGGTGGAAACAGTTCCCTGCCGGGCATTGGCCAACTGCCGCACAAGGGCGCGATGAACAATATGACTGGCGGTTTCGGGTTTGGCTGTCGCCAGATCAAGGGTGGCTTCACCACTGTCGGCACCCTGCCAGTCTTTAACGACACATGCAACCATAACTACTCTCCAGCCCCTATTTGCGACCGACAACTTTGGCGGGGGTAATGCTCACCAATGCCCCCGGTTTGCCCGGCAGTGCCCCTTTGATCAGGATTAAATTGCGTTCAGGATCAACGCGCACCACCTGTAACTTGCGAATGGTGACAGCCGCGTTGCCCATGCGACCCGCCATCCGCTTGCCGGGAAAGACGCGACCGGGGGTTGTTCCCGCCCCAGTAGAACCGGGCAGACGGTGGTTTTTGGAGCCGTGCGCCATTGGGCCGCGCTTGAAGTTGTGACGTTTTTGATAGCCCGCAAAGCCTCGGCCAATGCTGGTGCCGTGGACATCCACCAGCTGCCCCGGACTAAAAATATCAACAGTAATCGTCTGACCCAATTGGTAGGCAGAAGCATCCTCGAGGCGAAATTCCCGCAGATGACGCATGGGGGGCGTTTGCGATTTCTTGAGGTGGCCGCGCTCAGGGCGACTCAGGCTTTTCTCCCGCACTTCACCGTAGGCCACTTGAATCGCCGTGTAGCCATCGGTTTGGGGGGTTTTAATTTGTGTGATCGGACACGGCCCGGCTTGTACCACTGTAATGGGGACAGATCGGCCCGCCTCGTCAAAGATTTGGGTCATGCCCAACTTTGTCCCTAAAATACCAACTGTCACGATCGCGTTCCTTAAAAATACGAATCACAACAAAACAGCGAGAGCTAGCCCGTAGGCCACACCTCGGCAGATTCCTACAGAGTTTAGGAATGGTAGATTGACCCAGCAGTTACACGGTCAAAACGATAACGCTAGGGTGCATCCATCGTTGATCAAGGACAGGCGCAGGTAAAGATGGCAAGACGTACGGTTGCAGGTTGCGAACACGCTGCCACTTTTGGATCAGTGGAACCAAGGACTTAAGGGGGTTGAGGCGATCGCTCCCACTCAGTATCCGTTTTTGGTCACAAGTTTTAATCATAGATCAGTGATTGTGGGTTTGTCTAGGCATTTGGTAACATTTTTTACGCCTTCTTGTAGTTCCACCAGCGTGTTTGAATTTACCCGCCAGCAGGAATGTGCCCATACCCAAGCACGGGCAGGCTTGTTTCACACCCCCCACGGTGTAGTGGCAACACCACGTTTTATGCCGGTGGGTACCCTTGCCAATGTGAAAACCCTCACCCCGGAACACCTCAAGGCGGCGGGCGCCCAAATGGTCTTGGCCAACACCTACCATCTCCATCTGCAACCGGGAGAAGACATTGTGGCTGCAGCGGGAGGACTGCACCGTTTTATGGGCTGGTCAGGGCCGATTCTCACGGATTCGGGGGGGTTTCAGGTCTTTAGCCTCAGTGAACTGCGGCAAATTTCCGATCAGGGGGTGGTGTTTCGTTCTCCCCACGATGGTCAGATCATTGAATTGTCGCCGGAGGGGGCGATCGCCATTCAAGAGGCGTTGGGGGCAGATGTGATCATGGCCTTTGATGAGTGCCCCCCCTACCCTGCTAGCCGTGAGGCGGTCATTCAAGCCACCCAGCGCACCCTCCATTGGTTAGAGCGCTGTATTGCCGCCAAGCAAAGACCTGATCAGGCTCTCTTTGCCATTGTCCAAGGAGGAGTGTATGCCGACCTGCGGCGAGAATGCGCCGAGGCGATGGTGCCCTATGACCTGCCGGGCTATGCCATTGGTGGTGTGAGTGTTGGGGAACCCAGCCGTGCCATCCACGAAACGGTGGCGGTGACGGCTCCCCTGTTGCCTGCCCATAAGCCGCGTTATTTGATGGGCGTGGGGACGCACTTAGAAATGCTGCGGGCGATCGCTGCCGGGGTCGATCTTTTTGACTGTGTTATTCCTACCCGCTTAGCCCGCCACGGCTGCGCCATTGTCCAAGGGCAACGCTGGAACCTGAAAAATGCCCGCTTTCGCCGCGACTATGAGCCGCTAGATGTCACCTGCCCCTGCTATACTTGCACCACCTTTAGCCGTGCCTACTTGAGCCACCTGGTGCGAGCCAAGGAGCTACTGGCCTATACCTTGCTCTCGATCCACAATGTGACGGACCTGATTCGCTTTACCCAAGCAGCACGCCAAGCCATTTTAGAGGAGCGATTTGCCGCCTTTGCGGCAGAATGGGAGCAGCGACTGTTGGTACCTGCTGAGGCAGAGGATGTGGCGCTTCTCTGATGCGATTTTATCGAGGCAAGAACGCTTGAGCCGCTGGGGCTTTTTGGGGCTGACCACAGCACCGTTAGTGGGAGCAGCCCTGTTTAACCATACGGGGACGCCGCCTTTTTTACTGTGTCCCTTTCGAGCGACTACAGGGATTCCCTGTCCGGGGTGTGGCCTGACCCGCTCCTTTATGGCGATCGCTCGCGGCGACTTTGAAAATGCTCTGCGAATGCACTTGTTTGGCCCTATGTTCTTTCTCGCATTTACAGTGGTTGCTGTATTTGTATCTATTGAACTGAGAACGGGTCGGCGATTGCAACGCACTCCTTTTCACTACATCAATGAACGCATTCAAAACTGGTGGTGGCTGGGGGTGATTTACCTTGGCTACTACAGCTTAAGGCTATACAATTTATTTCATACAGGGGAATTTTATATTAACCCTCTAGAAAGCATCTTTCTGAGGAGTTGATCAATGACTATCTCCATTCCCTATGTTGATCCTAAGACAAAAGCGCCACTCAGGAAGGATGATGCTGCCTACTATAGTGACACAGGTGCTATTTATCCAAATTATTAACCATATCCCTAGATTTGTAACAGATCCAAATCAAAACTATACCCAAAACTTTGGTGTGCAATGGAATAAATTCTCAAAAACACAAATAGATGATATAAATCAAAAACAATCTGAAACTCGATTTTTTGCAACAACAAACTGGCAGCCTGAGGAGCTTGCTGGTAAAAGTATTCTAGAAGCCGGTTCGGGTGCAGGTAGATTTACGCGGGTTATCCTTGAAAAAACCTCTGCTTATCTTTGGAGTTTTGATTATTCAGAAGCAGTTGAAGCAAATTGGCAAAATAATTCTAATATTGCCGGTGGAAGATTACACCTATTTCAGGCTAGCATCTATGAAATTCCTTTGCCCGAAGCCTCTTTCGACAAGGTATTTTGCTTTGGTGTCTTACAGCACACACCTGACTTTGAAGCCTCTGTAAAAAATCTCACTAAATACGCAAAGATCGGTGCTGAAATTGTGGTTGATTTCTACCCGATTAAAGGCTTTTGGACAAAGATACACGCAAAATATCTTTTGAGACCTTTAACAAAAAGGATATCGCCCGAAACTCTTTTGAAATAATTGAAAAGAATATAGACATTTTAATCACTACATTTGATTTTTGGGTGAAGGCTAGACTAGGTGTACTCACTCGATTTTTACCAATTGTTGATCTACGAAAAATTCCTAGTACTGTTGATAAGCAAAAACGCCGTGAATGGGCAATTTTAGACACTTTTGATATGTTCTCTCCAGAGTATGATAATCCTCAAAGGATAGAAGATGTTGCTGCAATGTTTGAACGTAACGGAGCCAAGGTTACTTTTGCCGGATTTGTCAAATCGAGTGCCGGCACTAGCGCAGTGGTCAGAGCGATTCGCGAAAATTAACCTAGTAATCACAGAAGCTGTCTTTAGCCATGTTCCTTTTCATGGGATAGTAAAACTCGGTTGTGTTCGATCGGGAACTGGAGAGCCATGAGACTACATCGCCTGCTCTATCTCAGTTGTGCCACGGATGGTCTATCCTACCCAGACCTGCGGGACATCATGGCCAAGTCGGAGGTGAACAATGTGCGCGATGGCATTACGGGAATGCTGTGCTACGGCAATGGCATGTTTCTGCAAACCCTAGAGGGCGATCGCCAAAAAGTGAGCGAAACCTACGCTCGTATCCTTAAGGATCCCCGCCACCACAGTGCTGAACTCGTTGAATTTAAGGCGATTGAAGAGCGAGCCTTTATCAATTGGTCAATGCGCTTGGTGCAGTTGGGCGAAATGGATAGCGATACAATTCGGCGCCTGCGGTTAAAATACTCTCCAGCAGCAACGTTTCAGCCCACCTCCATGACGGCTGAGCAGTGCTTCCGTTTCCTGAAAGAACTCTATGACCTGAGTCAAGGAACGTAGCGTGACAGAGGCTCACTGGCTGAGAATTCCTGAACTTTTGCGGCTGCCCGCCCAGACCTATGAGTGGCGGGTGGATACCGATTTGCCAGACTTGGCAACACTGACTCCAATACAAGGGATTGTTACTGCCAGTCACCACCACACCTACTTAGAACTGCGTGCCGATGTGCAGACCATTGTCACCCTCTGTTGCGATCGCTGTTTGCAGTACTATAACTACCGCCTCGCATGTACGACTACTGAACTGATTTGGTTGGCGGAGACCTCAGCAAGTCAACCCGAGGATGATCTGGTGGAAACCTTGCCGGCCACCGGTCGCCTTGATTTGGCTGACTGGCTCTACCAGCAACTGTGCCTTGCCCTGCCCTACCCCAAGTACTGTGATCCCAATTGTGGCGGTATTCACCCCCCCACTCCTGTAGAAACTCCCACTGATCATCGCTGGGCGGCATTGGCACAACTCCAATCGGCTCTGGAGCGTTCGGAGCCATCGCCGTGAGTGCTCAATCTGACCTTGAACTGCTGCTGCGGGCGCGCTATCCCCTGTTGTATGTGACCACAACAGAAGAAGAACGTCTTGAGGCGACCCTCCACGCCATTGGCGATCGCCTGAATCAGCGTCCTCTCTACATTTGGGATTTTGTCGAGGGGTATCAGGGCAATCCCAATGACATGGGGGTGGCCAAACGCAATCCCCTCAGTGCCCTTGAATTTGTTGAAAAACTACCGCCGGCGGCAGCAGCCATGATCTTGCTGCGGGATTTTCATCGCTTTATTGAGGATGTGGCCGTCTCCCGCAAACTGCGCAACCTTGCGCGGCAACTCAAGTCCCAGCCCAAAAACCTGATCCTGCTTGCGCCGACGGTGCAGTTGCCGCCGGAACTGCGGGATGTGATTACCGTTGTCGAGTTTCCCTTGCCGCAACGGGAGGAAATTCGCCTTGAACTGGTGAAGCTCTGTCAAAGTCTCGGCAACCTTCCCCCCGAACCCATACTCGATGAATTAATCCGCGCCTGTCAGGGCTTGACCCTAGAGCGGATTCGCCGCGTCATTGGCCGCATCATTGCCCTCCATGGTGTGCTGGACGGCAGCCATGTGGATCTGATCTTGGAGGAAAAGCGGCAGATCCTGCGGCAAACCCAAATTCTTGAGTTTTACCCTACCCAAGAAACGATTGCCGATATTGGTGGCCTTGATAACCTCAAGGAGTGGTTGCTGCGGCGCGGGGGGGCTTTTTCCGAGCAGGCACGGCGCTATGGGCTACCCTATCCCCGTGGGGTGCTGCTGGTGGGAATTCAGGGCACGGGTAAATCCTTAACAGCGAAGGCGATTGCCCACCAATGGCACTTGCCCCTCTTGCGATTGGATGTGGGGCGGCTCTTTGGCGGCCTTGTGGGGGAATCGGAAGCACGTACGCGCGAGATGATTCAAATTGCTGAAGCCCTAGCCCCCTGTGTCCTCTGGATTGATGAGATGGATAAAGCCTTTGCAGGCATTGATGGTCGAGGGGATGGCGGTACCAGTAGCCGCGTTTTTGGCACGATTATCACTTGGCTAGCAGAGAAAACTTCCGCCGTTTTTGTGGTAGCGACGGCGAATAATGTTCAAGTGTTGCCCCCGGAACTGTTGCGCAAGGGGCGCTTTGATGAAATCTTTTTTGTGGGGCTACCCAATGTGGAGGAGCGGCGCGCCATTTTTGAAGTGCACCTCGGTCGTGTGCGGCGCGATCGCCTGCAAAACTATGATTTAGAGCGCTTGGCCTACGAAACTATTGACTTTTCTGGGGCTGAAATCGAGCAGTGCATCATTGAAGCAATGCACCTTGCCTTTAGCCAAGATCGCGACTTTACCACTGAAGATTTGCTCCACGCCGCCGGCGAAATTATCCCCTTGGCACGAACCGCTCGCGAACAGGTGCATCAATTACAGGAATGGGCGGCCTCCGGACGGGCGCGGTTTGCTTCACGAATCCTGTCTCCTCCCACAGGGCGTTAGATCATGAAACCGGTTGTGCGTGTGCTGCAATGGCTCTTGGGAACCTTTTTGGGTTTAGGCCTGATTACGCTTGTGGCCGCAGCGATCATTACGCCCCTCGTCTTTAACTTGCTCTGGCCACCCCCGCGTCCCGAGGTCGAGGCGCAAAATTCCCCCCTCCCCACACCACCAGAACCATCACCGAATTCCCCCTCACCCACTCCTGAACCGACTCCGACCCCCTCGCCGCAGGCTAAGCCTGAAGGGCGGGTGATCTATGGCGATGGTCTGCGGTTGCGCGATCGCCCCAGTCGCGAGGCAAATGCCCTAGGGGGTGTGGCCTTTGATGAAGTAGTAACAATTCTAGAGCGCAGCGAGGATGGCGAATGGCTCAAGATTCGCACTCAAAATAATCTTGAAGGCTGGGTACTGGCTTTTGGTGTACAGGAAACAACGGCTAAATCCCCCACATCGAGTGAGACGCCGCAGTAGGTCACTCCGCTATTGAGAAAATTCTTGCATTTGCTGAAAGGAACGATACTCGCGATCGCCACTGAGCCATTCCACCAAGGTAATTTTTACCTGCCCGCCTGTATTTGGAATCACCAGAAACTCCACCTCGTCCTCGCTGTTAATCACGCGATTGCGCAACTGGGTGGCTCCCGCTTCGAGCAGTCGTTTGCTCGTCGGATCATAGATCTCGTAGTAGATCTGGACATTGCGGGCTGGTGTGGTTGTTTCATTGCGCACGCGCCCCATCAGGCGGTGGTACCAGACACCGGCAATATTTTCGCTCTGCAATTGGACATCGGTCACTCGCACCACTTTGGGGGCGGCGCGGCGGCGGGCGATCGCGACCCTACCATCAAGAGACAAAAAACCGACACTGGTTGTCAGCAGCAGACCGCAGAGCGAAATTGTGCGCAAGTTAAACATTGTTCTCTACTCGGTGTGACAATAATAGAGTCTAAGACGCAACATTCAGCGGGAGCGATCGCCTTTAGGTCTCATTGGCCTTGAGGATACCACCTTAGTGACCGCTGCCCTGAGTTTGTACCTGCTGGATTGGATTCACCCCACTTATAACTATGCCAACTGTTCATGTGATTGGTCTTGGTCGCTCTGGCATCGCTGCCGCCCGTTTACTAAAACGTCAAGGCTGGCAAGTGGAGGTGAGTGATAGTCGCCAAACCCCTGCCCTACAATCCCAGCAGCAACTCCTCGAAGCCGAAGGCATTGCTGTTCAACTCAACTACGACTTTGATTTGCAAACCCTCGTCAGTGTGGGTCTGCGTGTACCGCAGGAAATTGTTATTAGTCCAGGTGTCCCTTGGTATTCACCGGCGCTCGTTGCCGCTCGCCAAGCAGGTATCCCCGTTCGGGGCGAAGTAGAAATTGCCTGGCAGACCCTCGCCCATCTGCCGTGGGTATGTATTACGGGCACCAATGGCAAAACAACCACCACGGCACTCACTGCCGCCATTTTTCAAGCCGCAGGGTACAATGCTCCCGCCTGTGGCAATATCGGCAACAGTATTTGTGAAGTGGCCTTGACCGCTAGCGCCCTTGATTGGGTGATCGCCGAGATTAGTAGCTATCAATTGGAGTCCAGCCCTCCCCTGCACCCCCAATTCGCCCTTTGGACAACCCTCACTCCGGATCACTTGGAACGGCACGGCACCCTCGATGTCTATGTAGAAACCAAAGCCCACCTGATGAACGGTGCTAAACAGGTGATCCTCAACGGCGATGATCCCTACCTGCGTCAGCACATGGTGAATCGTTGGCCGAAAGCTTGGTGGACTAGTACCCAAGGGGCAGCCGCCCTACCCAAGGGGATTGCCCAAGGCATTTATATCGCGGCGGATCAGGTGTGGTTTCAGGATCAACCCCTGCTGCCCACCCAGGTCTTGCAAATGCCGGGTCAACACAACCAGCAAAACTTTCTTCTCGCCGTGGCAGCCGCACATCTGGCGGGGATTCCTGTGCAAACAATTGCCAAAGCGGTGGCGGGGTTTGCCGGTGTGCCCCATCGTCTAGAGCGCATTCGCCAATGGCGACAGGTGGCGTGGATCAACGATAGTAAGGCCACCAATTATGACGCCGCAGAAATTGGTCTGCGTTCTGTGACAGGACCCGTGATTCTCATTGCCGGTGGACAAGCCAAAAAGGGGGACGATCGCGCTTGGCTCAATCTGATTCAGGAAAAAGCCGCGTGGGTGCTCTTAATCGGTGAAGCAGCACCGCAGTTTGCGCAGCGCCTAGAGGCGATCGGCTTTACAAATTATGAGATCATGGAGACACTGGATAGGGCGGTGGCGGCGGCTGCTGAACTGGTGACCCAGTACCCGATCAAAACCGTGCTCTTTTCCCCTGCCTGTGCCAGCTTTGACCAGTACCAAAACTTTGAAGAACGCGGTGATCACTTTCGTCAATTGTGCTTAGCGCTATGAGCCAATCTGCGGCCTCGGGTCACTGGTGGAATCGTCTTTCCATTGCCAGTCGGTTTCTGATTATTGGTTTGGCAGGGCCTGTCCTGACGCTCAATTTTTGGGCATTTGCCACTGTTCTCAAGTTCTTTGGGCCCTTGGTCGCGGTGCTGGTGCTTGCCTCCCTATTTGCCTTTTTGCTGAACTATCCAGTGCGCTGGATGGAGGAGCAGGGAAATCCGCGTGGGCCGTCGGCAGTTGTCGTCTTTCTGCTGGCACTGGTTTTGATTGCCATCATTGCCTTGGTCGTGGTGCCCAATGTCTTTAATCAGGCGCAACAACTCATTGCTCGCCTGCCGGAATGGTTTAACTCCAGCCAACGGCGACTGCTGGAATTTGGGCTTTGGGTGGACTCGCTTAACCTACCGGTAACGGTGGATGTGGATGCCCTTGCCAACCAATTGCTGGAAAAACTCAAGGATCAATTGCAAAGCTTAGCCCGCGAGGCGCTGAATTTAATTTTGGGCACGGTGAGCAGTGTCGTGGATGTGCTGATTAATCTCATTTTGACTGTGGTTCTTACCTTCTATTTGCTTCAGCATGGTGACGAATTGTGGGATGGCCTGCTCAGTTGGCTGCCCGATACGCTGCGCCCCACGATCTCAGAAACCATACGCCGTAGTTTTGAAAGCTACTTTATTGGTCAGTTGGTGCTGGGGCTGTGCATGGGCATTGGCTTGACCACGATTTTTATCTTTTTGAAGGTGCCCTATGGCTTGCTCTTTGGCGTGATCATTGGTGTGATGGCTTTGGTGCCCTTTGGCGGGACGGTGGGGATTATTTCCATTAGTTTACTGGTGGCGCTTCAGGATGTTTGGCTCTCCCTTAAGGTGGCGGGATTTTCGTTTCTCTTTCAGCAGTTTCTTGAAAATGTGGTGGCACCCCGCATTATTGGCAGCTTTACGGGTCTGAATCCCGTCTGGGTGTTTTTAGCGATTCTGACGGGAGCGCGGGCCTCGGGCTTGGTGGGGGTCTTGATTGCGGTGCCGATCGCGGTGGTGATTAAAACTTTTCTTGTGAGTGTGCGATCGCGCCTCAATGCCGAGGACGTGGATACCACCGTTGCCCTGCCCAGTAATCCGCCGCCCTTACCCCCTGTTTCTTCGTCAATGAAGCCATCCTCAGTGGAGTAGAACCATGCTGCGTGCCCTTCACCCCGGAATTCTCACCTCCCTTGTTTTGATCAGTACAACCGCCGTCATTACCCTCGTCACGGCTTTTATTGGCTACCATTTGGGGCGAGAGTCGTTGCGCGGGGTGTCCCAGCCAGTGGTGAATCCCATCCTTGGTAGTGCTGTAAATGCCAATGGGCAAACCCAAGGGGAGCGATCGCCCATTCTTGACGAGGCACAGATCATTGCCCAAACCAAGGCTCGTATTGCCGAAATGACCGAAGGTTCTGGCGATCGCGAGATTGCACCTGCCCCCACCACCCCTAGTGAACCACAAGCGACGGAAGCCGAGGCAAACCGGACACTACCTATTGTGGCTGAGGATAAGGGAGTGCGCTTAGAAATTAGCCATGTGGACACCATTGGCCAAGATTTAGCCCTGCACATCAGCTTGAAAAACGACAGTAGTCAAGGGGTGCAGTTTATTTACACTTTCCTTGAAATCAAAAATGACAAAGGTGACCTTTTGAGTGCCCTCACCGAAGGCCTGCCGACGGAATTGCCCCCCGGCAGTGATCTGGTCAAAGGCACAATTCTCATTCCCAAAAGCCTCTTAGGTGATACGAAAACAATGACACTACGCCTTGCTAGTTATCCCAATCAAGATGTGCAATTGCAGGCTGCCAATATTCCTGTGGAGTAGCCATGCCCGCTGCTGAATTTGTTCAAAAATGGTTCGGTGCTCGCGATTGGGTGCGGGCGGATTTGACGGACAAGACCACGTTTATCGTGTGGCCGGGAGCGATGTATAGCTTTGTTCCCCAAGAACGTCACCGTCATTTATTCAACATTGTTGGCATGAGTGCCGCTCGCTGTTTGCCCCATCCTGAGGGAGGGTGGTATTTTCTCTCCCGTGAGTTGACGTTTTATCTGGATCCGGAAAATCAAGCCCCGTGCGATCGCTGGCACAATCCTTGGACAGAGGAAGTGGTTCCCGTAATTCCCGTTGCCAATGATCCTGTACAAGGGCTATTTGGCCGTGAGGTGCCTGCCCAAGTCGGTGAGCACACGACCACTTTTCAGTTTGATCTGTTTCCGCTCTGTAAGACTTATACAAATCTGTCCAGTCAAGTCAAATAGACTCAATTGTTTAGATTTACTGCTCACTTCGTGCTTCATCGAAGTCTCAAGAGCGACGCTCTCAAGGAGTATTACTTCCCCACAGGCTTCAATTTCCCCAGAGCTTGGGGTACCTACAAATCTTAACAGATGGAGCCTCCCACCGCCGCAGGGTTTGGGTGGACATACCCTTTCATTTCGCCTTGGGCCTTGGTTGCCGTGGATGAGGATGGGCGATCGCCCCGGTTACCTTATCTATAGTGCCACAGGCCGCAAAACGCTCACCGTCGAAGACTTGCCCTCCCTCCTGCAAGAACAATTAGAACGACTGGAGGCCTCCAGTGAATACCGCGAGGGTGCCGATATGACTTCTTGGCTGTATTTTCAGGAGCACTTTGAGGCCTATTTGGAGGGGGCACTGTTTCCAGTGACTTGATGAATACCAACCTGTCCCTATTCTCGTGGCGGCAGGCTAAAAAGGGGCAACTCTGTAAACTGCGTTCTGAAGGATGCGGCGAAGAGGTGTTTGTGATTTGGTATATCACCACACCCTTCATTAAAACATCAATGTGCTCAGCCAACCGTGGTAAGTCTTTTCGCTTAGATTAACCCTTGGGCAATCAGAGATTCGGCAATTTGCACGGCATTTAGTGCCGCCCCCTTACGAATTTGATCGCCACACAGCCACAGTTCAAGGGCATTGGGTTCGGAAATATCTTGGCGCAGCCGTCCCACCAGCACGGGATCCTTGCCTGTGGCCTCTAGGGGCATGGGGAAATAGTTGCGCTGCCAATCCTCAACAAACTGGACGCCTGCGGCCTGTTGTAGGCGATCGCGCGCCTCTTGCAGCGGAAAAGGCTCAAAAAATTCCACATTCAGCGCCTCCGAATGGGCACGCAACACCGGCACGCGAACACAGGTGGCCGTTAGCCGCAACTCCGGGGCATGGAAAATTTTGCGGGTCTCATTGACCATCTTCATCTCCTCTTGGCAGTAGCCCTGCTCATTGAGGGGAGAATTATGGGGAAAGAGGTTAAAAGCCAAGGGATAGGGAAAAGCCTCTGTACGGGGTGGTTGCCCCTTGAGAATATCGAGGGCTTGATCCTTGAGTTCTTGCATGGCTTTTGCCCCCGCCCCACTGGCAGACTGGTAAGTAGCCGCTACAATTCGCCGAATCGGTCGCACCTGATGCAGTGGCCATAGCGCCACCGTCAGCAAAATTGTGGTGCAGTTGGGATTGGCAATGAGACCCCGGTGGGTTTTCAAGTCGTCAGGATTGACCTCCGGCACCACCAAGGGGACATGGGGATCCATGCGATAGGCACTGGAATTATCAATGGCGATCGCTCCCCCTTTGATGGCGATCGGTAACCACTGCCGCGACACACTTGCCCCCGCCGAAGCCAAAATCAAATCGAGTCCCTTGAGGGTCTCTTCACTTACTGCCTGTACGGGTAGCACCGTCTCACCAAAAGAAAGGGTTTGACCTGCGGAACGGGGCGAAGCCAACAGGCGTAAGTCGGCGACCGGAAAAGACCGTTCCGCCAAAATGGCCAAAATTTCAGTGCCGACGGCACCTGTCGCCCCTAAAATGCCAACCCGTAATCCCTGTGCCAACGTTATTACTCCTAGGAATCTAAGCTCATTTTACGATCGTTGCCGATTGAGAAATCACAAAGTTGTAGTCTCAGGGAAGAGTGTCTGCTCCACCGTTTGAGATCACCCATCAGCAAGAACCGAGGTAGTGGGGCTGAGTTTGGCTGTTGGTGGATTGATGGGGCTAGGCAGCGTTTGCATCAGGTTGGCCATTTCGAGGGCGTTGAGGGCATATTCCCAGCCTTTGTTGCTTTTGATGCCAGCACGTTCAAGAGCCTGTTGCATGGTGTCGGTGGTGAGAATGCCGTAGATAATGGGCACACCGGTTTGCATCGAGGCGGCGGCAATTCCTTTGGTGACTTCAGCCGCCACATAGTCAAAGTGGGGGGTTTGGCCGCGGATGACGGCTCCTAGACAAATGATGGCAGCATAGCGACGACTGGCCGCCAGTTGAGCTGCCACAAGGGGGATTTCAAAGCTACCGGGTACCCAAGCATAGTCCACTTGAGAACCATGGGGATTGGGATCAACACCATGGCGGCGCAGGCAATCTTGGCAACCCTCGAGCAGCTTGGTCGTAATCAGGTCATTGAAGCGGGAAATCACGATGCCAAAGCGAGGCGTGCCCAGAACTTGATAGGTGCCTTCAAAAACAGCCATAGCTGGAGGTGCCAAATCTTACCCAAAAGAGTATAACCTGCAACGGGTTAGGAGGAGCGATCGCCCTGCTCGACGAGGAAATTTTGGGACTGCCACTGCCGCACAATGCCGGTTAACTTGGTAACAAATGGGTCAGGGGCTAAATCGGGGTGAAATTCACTAATTCTCGTATCAGAACGGGTTTCTAAGGAGCGGGAGGGGGCAGCCTCAGGTACACTAATCGGCAATGACTGGCAGATGATGGCTTCAAACTCACTATTGAAGTGATAAATGGGTTGCTCACGCCGTTGCCACAATTCTAAAATTTGCTCGACGGAAATGGCTTTATAGCGCCCCAGATAGAGGGCTTCAATGAGGGCAAGGCGAATCCAGCGGGGAGGAAAATGGCGCAGCCAACGATCTAGGATGACCTCCACTGAGGAGCCATCCAGATCAAACCCATATTGACGTAGCAGGCAATCGGCAGCCTGAATGGCGGCATTGTTGCCAATATGTGCCATGCACCAATGTTGCACTCCCACAATTATGGTGCCTCTATGATGCCACAAGTTTTCCAAGGTCGCAGCAGCAAAGAGCGTAACCCTGATATTGTAGAAAGGCAACCTCTAGTGTCTTCTATTTAGTTAAGCGTTTGTTTGTTAAGTGCATCATGGTGAGTGCTCCTCCCTCTGAGCCATTAATTGAAGATGCCCCGTTAACGATCGCGGGGCGGCAGTTCCGTTCACGCCTGATGACCGGCACGGGCAAGTATCGTTCCATTGCGGATTTACAGGCCAGTGTTGCCGCGAGTGGCTGTGAAATTGTTACGGTAGCCGTACGTCGCGTTCAAACCAATGCTCCCGGTCACGAAGGACTTGTGGATGCCCTTGACTGGAGGAAAATCTGGCTGCTGCCCAATACTGCTGGCTGTCAAACCGCTGAAGAGGCGATTCGCGTCGCCCGTTTAGGCCGAGAAATGGCCAAGCTTTTGGGTCAAGAGGACAACAACTTTGTCAAACTAGAGGTGATTCCCGACCCAAAATACTTGCTGCCCGATCCCTTTGGCACGCTTACAGCTGCAGAACAACTGGTCAAAGAGGGATTTGCCGTTCTTCCCTACATCAATGCCGATCCCCTGCTGGCCAAACGCCTTGAGGAAGTGGGCTGTGTCACTGTGATGCCTTTGGCTTCCCCCATTGGTTCGGGGCAAGGCCTGCGCAATGCCGCCAATATCCAAATCATTATTGATCAAGCCAGTGTTCCCGTTGTGGTGGATGCGGGCATTGGCACGCCCAGTGAGGCTGCTGCCGCCATGGAGCTAGGAGCAGATGCGCTCTTGATTAATACGGCGATCGCCCAAGCGGGAAATGCTCCGGCCATGGCCAAAGCGATGGCCTTGGCAACCACGGCCGGCCGCCTTGCTTACCTAGCGGGTCGGATTCCGGTCAAAGCCTATGCCAGTGCCAGCTCGCCTCTTAGCGGCAGGGTTGGTGACTGATGCTCCGCGAACTCCCCGGCGGACTTCTTTTGCTCCTTACCCTCACTGGCAGCCTCTTCTACGCTGTAGCCTTGGGGGTGACTTGGCAGTTTTTTAGCCGCAAGCACCCTGTTGTCGCCGGCGTCGCTCCTTCGGTCTCGCTGCTGGTGCCGATTTGTGGGCTGGAAGCAAGGGCATGGCAAAATTGGTCTTCCCTGTGTAACCAAGATTACCCCACCTATGAGGTGCTCTTCGGGATTCAGGAGCCGACGGATGCCGCCCTTGCCGTTGTGGATGAGATTTGCCGCAGGTATCCTGAGCGTGCTCGCTGGTACCTTTGTGCGGAGCAGCATGGCTTTAACCCCAAGGCAAACAATGTTTTTCAGTTATTTCGCCATGCTCGCTACGAGATTATTGTCGAGGTGGATAGTGATGTAGCGGTGGATCGGCACTATTTGCAGACTATCATTGCTCCCTTTGCCGATCCGCAGGTGGGTGTTGTGACCTGTGGCTATGTGGATCCGAATCCCCAACGCCTGGGAGCTGCTTTTTTAGCCTTGGGGCGCTGTCTTGACTTTATCCCCGGCGTTTTAATTGCCCGCCGCCTCGATGGTGGATTGCGCTTTGCCATTGGGCCAACGGTTGCCCTGCGGCGTCAGGTTCTTGACCAACTGGGGGGATTTGCAGCGGTGTTAGACCGCATTGGCGAAGATTATTACCTAGGGTACCGCGCGTGGAAACTGGGCTATCGGGTTGAACTCTCACCCTATATTCTGCAGAACGACTGTGGCAATGATTCTTTCCTGAAGGCAGTACAACGGGAACTGCGCTGGGCACGCTCCATTCGCTGCAATCGTGGCAATCAGTATTTTGGCATGGTGTTTATGTTTGGCACCGTCTATAGTGCCCTGCTGTGGGGACTATTGCCAACCCCGTGGACATTGGGAGTATTTTTAGGGGTTCAGGGCATTCGCTGGTTGCAGGCCATCATCAGCATGATCTTGATGGGGACTCCTCGGTTGCTGTTGTGGCTGTGGCTATTGCCCCTGCGGGATGTGATGAGCTTTCTGATTTGGCTGGGGGGCTGTTTTGGCAATCGCATTTACTGGCGCGGTCGCTGGTTGCGGGTCTCTCGCCATGGTCAATTGCAAGAAATTGTTAAGGATTCTCAAGAGTCGTAAAGCTTGCTTGCTAGAATAGCTCCACCGTAACACTGAATTTGAGGTTTGTTTCGATGCGCTATACCACCGAGGAGGGCGGTCGCCTCAACAACTTTGCCATTGAACCCAAGGTCTATCAAGCGCCGCCTTGGACACCTCAGCAGAAGGTACGGGCAGCCCTGTTGGTCGTCGGAGGCTTGCTCTTAGTGGCTGGCTTGGTGGCGATCGCCATCGGAGTGAGCTAATCTGCTTTGTCTTGGGTTTGATACAAGCGATGCCACCTTGGTGGCCGGTCTCTACGATTTGGCAGCCGATCAACTGCTTGAGGTAAAAACATGGCTCTTGGGTCGAGACCTAGCCAGCCAACTTCACCCTTGCTTGGGGGAACTAATGGGTTCCCACACCTGGGAGGAACTGGGGGCGATCGCCATCGGATGTGGGCCGGGCAGCTTTACGGGAACGCGCCTAGGGGTGGTGACTGCCCGCATCTTGGCCCAAGAACTGGAGGTTCCCCTGGTGGGTCTGTCTAGCCTTGGCACAATGGCCTGGCACTATCGCCATGAACTGCGAGAACAGGATGGGGTGGTCTCTCGCCGTGCCCAACAGGGGCATCAATACCTTGGCATTTACCGTTATGAAGAGGGAGATTTCCATTGTGTTTGGGGCGATCGCCTGCTGGCAGACCAGGCAGCAGAAACACTCCTCGCCACCTGGCCGCACCCTTCCAAACGCCTAAGTCCCCCCCACCCCACCGACTATGGCCGCGCTCTGCTCACATGGGCAGCCCAACAGTGGCACGATACACTAAGGGCAGGGAACGAATTCCCCCATTGGTCAAGCGTGGTGCCTCTCTATGGCAAATAACTGGGAACTGGGTCGCTTTCTCGATACCCTGCGCTTTTTTCAAGCATTACCGTTTGTGGGAACGCTGGAGCCGCTGCGCCCTGTGCTGGCACCGCTTTTACCGGATTTCTTTCAGCCGCCTGCCTATCGCGGCAGTGGTCTTGTGGTGGTGATGGGAGCAACGGGGCGCACCGGTCAGGCGGTGGTGAAAAGGCTTTTGGCTCAAGGCTATGCCGTGCGGGCAGGGGTGCGCGATCGCGCCAAGGCGGAGAAGGTGCTTCCCCCAGACCCCTTTTTAGACATTGTTGTGGCCGATGTCACCCAGCCCCTTCCGGCCGATCTCCTGCAGGGCAGTCGGGCGGTGATCAACTGTGTCGGGACAACGCTACAGCCCAACCCCAACGCGCCACCCCCCGGCCTTGAAATTGTCGGTGCTTGTCCAGAGGCCGTTGAATTGTGGGGCATGCGGCATCTGTTGGAACGCGCCCAACCCTATTTTCAAAGCCAACCCAACACCTATCCCCTTTTTGACTATCGCTATCCCACGCCCCCGTTGAAGGCGGTTTGGGGTGCCCTCGACGATGTGGTCATGGGCGGTGTCAGTGCCAGCCGGTTGTACCTCAAGGATCGCAGTGCTCTTTTTACGGGTCTGGTTTCTACGGAAAATTCCGGCGGGTTTGTTTCCATCCGTACCCGCAACCTCACCCCACCCCTCAATCTCCAAGGATACACCGGCATTCAACTGCGGGTTCGCGGGGATGGTCAGCGCTATAAATTTTTCCTGCGCAGTGACCCCGCATGGGATGGCGTTGGCTATGCTATCTCCTTTGATACGGTGGCCGATCGGTGGATTACCCTTGAGTTGCCCTTTAGTCACTTTATTCCCGTGTTTCGGGCACGCACTGCGCCCACGGCTCCGCCCCTCAATGTGGGGCAAATTTACTCGCTGCAACTGATGCTGAGCAAGTTCGAGTATGACGGTGCTCTCAACCCCCACTTTCGCCCCGGTACGTTCAGCCTTGAGATTGAGTCCATCCAAGCCTATGGAGGAGCGCCGTTGCCGCGCCTCATTCAGGTGAGTTCGGCGGGGGTGACCCGTCCGCAGCAAGCGGATCTTGACCTAGGGGAGCAGCCCTTGGCGGTGCAATACAACGAACAATTGGGGGGCATCCTCACTGGGCAACTGGCGGCAGAAAATATGCTGCGCCAAAGTGGCCTGCCCTATACCATTGTCCGTCCCTGTGGCTTGACGGATAAACCCGGTGGCCAAGAGCTGCGTCTGGATCAGGGCGATCGCCCGCAGGGTGCGCTACCCGATTGCCGGACGGGGTCTCTGAGTCGTGAAGATTTGGCTACCTTTCTGGTCAGTTTGCTGAATTTGCCTGTGGCCTGCTATCGCACCGTGGCAGTGGCGGCCACCGATCAAGCAGCCGAAGCCTATCCCCACTGGGCGGCACGCCTTGCCCAACTGCCGAGGGATTGCCTCCAGCCCACTGAAAGCGATCGCCTTTAGGAGACGCTCTCAAATGGTGCGTTTTCTCCACGTGGCCGATGTGCACCTTGGCTTTAATAAGTACCGTCAGGACAATCCCAACCGCATGTTGGACTTTTTCACCGCCTTTGACAGTGCCCTGCAAACCTATGCCGTTGAAGCAGGGGTGGATTTTGTCCTGATTGCCGGCGATCTGTTTGAGGAGCGCCTGATTACCCCCGGCGTTCTCAATCAAGCGGAGTACGTCCTCGACAAAGTGCGATCGGCGGGGATTCCCGTGCTGGCGATCGAGGGCAACCATGACAACTGCCCCTACGGCGCCAAATCCAACTGGCTGCGCTATCTCTGTGAAAAGGACTACTTATATCTCTTGGAACCCGATGAAAACGGCCAACTACAACCGTGGGATGCCGAAGCAGCGCGGGGTGGGTACATTGATCTTCCCTGTGGCGTACGGGTCATCGGTTCCCGGTGGTATGGCGCCAGTGCCCCCCGTGCCATTCAGCAGCTTGCCGACCAAATTCAGGCGCTGCCGCCCCCTAGCGGTGCCACCCTTTTGCTCTTTCACCACGGCCTTGAGGGGCAAGTCTCCCGCTACCAGGGGGCATTGCGCTACACCGACCTGCTGCCCTTGCGCCAAGCGGGGGTGGATTACCTGGCTCTAGGGCACATCCATCGCTACTACACCGTTGAGGATTGGATTTTTAACCCCGGCGCCGTTGAGGCCAATTCCATTCAGGAAAATCAGCAGCAAAATCCGCACGGAGTGTTGTTGGTTACCCTCGATCGGGGGTTCCCCCAAGCGGAACTCAAGCGCGACTACTGGCAGCGTCCCATCCGCCGCTACACCCTTACCCTCACCCCCGGTGACACCGTAAGCCATGTTGAGAGCCAACTTCAACAACTGGTGCAGCAGCATCGAGCCGAGATGGCAGAGGCAATTGTTGATGTGACCCTCAAAGGGGAAGTGGGGTTTGAGCGCGGTGATTTAGCGGTGCGATCGCTCCAAGCGCAATTGCAAGAAGCCGCCCAGGCCTTTATTTTTCGCTTGGGCTTTGCAGCAACCCCTGTGGCCTATCAAACCTACGCCGATGCGACGGCCGAGCCACCTCCCCGCGCCCAGATTGAAGAGCAGGTGTTTACGGATCTGCTGGCCAGTGTTGCGGAGTATCGCGATCGCGCTGAAGCCTTGGCCAAGGTGCTGAGGCACATGAAGGAAGATCTGCTGCAACCCAATGCCAATATTCCTGCCCTTTATGAATGGCTGGCCAATTTATCTCCTGAGGACTAGAGTTGGTCTGGTAGGGGAACAAGTGGTTGATTCGCCACGTTCGTGAACCGGCCAGCAGGCGACTGGAGGAGGGCATTTTCCGGCTGCGCCAGCCGTTGTTGGGCTAGTTGATTGAGAGCATTGTAGCAGTAGCCCGCCATCGCAAAGGCGCCGGCCGCATCCCGCCCGTGGATTATTCGCTGCCGTTGAGCTGGCGATAGGGGCGATCGCCCCCCTCCCTTTCATCCCCTACAAATCAGCTTCCTGCAGCTCATTGCCTCAATCCTTCTCGATTCGATAGCCCAACTCCGCCAAGCGCAACCGATCCTGTCGCCAGCGGGGACGTACCTTCACAAACAGTTCCAGATAAATCTTGCCACCCATGAGGGTTTCCATTTCTTGGCGAGCAGCGCTGCCGATTTGTTTGAGCAGCTGACCCCCTTGGCCGATGATGATGGCCTTTTGCGTGGGACGCTCGACATAAATCACCGCGTGGACACGAGTCAGATGGCGCTCCTGCTGCACCATTTCAATCGTGACCGCCACCGAATGGGGGACTTCTTCGCGGGTATGGTGCAAAATTTGCTCGCGGATTAATTCCGCCATGATGAAGCGCTCCGGCTGATCGGTCACCATTTCTGGTGGATAGTAATAGGGGCCAGGGGGCAACTGCTCTTCAATGGCCGCTTGCAGCAACTGAACCCCCTCTCCCGTCAGCGCCGAGCAAGGATAGCTCGGCCAAGGGCCAAGGGTCTGATATTCCTGTTGCCGCTGTGCCCGTTTCTCTGCCGGCAGCAGGTCAATTTTATTGATGGCCATTAGAACCGGCGATTGAGTTGTGGTCAGCAGAGCCGCCACGTAGCGATCGCCCCGACCGGGCGGACTGGCAGCATCTACAACAAACACAATTGCATCCACCCGATTGAGCACCCCCTTGGCATTGTGCACCAATACTTCCCCCAGCCGATGGTGGGGCTTATGGATGCCGGGGGTATCCACAAAGATGAATTGAGCCGTGGCGGTGGTTAGGATGCCCCGGAGCCGATTGCGGGTGGTCTGCGCCACGGGGGAGGTAATGGCCACCTTTTGCCCCAAAAGATGGTTAAAGAGGGTGGATTTGCCCACATTCGGGCGCCCCACCAAAGCCACAAAGCCAGAGCGAAAACCCGCCGGAGCCGCAGGAATGCTTGGAAGCGTTTCCACTGTTACTGTTAGTCAACCCTCTATCGGGCTGGAGTCGTGGGGGACTGAGGATTCAGCGGGGGTGAGGGCAGAGGGGTTGGTTCTGTGCTGAGCACGGGTTTTTCCACCGGTTGGGTTGCAAGGGCAACACGGCTACCCCCCACCGAACGCAGCAGATCTAAAACTTGGATGACCTCGTTGTAGCTGACCACCTGTGACGCCCGCAAAATCACCATTCCTTGCGGATTCGTTTTCAAATAGGTGGCGAGGCGTTCATAGAGTTCACTGCGGTTGACGGGGTCTTTATCCACAAAGAGTTGGCCCGCCGGATCAATGCTGACCACCAGCATCTTTTGCGACTGGGATTGACCGGTGCTGGCTTTGGGCAAATTCAAGGTAATGGCCTGCTGCCGCGTTAGACTCACCGCCGCCAAGATAAAGAACGTGAGGATACAAAAGACCACATCAATCAGGGGCAGCATTTCAATGCGGGCATTTTCACTCTCACCGGGCAAATGAATCTTCACGGTCATTCCTCAACCACGCTGCCTTCATGATAAAACGCTGAGCAAACACAGTAGGATGAAAAAGTTTCCCCCCGTGCAGTTATGACCACAACGCCCCGGCCCGGACAACTGATTGTAATTACCGGCCCTAGTGGTGTCGGTAAAGGAACGCTCCTACGCCACCTGCGGCAGCGACATCCCGAACTGGCTCTTTCGGTTTCGGCGACCACTCGTCCACCGCGCCCGACGGAGGTTGAAGGGGTGGATTACTATTTTGTGTCTGTGGAAGAATTTAAGGGCATGATTGCCGCCGGGCAACTTTTGGAATGGGCAGAGTTTGCCGGTCACTACTACGGTACGCCGCGGGCACCGCTGCTTCAGCTGATTGCCCAAGGAAAAACCGTCATCCTTGAAATTGAGCTGCAAGGGGCACGCCAAGTGCGCCAATCCTATCCCCAGGCGCGTCACATTTTCATTCTGCCGCCCTCTTTAGCGGAACTCGAACAGCGCCTGCGCTGCCGCGGCCAAGACAGTGAGGAGGCGATCGCCCGCCGCTTGGCCCAAGCGGAAACGGAAATTGCCGCTGCCCCCGAATTTGATGTGCAAATTGTCAATGATGATCTGGAAAAAAGCCTGATTGCCCTGGAAACGGCAATTTTTAGCCCTGCCCCCTAAGGCTCTGCCCGTACAATGCCGAGGTAGAGTTCCCCCACTTTGGGGTCATTGAGCAATTCGCTGCCCAGCCCTTCATAGCGGTCTTTGCCCATTTCCAACACATAGCCGCGATCGCTCATGGCGAGGGCTTTGCGGGCATTTTGCTCCACCAGAATAATTGCGGTGCCTTGGGCATTAATCTCCTTGATTTTGGCAAAGACCTCATTGACCAGAGCCGGCGAGAGGGCCGCAGACGGTTCATCCAAGACCATAATTTGTGGATCGAGCATCATGGCGCGCCCCATGGCCAGCATCTGCCGTTCGCCTCCCGAAAGGGTTCCTGCCCGTTGCCAACGGCGCTCCGCCAAGCGGGGAAAGGTGTCATAGACCCGCTCTTTGAGAGCCTTGAGGTTGCCGCTTTTGGTAAAGGCCCCCATCTCCAGATTTTCCTCAATCGTTAGGGTGCGAAAGACATTGGCAATCTGCGGTACATAGCCAATTCCTTTTTTGACAATTTGGTTGGGACGCAAGTAGGTAATATCCTCTGCGGCAAGGGTAATTGTGCCAAGGCGGGGAGTGAGCAAGCCGGCGATTGTTTTTGCCAATGTGGATTTTCCGGCGCCGTTGGGGCCAATGACCGCCACCAGCTCCCCGGCTTCAAGACGAAAATTAACACCCCGCAAAATATCTACATCGGGAATATAGCCAGCATAGACATTGGTAACTTGGAGCAAGCTCATGGTGGAACGGAGATCGCCAGCGGCTCAACATCTTAACATGTAGCATAGGAGCTGTGCTGAAACCGCTATTGTCGTCCTAGAGAGACGCCTGAAAACAAAATGAAAGCAATCGCCATTACAGAATTCGGTGACCCCGACGTGTTGGTGCTGCGGGAGGTTCCAGAACCCGAAATTCAAGCTGCCGATGAAGTAAAAATTCAACTGCGGGCCGCCAGTGTCAACCCCATTGATACCAAGCTGCGCCAGCGGGGCACGTTTTTTCCGGAGCGCCGACCTGCGATTCTCGGCTGTGATGGAGCCGGGGTGGTCGTGGCGGTTGGGGCAGCGGTACAGCGGTTCAAGGTGGGGGATGAGGTTTATTTCTGCTACGGGGGGCTAGGCGATCGCGGTGGCTGTTATGCCGAATATACCGTTGTCCCTGAAGTGGCCGTGGCCCACAAACCCCAATCCCTCTCGTTTATTCAGGCGGCTGCCTTGCCCTTGGCTGTGATTACCGCTTGGGAAGCGTTGGGCGATCGCGGCGGGGTTCCCCCCCTGAATATCCTCTCCACGGCAAAAACCGTTCTCATCCACGCCGGGGCGGGCGGGGTGGGGCATCTGGCCATTCAATTGGCCCGGCGATCGGGCGCAGCCGTTGCTACAACCATTAGCTCCCCGGCCAAAGCCCGCTTTGCCGAAGGTCTGGGAGCTACCCTTGCCATTAACTACACCACCACTGATTGGGTGCAGGCGGTCTTGGATTGGACAGGAGGCAAGGGGGTTGACTTTGCGCTTGACACCGTAGGCGGCCCAACCTTTGCTGAAACCTTCAAAGCGGCGCGTCCCTATGGCACCCTCGCCACCCTCTTGGAACCCGCCGCCGATACGCCGTGGAAAATTGCCCGCCAGCGCAACCTCTTGATCCAACTCACGCTGATGCTGACCCCGCAACTCATGGGGTTGAGGGATGCCCTTGCCCATCAGGGCAAAATCCTAGAGCAGGTTGCCACCCTTGTGGATCGCGGCGAGCTACAGGTGGTTGTGGATAAAACCTTTCCCCTCGGTGCCGCAGCGGATGCCCATCGCTATCTTAGCCAGCGCTTGGTGCAGGGGAAGGTGGTACTTGTTCCGTAATTGGGGATAGTTTGATGGTTGCCCAGCTCCTTGCCACCCTGTTCATAGGGATGGAACCGAATCAATCTGTGCCGACCCTCACTACTCAAACGACCCACAGCCACATCTATCGAGTTTGTCGCATTTTTAATGGACAGCTGAGCTATTGTGGTCGCCGGTTCACGGGAGAGACAGTGCTGTTGCATAACAATTTCTATCGCACCTGCCGCATTTTTAGCGGACACCTCAGCTATTGTGGTCGCTGGTTCACAGGAGAGACGGTACTGTTGCACAACAATTTCTATCGCACCTGCCGTGTCTTTAACGGGCGGCTTAGCCATTGTGGGCGTTGGTTTACCGGAGAAACGGTGGTGCCGGCGCCGCAGCGCTAACCTATTCAGGTTGAGAGGGGGGTATAGCTCTGGCGGCATGGGTGCCGGTTGCAGGCTAACGGTTTGGCCAGAAGTGTTGAACGACAGTTTGAAGGGGTAGAAACAAGGGAAGAAATATCGTATTCTTCCCTTAAAGAATAGAAAAAGTGTCAGCTTACTATGTCATCTTTTGCAGCGATTGTCAAGTCTATCCTCAAGGGTCTCAGCCCTTGCGACTCTCCTGTGTTGAACTCCCAACTACTGTTCAAATCTGGCTGACGTATGTTCTCGACGCGAGCTTGAACAGCATGAGAGCCTTGTTTTATCGGCTCAATCAGTCAGCGAATAAGACACGAAATCCAGAGTGCTTTTAGAGCTAGTAGATATTCCTGTATCCTTTGGGAGAAAACTGTTAGATAAGTTACGATGATTTGCAACTAGAACTCAGTCGGCGATGTTCCTTGCCTCTTGAAATGTTAAGTTTTGTTGCAGGATTCAACACTTCTGCTCTACACCGTGATTCAGCCGCGATCGCCCCAGCTCTTGCCCTTTAACAAACCTACACCCCTTAGCGTTCCAGATTCCCCAAGCTACCCAAAATTTGCCGCGTTGTTTGCTGTTTTAATTGCTTCTCTCACCGTCCTCAACGCCAAAGCAGATCCAGCGGCCATTCAGCCACTATTTCCGCTAACTCCTCATTGGAGTGTTGACCCCAGGGCAGCACCCCCAGCACGGGCACTTGGGTAAAACGCCTGAGAAATTCGGGAGGCGTCCACTGGTCAATCTCCGTGTCGCTACAGGGGGTGACACAGTTGAGAATTAGACCGCGAATGTCCAGCTGGTACTGCCGCGCCAAGGCAATATTGGCCACAATCTGAGCGATCGCCCCCAAGCGCACCGTTGCCACCAAGACGATGGGCAGCTTCCAAGCCGCTGCCAGATCGGCCACCGTCCACTCCCAAGTAATGGGCGACCCCAGCCCCCCAATCCCTTCAACTAAAAGATAATCGAACCGTTCCTGAAGCTGCCGATAAGTCTGCCACACCGGCCCTAAGTCAATCGGGCGCTGCTCCAGCTCGGCTGCAATGGGCGGCGCAAGGGGGGCTGCAAAACTCAAGGGACACACTTCGGCGGCGGTTTGTTCAAGAGGCAGCGTTTGGCAGTAGTAGTCCCCATCTCCGATTTCGACCGCCGTACCGCTTTGCAGGGGTTTGAAAATGCTCCAGCGTTCTTGGGGGCGATAGCGACGGGCATAAGACCACAGCGCCCGCGTGATCCTTGTTTTGCCCACGGCGGTATCCACCCCTGTAATTAGGAGAGACCGGCAGTGCTGAGAAATGGTGATTCCCCCCTCATGCGAAAAGGCTCAATCATTATATCTATTTCATTAAATGGGACGGCAAAATAATATTGGGCAATATGGGTCGCAAATCGTCCACAGACACAGGGCCAAAGTTCATGATGGTGGGATATTCAAGGGTAAAGTCCACAAGGGTTCCCCTGCGCCCATACAGACAGCGCCCCCCATCCACAATCAGGGGCACGTGCTCACCGTAGTATTTCTGGGCATCTTCAAAGGTGACAATGAGTTCGGTGCCTACTTTCACCGTGGCTGCCACCAGAAAGAAGGGAAGAGCGCCCACCAGATCGTAAATAAAGCGATCTGGACAAGCTAAATAGACGCAATCAAACCCCTGCATAATCTGGGGGTCGAGATGGGGTTTGCCCTTCACAATCATGGTGACGGGGTAGGGAAAGTGGGCCAGCATTGTTTTTGCCTCTGGGGAGAGGTCTGCCACTTCCGCCGCGCGATCGCCCCGTGTGAGAATGGCAAGCGGTTGCTCGGTGCTAAAGTTCTTGAGAGCGCGCAGGTTCGCGATCGCCCCCGGACTTGTGCCGTTGACAACAAAGCTATAGACTGTGGCCATTGGCAGAATGATGACCTGATCCTGCGCTAAGTGGGCTTGAATGGTTGGAAAACTGCGGGTATCGGCGGGCAGCGATCGTGCCAAGGTGGCCATGTTAAAGACTCCAAGAACAGCAGCAGGGCATTTTTCCCTTGATCTGTAGTCTATGGCGAGGAGGTCGTAGGGGAAGTTGAAAAAAGATTGCATTTAATAATGAGTCTGATAAGCGTGATCGCAAGCAGTGCAGTTTCAACTACCCTAGGAAATAGTCCTTAATTGAGTGTATGCCGCGCAACCATGGCCGAGACCTTCATGTTTAATGCCCTCCGGGCTGCCATTGATGAAGAAATGGAACGGGATCCCACCGTATTTGTGCTAGGGGAAGACGTGGGACATTATGGCGGCTCCTACAAAGTGACCAAAGACCTCTACAAAAAGTACGGTGAACTGCGCCTGTTGGATACCCCCATTGCCGAAAACAGCTTTACGGGGATGGCGATCGGGGCAGCAATGACGGGCCTGCGTCCCATTGTCGAGGGCATGAACATGGGCTTTTTGCTCTTGGCCTTCAACCAAATTGCCAACAATGCCGGGATGCTGCGCTATACTTCGGGCGGCAACTTCAAAATCCCGCTTGTGATTCGCGGTCCCGGCGGTGTCGGCCGCCAATTGGGAGCAGAGCACTCCCAGCGGCTAGAAGCCTACTTTCAAGCGGTGCCGGGCTTAAAAATTGTGGCCTGCTCCACCCCCTACAACGCCAAGGGCTTGCTCAAGTCGGCAATTCGCGATTCCAATCCGGTGCTGTTTTTTGAGCATGTGCTCCTCTACAACCTCAAGGAAGACTTGCCAGAAGAAGAATACTTGCTGCCCCTAGATAAGGCTGAGATAGTCCGCAGGGGGGAAGAGGTTACCATTTTGACCTACTCACGGATGCGCCACCATGTGCTGCAGGCGGTGAAAACCCTAGAAAAAAAGGGCTACGACCCGGAAGTGATTGACCTGATTTCCCTGAAACCCTTGGACTTTGAGACGATTGGGGCCTCAATTCGTAAAACCCACCGCGTGCTTATTGTCGAAGAGTGCATGAAAACGGGGGGCATCGGTGCCGAACTTTCCGCTTCGATTATGGAGCGCTACTTTGATGAGCTGGATGCGCCGGTGATCCGTCTTTCTTCCCAAGATGTGCCCACACCCTACAACGGCACCCTCGAGAATCTCACCATCGTGCAACCGCCGCAGATTGTGGCGGCAGTAGAGAAGCTGGTGCAAGGACAGGTTTAACCATGGGCAAATATCGCGGCTGGCTGATTGCCATTGTGGTGTTGCTGATGGCCGCCACATGGGTCATTGTACGCACCCCGGCTCGACTGGGGTTAGATCTGCGGGGGGGTGCCCAACTGACGTTGCAGGTGCAGACCACGGACAAGGTGCCGCAGATTACTCCCCAAGTGCTGACGGCCGTTCAAGGGGTGGTGCAGCGGCGGATTGACGGTCTGGGGGTTGCCGAAGCAGTGGTGCAAACGGCAGGGGAGGACAAGCTCTTGGTGCAATTGCCGGGGGTAACGGATCCCCAGCAGGCGGAGCGGGTTCTCAAAGGGACGGCACAACTGCGCTTTGCTTCCCAGAAGCCGGGCACAGAGGCTCAACTGAACATCGAGCGACAACTTCAGTCACAACTGCTTTTGGAGCAGGCTCAACTGTTGGCCGAGCAGGCGCAAAACGCCAACAATCCTGAGGCTCTCAAGGAAATTGAGGCAAAGCTGGCCAAAAACCGGGAATCCCTTGAAAAAAGCCAGCAGGCGATCGCCAGCCTATTCCAGCCTTCGGAGTTAACAGGCGCAATGCTGCGGGAAGCCTTTGCCAGCCCCGTCGCCCCCGGCTCCCCCAACTGGAGCGTCATCGTTCGCTTTGACAGCCAAGGGGCGGAACTCTTTGCCCAGCTGACAAAAGAAATTGCCGGTACGGGGCGCAGTCTTGGGATTTTTCTTGACGATCGCCTGATTAGTGCGCCAACGGTAGCCGTAGACTATGCGGAAACGGGGATCGTAGGGGGCAGTGCCGAAATTTCCGGTGGCTTTAATGCCCAGAGTGCCAATGATCTAGCGATTCAGTTGCAAGGGGGGGCGCTGCCGGTGCCCCTAGAGGTGGTGGAAAACCGCACGGTGGGCGCCTCCTTGGGTCAGGATAGCATTCGCGATAGCCTCTATGCCGGTGTGGCGGGCTTGGCCTTGGTGTTGATCTTTATGGTGGCCTACTATCGCCTGCCGGGATTGATTGCCGATATGGCATTGATGCTTTATGCCATCTTTACCTATGCGGCGTTTCTCCTGTTTGGGGTGACGCTGACCCTGCCGGGGATTGCCGGCTTTATCCTCAGTATTGGCATGGCGGTGGATGCCAACGTGCTGATTTTTGAGCGCACCCGTGAGGAGTTGCGGGCCGGAAAAACCCTCTACCGTGCCGTTGAATCGGGGTTTGATCGCGCCTTTGCCAGTATTCTCGACAGCAATGTCACCACCCTCATTGCCTGTGCGGCCCTCTTTGCCCTGGGAACGGGATTTGTGCGCGGTTTTGCTGTGACTTTGGCCATCGGCATCGGCATTAGTATGTTTACCGCCCTCACCTGTAGTCGCACGTTCCTGTTTTATGCCATTAGCATTCCTAGGCTGCGTCAGCCACAATGGTTTTGTCCAAAACTGGAGAGCTTCCGATGAGCTTTAGGGTCAATCGCCGGCGATCGCTCTGGTGGGGGGTATCCCTTGGTGTCATTCTCGCCGGCTTGGTTGCCATGGCCCTCTCTTGGGCGTCCCTCGGGAGTCCCCTGCGGTTGGGCTTGGATTTTATCGGGGGGACGCGGCTGCAATTTGAACTGGCCTGTAGTGCCATGGGAACCTGCTCGCAGCCCATTGCAATTGATGTGGTGCGTCAAGTGCTCAACCAAGAGGGATTGGGCAACAGCAGCCTGCAAATTGTCGATCGCTACGGGGTGAGTATTCGCACGGTGCCCCTCGATGGGGAGCGGCGCACCCGTCTTCGGGATGCCCTCAGGCAGAAAATCGGTGACTTTGACCCCCAGAAAACGCAGATTGAAACCGTCGGCCCTACCCTAGGGGCAGAAATCCTGCGATCGGGACTGCTGGCGCTATTGGTGTCGTTTATTGGCATTACGATTTATCTCACGCTGCGCTTCCAGTTTGACTATGCCTGTTTTGCCCTTGTTGCCCTTGTCCATGATGTGCTGGTAACCACAGGGGTCTTTGCCGTTTTGGGACTTGTGGCGGGGGTGGAAATTGACAGTCTTTTCATCGTGGCGCTGCTAACGATCATTGGCTTTTCGGTGAACGATACGGTGGTCATCTACGATCGCGTGCGGGAAACCCTAAAGCTGAATCCTAACCTCGGCATTCAGGAGGTGGTGGATCAGGCGGTTGTGCAAACCCTGGGTCGCTCCCTCAATACCACCCTCACGACGCTCCTGCCCTTGATAACCATCTTTATCTTTGGCGGCGACACGCTGCGCTATTTTGCCTTGGCGTTGATCATCGGTTTCACGACGGGCACCTATTCCAGTATTTTTATTGCCAGTACCCTCCTTGCTTGGTGGCGCGATCGCCGGCCGCCCCGGGCTGCGGCGAATACCCTGGAGACAACGCCGACCCCCTAACCGATTGTGCTCATTCCCCTCACCCAAGAGAAAGTCCGCCAATTGGTGCCGCTGGTGGCCACGGGTTCCCAGTATGCCTATGTCTGGGGCAAGCTGCAGGACTTTCTGCGGCGCTTAACCTTCTCCGTGGTGGCGGTGGCCCTGGTTGCCTTTGGTTTGAACTTTGTGGGAGATAGCACCCAACTGGTTTTAGGACTCATTGCCGGTCTCTATTGGCTCTGGGCACCGGCGGTATTGGCCACATTCCGCAATCGTCGCCATCGGCGGTTTCCCTATGGGGGCTTTTGGCGCGGGCGCGTCTTGGATGTCTATGTCAGCGAAGAGTTAATCGGCAAAGAGGAAACTGTTAACGACAAGGGAGAACTGGTGATCATCGAGAACCGTGAGCGCTGCTTGAATCTGGAGATTGGCGATCAAAGTGGCTTTGAAACCAGAGTGCGTGCCAAGTTGCTGCGTCAATACCGCGTCATTCGCCCCGGCGATGCAGCGGAAATGCTGGTTCTCTCCCGCCGTCCTGATTTGGCCGAGATTGAGCTGATTTCAGAAGTCTTCTTACCCCGCCATCGTCTGTGGGTAGGCACCTATCCGATCTTGCAGCGGGATGTTTTTGTTGATCTGTCGCAGACCCTGCGGCGCCAGGCGCGTTCCCAATCCCGGCGGCGATCGCCCCGCCCCCGCGGTTCCCGCCTGTGATACCTTAAGGAAAGAAATAAAAGTTAACAATTTCCGATATTCCCTTGACTGCGCTGACTTCCCCCTCTGTTTTCCCCTCGCTGCGCCTTGGCTCCCGGCCGGCGTGGTTCCTCTTTGGCTTTGCTGCCTTCTTGGTGTCGATTCCCGTTTTTATTGAAGCGCCCCTCGTGCGAACGATGCCTTGGCTGAGTTTAGGTATGACGCCGCTACTCCTCGGCTTGGGTCTCTACCTCCAACGCCAGCTCTACTTCCGCTATTGGGGGGAGATGCTCTATGGATTTGGTTGGTGCTGGGGGGCAGGTTCGCTGTACTGGGGGTGGTTGCGCTGGGAACCCCTGTGGCACTTACCCATTGAGGCGCTACCTATTCCCCTCATGCTCTGGCACCTACGGCAGCGGCAGCAACCGGTGGGGGTGTTCTTTTTTTTCGGGTCGTTTCTGGGCACCGCCTTCACCGATGCCTATTTTTACCTGATTGATGTGATTCCCCATTGGCGAGCCATCATGTACCTCGAAGGGGATGTCATTGCAGTTCAGGAGATGCTGGCGCAGGCGATTGCTCAAGCGGAGACCTTCAGTGGCCAAGTGTGGGGAGTTCTCTTGAGCCTAAGTTTGCTTCTCATTGGTTTGCTGCCCCTCTTTGAATCCCAGATTCGTCGCGGCTATCCTTCGGTCTTGCCCGTGTGGGGATTTATGGGTGCTGTCTTGAGTACGCTCATTGTAGATGGCCTGTTTGGCCTTACCATTGGCTTATTATCCTTGAGTTAAGACAGTTCTCTCTAAAGTCAGCACAGAGGGATTCAACGGCAGCCATGGGGGTTTTTGCGCACCTTTGTTTAACGGGTTCGGCCTTTCTCTTTGCCCTTGAGGGCTATTATCGGCTGAAGCTAAAGGGAATGAAGGTGGCCAGCCCTAGCTCCATTCGTGAGTTACAGCAATGCCAGCAACGGGTGGCACAGGAAATTGGTAGTGGCAGTTGGCGCGAGTACGTGCAGGTGGTTGGTCAAGTGACCACGTCTCAGCCCTTGCTCTCGGAAGTCAAGCGCATTCCCTGTGTTTATTACAAAACAATTATCAGCCGCGAGTACGAAAAAGAGGGTCGCGATCGCCGCAATCGTCGAGAACGCCAGTCGGAAATCATTGGCCGCCATGAGCAGTCAACCCTATTTTTTCTGCGAGATCATCAGGGGGAAATTGAGGTGAACCCTCTCGGCGCTGACATTGAAGCGGTGCAGGTCTTAGACGAACTGCGACCAACAGATAAACCCCATTCCTTTGCCTTCTCCTTGGGGTTTTTGTCATTAAATTGGCGCTTTGGTAGTACTACAACGCTCGGCTATCGCTATCAGGAGTGGGTGCTGCCCTTGGGGCAACCTGTTGCCGTGGTGGGCATGGCCTCGGATCAAGGGGGTGTTCTCCGCCTGCAAAAGCCGCAAAGCAGGAGCCAAAAATTCATCATTTCCCTGAGTGTTGAGGATCAGCTTACCCAGCAGTATAAACAACAAAAACGGAAAATGACCTATGCTTCCCTGAGTGCCGCCCTCTGTGGTGTCTGTGGTTTGGTCTTGGCCTTGTTTTAGTCAGGTTCTTGCTTCGGGTTTTTAGGTTGTACCCAGATGATCCGCCGCTGATTGGCAGCAATTAAATTGGCTTCCTCTTGGGCAATGCGCTGCCGGGCTTGGGGCCGGCGATCGCGCTCCAGTTCCCGTTGCAATTCTTGGACGCGCGCCTCCAGTTGCGCCACTTCGGCTTCGAGGGCATGGAGTTTTTGCAGTTGAGTGAGCTGATAGGGCACCAGCTTGGCGATCGCCCCAAGGCCAAAGGCAAGCAGCACCAGATTCACCGTAATTTTGGCAGCGGCTTCCCAGGCGATCGCGGGAATTTTACGAGGAGAGTGAGCCATGACTCAACCGTGAACGGCGATTTGTCTATCAGTATAAAAAGAAAAAAGCAGCCCCCTTCTCTAACCAACAACATTGGGAACCGCCTCATAAATTTTAGGTTGGCGAAATGAAGTGATGCAGCCAGTTAGCGATAACAGGTGCAACTACTTGTACAACTCAGTGGACAGCCGAAATGCCAGCACCGCAGGCAGCAGTGCAATCACAAGGGCAACGTAAACTTGGGTATCGGTCAGCGCCATGAACAACTCCTTTAGGGAATAACAGTTGCGATCAAGTGCTGTATTTATTACCCCATAGGCGCTTCCCTTTGGCAACGCTTGCTCATAGTTTGTAACATTTGGCAGCTAGGTCTCTGGGGTGATCCTAGGACGCCAGTGGGGCAGCCGTCGTAGAATCGGCAGCATCGAGAGTCCCGTCCCCAGAAGTGTCAGCAAACTTAGCCCCACCAAGAGAACGTAGAAGGGACGCCCCACTTCCCCCCAATAGGTTCCCTGATGCAGGCTTAGGAAAATCGCCGCCTCTTCTTTGGAGAGGCCAAACCAGTTGCGCCCAAGGCGATAGGCCATGCCTGTGGTGGCACTCACGAGCAAGGGCAATGCGGCAACGGCAGCCAAAAGATGATGCAACCGCCGTGCCGACCACTGCGCCGGGAGCGATCGCCCCCACAACAGACCCAAGCCGGTGGCAATGATTCCCAGCAGGCCAAGACCGATGACCAACACATACAGCGGCACGCCCCATTCCCCCAGATAGCGGCCTTCATGGAGGGTCATCATCGCCCGCCCAAAGTCCTTAGATAGCCCCAACCAACTGCGCCCAAGGCGATGGGCAATTCCCGTGGTGGTGGAGATCAAGAGGGGAAGGGCAAAGATCAAAACCAAGAACTGATGCCCTTGACTGCTGATTTTTGTCAGACGCTGTTTCAGAGCACTCATCGTTCTACCTTCATTGGCAGAGGAATCGTCAACATAAAGGCGGTACCGCGATCGCCCCTGTAGGGACTGGTGACCTGTAGGCTAAGACCATAGGGACGCAGCAAATCCTGGGCGATCGCCAACCCTAGACCGCTGCCCTCAATTTCGCCATCGGCTTGAATGCCGCGATACCCCCGTTCAAAGAGGCGCGACTGCACCTCCTTAGGAATCCCACAGCCGGTGTCCCAAACTGTTAATTCTAAATCGGGGGGCGTAAGCGTCAGGCGCAGCCCAATCGTGCCCCCTGGCGGGGTGTACTTAAAGGCATTATCCAGCAGATTACCGACGACCTCCTGAAGCACCCGTGCCTCCAGCCAGATCGGGGGCAGTTGACGCGGCATCTCCACCACAAAGGTTTTGCCCTCCATTTCCGCGCGGGCTTGGGCGGCAGTGATCAAGGGGGAGAGGGCTTCGGCCAAGTCTAGGGGTTTACCGGCAAGAGGCAGAGGTTGGCTGCCCGGGAGGGGGGGAACATCCTTGTGCTGTTGGCGACAGTCCTCCAACAATGTCATGAGCCGCTCTGTTTCCCGCGCGATCCCCTCCGCAAGAGGGCGCCCTTGGTGATCGGGTTCCAACCGCTTAAGCAGGAGCTTAACAAACGTGCGAATGGCGGCCACGGGATTGCGCAGTTGATGGAGCAGATCGTCAAAGCGTTGCTGCTGTTGCGCCGGCAGGCTAGATGGGGAGTGGCTAAGCCACTGTTGCCGTTGATCCAAGACGCAGGCGATCGCCAGTGTTTGAGCCACCTGTTGCAGTTGAACCTGCTCTGCCGCCAGCCAAGGCCGCTGCTGCCGTTGTGCCACCAGTACCCCCAAGACCCAATTTTGGTACATCAGGGGCAGGATCAGTTGATGGGCCAAGGACGACACCACCTGTTGAGGGGGATGGCTTAAAGGAGTCGCCGGCGCTTGGGTGGGCGGTGGTAGGGGTGGAGGAGCCGGAAAGCCTAGGGAGGCTGCCGCCTCGGGATAAACAGCAACAGGAGACCACGAGGGGGAGTCATTGAGGGTTTCGCTCAGATAAACCGCCAGTGAAGAGGCTCCCAAACTGTTGACAATAAGTTCCAACTGGGTGCGACAGAGGGCAACAAATTCCTCACTGGCCGGCCAGAGCATCTAGGCAGTCACCTCGGGGTGACTCGACGATTGCGGCAGCAGGGCTTGAAAGTCACCACTCCCCTTGGTGTATTCTTCCAGCAGCTGCTTTTCAACAGGCAGCAGGTTGGGGTCGGGGTCGGCCTCCTGCTCCCTTAGGGTTTCCTCGATCAGCTCCATTTGTTCCTCGGCCTCGGCAAGGGCACTGAGGAGTTCTTCGTGAACGGGAGCACTGCCGTTTTGACTGACGAGAAGCTGGTAGCGATCGCGCAAGTCATTGAGTTCCCGCTGCATGGCCTCTTTTTCGGCAGCAAGCTGCTCTGTCATTTGCTTGTAATATTTGAACGCCATCAGAAAAGGGACGAGCTTTTCCCGTAGCGTCATGTGGTCAATATCGAGTTTGGTATAGCGTTCTGCCAGTTGGGTATAGGCTTGGCACAGACGTAGGTAACGTTGGCTGAGGTTATCCATAGGTGATCTAAAGAAATGGCTGTGGACGCGCTACCCCCTATCATAAACGGGCAGACCATTGGTCACCATTGTGAGGGGTTCATAAAGCGAAGCAGTGTAAACTAAGCTACAAAAATTTTAATTGAGTTGTGATCCCCGGCTCACCAGTGCCAGTGCCCAGATTGCTAGGGGGCGCAGGTACATAGAGGCACGGAAGGTACCATTGGCCGTGATCGCCTCTGGGGTACGAAATTGCAGGCCATTCTCATAGATTTGGCGTACTACCACCTCAGCTAAGCGCCATGCTTCGTGGGTCATTCCCCGCTGCCACAAAAAGGCGGCCAAGCCAAAGTTAATCCCGATCCAGACTTCGAGGGGATGGGTGGCGTTGGGGTTTTCGGGTTGACCGTTGGGCAATAGGCCATTGGCAGCACCCAATTGGCCGTTCTGAAACTTGAGAAAGCAGGTGTCGTAAATTTTCCGCAGGGCGCGATCGCAACAGGGCGGCGGCACAATATCCTCAAGGCCTAAAAGCCGAGCGTAGAATTGACCACACAGCTGATCCGCCATGACGACCTCCGAGCCGCTGCCCGTATCGAGACGATAGTACTCGCCATTCCACAGCAGTTGATGGTAGCGGGGGCGAGCTTGATTCAGCCACTGACGGTAGGTCTCCACCTGCGGTTCTTGGAGAATCGTGCCGAGGGCGATCGCCGCCTCTAGGGCAGCTAACCACAAGCCACCACAGTAGGCACTCACCCCCTGCAATTTCCAATCGTCATAGGTTTGATCCGGAGCACCGCCATTTTCCGGCAGGCCATCGCCATCGCGGTCGAATTGTTTCAAGTAGGCCAAAGCCGCTACCACGGCCGGCCAGCACTCACGGGCAAAATCGAGATCCGTTCCTCCGCTAAACAAAAAGTCGCGATAGACCAAAAGAACAAAGTCTGAGGCCAAGTCCTTCCAGAGGTTGCAGTCTTGGTAGGCCGTGTAGTTGGTCTTTTCCCAAGGGTGCTCGTTGGGGGCGCCGAGGTCGTGGGGAACGGCATTGGCCAGTTTGCGGGGTGCTTTGTAGGCGGTTTCCGGATCACCGCGATAGAAGTAGCCGATGATCCTCAGGGTTGGATCTGCTGTGGGAATTGCCCGCGCAAAGGCACGCATCACGGATTTTTCTAGCTCCGGCCACAGTTGCAGAAGGGCAAAAGAGCCGTACAGCCGCACATCGAGGCTTTCATACCAGCGGTAGTCAAGGCATTCTAAGACGGCAAACTGCCCCACAGGATCGCGATCGCTGGCCGCACTCCACAGACTCCCGCCACTACTGAGCACATACAGCTCATTACAGAGAGCCATCTTGAACCAGTCGGGCCAATCGGGGTGCGTGAGGAGGGGTTCCTGCCAAGCCCGAATCTGCGCTTGCCATGTGGCATAGGCGGCAAGACCCCTAGCGGCAAGGGTGACGGCATTTGTGCCGTGGCGATCGCAAAAATCCGTGTAGCGACGGTAATAGATCACCCCTTTGCCAAACTCAGTTACGGGAAAGTCCCACGCCAAGACCACGGGAATTTGTTTGGTTTCTCCGGCTGCTAAGGAAAAGCGCAGGGCAAAGGCGGCAGCCACCTGTTCTCCTGCCGTTGCGGGGGTCGGATCATTGACAAAGGGCAGGGAACCATCCTTAGAAAACGGTTGCCACAGTTCTGCCCCATCCCCCTCTGGCTGCCAGCGACTACAGCCAAAGAATTCACCAAGACCTGTCGGAATCAGCGCTGCCCATTCGCCATCGCCCTCTTGGGGTGGGTTGGGGTGGGGGGTATGGCGCAGTCGCCAACCTTGATAGCACTCCGTTTGAATCAGTTCATTAAAGTTGCCCTCACTTTGACGCCAGCGGGGGGTGTAGGTATAGACGGGGCTGCCATCGTCGCGGATCTCAATGGCGGAGGAAGGGGTAGTATTGCAAAACCAACCGACCGTGTTTTGCCACGAAAACATCAAGCTCAGGGTGAGGAGCCGATCCGTGGGATTGGTGAACGTCCATAGAAACACCGCCACAGGGTAACTGGTTTCTTGGTAGTTGTGGGGCAGAATCGGTGAAAACTGTTCGCAGGTAATCTGGGCGCTAAAGACCCCCTCATAGACAAACCAACTACGGGGATAGCGGGCGGCGTAGAGGCCTTGACCGGCGGGGTACCATTGCCAACTGCTGAGGCGGCCATCGGTGGGGGGCGTTCCTAGGGCGTAGGCCTGTGTCTGCTCTCCCTGCTCAAAAAGACTAAATTGACAGGCGGGTAGGGTGCCAAAGAGGTGCTCTCCGCCATCAAGGTGCCAGAGGTTAAAGTCCCCGGCGGGGGAACGGCCAATGCAGCCGGCGCCAAAACCACCGAGGGGCATTCCATGCCATGGGCCATCATCCAGATTGCTGGCGTAGCGAACGCGGTAGGGATTCTCCCAGCTTTGGGCGATCGCCCGCGTCCAAGCACAGTTGGCAAATTCAATCACATTCTGCTTCCTGAAGATGCGCCTAATCCAGAATACTGCTTTAGCGTTGTGCCAGCATTTGGCAGTTGGCACAGAGGCCAAAAAACTCAAGGGTATGGTAGAAAATCTCGAACTGATAGGACTCTTGTAGTTCCGTTTCTAAATGCTGCACCGGACAGCGATCGATTTTCACCGATGTCCCACACTGCAAACAGGTGAGATAGTGCTGATCCTGCTGTACCAAGCTATAGACCAGTTCCCCGCTGGGTAAGGAGCGTGTTTGCACCTCACCATTGATGCGCAAGTGATCTAAAGTGCGATAGACGGTTGCCAGGCCAAGGGGGGTCTGCCGCTGCCGCAGTTCCAAAAAAAGTTCCTGCGCCGAGAGTGATCGGCCACTGGCTTTAAGAGCATCGAGAATAATGATTTGGCTACGGGTACGTCGCCGCGGCATAGCAATCAAACAACCTTACTTATGATCTTACCCTCACCCCTGCAGCTACCTTTGGCCTAACGATCAGAACTTGCAGCCAATCAGTTTGGATCACCCAGCCACGCCCGCGATGGCCTTGGCCTTCATAAATCTCCCGCTGGGTTTCAACGGGGTGGAGCCACGCTAGACCGGCCAGCTCTGTCTTGCTAGATCGTGGAGCACTTCTAAGGTAGGCAGCCCCCCTAGGCCCATCCCCAGTTGTTTCTTGCTGTAGGTTTCACTGAGGTATAGGCTTTGGGGTTTGAGAGCCTTAACGATGCGCTGGTTGACTAGGGGGCGCAGTTCTGGCGGCAAATGAAAAATAGCAATAATTCCATCCTAGGTGTTTTCACTGAGGTCAAAATCCCGCAGATCGCTCTGACCGGTGATAGTGGAAGCCCCTCGTTCCTTCGCTAAGCGCTGTGTCTTTGCAAGTCCCACTTGAGAGGCATCCACCACTGTGACGGCATAGCCCGCGATCGCCCCCAAAACGCGAGCAATCAAGTAAAGGGAGCCACAGACGACACAGCGATCGCCCGCCCTATCGAGTGCTTTGGTCACATCGTTAAAACGTCGGCACTCCCCTAACTCAGGGCAACAGGTGTGGGCAAGTGCCTGCAAGTGCTCTAAATCAGCGCTAGCGTGATCCGGTACGGGCACCAACCACAGGCGATCGCCCCCTCGCAGTAGATGTTTGAGAATCCCCTCATGATCCTTATTGGCCAGCATCCCCACCACCCAAGTCACCTCTGTCCAGCCCAATTGATCCACGTATTGCCTTAGGTAGGCGGCAGCAGGAGCATTGTGGGCACCATCAATGAGCAGTTTTCGCCCTTGCCAATCTAACCATTGCAGTCGTCCTGGCCAGCGGGTTTGTGCCATCCCCTCTTGAAGTGCTGCTAGGGAAATTTGCCAGCCTTGAGATTGGAGCTGTTGTAGGGTAGCGATCGCAATCGCTGAATTGACCAACTGCATCTCGCCGGCTAAGGGCAAAGGGTACTCGATGCCACCCCAAGTCGCCCACCCAGCACGATCGGCACACCACTGCGCCGGTTCTGGCCAGAGGGCTGGACACGCCAAAGCTTCTAAACGCTGGGCAATCACGGCCTTTGCTTCTGGCGGCACAGGGCCAATGACGGCGGGTACACCCTGCTTGAGAATGCCGGCCTTTTCGCTCGCGATCGCCCCCAAGCTATTGCCCAGCCGCTGCCAGTGATCCCAACCAATGGAGGTAATCACACTCACCAAAGGGGGCTGACACACATTCGTTGCATCCAAGCGTCCCCCCAAACCCACCTCCACTACTGCGAGATCCACCTGCTGCTGCGCAAAATAAAGCCATGCCGCCGCTGTGACTACTTCAAACTGACTGGGGGGATAAGCAAGCTCTGGCAATACCGCTTCAATTTTCTGAATCAAGCTCAAAAAAACTTCAGGGGGAATGGGGTCGCCATTGACACAAATGCGCTCACACCAACTCAACAAATGGGGCGAAGTATAACGACCCGTTCGATAGCCCGCTGCGCGTAAAACACTATCCAAATAGGCACACACAGAGCCTTTGCCATTGGTTCCCGCAACGTGGATCAAGGGCACCTGTAACTGGGGAGACCCCAAGGCACTCAGCAGCGCTTGGATTGGTTCCAAGCCAAGGCGTACTCCAAACCGGGCGTAGGGACGCAACGCCGCCGTCAGCAGATCAGTCACGACTAGCAAGATTGAAGACTAACGGGGTTCGCGGCGACCATTGCGCCATGTGGCAATAATGCGGGAGCCATCCGGTAGGGTAAAGACCCCCTGTCCTTCAAATAAGCCATTGCGAAATTGTCCGGCATAGCTCGTGCCATCGCCAAAGGAGAGCGTTCCACTTCCATGATACTTGCCCGCAAGAAACTGACCCTCATAGCGGGTGCCGTCGGGAAAGGTGAGCACCCCCTCCCCGTGATACTGCCCATTGAGAAACGTGCCCTCGTAGCGTTGGCCGTTGGCCAGTTGCAAAACTCCCTTGCCATTGAAGATGCCATCCACAAAGCCGCCTTCGTAGCGTCCACCATCGGCATAGGTGAGCACCCCTTGACCGTGGTAGCGGCCATTGCGGAATTCCCCCTCGTAGCGGTTGCCATTGGCCATTGTCAGGATGCCTTGACCATTAAAGCGGCCATTCAGCAACTCCCCTTTGTAGGTGCTGCCATCGGGAAGGGTCATGGTTACGTCGCCGGTAACCCGCCGCCCTTCATAGACGGCAATTTGAGCATGTACAGGCACCAGTTGCAAAGTGACGAGTCCAAAACTAATCAGCCATATCGGCCAACGGCGGACAACAGCAGAATTTGGGTAGGGTGGATGAGTCATCCCTAGACACTCCACAAGGGTGGACAATTGCAACTTCCTTAACTGGCACAGCTTGGTTCCTATGCAGAATTGAGGCAGAGACCCAAGTTTTTGTATTGTGGAATACGTATAGTCAAAGGTAGATTCGGGAAAGATTAGAAGTCAAAGGATTTGTGGATTTACTAAAACGGATGTCCAGCAGTGGTTGCTCCTAGGATAGGTTTAACACTGGTATTGGCGCTGGGGGCAGTGCTGGTTCTTAGCCCCCTAGTAGTGGTGATCTGTACATCGGGCTGGCCACCGGGAACCCTACCTAGTCAACTGTTGCCCCCCCAAGGCTGGACATGGCAAAGCTATCGGGCAGCGTGGCAGCAGGGACACTTTATCTTGGCCTTTGCCAACTCAACCTTTGTGGCTTTGGCGGTGACAGCGCTTCAGTTGCTGACCTCAGCCTTGGCGGGTTACGCCCTTGCGCGGCTTACGTTTCCGGGGCAACAAACGATTTTGCTGCTGATGCTGGCAACACTCGTGATCCCGTTTCAACTGCTGGTGATCCCCGTTTTCCTAATCCTCAAGGCGGGTCATCTCATCAACACCTATGGGGCATTGATCCTGCCGACGGCGGCCAATGGCTTTGGCGTCTTTTTGATGCGGCAATTTTTTCTCACCTTGCCTGTTGCCCTTGAGGAGGCAGCCTTGTTGGATGGGGCAACTCGCTGGCAAGTGCTCTGGCATATTCTCTTGCCCTTGAGCCGACCGGCCTTGGTGACACTCTTTATTTTTACCTTCATCGGGGAGTGGAATGATCTCTTTAAGCCCTTGGTCTTTACCACCAAGCCAGAACTGATCACGGTGCAGCTTTCCCTAGCCAATTTTCAGGAGCAGTTCACCAATGATTGGCCGTTGATGATGGCGGCAGCCGTGATTGCCACGGTACCGGTGATGATCTTGTTTATTTTAGGTCAGCGGCAACTGATTCGCGGCATTGCCACCACAGGGCTAAAGAACTGAAGTTCCGTTCGGAAAACCGTACTGCCCTAGGAGTTGCGATCGCCAGCCGTCTCTCGCTACATTAGCACTCGAAGGGTGAGAGTGCTAAACAATCACAAGTCAGGCTCTTATCCTCTAGAGACTGCACGATAAGCTGTGCAGTGAGTGATATTAGTCCATACTCTTACAATTGGGAGAACAGTACGCTATGGCAGCCGTATCTCTAAGCGTTTCAACTGTGAAGCCGTTAGGCGATCGCATTTTTGTCAAAGTCAGCGAAAGTGAAGAACGTACCGCAGGGGGGATCCTCCTGCCCGACAACGCCCGTGAAAAGCCGCAAGTGGGTGAAGTGACCGCCGTGGGTCCTGGCAAACTCACTGAGGACGGCAAGCGTCAGCCCATGGATGTGAAAGTGGGTGACAAAGTGCTGTACTCCAAATACGCCGGTACCGAAGTGAAACTGGCGGGCGAAGACTACGTTCTGCTCTCGGAAAAAGACATCTTGGCCATTGTTGGCTAGGTCGCTGACCCCTTTTCATCTCTGTGCGATTTTTCATCACTGTTGAACGATTGAGGTAGGAAACATCTATGGCGAAGCGCATTATCTACAACGAAAATGCCCGTCGTGCCCTCGAAAAAGGGATGGACATCTTGGCTGAATCCGTCGCCGTGACCCTTGGCCCCAAAGGGCGCAATGTGGTGCTCGAGAAAAAATTTGGCGCCCCTCAAATTGTGAATGATGGCGTCACCATTGCTAAAGAAATTGAACTAGAAGATCACATTGAAAACACGGGTGTGGCTCTCATCCGCCAAGCCGCCTCGAAAACCAACGATGCTGCCGGTGACGGTACCACTACGGCGACGGTTCTCGCCCATGCCATGGTGAAAGAGGGGCTGCGCAACGTTGCTGCCGGTGCGAACCCCATTGCCCTGAAACGCGGGATTGAGAAAGCCACCCAGTTCCTTGTCGAAAAAATTGCTGAGCACGCCCGTCCTGTAGAAGATTCCAAAGCCATTGCCCAAGTGGCGGCGATCTCTGCCGGTAACGATGAAGAAGTGGGTCGGATGATTGCCGACGCCATGGATAAAGTGGGTAAAGAAGGCGTGATCTCCCTCGAAGAGGGCAAATCCATGACCACCGAACTGGAGGTCACTGAGGGGATGCGCTTTGACAAAGGCTACATCTCCCCCTACTTTGCCACCGACACCGAGCGCATGGAAGCGGTGCTCGATGAACCCTTCGTGCTGATCACCGACAAAAAAATTACCTTAGTGCAAGATCTGGTACCGATTCTTGAACAGGTCGCCCGCGCCGGCAAACCGTTGGTGATCATTGCTGAAGACATCGAAAAAGAAGCCTTGGCGACCCTTGTGGTCAACCGTCTGCGCGGTGTCTTGAACGTGGCTGCGGTGAAAGCGCCCGGTTTTGGCGATCGCCGGAAAGCGATGCTGGAAGATATTGCCGTTCTCACAGCGGGTCAAGTGATCACCGAAGATGCCGGTCTGAAGCTGGAAAATGCCAAGCTGGATATGCTCGGTAAAGCTCGCCGCATCACAATCACCAAAGATCACACCACGATTGTGGCCGAAGGCAATGAAAAAGCCGTCAAAGCTCGCTGCGAGCAAATCCGTCGCCAAATTGAAGAAACCGATTCCAGCTACGACAAAGAAAAACTGCAAGAGCGGCTGGCGAAACTGGCCGGTGGTGTGGCGGTGATTAAAGTCGGTGCGGCCACCGAAACTGAAATGAAGGATCGCAAACTCCGTCTGGAAGACGCGATCAACGCCACCAAAGCTGCTGTGGAAGAAGGGATTGTCCCCGGTGGCGGTACCACCTTGGCTCACTTGGCTCCTGAGTTGAGCAACTGGGCGGCTGAGCGCTTAACGGGTGAAGAACTCATTGGTGCCAACATTGTTGAGCGTGCTCTTAGCGCTCCCCTGCGTCGCATTGCCGAAAATGCAGGTCAAAATGGTGCCATCATTGTCGAACGGGTCAAAGAAAAACCCTTCGATGTGGGCTATGATGCTGCCAAAGATGAATATGTCAACATGTTCGATGCCGGTATCGTTGACCCTGCCAAGGTCACCCGCTCGGCGCTGCAAAATGCGGCCTCCATTGCCGGTATGGTGCTGACCACCGAGTGCATCATTGTTGACAAGCCCGAACCCAAGGAAAACAATCCTGCGGGCGCCGGTGCCGGCATGGGCGGTGACTTCGACTACTAAACCCAGCCTAGCGGTAATCCCTTAAATTCTACTTAAATTCTAAGGGTTCACTGCATCTCTACCTAGATGTCACTGAGAGCGGGGGAACGCTACCCCGCTTTTTTGTAGTATAATTAGCGCTAGACTACCGCCCTAGCTAACTTACCAGAGTGACTAAGTTTGCTGTAGCTTTTTTCTGAAACATATGAAAACATATGAATAACTCACAACAAAACCCACCAAGTCCGCGTTACCTTCAGGAATTATATGAGTCGGGCGTTAATATTTCAGCGTTTTTACGTGAACAACAGGGAATATCATGGAACACTGAATCAATTATTGAAGTCGCTTATGATCTGCAAGCGGGTAGTTATATTGCCTTAAGTGAAACACCAGAAGGTTCTAACTTAAAGGAGAGGTACACATCTGAAATAGCTAATGTTATTCTTTCCCTTTTTCGGCCTAGTTCACTTTTAGAAGCTGGTGTGGGTGAATCAACAACATTAGCTGGTGTTTTAAAGCACTTAAAAATTCCGGTAGATGCTTTTGGATTTGACATTAGCTGGTCAAGAGTAGCATATGGAAAGAAATATCTGGAAAAGCAAGGAATACCAAACGTAACTCTTTGTACAGGCAGTTTGTTATCTATACCTTTTGCAGATGAATCTATTGACATTGTTTACACTTCTCATTCCATAGAACCTAATCGAGGTAAAGAAGAGACAATATTAAAAGAGCTACTTAGAGTCACAAGAAAATACTTAATCTTACTAGAACCGGGTTATGAGCTTGCTGGCGAAGAGGCTCGCAAGAGAATGGATTTTCATGGCTACTGTCGCAATTTGAAAGAGATAGCTTCTCAGCTCGGTTGTAAAGTTTTAGTACATGAACTTTTTCCAGTCATTGGTAATCCTCTTAACCCTACTGCAATTACTATTATCGAAAAAGAAGTTAAAAAAACAAGTTCTCCGTATATTCTTGCATGCCCTAAATTCAAAACTCATTTGGAAAAGATAGGTAACGTCCTATTTAGTCCTGAAGGATTGATGATTTATCCTATTATTGACGATATTCCCTGCTTACGAATTGAAAATGGAATTATCGCCAGCCACTACAAGAAACTACATACTTAAGAGAGAACTGCTATACGCTACACTATTCAAAACACTATTCAAATATGGGCGATCCAGTGCCGACGGGTGAAATTCGCATTCGGGGTGCACGGCAGCATAATCTAAAAAACATTGACCTCGATCTGCCCCGCGATCGCCTGATTGTGATGACGGGGGTTTCCGGTTCCGGCAAATCCTCCCTTGCCTTTGACACGATTTTTGCCGAGGGGCAACGCCGCTATGTGGAGTCCCTCAGTGCCTATGCGCGGCAATTCCTCGGCCAGTTGGATAAGCCCGATGTGGATGCCATTGAGGGGCTGAGTCCGGCAATTTCCATTGATCAGAAGTCCACCTCCCACAATCCTCGCTCGACAGTAGGCACGGTCACGGAAATCTATGACTACCTGCGGCTGCTCTATGGTCGTGCCGGGGAACCCCATTGTCCCCAGTGCGATCGCCCGATTCGCCCACAGACCGTTGATGAGATGGTGGATCAGGTGATGCAGCTGCCGCCCCAGACCCGCTTTCAAGTCTTGGCGCCCGTGGTCAAGGGCAAAAAGGGCAGCTACAAAAAACTGCTGTCGAGTCTGGCCGGTGAAGGCTTTGTGCGGGTTCGCATTGATGGGGAGGTGCGCGAACTCAGTGATGCTATTGAACTGGACAAAAACCAAGCTCACACGATTGAAATTGTTGTCGATCGCCTTGCGCTCAAGCCGGGGATTGAGGAACGCTTAGCCGATTCCCTGCGAACGGCGTTGCACCATGCCAACGGTACCGCCATGGTCAGTGTAGTGCCCCGTGAGGCTGAGGCGACAGCACAAACGCTCCTGTTTTCCGAGAATTTTGCCTGCCCTGAGCATGGGGCCGTGATGGATGAGCTATCGCCGCGGCTGTTTTCCTTTAACTCTCCCTATGGCGCCTGTCCAGAGTGTCATGGCTTGGGCTACCTACGCAAATTTAGCCCGGAGTTGATTGTTCCGAATCCGGAACTGCCCGTCTATCTGGCGATCGCCCCCTGGGCAGAGAAGGAACATGACTACTACCTTGCCCTGCTCTGCGGCGTTGCCGAGGCTTTTGGCTTTGACCTCAATACCCCGTGGTACCGCCTGACGGAATTGCAGCGGGAGGTGATCCTCTACGGCACCGATACCCCCATTCGCATCCCTGCCGACTCTCGCTATCGCAAAAGGGACTACTATCGCCAATTTGAAGGGGTGATCCCGATTTTAGAGCGGCACTACCGCGAGACCACCTCCGATGCCTATCGCCAAAAACTGGAAGAATACCAAGTGAATCAAACCTGCCCCGCCTGTGGCGGGCAACGCCTAAAACCGGCGGCTCTAGCGGTGCGTCTTGGCCAATATCGCCTCCCCGATCTCACAAGTGTCTCGATTCGCGAGTGCTTGGCTCGAATTCAATCGCTTCGGCTTAGCCCGCGTCAACAGCAAATTGCGGAGCTGGCATTGCGGGAAGTGACAGCCCGGTTGCAATTTTTAATTGATGTGGGGCTAGATTACCTAACCCTAGATCGCAGTGCGGCCACCCTCTCCGGCGGTGAAGCCCAACGCATTCGCTTGGCCACCCAAATCGGCTCTGGCCTGACGGGGGTGCTCTATGTCCTCGATGAACCGAGCATTGGCCTACACCAGCGGGATAACGATCGCCTGCTCAAAACGCTCTTTCGCCTGCGGGACCTAGGGAATACGTTGATTGTGGTCGAACATGACGAAGAGACCATCCGGGCGGCGGATTACATCGTGGATATCGGCCCAGGGGCAGGGATCCATGGCGGTCAAATTGTGGCCCAAGGCAGCCTAGAGGACATTCTCAACCATCCCGACTCACTGACCGGCGCCTATCTGTCGGGGCGCAAGCGCATTGAGACCCCCGGCGATCGCCGACCGGGGAATGGTCAATCCCTGATCCTGAGAAATGTCTCTCGCAACAACCTGAAGAACATCACCGTAGAAATTCCCCTTGGCAAGCTGGTGTGTCTGACGGGGGTCTCAGGGTCGGGCAAATCCACCCTCATGCACGAAGTGCTCTATCCTGCCCTACAGCACCATTTGGGTCACAGGGTGCCCCTGCCCAAGGAACTGGGATCGATTGAAGGCCTAAGCGCCATTGATAAGGTGATTGTCATTGACCAATCGCCCATTGGTCGCACCCCCCGCTCGAATCCGGCCACCTACATCGGCGTTTTCGATGTCATCCGTGAGGTCTTTAGCCAAACCGTTGAGGCCAAGGCACGGGGCTATAAACCGGGTCAGTTTTCCTTCAACATTAAGGGTGGCCGCTGTGAAGCCTGCGCCGGCCAAGGGGTCAACGTGATTACCATGAACTTTCTGCCCGATGTCTATGTCCAGTGCGAGGTGTGCAAGGGGACGCGCTACAACCGCGATACGCTGCAAGTGAAGTACAAGGGCTGCTCGATCGCCGATGTATTGGACATGACCGCCGAGACGGCGCTGGCCTTTTTTGAAAATATCCCCAAGGCGGTGAGCAAGCTGCAAACCCTTGTGGATGTGGGCTTGGGCTATCTGAAATTGGGACAAACGGCTCCCACTCTCTCCGGCGGAGAAGCCCAGCGTCTTAAATTGGCGGCGGAGCTGTCGCGCCGCGCCACGGGCAAAACCCTCTATCTGATTGATGAGCCGACAACAGGGTTATCCTTTTACGATGTGCACAAACTCCTTGAGGTGTTGCAGCGGCTGGTGGACAAGGGCAACTCGGTTTTGGTGATTGAACATAACTTGGATGTGATTCGCTGTGCCGATTGGATTATTGATCTAGGGCCAGAGGGGGGCGATCGCGGCGGAGAGGTGGTGGCCGCTGGTACCCCTGAAGCGGTGGCTCTGGTGCCCCAATCCTATACGGGGCAGTATCTCACCAAGGTCTTAAGTCGCGCTGCTTCTAATTCGCAGTAGTAGAATACAGGCTGCCCTGCGTTCGGTTCCGCCTATGCCAACGATGACCCTCTCCATTTCCTGTCCCGATCAGCGGGGGCTGGTGGCCAAGTTGGCACAGTTTGTCTATCGCCACAATGGGAACATTGTCCATGCCGACCACCACACCGATGCCGTTGCGGGCATTTTTCTCTCGCGCCTTGAGTGGGAACTGGAGGGCTTTGAGATCCCCCGCGATCAGATTGCCGCCACTTTTGTTAACTATGCACAGCAAGAACAGGTCTTTGCCAGTTGGCAGGGGGTGCGCTGGCAGTTGCGGCCGTCGGATATTCCCTATCGCTTGGCCATTTGGGTGAGTCGCCAAGATCACTGCCTGTGGGATCTACTACTGCGGCAGCGGGCAAGGGATCTCTTTGCCGAAATTCCCCTAATTATCAGTAACCATGAGCATTTGCGTCCCATTGCCGAGCAGTTTGGCATTGACTTTCACTATATCCCCGTGACACCAGAGACCAAGCCCCTCGCAGAGGCCAAGGAACTGCAACTGCTCAAAGACTACAGGATTGATCTGGTGGTACTGGCCAAGTATATGCAGGTGCTCAGTGCTGAATTTATTGAGGCCTTTCCCCAAGTGATCAACATTCACCATTCATTTTTACCTGCTTTTGCAGGAGCCAATCCCTACCACCGTGCCTATGAGCGGGGGGTGAAAATCATTGGCGCCACTGCCCACTATGCCACAGCGGACTTGGATGAAGGGCCGATTATTGAGCAGGCAGTTGTACATGTGAGTCATCGCGATACGGTGGCGGATTTGATTCGTAAGGGCAAGGATTTGGAACGGGTGGTGTTGGCGCGGGCGGTGCAGCTGCATCTGCAAAATCGGATTCTCGTGTATGGCAATCGCACCGCAGTCTTTGCCTAGGGTCTTTCACAGTTTCGGATGTCTTGTCTTCAAGGATTGCAGGGGGTCACCAACCCCCTCTATGAGCAGGTATAATCAAAGGATGTTCTACCCCTGCGGTTTCACTGACTATGCCCTTCGAGATCAATCACGGTTTGGGTCGCTTTAACTCTCAACGAGATCTCCATGCTGCCCTAGGGGTTCCATTATCAGCAGCACCGGGGGAAATTCGCAAGCGGTATCTCAAAATTGCCAAGACACTGCACCCCGATAGCCGTGATGATGAATCGGGTAAAAAAATGGCCAGTGATTTACTCTCCAAGTTTGTAAATCCTGCCTATGAAGTACTGTCCCAAGAAAAAGAGCGGGAAGAATATCAAGTCATTTTGCGCTTGCTTGAAAAGCAACTGCTAACAGCCAATATTGTGCCCACGCCTACCTTTGATTTGGCGCGGGAAGTCTTTAACGCTGCCAACGTTGAAGAGGCCTATCAAAAGGCGCTCAATACCCTTGCCCAAGATCAATACACAGATTTAAGCAATGCCCTTAAGATCAGTGAACAAATTAGCGAACTGAATTTGATTTATTTGTGGCGATCGGCAGGGGGTAAAGCAACAGCAGCCACACCTATAGTTTCTGCACCTGCGCCGCAACCCAAACCAGATGAAACGCAAGTGCGTGCAGCCACGGCGACGACACCGCCCGCAGAGACGCCAAAAACCGAGCAATTTACAGAGCAATACTTCCGACGGGCAGAGGAACTTTTCAATAAAGGCATTTATCTGGAGGCCATCAAAGAACTGAAGGATGCCCTGAAAATTGACCCCCGCAGTGCTCGCTGCCATGCCCTACTAGGCAAGGTGTATCTGCAACAAGGCTCCCTCAGTATGGCCAAAGTTCACTTTAATCAAGCCCTGAAGCTCAATCCCCAAGAGGTGACGGCCATACAGGGACTCGAAGCAATTAGCAAGAAAGAGCGCAAGGCACAGCAGCAGCAAAAAAGTACTGAGCCGCCAAAACCGGAGAAAAAGAAATCTTCTTTCTTTGGTCTTTTTGGGAAAAAATAATTCACTATGGTGTATCAACCTGCCTGTGGTGCCCGCGATATTTTGCCCCTTGACGTGGCACGGCAACGGTGGCTAGAGCAACGGTTGGAGCGGGTCTTTCAAAGCTGGGGCTACCAAGAAATTATCACACCCACAATCGAGACCCTAGCAACCCTAACGGCAGGGGGCACTGTCCGTCCAGAGACGGTCATTCAAGTACAGGGGAGCAGTGATGAACCCTTGGGATTGCGGCCAGAATTAACGGCTTCGATCGCCCGCGCTGCTGTGACTCGCATGGTAGGAAGGCAACTGCCCCAAAGGCTCTATTACAAAACCAATGTCTTTCGGCGGACGACGGTGGCAGAGTTGGGCAACCAGCAGGAATTTTTCCAAGCAGGTGTAGAGCTACTGGGGGCAACGGGTTTAGCGGCAGATGCAGAAATTCTCTGGCTGGTACAGGAGTGCCTTGGGGCGTTAGCAGTTGAGGAGGCCTATCTCTTGGTGGGGGATGCTCACCTAACGCAACAGTTGCTCAGTACCTTTCCAGCGGAATTGCAAAAAACGGTGCGCCAATGCTTGGCCAACTTAGACCGCGTGAGTTTGCAGGCTCTAGGCTCCCCTTGGGGCGATCGCGCCCTTGCTCTTTTTGATCTGCGGGGTACGCCGCAGGAAGTGGGGGAACGTTTGGCTCAGTGGTCTGAGGTTGCAGGGGTGGCCCATCGCTTTGCAGAACTTCAACAGTTGTTGGGCTTAGTGGCTGAGTCCTTTGCCATTACCCTTGATCTGAGCCTTGTCCAGTCCTTTGATTACTACACGGGAATTATCTTTGAGGTCTTGATTCCCACGGAAACGGAACTGCGGTTGGTGGCTCAAGGGGGACGCTATGATCAACTGCTCAGTATTTACCATCCCGACGGTGTCCCTGTGCCGGGGATTGGTTTTGTTTTTAACGTGGAGGCGCTCCTGCAAGCGATCGCCATTCCCCCAGCCGTCCTCCTCGCCCCCCGTAGTCAATGGCTTGTGGTGCCCCGCACGCCCGATGCCCTCGCGGCCGCTCTCCACCATGCTCAAACGCTGCGTTTGGAGGGTTCTACCCGCGTGGAGTTGGCACTGCTTGATCTAACGCCGGAGCAAACTCGTGCCTATGCCCGCGATCGCCAGATTCCCTATATTGCCTGGATTGAGAGTGATGCACCACCGCAGATTGAAGCCCTCAGTGATGGGGCAACCTATTTGCAGATTCAGAGTGTCTAGGCCATGCTAACAATTGCCCTCCCCAAAGGTGCCCTGCTCAAGGACAGTATTGCCTACTTCCAACGGGTAGGCTTAAATTTTGAGGCGCTCCTAGAGCCGGAGAATCGCCAACTTCAGGTTCTCTCTCAAGATGGCCGTGCCCGCGCTCTTTTGGTTCGTGCCCAAGATGTGCCTGTGTACGTGCAGTATGGTCAAGCACAGTTGGGCATTGTCGGCTACGATGTGCTGCGGGAAAAAAATCCCCACGTGGCCAAACTGGCGGATCTGGGTTTTGGTCAATGTCGCCTCTCGGTGGCCGTCAAAGCCTCTAGCCCCTACCGCAGTGCCCGCGATTTGCCACCCCATTGCCGCGTCGCCTCAAAGTTTGTCCGCTGTGCCGATGCCTTTTTCCGGCAGTTGGATTTGCCGGTGGATATTGTGCCTTTGTACGGTTCGGTGGAACTGGGGCCGATGACGGGTATGGCGGAGGCAATTGTGGATTTGGTGTCAACGGGGCGCACCCTTAAGGAAAATGGTCTTGTGGAGTTAGAGCAAATTTTTACGAGCACTGCCTACTTGATTGCCCATCCCCGCAGTTATCGCCTCAACCTCAATGGTTTGGGAAACTATGTTCCGCAGTTAACAGGGGCGATCGCCTGATCACTTTTGGCCGTGCACAAACATGGCTGGCAGGGGTTCACCGCTAGACCCACGACAGTTGCCATTGGCGCGATTGAGTTCCTGAATTTTGTGGTGTGCCCGCTGCCATGCTTCAACAAAGCGGCTGACGCGAATGGGGTCGATGGGCTGTTCAATCTGACCGTTGCGCTTCAGGGAACTGGCCACAATCACGCCGTTGACGTAGGGGGCTAACTGCTCAACATTGTCCCAAGAGGCACCACTGCCGATAAAAAGGGGGTGTCCCTTGGCAGCGCTGGCGGCAATGGAGAGTTCTTCCTCGCTGGGGGGGTGTCCTGTGACCCAACCGGAGAGAATCACCCCGTCGGCCAGTCCCCGTTCCAACGTATCTCGCACCGCAGTGGCCAAGTTCGGACTGTGGAGGGGTTGGGCGTGCTTCACCATTACATCGGCAAAAATTTTGATGTCTTGTCCCAGTTCACGGCGGTAGCGCAGGAGTTGATGAGCTTGGCCTTCAATAATGCCCTGATCCGTGGCCATGACCCCTGTGAGCACATTGACGCGGATAAATTGTGCCCCTGTACAAGCCGCGATCGCCAGACCACTAAAGGCATCATTGCGCAGCACATTGAGGCCAATGGGCAAGGCCACCAAATTCTTTAACCGCTGCACCACCAAGGTCATGGCACTGACAACGGCGGCATCTACCCGCTCTTTGGTGAAGGGGGCATCAAAGAAATTCTCAACAATAATGGCATTGGCTCCCCCTGAAGCGAGGGCAGTGGCTTCCTGTTCTGCGCGGTCAATCACCGCCTTAAGACTCCCTCCCCAACGGGCGGAGGTGGGTAAGGGAAGGAGATGGACAACACCAATGACTGGGGTTGCAGTGTGAAAGAGAGTTCGGAGATCCACAACGACTTCGGCAATAGGTGAACGGTGCAGGTATAACAGGAGGAGTGAGCGGCACTCTACACAGGTGCGATGGCAGAATGCACTGACTTAAGTATATCCCCGTCTGAGACCCCCCTCGTGGCGATCGCCCTCGGAAGCAACTTGGGTGAGCCGTTACGACAATTGCGCTCGGCGGTACGGCTGCTTGCCCAAACGCCGGGAATCCAAGTTTTAGCCTGCTCGCCGTGGTATCGCACTGTCCCTGTAGGCCCCCCGCAACCGGACTACTGGAATGGGTGCCTTATTGCCCGTGTCCAACTTTCCCCTTGGGCACTGCTAGCAACGCTTCAGGCGATTGAAGCACAGTTTGGTCGCCAACGCCAAGCGCACTGGGGAGCGCGCACCCTTGATCTAGATCTGCTGCTTTATGGCGATCGCCTCATCGCCACAAGTGAACTCACCGTGCCCCATCCTCGACTGGCCGAGCGGCCTTTTGTCCTTGTGCCCCTTGCGGCGATCGCCCCCCACTGGCGACACCCCCTCCTCGGTGAAACCATCCAGACGCTGCGGGAGCGGGTGGGTGATGTGGGCATCATTGCCGTTTTTTCTGACGATGTTGGCGAAACCACGTTTGCAACTGCTGCCGACAGGCCGCTGCCTGAACCCCACGAATGACCTGAAGGCGGTGAAACACGGCCGGGCTTTGGGGAAGTTGTAGTACCGAATCAATGGCTCCTGCTTTGGGATCACTCGCCCCATAGATGAGGGTGTGGATGCGGGCTTGGACAATGGCACCAGCGCACATCGGGCAGGGTTCTAGCGTCACGTAGAGGCGGCAGCCGGTTAAATACCACGTCCCTAAGCGTTGACCGGCGCGGCGCAAAGCAATGATTTCCGCATGGGCAGTGGGGTCATGATCGCGTTGGCGGCGATTTTCCCCCGTGGCAATCAGTTCATTCTCAGCACTGACAATCACCGCACCGACGGGCACTTCATCGGCAGCGCCTGCCTGCTCTGCGAGGGCGATCGCCTGTTGCATCCAAAAGTCATGTTGTGCTGTTTGTGATAAAAGGAGAATCTCCGGCATGGCGATCCCGTTGCCGCAGCGGCTATGGTACTATTTTTTCAGTTCTCTTGCGATCGCTGAATTCTTTTAGGAAAACACCATGATTGATGCTTTGGTTTTAGTTGCAAAGTTGCCGGAAGCCTACGCCATTTTTGATCCCCTCGTGGATGTGCTGCCGGTGATTCCTGTGCTCTTTTTGGCCTTGGCCTTTGTTTGGCAAGCCGCTGTCGGTTTCCGTTAAAGGTATCCTTAAGCAAATAACCCTGTTGATGTGCCCCGTTGATTTCAGCGGGGTTCTTCTTGGCTTTTTACATATGCTTCCCCTATGGCAGGTCACAGTAAGTGGGCAAACATTAAACGGCAAAAAGCGCGGGTGGATGCCCAAAAGGGCAAGATCTTTGCACGGCTATCGCGAGCCATTATTATTGCGGCGCGGCATGGGGGAGGGGATCCAGCGGGCAACTTTCAACTGCGCAGCGCCATTGAGAAGGCCAAAGCCGCAGGGATTCCCAGCGAAAATATTGAGCGGGCGATCGCCAAGGGCACCGGTACCCTCGACAGTGATGCTCCCCTAGAAGAAATCCGCTACGAAGGTTATGGGCCGGGGGGCGTGGCGTTTTTGATTGAAGCTCTGACGGATAATCGCAATCGCACGGCGGCAGATCTGCGGGCAGCCTTTAATAAGCAGGGAGGTAACCTCGGTGAAACGGGCTGTGTGGGCTGGATGTTTGAGCAGTGGGGCATTGTTACCGTTGCCGCCCCTACAGATGAGGAAACCTTCCTCGAAGCACTACTGGCAGCTGATGTCGAAACCTATGAGATCCTAGAGGGGGTGGCGGAAGTGCGCTGTCCTGTGCCCGCCCTTGAAACCGTCAGCGAAACCCTCAAAGAACACGGCTACACTGTTCTCGACACCGAAAGCCGCTGGGTTCCAATGAATACCGTAGAAATTACCGATGAAGACACGGCGCGGCGCGTCCTTAAGCTCATGGATGCCCTCGAAAATCTCGATGATATTCAAAGTGTGGCCACCAACGTCACGATGAGCGATGCCCTCATGGAGGCGATGTACGTCTAGGCATCCGTGGTTTTACGGGATCTTCCCGAGAATTCAGGTTGGCAAACTTGAGTGGAAACACGGTAGGCAGCTAAAGTCGCCTGTGGGAGCATAAAAGTACGGTTGCAAGCGTTGCACCGAGGCACGTTGTGTGTAACCAGATTGAGGCTCTCCTCAGAGCGATCGCTCTTCTTCTCTCAATCAACGTTGATCGCCTCTGTGTTTCCTGTGTCGGCTCGTGTGTGTTCCTTATGTTCCCTGTTAAGGAAAGTTGTAACCCGTTTCTAGTGTGTCTCCTGAAGGGCTTGTAGCGAGGCGGCAGCAAAATAGCGACGACGAAAATTCTCCTCGGCGATCGCTGCTGTGAACGTCTCTAAGGCCGCCGCCGTTTGCAGGGAAGATTTCACCTGTGGTGGCCATTCACACCAGAATTCCTCTGCGGTATGGAGAACCTTGACCCCCAGTGTCTCAAGTACATTGAGGGCATAGTTCAAGGTGGCTGCTTCAATGCCAAGGTGTTCCCGTAGTTCTTCTCGCTGTAAATGTTTTCCCTGTTGACTGGCCTGTTGGCACAGCATTAGGAATTCCTGCCACACTTTTAGGGCATCCTGCTCTTGAGGAGGGGAGTAGGCCAAAATCAAGGGTTGCTGTTCCCTGTTCGCTCGCTGAAGCCATTGGCGCCAGCTTTCCCGTGAGGTGGGGCAGGTTTCGACGCGCAGACCCTTGACGCTTGCCTCGTAGGGGCGATCGCGATAATCCATGAGGGACTGAAAAGATGCCGCTTGGATCACATTGGTTGCGCTAGGTCGCAGCTCTCTAATGACCGCTGATAAATAGCTTTGCCACTGCTCTAGCTCAATTACCAGATCACAGCATCCCTTGGGGCAATCGCTGATTTGATGATCCCACCACTTGGCAGGAAAGGTGCACTGTCGCTGGCGATCGTAGAGCACCATTGAGAGGTATTTTCTTGTGTTCTGATTCCCCTTGTTATTGTTCTCCTTAGGTTGCGTGATTTCTACATTGCGCACCAACAATCGCGGACTGGGATGGTGGGTAGAATCAAAGGGGGCAAGCACTTCCAGTTCCTTGAGCAAGTCCACCTTGAGTTGATCCAAGGTCACTTCTAAGTCAATCATCAACGGTTTCGGTGTGGCGCTGGCTGTGCCCTCTTGCTGTGCCAAGAATTGGTTGAGGGCTGCTGCCAACAGGGGAATATGATCTATCTTCAGCCTAAAGCCCGCTGCATAGGGATGCCCACCAAATTTCTCAAATAAATGCCGTTGGCTATGCAGTGCCTCGTAAAGATCCACAAAGCCATCGGAGCGCGCTGAACCTGCTGCCATTCCTGTTTCTGGATTAGTCTGAAGCAAAATGGCGGGGCGGCCATAGGTTTTGACAATGTCGTTCGCCACCAGCCCCAAAAGACTCAACGGCCAAGTGTCATCGGTGAGGAGAATCACCCGCGAGGCTGAGAGATCCAACTGAGCCGCTTTGGCATGGGCCATCTTAGCAATCTCTTTTTGGCGTCGCTGCCGGTCTGCATTCACTTGTTCAATGTGCTCTGCCAACTGCTGCGCTTCGCGACAATTTTGGGTGGTCAAGAGCGTGATTAGCGATCGCACATCTCCCTCTACGCGACTTACAGCATTGAGGCGAGGTGCCACGGTAAAACTAATCTCCCGTTGCCGAGCCGTTGTGTTGGACGACCCTTTCAAAAGAGCAGCAATCCCTGGGCGTAGGGTCTGACGTTTTCCGAGGTATTCTAAGCCGCGCTGGGCAAGATAGCGGCACTCTCCTTTTAATTCAACCAAGTCGGCAATGAGGCCAATGGCCACCAGATCAAGGAGATTCTCTAGGGCATACCCTTGGGTTTTCTCTGGCCATTTGGCATAGACTGCTTCTAAAAACTTGTAGGCGACGCCAACCCCTGATAAATGACGTAGGGGATGCTCCCAGGACAACTGCCGAGGATTGATCAGCGCCACAGCCTCCAAGGGAGCGGGGTCAAGGGTGTGGTGATCGGTGACAATCACATCCATCCCCAACTTACGGGCAAAGGCAATTTCAGCACCATTGGTACAGCCCGTATCACAGGTAATGATTAGGGAGACCCCTTTTTGCTGAAGCGCTTTAAGGCCGTGACACGACAGACCATGGGAGTCGTGTTGGCGATTGGGAATATAAAAGTCCACCAATTGCGCTCCTAGGAGGGGTTTTAGGCCTTCCCAGAGGACGGCGGTAGCCGTGACCCCATCAGTATCAAAGTCTCCCCAAATGGCAACCTTTTCCTGTTGATCGAGTGCCTGTTGCAAACGCCCTAGGGCGGCGGGCATTTCTGGAAACTCTAGGGGGGAGGCTGACTCATAGTAGCGCCAATCTAAAAAAACTCGCACTTGTTGATCAAGGTCACGATAGCCTCGCTGCCAAAGTAACTGAGCGGTGATGGCGCCGGCATCGGGGTGGAGCCTCTTCACTTCCTCAATGAAGTCTAAAGGGGCAGGGTCAGAAGAATAGAGTTGCCAAGGACGCTGCATTCAGTCAATTCCGAGATAAAGGCAACCAAGATATTCTTTGATCATAGCGATCGCCCGCACAGGCTGCGGACATCGGCAACAATTCCTGCTGCTTTCTCCCCCTGCAAATTGGGGAAAGATACAATCAGGACAGCCATTGGGGATATGAGAAACGTGAATCATACATTTTTAGTTGATGGGGGGCGGTGGCTGCTCAAGGGCACGTGGTTAGAGGCCAATCAAGAACCAATTCCAGTAACGGGGAGGATTCTCGTCTCCTACGGCCAAGATGACTGGTTTTCGATGGCGGCCAAGATCACATTTCCCGATCAAGTCAAGCCAGAATTAGTGTTGCAGTCGCGGGGGAAGTTGGAACTGGAGGAGCAGGTGTTTACCTATGTGCTCCAACACAGCCTTTTGGGGCGGCTGGAGGGGGAAGGCTGGATTACCCCCCACGCGATCGTGCAGCAGTTTATGTTGCTGGGGAATGCCAACCGCTGTACGGGCTTTGAGCACTACTGGCAACTGGATGCCAATCACTACGCCCTCCTTAGCGGCGTCCACAACAGCCATAAGCTCAAACATTTACTCGAGGCAACCCTTGAACGGGTCTAGCCGATGGTGGGGATGCGCTGGCAGTGGCGTATCTACGAAGAACCCCTTCGGGAACCCTTGGCAACGGCACAGGGGGTCTGGCGATCGCGCCGCGGCATTCTCCTGCGCCTAGAAGATGACGACGGCCACTTGGGCTACGGGGAAATCGCCCCCCTTCCCGGCTGGGGCAGCGAAACCCTCGCTGACGACCTTGCGCTGTGTCGGCGGTTACCCAATCGCCTGACGCCGGCAATCATGGCGGCAATTCCGGAGACGTTAGCGGCGGCCCGGTTTGGTTTTAGCACCGCTTGGCAGAGTGTGGGGCAACTCCCCTACCGCCTGCGCCCGTGGCCGATCTGTGCCCTTTTAGGCAGGGGTCGAGCAGCTCTGGAGCAGTGGCAGCAGCCGTGGCGGCAGGGACACACCATCTTCAAGTGGAAGGTGGGGGTTCTATCCCCCGAAGAGGAGCAAGGAATCCTGAAGGCGCTACTGGCCGCCCTACCCCAAGGAGCCAAACTACGCCTTGATGCCAACGGCGGCTGGGATGTAACAACCGCCGAACGGTGGTTGGACTGGCTTGAGCGCCATGGAAACGGCAGAATTGAGTATGTGGAGCAACCCCTTCCCCCGGCGCAGTGGCAAGCCCTCCTGACTCTTGCCCACAGGGTGACAACCCCAATTGCCCTCGATGAGAGTGTGGTCAGGGCAAGCGAATTACAGCGTTGGTTAGAGCGGGGTTGGCCGGGACTGTTTGTGATTAAGCCGGCGCTGTTTGGCTCTCCAGACCGCTTGAGTCTGCTGTTGCGTCAAGGCTTGGAACCGCAGCGGCTGGTCTTTTCCTCTGCCTTGGAAGGGGCGATCGCCCGCACGGCAATTTTTCAGCTCTTTGAAACATGGCAGCCCTGTCGTGCCCTGGGCTTTGGGGTGGAGCGCTGGCGATCGGTGCCCCTCTTGACCTCCCTTGCCGATTACAGCGCCGAATGGCATCGCCTTGACAATTATGGTAAAATCTACTATAATTGACCCATCCTTTATGTGCCCTTAACATGACCGGTTTCACCTTGGCCGCCAGTGACTACAGCTTGCTGACGGATCTCTACCAACTAACAATGGCGGCCACCTATGCCGGTGAGGAGTTGGCCTGGACGCCGGCGTGTTTTGAACTGAGTGTGCGGCGATTGCCCCGAGGATGCACCTATTTGGTGGCCATGGGGTTGGCTCAAGTCCTGGAATACTTACAACAGGTAAAGTTTACCCCCCAGCAAATTGATTACCTGAAAAGTTTGACGGTCTTTGAGCGCTCACCCGCTGCCTTTTGGGAGCTGTTGCACCAGAGTGAGTTCCGCGGCGATGTTTGGGCCGTTCCCGAAGGAACCGTTGTTTTTGCCCAAGAACCCCTGCTGCGGATTGAGGCGCCCCTCTGGCAGGCCCAGTGGCTGGAAACCTGTCTGCTGAATATCGTGAACTACCAAACCCTTGTGGCCACCCGTGCTTCGCGGCTGCGACGGTTGGTGGGAGAAGACATTGATCTGTTGGAATTCGGCACGCGGCGCGCCTTTAGTCCGCAAGCTTCCCTGTGGGCAGCCCGTTCTGCCCTCGCCGCCGGCTTTACGGCCACCTCTAACGTGTTGGCAGCCCAGCAATTGGGGGTTTCTCCTACGGGCACCATGGCGCATTCCCTCGTGATGGCGATCGCCACCCTTGTCGGCAGCGAACAGGACGCTTTTACGGCCTTCTTGCACTATTACCCCGAAGGAGCGCTGTTGGTGGATACCTACGATACCCTGGCTGCCGTGGCCACCCTTGCCGATCGCCAGGCGGCGGGAGAAATCGTGGTCAAAGCCGTGCGCATTGATTCGGGGGATCTCCTGGCCCTCTCCCAAAAAATTCGCCAACTCCTGCCCCACACCAAAATCATTGCCAGTGGCGATCTCGATGAGGGGGAAATCCGCCGCTTAATTGCCGGCGGCGCCTGTATTGATGCCTATGGCATCGGCACCAAGCTGGTCACAGGAGAGCCTGTCAACGGTGTCTATAAGCTGGTGGAGATCAACGGGCAGGGGGTAATGAAGGTCTCCAGCGGCAAAATGACCCTCCCCGGCCGTAAGCAAATTTACCGCCGCCCCAGTGGCGATTGCCTTGCCTTGGCCAGCGAGGAAAACGTATGGGGCAAACCCCTCCTCGAACTGGTGATGAAGGAAGGGCGTCCCCTTTGCGCACCGGAGTCCTTGGCGACAATTCGCGATCGCCACCGCGCCAGCCTTGCGGAATTGCCCGATACCCTCCTAGAGGTGAGCCAGCCGGTGGTCTATTCCCCTGCCCTAGAAGCCCTGATTCACCAGTTACGACACCGCCCATGACCATTGCCCTTTTTGGTACCAGTGCCGATCCCCCCACTGCTGCCCATGGGGATATTCTCCAATGGCTCAGCGATCGCTACGACCGCGTTCTGGTGTGGGCCGCCGACAACCCCTTCAAAGGGAAGCAAACCCCCTTGCCCTATCGCCAAACCATGCTCGGTCTGCTGGTGCGCCACCTCAACCGCCCCAATATCGAGCATCGCCCCGACCTCAGTCACCCCTACACCCTCCATTCCGTCGAGCAGGTGAAGCAGCAGTGGCCGCATGAAACCCTGACCCTGGTGGTGGGCAGTGATGTTTTGGCGAAACTGCCGCAGTGGTATCAGGTGGACAGGCTCCTTGCCCAAGTCAAGCTCTTGGTTTTGCCGCGCTGCGGCGTTGTCATTGACCCCAAGGATTGGCAAGCTGTGCAGCACCGCTGTCCCCAGGTGGAACTGGCCGACTATCACGGGCCGGCGGTCTCCTCCACCACCTATCGGCAACAGCGGGACGAGCAGCAACTCCTGCCGGCGATCGCCCAGTATATTCAGCAGCAAGGACTCTACACCCCCTCATGAGCGCCTCCCCTTTGTCCCTTGCGGAATTTGTTGTCGGCGTAGACAATGTCATTTTCTCTGTGGATGCGGATCAAAATCGCCTCCTTGTGCTCTTGGTGCAGCGCCGACAGTCGCCCTTTGCGGGGTATTGGAGTCTTCCCGGCACCCTCGTGCGGCAGGGGGAGTCCCTAGAAGCGGCTGCCTATCGCACCCTAGCGGAAAAAATTCGCGTCAGTAATCTCTATCTGGAGCAGCTGTACACCTTTGGCGAACCGGGGCGAGATCCCCGCGAAACCGCCTCCGGCAAGCGCTATCTCTCGGTGAGTTACTTTGCCTTGGTGCGCTTTGCCGATGCGGAACTGATTGGAGCAGAGGAGAGAGCAGTGCAGTGGTTTGCCCTCAATGCCTGCCCGGAGTTGGCCTTTGATCACGGCAAAATTCTGGCCTACGGGCATCGCCGCCTGTGCAATAAGCTGGAGTATAGCCCTGTGGCCTTTGATGTGTTGCCTGAATATTTCACCCTCCATGATCTGTACCGGTTTTACAGCACGGTTTTGGGGGCAAACTTTTCTGACTACTCCAACTTCCGCTCCCGACTGTTGAAACTGGGCATTTTGCAAAATACCCACCAAAAAGTCATCCGCGGGGCGGGGCGGCCGGCAACCCTCTACCGTTTTGATCGCGAGGCCTTTGCCCCCCTCAAGGATAAGCCCCTTGTTTTCGTCTAACCCTTCTGAGGCATTGCCGATGGCCGTGCATCTGTGGATTGCGCAACTTAACCCCACCGTGGGCAGTCTCAAGGCCAACGCCCAAGCCATCCTCGCTACCGTTCAGCAAATCCACGGCCGGCATCCTTTGGATCTACTGATTACCTCTGAGCTTGCTTTGTGCGGCTACCCCCCCAAGGATCTGCTGCTTAACCGCTATTTCGTTGAAGCCATGCAGGCGGAACTCCACCATCTTGCCGCTGCCCTGCCGCCTGAGGTGGCGGTTTTGGTGGGGACGGTGCTGCCCAATCCCACTGCGGGAGTGAAGGGGGAAAAGCCGCTCTACAACGGCGCCGCGCTGCTGATGGGGGGACGGGTGCACCAGGTCTTTGCCAAGCGGTTATTGCCCACCTACGATGTCTTTGATGAATGTCGCTATTTTGCCCCCGGCAGTACTGAGAATCTCTTTACGTTGACCACGGCCGGCAATCAGCTGAGGATCGGCGTCACCATCTGCGAGGATCTGTGGAATAACGAGGAGTTCTGGGGTCAGCGGCATTACGGGCAAAATCCCGTGGCCGAATTGGTGACCCAAGGCACCGATTTGATTGTCAACCTTTCGGCATCCCCCTACTGTGTGGGTAAACCGAAGCTACGGCAGGCATTGATTGAACATACGGCACGGCAGTATGGCTGCCCCTTGATCTATGCCAATCAGGTGGGGGGCAACGATGATTTGATTTTTGATGGCAGCAGTTTGGCGGTGAATCGTCAAGGGCAGATCGTGAGTCAAGCCAAGGGCTTTCAAGAAGATCTCCTCCCCCTGCGTTGGGAAGGGGGAGACCTCCAGCCGACGGCGATCGCCCCCCCAGCAAGGAGTGAACCTGAGGAAATTTGGCAAGCCTTAGTTTTGGGGGTGCGCGACTATGCCCGCAAGTGCGGCTTTCGGCAGGTAGTCATTGGCCTGAGTGGAGGGATTGATTCCGCCTTGGTGGCGGCCATTGCCACAGCGGCCCTAGGCAAAGAACAGGTGCTAGGGGTGTTGATGCCCTCCCCCTACAGTTCCGATCACTCCATCACCGATGCCAAGGAGTTGGCCGCCAATCTGGGCATTGCCACCCAAGTCTTACCCATTGCCCCCCTGATGCAAACCTACCGTGAGGTGCTGGCGCCGCTGTTTGCCGGTACTCCCAGTGGGGTGGCCGAGGAAAATCTCCAAGCCCGCATTCGCGGCACCCTCCTGATGGCGATCGCCAACAAGTTTGGCCACCTGCTGCTTTCTACAGGGAATAAATCGGAACTGGCGGTGGGCTACTGCACCCTCTACGGCGACATGAACGGCGGGCTGGCGGCCATTGCCGATGTCCCGAAAACCCGTGTCTATGAACTCTGCCACTGGCTGAATCGCCAGGCCGCCCAAGGACAGCCCATTCCCGATCTGGCGATCGCAGGCTCTGTGGTGATTCCCCCCCATATTCTCACCAAAGCCCCCAGTGCCGAACTCAAGCCCGGCCAGACGGATCAGGATAGCCTCCCCCCCTACGAGATTCTCGATGGCATTTTGGCGCTCATGATCGATCGCCACCGGTCGGATCAGGAAATTGCCGCGGCAGGCTACGATCTAGCCCTTGTTCGGCAGGTGCGACGGATGGTTCAACGCGCCGAATTCAAACGCCAGCAGGCGGCACCGGGCTTAAAAATTACCGATCGCGCCTTTGGTTCGGGTTGGCGGATGCCGATCGCCGCCCAGTGGTCTACCTAACCCAAGCTGAAGGGGAAAGCCATCCCATGGCCTGGAGTTCTTGGGTGAGGCGCCGGGCTTCCGCAGGATTTTGCTCTTGCAACAAGCAAATGGCCTGACGCAGTTTGTCCAAGGCAGCGCTCACCTGTCCTAGCCGCAGCAGCAGTGCCCCCTGATTTTGATAGGCCAAGGCACAGTGGGGATCCACCTGTTGAACCCGCTCATAGGTGGCAAGGGCGTCTCCCCAGCGTTTTAGTTGCTTTTGAGCCTCCGCTAACCGCAGATAGGTGGCAAGGTGCAGCACCTCCGGCAGAGGGGTTTTCAGCGCCGTCTCATAGGCTGTGATGGCTGCTTGCCATTGACCGCGTTCGGCGTAGAGATTTCCCTGCTGATGGTGGAGTTCGTGGGCGATCGCCGAGGGTAGCGTCTTAGCCTTCAAGCCCTGTTCTAAACACTGCTGAGCCTGCTGCAAGTCACCTGTGGCCAGATAGACGCCGGCGAGTTTACTCCACAGGTAGGCATCCTCAGGGTGCTGCTCAAGGTGGCGGCGCATGATCCGCTCGGCGCGCTCCAGTTTTTGTTGTCGCTGCGTGCCCAGATAGCCACTGTGGACAATTGCCACCCCGTTCACTTGAGCAATTTGCCAGTGGGGTTCCCGTTGTTGCAACGCCAAAACACTGTCATCAATGGTTTCGTGGTAAGGGCGTTCAAAGCGCAGGTCGGAATGGCGACGAAACAGGCGGGAGACATAGGTATAAGGAGGAACAACCCCTAGCTCCTGTCGCAGCAGCGTAACCACAAGCCAATCCGGCTGTCGGCAAATCTCAGGCACCAGGGCAGCAAAGGCAGGGGTGAGGGTTTCATCAGCATCCAAGACCAGCACCCACTCTGTGGTTACATAACCGAGGGCAATGTTGCGAGCGGCAGCAAAATCCTCTTGCCAAGGGACTTCATAGACCCGTGCCCCCCAACTGCGGGCGATCGCCACCGTATCATCCTCTGACCCCGTATCCACAATCACAGCTTCATCCACTACACCCCCCACACTGGCAAGACACTGGGGCAGGCGTGCCGCCTCATTGCGCACAATCATGCAGAGGGTAATGGCCATAGGCACTAGGCAAAGTCACCGATGAGCTTGACCTCAGGCTGCAGCCACACCGACCAGCGATCGGCCACCGCCGTTTGCACATGGTGGATCAACCGATAGACATCCATGGCCGTTGCCCCGCCACAGTTAAGGATAAAATTGGCATGTTTTTCAGAAACTTGAGCTTGGCCAATGCGGTAGCCCTTCAAGCCCGTTTGCTCAATTAACCAACCCGCTGTTTGCTCTGGGGGATTGCGAAAGACACTGCCACAGTTGGGCAAATCGTAGGGCTGCGTCCGCCGCCGATCGCTCAGGTGTTTTTGCGTCGTTGCCTTGACTTGGGCAGGATCATGGCCGGGTTCCAATTGCCATGTGGCTTGCAAGACCAAGCGCGGCGTATCCTGAAGACTCGATGTGCGGTAGGCATAGCCCAACTCCGCTGCCGACACCACCGCCAAGGTGCCATCGGGTTCCAAAATGACTGCCGACACCAGCCGCTCCGCTGTACACCCCCCGTGGGCACCCGCATTCATGACCACTGCCCCGCCGACGCTGCCGGGGATACCAACCATCCACTCTAGACCGCGCCAACCCAGTTTAGCCGCATCGTGGGCCAACTTGGGCAAGGGATAGCCGGCCCCCACGGTGAGTTGTCCCGTCTCCGGATCCCTGTGGAGAGGGCGAAGATGCTTGGTGGAGATCACCAGCCCCGGCACCCCGCGATCGCTGACCAGTAGATTAGACCCTGCCCCCAAAACGGTAATTGGCAGACCCTGCCCCTGCGCCCAAGTATAGGCCACCTGCACTTCGGCAACCGTCCGGGGTTCCACAAACCATTCGGCAGCTCCCCCCACACCGAGGGTGGTAAACGCCGCAAGGGAAACTTGACGTTGTAGGGGGCACTGGGTTTGGGGCAAGCAGGCCAAGCTCATAGGGCGATCGCCTCAGTGAGGGAAGAGACACTTAATTGTTCTTGATCTGCCATCACCGCCGGAATGAGTTGATTCAAATTGCCGGCCCCAAGAAAAATAACTAGATCCCCCGCTTGAAGCACCTGTGCTAAGCGAGTTTTTACCGCTTCAAGGGTGGGACAGTAATCCACTGAAGCATGATACTGACGGGCACAGATGGCGACATCGGCACCACTAATTGTGCCGGGATTGGGTTCGCCGGCACTATAAATATCCGTCAAGATGACATGATCCGCTGCGGTGAAGCAGCGGCCAAAGGCCTCTAAAAAGGTTTGGGTGCGGCTATAGCGATGGGGTTGAAACACCGCCACAACCCGTTGCCAAGGGGCTTGAGTACCTACTTGCAGGCGGGCTGCCTCTAGGGTTGCAGTAATTTCGCTGGGGTGGTGGGCATAGTCATCAACGAAGCGAATCCCATTTACCTGTCCCCGTTCCTCAAAGCGGCGGCGGGCACCGCGAAACTCCAGAAGGGCAGCCGCAATGGTGGCAAAGTCAATGCCCAGATAACGTCCCACGGCAATCACCGCCAGGGCATTTTGCAGATTGTGGGCGCCCAAGACATTCAGTTGCAAAATCCCAAGGGATCTGCCCCGCTCCCAAACCCGTGCGGTTGTTCCTTCGGCGGTGTATTGAATATGATCCGCGCAGTAGTCCACATTGGCTTGGCGGTGGAGACTGTAGGTCACTAGGCGCGGATGGTGGAGGCGATCGCGAACATTCGGGCAATCGGCACAAGCAATGACCCGCTCCGCCTGATCGGCAAACCGCTGAAACGTGGTCACCACCTCGCCCAAGGAACGGTAGTGATCGGGATGGTCGAGTTCGATATTGGTGATTACGGCAATGTGGGGATGGAATTTGCGCAGGGAACCATCGGACTCATCCGCTTCGGCCACAAGGTAAGGGCTTTGACCCACGCGGGCGTTGCCTTGCCAAGCTGCCACTTCACCCCCAACAATAATTGTGGGATCCAGCCCCGCCTGCAACAGGAGATAGGCAATCATGCTGCTGGTGGTGGTCTTACCGTGGGTACCGGCAACGGCAATACTTTGGCTGCGGTGCATCAGTGCCGCCAGCACATCAGAGCGGTGAAAAATGGGACAGCCTAGCCGTTGAGCCGCTTGATATTCAGGGTTATCCCGGCGAATGGCGGTGGAGCAAATCACTTGGGGAAGAGCAGCAAAGGGATAGTTCTCAAGGTTTGTGGCACGCTGACCGATAAAGATCTGCACACCTAACTCGGCCAGTTGCTCGGTCAAACGGTTGGGACGCAAATCCGAGCCAGACACCTTAAAGCCCTGCTTGGCGAGAATGTAGGCAAGCGCTGACATCCCAATACCCCCAATGCCAATGAAGTGGAATGGACGCTCACTGAACTCCATCACTGGCTGATTTGCCACAAACAACTCCTTTGCTCCACCAAAAAGAAATACCCTGAATCAATAGTTAATATCAATAGATTAGTATCAATAGGCATAAATCCTTAGGCACATCATAGCAGTTCGCCCTCAATCCTCATGGGCTAATACTGGCAGATCCAAGGCAAATATGTCATCCTGAGCCAAAAATTTTTTGCAAACAGTTTATTCAGCCCGGAGCACCCTCGTCGTTGGCGATCAGCAGTTCGACAAAGAATAAACTCTAGCAGAGACAAATTCAGTGCGGTGTAAGGTAGAAGGTTGATACCGCCTTGTCGGTGTGCCGTTATCTTACTGAGGATTGGGAATGCTGACGAACTTACTGGCTTGGAGTATGGCGATCGCCAGTTTAGGCTTGTATCTGCTGGGCTTCTTCCTACCGGAACTGTACCGTCGGTTTGATCTGATCGCCAGTGGCGCAGGATTATTCTTTGCGCTGACCTTGTGGATCTACGGCGATCGCCTTGGCGGTGGCTTGCTCCTCGGAACGGCAGCCGCAGTGGCCTTGATTCTCTGGTTTGGCTGGCAGACCCTCAGCTATCGCTGGCAACTCACCTACCCCGGCGATCGCACCGATACCCAAAAAGCCCAAGCCCTCTGGCAAAAAGTTCAGTCTCTGCTGCCCGAAGGCACCTTTGCAAACATCGCTGAGCAACTGCAAAGCCTGATTGCTCGCCTGCGCGATCGCCTCCAGAAACAGCCGGATCGCCCGCAGCCCCCCGTGGATACCCCGCCCCCACCGATGGATACCGGGGATATCAAGGAAGATCTTTGGACAGTGGAGAGAGAGACCCCCAGTACTGTTGCCGAACAACCTACCCCAGTCACGGAGGAAGCTGCCGCAGTCCCAGAAGAATCTGTGAAATCTGAACCGACCCCAGTTGCAGAAACCACAGCCAGCCCAACCGCCGCCCCTCCCACAGCTACAGCGGCTGATCATGAAGGGGTTGGCGAAACGTTACCCACAGTTACTGCCCCAGAAGCATCCAGTGTTGAAACGCCGCAGCCGCCAACTGCGACCACTTCAGAAGAGCCAGAACCTCCAACGGTTGCTCCCTCGGAAGAACTTGTGGCCAGCTCACAAGAACAAGCATCTCCTGAAACAGCAGTTGAGACTCCGGAACCTACGGTGACCCCTGAAGCAGTGGAAGAACCGCCTCTCGTCTCTGAAGCTACTCCCAATGCTGAACCGATTCCTGAACACACAGAAGCAATGCCTGCTGCCGCAGCAGCTTCAGAATCACCCACTTCTGCCGCCGATCTCTTAGGGGATATTCCCGACAGTGGTGATGTTGAGGACGAAGCAACGCCAGAGGAGACAACCATTGAAAACCCAGAACATACTCCCCCTGAGGATGATGATTGGCCGCCCCGTGAAGCCCGTCTTTGAAGCTCGTTTTTAATAAAGTCATGAATCCCTGACTTTTGCCACTTTTATTTTCTCTGAAGCAAACCTTAATAGAAGCTTAATTTTCCCCTAACTTTCCCCAAAAATTCCCCAATTTTCCCAAGGTTTTCCACAGATTGAGGCAGGGTTTTCCACAGGCCTTTACGGTGTGATTGGATTTCAAGACATTTCTGGGGATAACTGGCGCTGCGGGGTTGGGGAAAACGTGAGCAGCGTCAAAAGTCTGGAAACGCTGATTCTGTCGTGGATTGCGATCGCCAAGATGGGTGAAAACAAGGATTGACAGACCCTAGGACAACCCAGACAATGGAGTTCCACGGATAGAGATTCACTTGCTCTGAAACCTTGTGAATGGAGGGCTAAATCCCGCTCCGAGTCAGGGGTTTGGGGATTTGGCTAGGACTTTTAGGGGAGTTTTCCACAGGTTGATCCAGGGCGAGCTGATGGCGCCTGCAATTTTGTCTTGGTTTTATTGAGGTAACTCACGGTATGAACGCTCAAGCCACGATTAGTATTTTGGCCGAGATTCCAGAGGAGCTACACGAAACCCTGAAATACTATTTGGAGCGGCATCCTGACTGGGATCAGGATCGCGTCTTTGTAGCCGCACTGTCGCTCTTTTTGCTGCAAAATGGAGAATGCGATCGCCGCACGGCACGGGTCTATCTTGACTCGTTGTTCAAGCGATCCTAAACGTTCTAGAGGGAAGCAAAACGGGTGAGTGAGGTAGATGTCGCAATTGTCGGTGGTGGCCTCAGTGGCCTCAGTGTGGCTTGGCGGTTGCAGCAAAGCGCCCCCCAGTACAGTGCGGTTCTCCTAGAGGCCGGCGATCGCCTAGGGGGCAATATTACCACCCAAGCATCAGAAGGCTTCGTCTGGGAATTGGGGCCGAATAGTTTTGCGCCGACCCCTGCTCTATTGCAACTCATTGCTGAGGTGGGCTTGCAGTCGGAGCTGATTCGGGGCGATCGCCACCTGCCGCGCTACATCTACTGGCGGGGACAACTCTACCCTCTAGAACCCACCCGTCCCCTTGCCTTAGCCACCTCCAATCTCCTCAGCCCTTGGGGAAAAGTGCGAGCCGCCCTCGGTGCCCTTGGGTTCGTCCCTCCCTATCTGGGCAGGGGTGATGAGTCAGTGAATTCTTTTTTCCGCCGCCATTTGGGTCAAGAGGTGGCTGAACGACTAGTAGCACCCTTTGTCTCTGGAGTTTACGCGGGTGATCCGCAACAATTGAGTGCCGCTGCTGCTTTTCGCCGTATTGCTCACCTCGAAAAACTTGGGGGTGGCCTCATTGCCGGTGCCCTGCGCCTACGGCGGCAACAACCCCCTCAACCAAAGCCCCCCGCGGGTGTGCAGATGCGCTCCGGCGAACTTGGCTCTTTCAAGGAAGGCTTAGCTGCTCTCCCTCGGGCGATCGCCCAGCAACTGAAGTCACCGATTCACCTAGAAACCCCTGTTCAAGAAATCACCCCCGAACCCAAGGGGGGCTATCTGCTGCGCAGTGGTGAGCAAACGTGGCAGGCTCGCAGTGTGGTCTTGGCTACCCCCGCCTATCAAAGTGCAGCGTTGGTGGCATCCTTTCAGCCGGCAATCGCCCGTGTTTTAGCCACCATCCCCTATCCCACTGTGGCCTGTGTGGTCTTGGCCTATCCCGCTGGACTCGGGCGCAGCGTACGCCCCGGCTTTGGAGTACTCATTCCGCGCGGTCAGGGCATCCGCACCCTTGGCACCATTTGGTCGTCCTGTCTTTTTCCCCAACGTACGCCTGCCGGTTGGCAGGTCTTTACGAGTTTCATTGGCGGTGCTACGGATCCTGATTTGGCTAGCCTTAGCGAAGAAGCCATTGTCCAACAAGTGCAGCAGGATTTGACCCAACTCCTTGAGTTACCCGCCGCCAAGGCACGGTTACTGGGCACGAAGATTTGGCGACGGGCAATTCCCCAATATATGGTGGGCTATCCTGAGCAGTGGCAGCAGGTGACCCATGCCCTCCGTCAAACCCCCGGCCTTTTCCTGTGTAGTAACTATGCTGAGGGTGTCGCCTTGGGCGATCGCGTCGAACATGGCAATCAAACCGCTGCTGCTGTTGCCGCTTACCTTTCAGGAGGCCACCCCTAGGGATGTCGCTGTCGAACTATATGAATGCGGCACTTGAGCGGGCTGTTTATCACTTCAATGGAGAGGATGGCCTCATCTACGGTGAAATCCCTGACCTAGAGGGGGTCAAGGCCAGTGGGAAAACAGTGCTCGAATGCCGCGAGCATCTCTCCGAACTCTTGGAGGATTGGATCTATTTCCATGTCTCCCGGGGGATTCCTGTACCAGTGATTGACGGCATTGAAGTTCCCGTACGCGAGATTTTTTAACCCTTGCCTTCTTTGAGCACTGCTTATCTATAGAAAAGGACTGTATTCTCAATAGGCCAGCGATCGCTCCCCTGTAACATAAACGAGCAAACATAGCCTAAGATTATCGGTAAGGTTAACGAAGCGATACATCCGCTCTATTAAGGAGGACATAACCCTATGGCACTCGTACCCATGCGCTTGCTGCTGGATCACGCAGCCGAAAATGGTTACGGCATTCCCGCCTTCAACGTCAACAACATGGAGCAAATCCAAGCCATCATGCAGGCGGCCCATGAAACCGACAGTCCCGTGATTTTGCAAGCATCGCGGGGTGCCCGTAAGTATGCTGGGGAAAACTTTCTGCGTCACCTGATTTTGGCTGCGGTGGAAACCTACCCCCACATCCCCATTGTTATGCACCAAGACCATGGTAACGAGCCTGCCACCTGCTACTCCGCTATTCGCAATGGCTTTACCAGCGTGATGATGGATGGCTCCCTCGAAGCCGATGCCAAAACCCCCGCTAGCTACGAGTATAATGTGGCCGTCACCAGTGAAGTGGTGAAAGTGGCACACTCTATTGGTGTTTCTGTGGAAGGCGAGCTAGGCTGTCTTGGCTCCTTGGAAACCGGTAAAGGGGAAGCCGAAGATGGCCACGGGTTTGAAGGTGCCCTCGATCACTCGATGCTCCTCACCGACCCTGATCAAGCCGTGGATTTTGTGGAGCGCACCCAAGTGGATGCCCTTGCAGTGGCCATTGGAACCAGCCACGGTGCCTACAAATTTAGCCGTAAACCCACCGGTGAAATCCTCGCCATAAGCCGCGTGGAAGAGATCCATCGCCGTTTGCCCAACACCCACTTGGTGATGCACGGTTCTAGCTCAGTGCCCCAAGACTTGATTGACATCATTAACCAGTATGGTGGCACGATTCCTGAAACCTACGGTGTGCCGGTGGAAGAAATCCAAAAAGGCATCAAGAGCGGCGTGCGCAAGGTGAACATTGATACCGATAACCGCCTAGCCATTACCGCTGCGGTGCGCGAAGCTCTGGCCTTGGCACCCAAAGAATTTGACCCCCGTCACTTCCTGAAGCCGTCTATTAAATACATGCAAAAAGTGTGTGCCGATCGCTATCAGCAATTTGGTACTGCCGGCAACGCCAGCAAAATCAAGCAACTGAGCCTCGATGACTATGCCGCCAAATATGCCAAAGGTGAACTGAAGCAAGTAACTCAAAAAACGGTGATCGTCTAGGAAGTCTGCGATCGCTCAGAAACGATAAGTCATGTGATAGAGGGTGGCTACGGTCACCCTTTGTTTATCTCCTTGCTTGTAAAATTACAAAGAGCGTGAATGGGACAGTCAAGCAAATATACATGGTGCTGATGACTGCCTTGGCGATCGCGGTGACCCCAATGGCTTTCCTCCAAAAAGTCGGGTTTATTTGCAAGTGGGCAGTAGAGTTTTGAGCCTAGAGGCATTGATTGAAGGTATTAATGCGCCACCAGCGGAGATTTTCTGCTTCAAAGCGCCCGTCTAAATCCACCCGTACTGAAAAGTCAAACCAAGTAGCCGGGGGAATCTCTATCCCCCACAGGCGATCGCTTCCCAGCACAACGCTAATCAGACACTGCAAAAAGCCGCCATGGCTAATACACCACACACAGTCTTCATCGCTGTGGCGGCGGAGTTGTTTCCAAGCCTGTTTTGCCCGCTGCCAAGCCATGGCCATTGACTCTGCTTCAGGTACGGGAATCAGGTAATCGCTTTCTTCTAGCTCCTCACAAAGGTCGGGATGTTGTGCCTGCGCCTGTGCCCAAGTTAGCCCGGTGAAAATCCCCTGATCAATTTCAATTAGCTCCGCCAACTCCTGAATCTTCAGGTCAGGACAGGGGTTCATCAGTATTGCCGTATCGCGGCAGCGCTGCAGGGGACTGGTGTAAATGGCATCTGGCGGCGGGAGTTTTTCGCGCAAGGCAAGGGCTTGCTGCCGTCCCCGTTCGGTGAGGGGTACATCTTGCCGTCCCAGCATCACCCCTGAGGCATTCCCAACGGCTTCACCATGGCGGATCAAAATTAAACGCATCTATTGGCCTCCCCTAAGGCAGCAATTGGCAAGTGCAACCCCTGATCGCTAAAATTATCGTACTGCGTGGCTGCACTCTATCCTCAGCCTCAAATTTATTCATATTTCTTGACTGCGTACCTGTGCCTGTAACACTCTCTGCTCCCCCCATCCGTCCTGCTTGGCATGGCCTGATTCATGCCTACGGCGACTTTTTGCCCGTGAGCGATCGCACGCCGGTGGTCACCCTCTATGAAGGCAATACCCCCCTGATTCCCGTGCCTCAGATTGCTGCTCGGATTGGCCGTAATGTCTCGGTCTATGTCAAGTACGATGGCCTCAATCCGACGGGGAGCTTCAAAGATCGCGGCATGACAATGGCCATTTCCAAGGCCAAGGAAGCGGGCGCCGAAGCCGTCATCTGTGCCAGCACAGGCAATACTTCAGCCGCTGCGGCCGCCTATGCACGACGGGCCGGACTGCGCGCCTATGTCTTGGTGCCCGAAGGCTATGTTGCTCAAGGGAAACTCGCCCAAGCGCTTCTTTACGGTGCTGAAGTCATTGCCATTGAGGGCAATTTTGACCAAGCGCTGGAGATCGTGCGGCTGATGGCGGAAACTTATCCTGTAACGCTGGTGAACTCGGTCAATCCCTATCGGCTGGAAGGGCAAAAAACCGCCGCCTTTGAGGTGGTGGATAGCTTGGGCAATGCTCCCGATTGGCTGTGCATCCCGATGGGGAATGCAGGGAACATCACTGCCTACTGGATGGGCTTTTGCCAGTATCGGGAACAAAATCGTTGCGATCGCCTGCCGCGCATGATGGGCTTTCAAGCGGCGGGGTCGGCTCCCCTTGTCAAGGGTGAGATTGTCACCCATCCAGAAACCATTGCCACGGCAATTCGCATTGGCAATCCTGCCAACTGGCAGCGGGCGATCGCCGTCAAGGAGGCCAGCCAAGGGGCTTTTAATGCCGTTACAGATGAAGAAATCCTCAATGCCTATCGCCTGCTGGCCTCGGAGGAAGGGATCTTCTGTGAACCCGCCAGTGCAGCTTCGGTGGCAGGGCTTTTGAAACTGGCCGATCAGGTGCCGAGGGGTGCCACGGTGGTCTGTGTGCTCACGGGCAATGGCCTCAAGGATCCGGAAACGGCACTCCAGCAACAGAGCGATCGCTTTCACCGCCACATTGAACCCACAGAGCAAACCGTGGCCAAGGTGATGGGCTTTTAGAAGCCGCGCTGTGCGCGCATCAGGTGGCGACTGGCTTTCAAGAGTTGGACGGCAGCTCGATTAGTGGCTAAGTTGGCAACATTAGCGGTAGTGGGGGCAGGTGCGGTTAAGTCGGCGGGTTGGGCGAGCTGCTGGGCACGGCTAAACAAATCGCGCACAGTGGGATTCCCCCCACGAAAGTAAGCTATTTCTGCTTCGGTGCGGGTTAACTCACGACTCACTTGGAAAGGGGCATCAAAGTAACTGCGAGAGAGAGCCGCTTGACCTGTGCGGGCTCCACCAAGATTGCGATCGGCTTCATAGACGCGGGTGGCCGCCTTGGCTGTTTCCTTGGCTTGGAAGTGGTTGCCGCTTTGCTGGAATTGCTGGGCTGAAGCGAGCAGGCGATCGCCCAACTGTAGAAGCTCGCCGTCGGCATTGGGGGTTGATTTTGCCCGCATCCTTTCATATTGGGCTTTGGATAAATCGCGAATTGCTTTTTCCGCTTCACGATCCATCACCGCTGCCCCTGGAAAGCGAGGACGGGCAGTTACAGTGGGCACCACGACCAAGGGCAAAACAAAGGCAGCAAGGGTTGCCCCTAAAAGAGAGCGGTATTGTCGAAGCATAGGTTGCACCTCTAGCGCCGATACCCCAAGAATAGCAACCACAGGGACTTTAGGCTGCTAGGGGCAGAGTCGCGAGCCTTGATCACGGCAGTGCCCTTTGGTTGATTGTCCCACTCCCAAAGGTTCAGTTCCAATTGTTGCCGACAACTGACTTGCCTCGGCTGGCGTAGAAAAAACCTCAAACACCGGCATTCCTTGGGGGAGAGCGCGATCACCCCGTGGGAGGGTCGTGGAAGGTAAACCTAAAACCCCATCTTGCAGCTGCAATTGATCTCCTTGCCATTGTGGGCATCTGCGGCCAAGGGCACGCACCCGTGCCAACAGTTCCATCCCATCCACCGCCTTGATCAAATAATCATCAGCTACCGCATCTAACCCCATCACCTTGTCAGCCGTGGTGTCCTTGGCCATCCGCCACAGAATCGGCGTGCGCTTACCCTGCCGGCGGTAGCGGCTACCCAGCTCCAGACGACTCACGTTCGCTAACATCCACTCCAAGATCAGCAATTGGGTTGTTTGCCCGTCCTGTACCCCATCCACCCCCTGCCGCCGGGGTTCTAGTTGCTCTCGGTCATCTTCTGCAAAAAGAATGCGCATCCACCCCGGCCTTGAGTCCGTCTAGGGACGTTACTCTAACAATTTCAGGGCATGGTCTTTATTGAATAGCCGCAACACCAGCTTCTCTAGCTCCACCCACACAAAGACAAGGGTGCTAAAGCCAATACACACAGCTAGCTCAGTTCCCGAAAGCAGATAGGTGCCAAAGAACCGCCGCAGAGGTGGAGCATAAATCAGCAACAGTTGCAGGATCGTTGTCACAATGACTGACCCCCAAACAAAGAGATTGGAGGCGGGGTTCATTTCAATTGTTAGCCGTGTGCTGGAACGAGCGGCCAGGGCATGACCCATCTGGGCTAGGCAGAGGGTGGTGAACACCATGGTTGTCCAACGCTGCGGCTCAAGTCCCCCTTCCACATGGTCGGCGGTGTAGCTGTAGGCCCACACCATTAGGGAAATGCCGACGATCGCCAGAATCAAACCGACGCGAATCATGTAAGACCCCAAGCCCCGCCCAAAAATGCTCTCATTTGGCTTCACAGGTGGACGCTTCATGACATCGGGATCCCCCGGCTCAACGGCAAGGGCAAGGGCAGGCAAGCCGTCGGTAACCAAATTCATCCAGAGAATCTGTAACGGCGTGAGAGGTACTCCCCCCAATCCCACCAGAGGAGAGCAGGCGATGGTGATTACTTCCCCAATGTTGGAGCCGAGAATGTATTTGATAAAGCGGCGAATGTTGCTGTAAATAACCCGCCCTTCCTCGGTGGCGGCCACAATGGTGGCAAAGTTATCGTCCAACAGCACCATATCACTGGCTTCCTTGGTGACATCGGTGCCCGTGATTCCCATGGCTACGCCGATATCCGCCTGTTTGAGGGCAGGGGCATCGTTGACGCCATCCCCGGTCATGGCCACAATTTCACCGTGGCGTTGCAGGGATTTGACAATGCGCAGCTTGTGTTGCGGTGAGACGCGCGCATAAACGTTGATCTGGGGAGTGAGGGCATCCAATTCTGCCGGCGTTAGCTTCTCAATCTCACGGCCGGTAAGGGCGCGATCGCCCCACCCACAGATGCCGATTTGACTGGCGATCGCCTGCGCCGTCAGTTGATGATCTCCGGTGATCATGATCGGGCGAATCCCCGCTGTGCGACAGGTGGCAACGGCCTCCAGCACCTCCGGACGAGGGGGATCGAGAATGCCCACTAACCCCAGCCAAATCAAGTCCTGCTCGCTACTCTCTACACTCTCCGCCGCCGGTAGCTCTGACCAGTAGCGATGGGCAATGCCCAAGACCCGCAGCCCCTGAGCGGCAAAGCGATCGTTTTCGGCAAGAATCTCTTGGCGATCTGTGAGGGTCAGGGGTTGAATGGCGTGCCCCACCTGTCGCCATTGGCAGCGTTCCAGTGTCAGTTCCGGTGAGCCTTTGGTAATCATCCAGTAGGGTGCCGTGGCGGGAATCTCAGACACCGACTCACTGCGGTAGAACGTACTCATCCGCTTGCGATCGGCATCGAAGGGGAATTCCACCACCCGCTCAGCCTTTTCCTGCAACACCTTAAGATCAATGCCCCCCTTGACGGCCAAGGGCAGCAGGGCGCCTTCCGTCGGATCGCCGAGAATTACCCATTCGGCTGCGTGTTGTTTGAGCAGCGCATCGTTGCACAGCGCCCCCGCAAGCAGGAGCAGTTGCCGTTCGTAGAGGGCTGAGGCCTCGTCGGTATTGGCGTCGTAAAATTCTCCCTTGGGTTCATAGCCATTGCCGCTCACTTTGGCGCGATAGGAGCTGGTGGCCACCGCCTGCACCACCATTTTGTTTTGGGTGAGGGTACCCGTTTTGTCAGAGCAGATGGTCGTGACACTTCCTAGGGTCTCCACGGCCGGCAGCCGACGAATCAGGGCGTGGCGCTTGACCATCCGCTGCGTTCCCAAGGCGAGGGTGACGGTAATGACGGCGGGCAAGCCTTCGGGCACCACTGCCACCGCCATACTGAGGGACACTTCAACCAGTTCCCTTAGGAGGGAAAGATCGTAGAGACTGCCGGCAACCACAACAATGCCCACCAGCACCAAGGCAATGGCAACCAAGCGATTGCCCAGTTCCGTCATCCGTTTTTGCAGCGGCGTGGGTTCTTGCTCTACCCCTTGCAGAGCCGCGGCAATTTTCCCCAGCTCGGTGTCCATGCCGATCGCCGTAACGACGGCCATCCCTCGCCCTTGATTGACTTCCGTACCGGCAAACACCAGATTGACGCGATCGCCCACTTCTGTATCAATGGGCAGCACTTTCTCGGCGGTTTTACTGGTGGCCTCTGCCTCCCCCGTGAGGGCAGCTTCGCGAATTTGCAGATTCACAGCCTCAAGCAGACGACCATCGGCGGCGACTTTCACCCCGGCCTCCAGAAAGAAAATGTCCCCGACGACAAGATCCGGGGAATCAATTTCCATGACTTTTCCTTCCCGCAGGACACGCACCTTGGGAGCAGCCATATTTTTCAGGGCTGCTAGGGCCTCTTCGGCACGGGATTCTTGGACATAGCCCAAAATGGCGTTGAGGATGACAACAATAAGAATGGCCGTTGCATCCTTGGGCACGGAAACCGTGTTTTCCTCTAGGGCATCGAGAATATCCAAGGTTCCCGAAATAGCGGCCACCACCAAGAGCATGATCAGCATCACATTGCGAAACTGATCGAGCAAAATCTGCCAGCGCGCCCGGCGGCCACTATCCATGAGTTCGTTGCGACCGTATTCTGCCTGTCGCCGTTGAACCTCTGCAAGGCTTAGCCCCTCTTGGCGATCGCTCCCAAGACGGCTGATAACTTCATCAGTACTAAGGGCATGCCACACCGATTCAAGCTCAATTTTGGCAGGAGGAGGAAAAGAAGTCATGTTCGTAAAAAGAGGGACTCTATTTCATTGTGTCTTTAATGGCGACCCATGGGGCCGACGCTGCCCTTCCCTTAGGGGTACAAAACATCTGGCAAGCAAGCTCTTCCCTCCACCCACCTCCGCCGGCTGCTATCTAAGGGGTGACGACAGGGGTAAAGACTCCCTGCCCTGCCGGCGGACTGCATCGGCTAGGGGGTCACCAAGGACTCAAAGGGAATGCGTTGGGCGTGCCCCCAAAAGGCCTCAAGGTTGTAGTATTGACGTTCCTTGGGCAACTGGACATGGACAATGACATCGCCGTAGTCCATCAACACCCATGAACAGTCTGCTTGGCCTTCAATATGCTGGGGCTGGCGCTGGCAATGTTCGCGGGCTGCCTCTTCTATCCCTTGGTAAATGGCGCGCACTTGGTTTTTTGACAGTCCCGTAATGATCACAAAGTAATCGGTGAGGTAGGACACGCCACTGACATCCAAAAGGCAAATGTCCACTCCCTTGCGATCGTCGGCGGCATAGGCGGCGGTCCATGCTAGTTTAAGGCTAGGGTCGGTAATTTCGGCTACCCGCTGCATCTGTGGAATAGTCAGGCTGCTGTCTCCTAAACGCACTCCTTTCTCCTTTGATTTTATCTATTGGTCTAGGGAGGCGCAGGAGAAGTTTGTTACAAAACCTTACAAGCATTGCCCCCCGCTGGCTGTGGTCTCCCCACAACGGACAATGGCAGGCGGCGACCGCTCAAGTCCTCGAACAAGTGGCCGGCGATCAAGAACAACTCCAAAAGCGGCAGCCGACGCTCCTCCTGCTGGCCGAAGCCGATCCCCTGTCTTTTCTGCGGGGTTTTCTGGCGGCGCTCTCCACGGGCACGCCCTTATTGCTGGCCAATCCCCAATGGCAGTCCCACGAGTGGCAACAGGTGGCTGCAATCCTGCCCCGGAATTTTATGGCGTGGGGAACGGTGCCCCCCCTAGACCCCCAAGGTACCGCAGAACCATTGCCGCCGGGCTGGATTCTCATTCCCAGCGGCGGGACGCAGGGGCGGTTGCGTTGGGCAATTCACACGGTGGCGACCCTTCAGGCAGCAGTGATGGGGCTGCAACGCCATTTGCAAGAGGGGACGATTCACTGTCTGAGTATTTTGCCCTTGTACCATGTCAGTGGCCTGATGCCCGTGGTGCGATCGCTCTGGACGGGGGGAGAACTCTATCTGGCAAGCCATTTACGGCATCTACGGCAAACGGCTCCACCCCCTAATCTGGAACTCTGGCTCTCGCTGGTGCCTCGGCAACTGCAACAGGTGCTCACAGAGCCGCTACCGTGGTTCAGAGAGCTAAGGGGGATTTTTATTGGCGGTGGCCCCACTTGGTCGCAACTTTTGGAGGAAGCAGCAGCGCAGCGATTGCCCTTGTGTCTCAGCTATGGCATGACAGAAACCGCCGGCATGATCTGTGCCCAGCGACGGGGAGACTTTTTGGCGGGCGATCGCTCCTGCGGTCAGGTCTTGCCCCATGCCCGCATTGATTTAAGCGCTACGGGTGAGATTCAGATTCAGGCAGCCTCCCTTGCCCTCGGCTACTATCCCCAATTATTTCCTGACCAACCCTTCCAAACCGACGATCGCGGTCAATGGCGGGGCGATCGCCTCTACATCTTGGGACGCACAAGCCGCAAAATCATCAGTGGGGGCGAGAATATCTACCCCGAAGAGTTAGAAGCTTTACTCCTTGACAGCGGCCTTGTCCAGGATATCTACATCTATGGGGCACCCGATCCCCTTTGGGGCGAACAGGTCATTGCCCTCTATGTGGGAAACTCCTCCCCTGAGGAACTCAGCACCTGGCTCAAACGGCAATGCAGTGCCTACAAATGCCCCAAGAAATGGATCGCTGTGCCCCACATTCCCCGCACCCCCCAAGGAAAAGTCCGCTTTTGTGCCCTCCAGTCTCTTCTAGAGAGGTGCTAGGGAGCAGCCGGCAAAATTAAGGACAGGGAGCGTTGTTCCCTGCGGCCAGAGAAAACTGAACCGGCAACCCCCGTGTAGAGCAGAGGAAAAGAAGCAGCCATGGCTAAGGCTGAGGGGCTAGCCCACCACAGAAGCGGTGCTGCGCCGCCGTCGAATTCCTGTGGTCACAGGGGGGGTGACTTCGATAGGTTGCAGGAGCAACAGGACTGAGGCATTGCCCTGAAGTTCACGGCGCACCAGTCGCACGAGTTCCCGCTCAATGTGGGCTTTGACCCCTGCCCAATCAATGTCGCCGTTGCGGGCGTACTCGCTCCAGCGATCGCTCAAGGCGGTTTCGACGGTGGCATGCACCCAAGCCTGCCAAGCCTGTGGCTCAATGGCCGTGACTACTCCCCGCAGGTGCACTTCGGGCGTGGCTTTTAGCATCCCATCTGTCCCCACCGCTACCGCCACGGTGATAATCCCTTCCTCCGCCAGTTGTTGCCGCTCTTGCAGCACATGGGCTTTGACGATGCCACCGTGATCTAGGAGTTCAATTCCTGCGGGCACCTTATCTACCACGCGAATCGAGTCACGGGTGAGTTCCACCACATCACCGTTGTCAATAATTACCATGTTCTCAGGGGGAATGCCCATGCTTTGAGCTGTTTGGGCGTGTTTTACCAACATGCGGTGCTCGCCATGCACGGGCAAAAAGAACTTGGGCTTCGTCAAGGCCAGCATCAGTTTCTGATCCTCTTGGCAGGCGTGGCCGGAGACGTGAATGCCCTGTTCACGACCGTAGATGACATTGGCGCCCTGCATCATCAGGCGATCGATCATATTCACCACAGCAATCGTGTTCCCCGGAATGGGGTGCGCCGAGAGAATGACGGTATCACCGGGGCGAATTTTAATTTTGTTATGTTCCCCTTTAGAAATCCGCGTTAGGGCAGAGAGGGGTTCCCCTTGGGAGCCGGTGGTCAAGTACATCACCTGATGATCGGGGTACTTGTGCATCATATGCAGGGGCACAAAGAGGTCATCGGGACAGCGAATGTAGCCCAACTGCCGCGCATGGGCAATGACATTGAGCATGGATCGCCCCAACACCGAGACCACACGGCTGTATTTTTGCGCCAATTCCAAGGCCATACTGAGGCGATGCACCGAGGAGGCAAAGGTGGTAAAGATAATCCGCCCCTTGGCTTGGCTAAAGGCACGATCCAAGTTGGGAAACACCGATCGCTCCGAGGGAGTGTGGCCGGGGACTTCTGCGTTGGTGGAGTCGCTGATGAGGCAGAGAACGCCCTTTTCTCCATGCTCCGCCAGCCGCTGAATGTCAAAACACTCGCCATCAACGGGGGTGAAGTCAAACTTAAAGTCCCCGGTGTGGATAATGACGCCAATGGGGGTATGAATCGCCACCGAGAAGCTATCAGCAATGGAGTGGGTATTGCGGATATACTCCACAAGGAAGTTTTTACCCAAACGCACCATGTCTCGAGGCTGGACTGTGCGAAGTTCGGTGCGATCGGCCACCCCCGCTTCTTCAAGTTTCCCCTGGAGCAAGGCCATTGCTAGGCGAGGACCATAGATGACGGGAATATCCAACTGCTTGAGGTGAAAGGCAATGCCCCCAATGTGATCTTCATGACCGTGGGTGACGATCATTCCCTTGATTTTTTCGCGATTTTGCCGCAAGTAGGTCATATCAGGAAGCACGATATTTACCCCGTGCATGCCATCGGTGGGAAAGGCTAGCCCTGCGTCTAGCAAAATGATTTCATCTTGGAATTCAAAGACACAGGTGTTTTTGCCAATTTCGTGCAGCCCACCGAGGGGAATGATTTTTAGGGCAGCAGTTGCAGCGGATTGACTCATAGGTCTCCTTACAATGAAACGAACAAAAAAGGTGTCGCTTGGGACATGCCCAGCGTTGTCTTAAGACTTCAGTAGGCCAAGGTGATCTAAAACGGTCTTCAATTGGCCGATCACAGCGTCACTCGCAGACGTGAGGGGTAGTCGGGGTTCACCCACGGGCCAACCTTGGAGGCTGAGAGCCGCCTTAATCGGAATCGGATTTGTCGTCACAAATAAAACCTTGAACAGGGGCAATAGTTGACAATGAATAGCGGTAGCTTTGGCCGTCTCTCCTTGGACAAAGGCTTGGATCATTTCTTGGATGCGTGAGCCAACCAAGTGACTGGCCACACTGACTACACCATAACCACCCACGGCCAGGAGTGGCAACGTCAGGGAATCGTCGCCGGCGTAAATGCGAAATGTTGGCGGTAGGGCAGCGCGCAGGGTACTGGCTTGCTCTAGGCTGCCACTGGCTTCTTTAATGGCCACAATGTTGGAGTATTCCGCAAGGCGAATTACTGTTTCCGGGAGGAGGTTTTGCCCTGTGCGACCGGGGATATTGTAGAGCATGAGGGGAAAGTCCGGCACCGCCTTGGCGATCGCCTGAAAATGGGCGTAGAGTCCCTCCTGAGGCGGTTTGTTGTAGTAGGGGACAACCAAGAGGGCACCATCGAGACCCAGCTCCGCCGCCTTGGCCGTGGCCTGAATCGCTTCTTGGGTGGAATTGGAACCGGTTCCTGCAATAATCTTGGCCTTGCCCGCCACCGCCTGCTGCACCGTTTGAAAGAGTTGAAATTCCTCCTCCCAAGTGAGGGTGGGGGATTCCCCGGTAGTGCCGCAGACCACAATGCCGTCGGAGCCATTGGCCACAAGGTACTGTGCTAGTTCTGCCGCCACATCGTAGGCGATCGCGCCCTCAGCTGTGAATGGCGTAATCATGGCGGTAATCACACGTCCAAAGTCAGTCACAGGCCACCCTCAGCCAAATCCCGTTGTAGTTGCCGAATTGTGACCGCGCGGCTATACACGTGCCGGCGATCGCTCCCCCCACGACCCCCATGGCTAATCCCCAATGATAGAACTGCCAGTGGCAAATTTGGCTCACACTCAAGGCAGTGATAGCAGTCACACAGGGAAATTGACGCTCATCCCGCTAACGCTTCTCGTATAGCGGGAGATTCCCCCTTCACCGAGTCTTGGCTAGATGTCCCGAAGGACACCCCCGCCAGAACCTCTCCAGGGGCGTTTTCAGCACTGGCCGCCCGACAGCGCTT
>NZ_JBKBHV010000005.1:0-122637 GCF_046299635.1 Thermosynechococcus sp. | reverse complement strand
GCCGATGAGGGCAAGGCGATAAAAAGCCGCTTGGGCACGGTTTTGTTCTGCGCTGGCCAAGGCCGTGAGAGCATCGGATCGCTGTTGCAGTTCGTACAGGCGTTGGAGGGCGCGATCGCGAAACCAACCTTGGAGGGTATTTTTAATCACTGTTTCCGCATCTGGTAGCAATTGTGGCGGATCTGCCCACAGACCCATCAGCACTTCTGCGCTACTGCGGGTTGCCCCCTGCGCCTCGTCAATCAGGCGTTGCCATGTGTCAAGGGCGCGATCGCGATCGCCGGCAGCGGCATAGAGGAGTCCCAACTGAAGGCGCAGGGGTTGATTTTGTAGGGTGGGAGTGGCCAAGACTTCCTCATAGGCTGTGATTGCCGCTTGTACATTCCCAACAAGGCGATCGCGGGTGGCCACATCCCCTAGCCCTTGCCATTCGCGGGCTTGCAGCGACAAATTGGTTTGCAAGAGGTTAATTTGCCCTTGGGTTTGGGGTTCGAGGTAACTCCCCACCAACGACACCGTAATCAGGGCAGCCACCACCAGATTAAGGGCAGCAAGCACCAACCGCTTTAAGGACATAGAGCAAAGCTGACAAGGGACTTGCCAAAACCTTAGCGGAAAGTGACCCGGCAGATCAATCGAGTAGATCCCTTTTTATGTAACTTTAGACACAGAGACACATTGAACTCTAGGGCGATGGTTAACAATGACTCTAACGCATCCTTGGCAATTACTTTCGTGTCTTTTGTACTACTTTTTTCTTTTCCATCTACAGCCCTGATTCAAAAATACTTTGGTGTGATAGGTATTTTGAGCTATGTGACTATTGTTGCAGTGGCGTTGTTATCTGTTCTAAAGCTCAAATTGCAAATTTTCTCTTTTGTTTCTAGGTTTTACTTGGCTATCCTTACTTGTGTGGTTGGGTTTGGCATTGGCTGCTTTTGGCTACTCTATCCACTAGAGACCACAGGTGCTTTGGGACTTGGTAGCGATCGCGATGAAGCATTGAACATTGCCTTTTGGCAACTGGTACAAGGAAAATACCCCTATTCTGCAACTACTCATCTAGGCGGACAAATAACACCACTACCCGGTGCTTTTCTCATTGCTTCACCATTCATTCTATTGGGCAACAGTGCCTATCAAAATCTCTTTTGGTTAGCAATATTTCTTCTTTTGACATCAATATATCTAGAAAGCCATGTGTCGGCTATTGTAATGCTTATATTCTTATCATTTTTATCGCCGGCATTTCAGTATGAGTATATTTCAGGGGGCGATTTGATTGCAAACAGTATCTATGTCTTAACGGCAATCTTCCTACAAATGAAAGCCCTATCCTCTAACTCACCTATTGCTAAAATCAGTGCCTGTCTTTTCACAGGTATTACTCTGACCTCTCGAAGTAATTTCCTAACCTTGCTGCCCTTACTTTTCGCTCTTTTCTGTCGCTCTGCCGGCCGGCGATCGGCTCTGACTTACTTATCGCTTTCTGTATTGTCGTTTGTATCCCTTGTCATACCATTCTATCTTGTTTCACCAAACTCCTTTCCGCCCTTTTCAGCAGGAAATAAGTTGAGTGGTCTTGAAACTACCATACCATTTCTCAGCACCGGAATTATTTCTTTGACTCTATTGACCTCTCTTTTGCTCTCAATTCGTTTGATCAGAATTTCTAAACCGAGTTTATTGCCCTCTTTTATGATTGCTTGTGCGATAGTTCAAGCTCTTCCCATGGTTGCCGCTGTTCTTTTGATGAGTATTCTCAATCAACAACTGGACTTTAGTTTTCTACATCATCGCTATGGTCTTATGTCTGTTTTCTTTGCCCTTTGGGGTCTATGGCCAAGGTTATTTAACGAAAATTATTCGAGAGTAGGCAGTTTGAGAGGCTAGAAAAAATGCTGTATTCTTCCCTCAAACGTAAAATATTTATTTCGAGAAAACAACACCGTAACACCACTTAAGGCCTTACTGGGATGAGGATCGCCGTCAGTGAACTGATTACTTAAACCAATGTGCTGCTCTTTACCCATCCTCCGCGTGACATTGCTAAAAAAGCAAAATCTTCCGGTGCATTCCTCTGCTGAGTCGTCCCCTTGGTTCTCAAGCACCTTAGCCCTTGCTGAAGCCCTCACTTTTTATCCTAAAAATCAAAATTTGCCGTAATAAGGACTAAGTGGTGAGGTGGTGAGACCTGACTTGAGTTTTCCAGAAAAACCGCTAGCCATGATTTCTAAGGATGGATAAGTTTGACCGCTCACCGTTCTGGCTTCAAGGCTCCGCTTTTGGTTGGGTGCTTGCCTCAGCGTCCTGAAATCGCTTAAATGGAGACTTGTTGCGTGGACATTATTCTATGGGGATTGATCTGAGTCGTATTCCTGCCCAGCCCAAGCCGGGGGTTGTCAATGTGCTGGTGGAAATTGCCGGCGGTAGCCGCAATAAATATGAGTTTGACAAGGAAATGAACGTCTTTGCCCTCGATCGCGTCCTCTATTCGGCAGTGACCTATCCCTATGACTATGGATTTATTCCCAATACGTTGGCGGAGGATGGCGATCCCCTCGATGGTTTAGTGATCATGGATGAGCCGACATTTCCGGGGTGCGTGATTCCTGCTCGCCCCATTGGCATGCTGGAGATGATTGACAGTGGCGATCGCGACGAGAAAATTCTCTGTGTGCCCGTTGACGATCCTCGCTATGCTGAGGTGAAATCCCTCAAGGACATTGCTCCCCACCGCCTTGAAGAAATCGCCGAGTTCTTCCGCACGTACAAGAATCTGCAAAAGAAAGTGACTGAAATTCTTGGCTGGCAGGATGTGGATGCGGTGCAGTCCCTTGTGGAAAAATGTATCAAGGCTTACAAAAGCTAGTGCCTGACCAGCACGCGCTCTAAAAAGAGGCGGGTTCGCTCCTGTTGCGGACGGCGGAACAGTTCTTGGGGCGATCCTTCCTCAATAATTTGGCCATCGGCGAGAAAGACCACACGGCAGGAGACTTCACGGGCAAACTGCATCTCGTGGGTAACCACCACCATGGTCATGGCTTCTTCCGCCAGTTGTCGCATCACTGCCAAGACATCTCCTACCAGTTCCGGGTCAAGGGCAGAGGTGGGTTCGTCAAAGAGGAGAATCTGCGGTTGCATGGCCAAGGCGCGGGCGATCGCCACCCGTTGTTGTTGTCCCCCGGAGAGTTGCCGAGGATAGGCATCTCGTTTATCCAGCAATCCCACCTTCGCCAATAAACTTTCAGCCATCTCAATCGCCGGACGGCGGGGGAGTTTGCGCACTAGGATGGGTGCCTCAATTATGTTTTGCAATACCGTCATATGAGGAAAGAGGTTAAAGCTCTGAAAGACCATGCCCACTTCACGGCGAATTCTCCTCAGTTGTTGGGGGGTGGGTGTCGGGGGTAGAGGCTGGCCGAGAATAACAATCTCTCCCGACTGGTAGCTTTCTAAGCCATTCAAGCGGCGGAGCAAGGTGCCTTTGTCGGAACCGCTAGAGCCGATGGGGGTAACCACCTCTTGGCAACGGTGAAATTAATGCCCTACAGGAGGGGGCGATCGCCAAAATACTTGTTTAGATGGCGTGTTTGGATCACGATTTCCGGGACTGCCCCATACTGAGTCATCGCCACTTCCTAAAAACCGTTATGCTGACTAAACAGATTCTCCCCATCGCCAATTAGTTAGGCTAGGGTGATCAGTAAAGGAAGTGCTTCTCCTTGCTCCCCATGATACGGTGGGAGAACACAATTCTATGATCGATCGCTAAACTTGAGAGTGCCGAAAAACCCATCCCGCAGCATCTGCTATGTCCACCCTTGTCATTGTTGAATCCCCGACCAAAGCCCGTACCATTCGCAAATTTTTGCCGCCGGACTATCGCGTGGAAGCCTCGATGGGTCATGTCCGTGATTTGCCCCGCAGTGCTGCTGATGTGCCCCCCGAACTCAAGGGGGAAGAGTGGGCAACCCTCGGGGTGAATGTTGCCGCCGGCTTTGAACCCCTCTACATTGTGCCGAAGGAGAAGCAAAAAGTTGTCAAAGATCTCAAAGCGGCGCTGAAAACGGCCGACGAACTTCTGCTGGCCACCGATGAAGACCGCGAAGGCGAAAGCATTAGTTGGCACTTGCTGCAACTGTTAGAGCCAAAGGTGCCCGTGCGGCGGATGGTCTTCCATGAAATTACCGAGGAAGCGATTCAAGAGGCACTGCGCAATTGCCGTGATGTCAATCAACAACTGGTGCGTGCCCAAGAAACGCGGCGCATCCTCGATCGCTTGGTGGGCTATACCCTATCACCCCTACTGTGGCGAAAAATTGCTCCCCATCTGTCGGCGGGGCGGGTGCAATCTGTAGCAGTACGCCTATTGGTGCAGCGGGAGCGGGAACGGCTGGCCTTCCGTAAGGGAGAATTTTGGGATCTCAAGGCCACCTTAGATCAACGGGGAACCCTCTTTCCGGCGCGGTTGGTGAGTGTTGGCGGTCAACGCTTGGCCACAGGCAACGATTTTGATCCGGCCACGGGACAGCTACGCAACCCTGAGGCAGTCTTGCTCTTAGATGAGGCGGCGGCCAATGCCCTGCGCGATCGCCTACTGACGGAAACATGGACGGTCACCGAACAAGACGAGCGTCAACAAACCCGCAAGCCCGCTCCCCCCTTTACCACCTCCACCCTGCAACAGGAGGCCAACCGCAAACTCCACCTCTCGGCGCGGGAGACGATGCGCATTGCCCAAAAGCTCTACGAAGAGGGCTATATCACCTATATGCGCACGGACTCGGTGCATCTGTCGGAGCAGGCGATCGCGGCGGCTCGCAGTTGTGTGGAAGCCATGTACGGCAAGGCCTTTTTGTCACCACAGCCGCGCCAATACACCACCAAAACCAAGGGCGCCCAAGAGGCCCACGAAGCAATCCGCCCTGCCGGTAGCCAGTTTCGCCTCCCCCAAGAGACCGGCCTTAGGGATCGGGAACTAGAACTTTATGAACTGATCTGGAAGCGCACGGTGGCCTCACAAATGGCCGATGCCCGTGTGACCCTGCTAACAGTTGCGATTACGGCAGGGGATGCCCTCTTCCGTGCCCACGGCAAACGCATTGATTTTCCGGGCTTTTTCCGTGCCTATGTGGAAGGAACCGACGATCCCGATGCCGCCCTCGAAAGCCAAGAGGTTATTCTGCCGCAAATGCAGGTGGGGGATATTCTCCGTTGCCAAGCCCTTGACAGTGCGGGTCATGAAACGCAGCCGCCACCCCGCTACACCGAAGCCAGCCTTGTTAAGACTCTGGAGCAAGCCGGTATTGGGCGCCCCAGCACCTACGCCACCATCATCAGCACAATCCAAGACCGCGAGTATGCCATTCGGCGGGGCAATGCCCTTGAACCTACGTTTACTGCCTTTGCGGTTACGGCACTGCTGGAGAAGTACTTCCCCGATTTAGTGGACATTAACTTCACCGCGCGGATGGAGCAAACCCTTGATGATATTTCCACGGGAGAGGTGCAATGGCAGCCCTACCTTGAATCTTTCTACCTTGGTGAAAATGGCCTTGAGCAGCAGGTCAAAGAGCGGGAGCGCACGATTGAGTCTACGGAAGCACGGGCGATCGCCCTGCCCGAATTGAACGCCGAAGTGGTGGTGGGTCGCTTTGGGCCTTTCCTCGTCTATCAAAACGGCAACGGCAGTCAACCGATTAAGGCCTCCTTGCCCCAAGATGCCACCCCCGGTAGCCTTACCCGCGAACAGGTGGAGCAACTCATCCGCCAAAAATTGGAAGGCCCCGACAAGTTAGGCGTGCATCCGGAGACCGGGGAACCCATCTTCTTGCTGACGGGGCGCTTTGGTCCCTATGTGCAGTTGGGAGAAGCCACCGCAACCAATCCCAAGCCCAAACGCGCCTCTCTACCCAAGGGAGTGAGTCCTGATGAAGTCACCCTTGACTTGGCAATTACCCTCTTGTCACTGCCGCGCACCTTGGGGGTTCATCCGGAAACCGGTAAACTGATTCAAGCCAATCAAGGTCGCTTTGGCCCCTACATTGTCCATGACCCTGAGGGTGCAAAGGACTATCGTTCCCTCAAGGGGGAGGATGATGTCTATACGATTACGCTGGAGCGTGCCCTAGAGCTACTGGCAACCCCCAAATCCGCTCGTGGCCGGGCCAAGAAACAGGTGCTGGCGGTCTTGGGGAAGCACCCAGCGGATGACGAGCCGGTGCAAGTCTTGGATGGCCCCTATGGCCCCTATGTCAACCACGGTAAGGTGAATGTCTCCCTGCCGGAGGGGGTGACGCCAGAGACCATCACCCTAGAGCAAGCCCTGTCCCTGTTGGCGGAAAAAGCACCGAAGAAGACCCGCCGCACTGCAACGGTCGGTGCCTCAAAAGCAACCTCAAAAAAAGCCACAAAAACTGCAAAAACCAGCCGTCGTCAGGCAACGGAGCTTTAGGTGAATTCCCCCTTTGCCGCCGAAACACTTCTCTTTGAGCGATCGCGCCCCCACCCGGAGGCTCTGCGCGTTATCTACGCCTTTCCCAATACCTACAGCGTTGGCATTACCAGCTTGGGGTATCAACTGGTGTGGGCACACCTAGCCAGCCTTAGCGATGTGGCAGTAAGCCGTCTTTTTACCGATGCGCAAGAGCCCCTGCCTCGAGATCCGGAGTTGGTGGGGTTTTCGCTTTCATGGGAATTGGACTACGGCAATCTACTGACTCTCTTGGAGCAGTTGGGCATTCCGATCCGGCAGCGCGATCGCCAGGATTGTCATCCTCTGGTCTTTGGTGGGGGAGCGGTGCTGACGGCCAATCCCGAACCCTTTGCCGATTTTTTCGATGTCATTTTGCTGGGGGATGCCGAACCACTTCTAGAGCCGTTTCTGACAACAATGGCACAGGTGCGCACCGCCCCGCGATCGCACCAATTGGAAGCCCTTGCCCAAGTGCCCGGCCTCTATGTCCCCAGTCTCTATGCGGTCAGTTATGCCGGTGCCACCGGTGCAATTCGGGCAATTGAACCTCTAAAGCCTACGGTGCCCGCCACGGTGGCCAAACAAGTGCATCGCGGCAATACCCTTGCTGCCTCCACGGTGGTCACCCCTCTTGCCGCTTGGGAAAAGATCTACATGGTAGAGGTGGTGCGCAGTTGTCCAGAGCTATGTCGCTTTTGCTTGGCCAGCTATTTGACCTTGCCCTTTCGCACCCCCAGCCTAGAAACCCTCGTTCCTGCCATTGAGCGGGGGCTGGCGGTGACCGATCGCCTAGGGCTTTTGGGAGCCTCGATTACCCAACATCCCGAATTCCCCGCCCTGATGGAGCATCTCAGCCAACCGCAATTTGACCACGTGCGGCTCAGCCTTGCCTCCGTGCGCACCAATACGGTCACGGAATCCCTCGCCCAACTGTTGAGTCGGCGCGGTAGTCAATCGCTGACGATCGCCATTGAAACGGGGTCTGAGCGCCTGCGCCAAGTAATTAACAAAAAGCTAGATACCGCGGAGATTCTGGCTGCGGCGAGCCATGCCCAAGCCGGTGGCCTCAAGGGGCTGAAGTTCTATGGCATGGTGGGACTGCCCACAGAAACCGATGCCGATGTGGCAGCCACGGTGGATCTCTTTCGCCAATTGAAAAAAATAGCGCCGCGACTGCGACTCACCCTAGGCTGTAGTACCTTTGTGCCCAAAGCCCATACCCCCTTTCAGTGGTGGGGTGTCCAACCGGTGGCCGAAAAGCGTCTCAAGTTCCTGAAGAAAGAATTGGGGAAATTGGGGGTAGAGTTTCGCCCTGAATCCTATAACGATTCGTTGATTCAAGCTTTAATTTCGCGGGGCGATCGCCGGCTGGCTCCCCTGCTGGAACGGGTGCGTCACTACGGTACCTCTTTAGGCAGTTATCGCCGGGCATTTAAGGAACTGCGGGGACAGTTGCCCGCCTTTGAGACCTATGTCACTGCCAATTGGTCAGAAGAGACTATCCTACCGTGGCAGCATCTGGAGAGTGGCCTGCCCACCAAAACTCTACAACATCATCTGAAGCGGGCGATCGCCAGTTCATGAGTACAACATGAATACAAATTGAGATAAAAAAGAGGCTGACCCCTAGGGAGCCAGCCAGCAGATTACTTGGGAACGCGCGCTAGACCGTACAAAGCAATTGGCAACAGGATTAGCTATGCACCACAAGCTTGACGTTGGCGTTCTGAAGGCCAGGACGCTTCACCTCAGCCAAGGTTTTGTTGATGGCATATTTTTGGTTGATCGAGTTGATCAGCTCGGTTTGGTTGTGTTTTTTGGCCACACCCCAGAGATCAGCAATCAGATCAAAGGTGCCATCAGCGTTGCGAGACCAGCCCAGATCATACTCGCCATCGAGGACAGCGACGATGTCAGAGCGAACACGTTGGCCGTTGTAGCCACGCACATCGGCATTGGTTTTCACCGTAATGCCCAGATCCCGCAGGGACGCTTTCAAGATTTCAGCATCGGTAATTTTCGTACGTAGGGTGCTGAAGTGAGACATGTGGATTTCCTCCAGATTGAGACAGAAACATTGGACTGAATGAACCACAATTTATGGCGAACCAAACCCCTGTGGTCGGGTCTTTCTCCCATCTGCTCAGGGCAGACAGAAGGAAGCTTGTCAGAACTCCAGTCGCTGGTATTCAGCCACTGAAGCAGCCGCCGGACGCGCCCGTTGGCGTGCCCAATCGCGAAGTGCCGTGACCTGCTCTTGCATTGTCTTGGAAAGGGGTTGAGTAGCACGGCTTGCGGCAATAATGTCTAACTGCGTAAACTCACGCCCTTGAGCAAAGGCTTCATACATCGCAGCAATGATGGCCTGCTCAATCTCAGCACCGGAAAAGCCATCACAGATATTGGCCAATTGCTCTAGGTCAAAGCGATCGATCTCGCGGCGGCGCTTGGTGAGATGAATGCGAAAAATTTCCTTGCGCTCCTCAGCATTGGGCAAATCCACAAAGAAAATTTCATCAAAGCGACCTTTGCGCAAAAATTCACCCGGCAGCCGTTCAACGCGGTTGGCCGTCGCCAAGACAAAGACGGGAGACTTTTTCTCCTGCATCCAAGTCAGGAAGGAGCCAAAGATACGACTTGAGGTACCGCCATCGGAGTCTGAGGAACCCGCCCCGCCGGCAAAGGCTTTGTCCATTTCATCAATAAAGAGAATGGCAGGGGAAATGGATTCAGCGGTTTTCAGGGCATTGCGCAAATTTGCTTCGGAGCGCCCCACCATTGAACCGTCATAGACCCGCCCCATATCAAGGCGCAGCAGAGGCAAGCCCCAAAGGCGAGAGGTAGTTTTGGCAATGAGGGTCTTCCCACAGCCGGGAACCCCCAAAATCAACATCCCCTTGGGTTGGGGGAGACCGTATTCACGAGCCTTTTCACTAAAGGCATTGGCGCGTTGGCGCAACCAGACTTTGAGTTCCTCTAGACCGCCGACTGAATCAATGGTTTCATCCACTTCCATGTATTCGAGGATGCCGTTGCGGCGAATAAGTTGCTTTTTCTCAGAGAGGATAATGTCCACCTCGGCTTCGGTGAGGCGACCAGCCGTCACTTTGGCTTTGCGAAAGACTTTTTCGGCTTCATCTCGTGTCAGGCCAAGGGTGGCTTTGACGAGTTTTTCGCGTGCTTCTGGAGTGAGGCGGCGGTTGCGGGGATCCAGTTGCTCCCCAAGAACTTCATCCAGTTCATTAATGCTGGGTAGAGGGTAGTCAACGACAACGATTTCTTTTTCCAGTTCAACGGGAATTCGCTGCGCCGCTTCGGGGGACATAAGAATAATCGTTTTGTGGCTGCTCTTGAAACTGGCGATCGCGTCCCGTAAAGAACGAGTCACAGGGGGCGAATCAATGAAGGGGTGCAAATCCTTGAAGACGTAGATGCCCGGCTCCCGTTGGTGAACGACCCATTGAATGGCAGCTTCCGGTGAAACGGTGTTGTGGTGACTATTGTTGCGGGGATGGCCATACTCGACCATACCGTGGGTCACCGTCCAGATGTAGAGCCTGCGGGGAGACCGCCCTTGAGGCCCTACTTGATTTTGGGCAATGGTGGCGATCGCCTGCTCAGCCCGCTCTTCCTCAGAGGTCAGGAGGTAGATCAACGGATATTGGGCTTGGATTAGGATACTCAACTCTTCTTGCACGGCAATCACCTCCTTTTTTCAAGGCTGACCCGACACCCCCACCACTAGCGGGCAGACACCAACTCAACGGAGAGTGAGGGAACACTGAGGCTATCGTCATCAATGACAGTGGGCTGATTAACCAAGGCCGTTAGCTCATCCCCCCGTAGGACAAGGGCAGTGGCGCACTCTGGGCAATGATAGACCCGATGCACATTGCCATGCTTTTGCTCGGCATACTCCGCTAAGACCTCTGGGTGAGCCAGCAAAAACTCAATGGCACGTTCAGCAAGGGTGGACATCGTTTCCTGTTCGACCACAGCGGCAATCTTTAGCTGGCGGTGTACATCGGGGGACAGATACAAAGTAACCTTTTGCTTATCTTCCATAGGGGTTAGAGACGTACCTAGGTATGTGTGCCAGTGTAGTGAGCCGCTCCAAGGGGTGTCAAGGTCAAATGCTGTTAAAACGGCAAAATCGTAACATTTAGTTACACTAGCCCCCTTCTGCTTAAGGCTTAGTTACAGAAGGGACGACATCCCCCCGAATTGGGTGGCGATCGCCAGCCGCATCCCGTTGACAAAATCCCATCCCGATTGCGCCTTGCGGCCACTCAATTGGACTTGACTCAGCAGCAGGCGACCCTTGCCCGTCTGTACCACTGGCCCCCATCCCTTAATCAACTCCACCACGGTACTGGGGGCGGAGGATGCCTCAGGCGCCCCGACAAAAGGCTGTAAGGGTTCGGGTAATTCGGCGGCAACTTCGGGTACTAACGGCCACGTTTGCAGCAGTTTCAAAGGTGTGTCTTGCCACTGGGTATAGGCATGGGGATAAAAGGCGCGCACTTGGTTGTGGAGAGCTAGAGCCGATCGCCCCCAATCAATGGCATAGTCGCTTTTTTGAATGAGGGGGGCATAGGTGGCCTCAGCCTCGTTTTGGGGTTCGGGGTGAAACTGCCCCAATTGCTGTAGGGTTTCTAGCAGCAGACCAGCACCGATGTGGCTGAGCTTGGTACTGAGGGTAGCGGCGTTATCCCCTAACTGAATGCTCACTTTTCGCTTGAGGAGCATAGGGCCTGTGTCCATCCCGGCATCCATAAGCATTGTCGTCACCCCGGTTTCCCGTTCGCCGTGGTAGAGGGCCCACTGAATCGGAGCAGCACCGCGATACTTGGGCAGCAGTGAGCCGTGGATGTTGATGCAGCCGTAACGGGGTATCTCAAGGAGCGACTGAGGCAGGATTTGACCGTAGGCAACAACGACAAAAACATCGGCGGCCAGCGATCGCAAGGTCGCAGCCAGCTCTGGATCTCGACGCAAACGTTCGGGTTGCCAAACCGCTAAGCCGTGATTAAGGGCTAAGGCCTTAACCGGCGAAGGAGACAATTGGCTGCCCCGTCCCCGCCGGCGATCGGGCTGGGTGACCACCCCCAACACTTGATAGGTCGCTGTTTCCAAAAGCCGTTGTAGCGGGGCAAGGGCAAATTCTGGTGTGCCAAAATAGACGACTTTCAACCGGTGCGCACTCCCTTGCTGATTTAGAGATTCTCAGGGACGTCGTCCTCAGGAGGGGTGAGGGCTTCCCCACCGTCGCTGGTGCCGTTGAGATCTTCTTCCGTCGCTTGGGAGCCACCACTAATCACCGCTAAGTCCACTTGCTGGCGGTAGGAGTCGACATTTTTAATCAGGACTTCAACGCGATCGCCCAAGCGGTAACGCAATCGATTGCGCCGACCCGTCAAGGTTTGGGCAGGGGCGCGGTATTCATACCAGTCATCCTTGAGAGAGCTGACATGGACTAGCCCCTCAACGTTAAAGTCAATCAGTTCAACAAAGAAGCCATAGGACTGCACCCCAGTAATAATACCGGGACGCACTTCGCCGATACAAGCTTGGACTTGGCGTACCCGTTGCAGCCCCACCAAATCTTTCCAGGCCGTGTAGGTTTGCCGCTCCCGCTCTTGGAGATGGGGGACTAATTCGCTAAGCAGGGCGTCAACTTCCCGCTGGGTATCGGTAGTGAAGACCGGCCAATTCACCTGCTCCAAGCAACCCGAGTCACCGAGATTGACACGCTCTTTTGCCCGTGGCCCGCGGCGATCGCGCCCTTCCGTCAGGAGAATATGCAAAATGCGCTGATTGACAATGTCAGTGTAGCGTTGTAGGGGCGAGCAAAAATGGGCATACCCCTCCCCACTGGCCAAACTAAAGTGGGGCAGTGCCACAGCAGAATCGCTGGCGGGTTTGAGTTTATCGAGCAAGAGTTCCTGCAACACGGCTGCCAGATCCGCAGTAGCCAACTGCGCCATAAAGCGCTGACAGTCGCGGGGCGTCACCTGCGAGGAATTGTTTAGACTCAAGGGCAAGTTCAGATTTTGGCAGAGCTTGAGAAAATCCTGCACTGCATAGAGTTCGGGCACAGGCTGCGTACGGTAGAGGGCGGGTACTCCCAACTTCGCCAAATGACGGGCAAGGAGTTCATTGGCAAGGATCACTAAGCTTGTCCAAGGGGTGACCCTCGGTAAGGGAATGGCAGGGGCGAGCCCCTCATCGGCATAGGCAAGACTCAAAGCATCCGCTGGGGTGACTTCAATGCTGCCCCGTGCCTGTCGCTGCTGACTCACGGCATTGGCAAGGTGAATTAGGGCACGCAACCAATCCCCCGAACTATCCCCCAGCGCAAGGGTCGCGGCCACCTGCTCACTGTTGACACAGGCATCGACGCGGATACGACTGCGGTAAATTCTGTAGGACTGAACCTCACCGCCATTGTTGATCACAATTAGCAGTGAAATGGCGGCGCGATCGCCCCCCGGCAACAAGCGTAGCCTCTCCAATTCCTGCGGCAATAGGGGCAAACTCAGTTCAGGCGTTGCAAGGGTCATGCCCTGACGGCGAGCAGTGCGATCCAGCAGTTCATCGCGGGGGAGCAATCCCCCCACATCGCTAATGTGAATCCCCAACTGCCAAAGATTGAGATCTAGAGGATCAACGCGGTCGAGGGAAAAGGCCACTTGGGGTTCTTGGCCGGGAGCCACTAAGGTAATGGTGACCAGTTCTCGCAAGTCTTGGCGATCGCTCAAATCCCAAGTTTCCAACTGGGCATTCAAGGTGGCTGCTGCTGTCCGCAGGGCTGGACTAAATTGGCGGGCAAGGTTGTGTTTGCAGCAAATCAAGTCAAGAACCGGTGCCGATTGGGCATCCCTTCCGAGGATCTGGCCAATTTCCCCCGTGGGTAGGTAGCCCCCCAAGGGATAGCGGCGAATGTTCACATGCACCAGTTGATCCACTACGGTGGACAGATCCGGTACTAAGTCATTCGGCTCAAGGGCAATTTCAAAGAGCAGGCGATCGTCAAGGGGAGTGGCCCGAAAACCATCTTCGGTCTGTTTGACCCGAGCAATCACCGAGGGATTTCCCCGCTCAAGGATCAGTTTTACTTCCCCCTCTGGAGATTTCTTGCGGCGGCCTTCACGGGTGACCCGCACCAGCACGCGATCGCCATTCCAAGCGGTACTGAGCTGATGCTCGCGCACAAAGATATCTTCGGCGCCCTCGGTATCTTGAATGGCAAAGCAAAAGCCCTTGCTGGAGCAGCGCAGCCGCCCTTCAATCAAGCCATCATCATTGGCACGGCGATACTTACCCCGTTCTTTGATGAGCAGGCCAATGCGCTCTAGGGCATCAAGGGCAATTTCTAGTTCTCGCTGGCTCTCAGGATCGTCACAGCCGAGTTTTTTTTCGAGAACCTTGGGGGCAACAAATTTATCTTCGCTAAAGTTAGCAAGCAGACTGGCAATCGTAAAATGCATCGGCAACTCGGTGAAGAGAGGGCAACAGTGGATGTAGCGTTCTTTGATGTCAAGTATCCAAAGTGTAGCTTATCACAGTTGCAGCAGTGTCTTAGGGGATCCCCAATCTGTCCTATAATTATGGCGCGTTGATTCTGGGCACGAAACATCCTAGATTTGAGGAATGGCGATCGCCCGCATCAATTACTGTTCTCAATCGTTGTCCATCCAGTTAAGGCATCTATGAATCAATCTGAAATTCTCGAAAAAGTAAAAGCCATTGTTGCCGATCAACTCAGTGTTGATGCAGAAAAAGTTGTGCCCGAAGCGAGTTTTGCTGAGGATCTCAATGCCGACTCCCTCGACTCTGTGGAGCTGATCATGGCACTCGAGGAGGCCTTTGGTGTGGATATTCCCGATGAAGAGGCCGAAAAACTGAAAACAGTCCAAGATGTCCTTGACTTTATCAACAGTAAGGTAGCTGCGTAGATCCATGGCAAAGGCGCACCAAAAACGGGTCGTTGTCACGGGGATGGGGGCAATTACCCCCCTCGGCAACACCCTTGCGGAGTATTGGGAAGGGTTAATGGCCGGTCGCAACGGCATTGATTACATCACGGCCTTTGATGCCAGTCGCCATGACTGCCGCATTGCGGGTGAGGTGCGGGGCTTTGATCCCACCCTCTACATGGATCGCAAAGATGCCAAGCGCATGGATCGCTTTGCCCAATTTGCCGTGGCTGCCAGTAAGCAAGCCCTTGCAGATGCCCAATTGACGATTGACGAGGGCAATGCCACCGACATTGGCATCATTATTGGTACCGGTGTGGGGGGGATCAAGGTGATGGAAGATCAGCAGGAGATCTATCTCACCAAGGGACCGGATCGCTGTAGTCCGTTTATGATCCCGATGATGATTGCCAATATGGCCGCAGGACTCACGGCGATTCACACGGGTGCTAAGGGGCCAAATTCCTGTGCTGTGACCGCCTGTGCAGCGGGTTCCAATGCCATTGGCGATGCCTTCCGCATGGTGCAACACGGCTATGCCAAGGCGATGATCTGTGGTGGCACAGAGGCGGCCATTACCCCCCTCTCGGTGGCTGGTTTTGCGGCAGCCCGTGCCCTTTCCACCCGCAACGATGACCCCCAGCATGCCAGTCGCCCTTTTGACCTCAACCGCGATGGCTTTGTCCTTGGGGAAGGGGCAGGCATCTTGATCCTTGAAGAATTGGAATTTGCCCTTGCGCGGGGGGCACGCATCTATGCCGAAATGGTGGGCTATGGTTTGACGTGTGATGCCTACCACATGACTGCTCCCTCACCGGGGGGCGAAGGGGCTGCCCGTGCCATTGAAGCCTGCCTCAAGGATGGCGAGATTGCCCCCGATCAGGTGAGCTATATCAATGCCCACGGCACCAGTACTCCCGCCAATGACAGTACGGAGACCGCCGCCATCAAGCGCGCCCTTGGTGAGGAGAATGCCCGTCGCGTTCCTGTGAGTTCGACAAAATCCATGACGGGACATCTGCTGGGGGGGTCAGGGGGCATTGAGGCGATCGCCACGGTGATGGCGGTTGCCCACGATCGCATCCCCCCTACAATTAACTTGGAGCAACCGGATCCCGCCTGCGATCTGGACTATGTTCCCCACCACAGCCGGGCTTGTCCGGTGACGGTGGCTTTGTCCAACTCCTTTGGCTTTGGTGGGCACAACGTGACGTTGGCCTTCCGCAAATACACTCCCGATCGTTAACTTCTGCTGCAAACCTAATTAGAGAGAGAAAGCAATGCCTGCGGTTACTCAGTCCCTTGATGAACTCTGTATTAATGCGATTCGTTTCCTAGCGATCGATGCGGTGCAAAAGGCCAACTCCGGGCACCCCGGTCTGCCCATGGGGGCTGCCCCCATGGCCTATGTGCTCTGGAACCAGTTTATGCGGTTTAACCCTAAAAATCCGCAGTGGTTCAATCGCGATCGCTTTGTCCTCTCGGCGGGGCATGGCTGTATGTTGCAGTATGCCCTGCTCTACCTCACGGGCTACGACAGCGTCACTATCGAAGACATCAAGCAGTTTCGCCAATGGGGGTCGCACACACCCGGTCACCCTGAAAATTTTGAAACCCCCGGTGTGGAGGTGACCACCGGCCCTCTCGGCCAAGGGATTTGTAACGCCGTTGGTTTAGCAGTGGCGGAGGCGCATTTGGCGGCTCGTTTCAACAAGCCCGATGTGAAACTGGTGGATCACTACACCTATGTCATCCTTGGCGATGGCTGCAACATGGAGGGTATCTCCGGTGAAGCCTGCTCTCTTGCCGGTCACTGGGGCTTAGGCAAACTCATTGCCCTCTATGACGACAACCACATTTCTATTGACGGTTCCACCGACATTGCCTTTACAGAGGATGTCTGCAAGCGCTTTGAGGCCTACGGTTGGCACGTGCAGCACGTTGCCGATGGCAATACGGATCTCGCAGGCATTGCCAAAGCCATTGAAGCCGCCAAAGCCGTAACTGATAAGCCTTCGCTTATTAAAGTCACCACCACGATTGGCTACGGTTCCCCCAACAAAGCCAACACCGCCGGCGTACACGGTGCCGCTCTGGGACCTGAGGAAGTCAAGCTCACCCGCGAAAACCTTGGCTGGTCCTATGAGCCTTTTGTCGTGCCCGATGAGGTCTTGAACCACTTCCGCAAGGCTATTGAGCGCGGTGCCAGCTATGAAGCGGAGTGGAACGAAACCTTGGCAACCTATCGCCAGAAGTATCCTGAGGAAGCTGCCGAATTTGAACGGCTGCTGCGGGGTGAGTTGCCTGCCAACTGGGATGCCAATCTGCCCAGCTACACGCCTGAAGACAAGGCTGTGGCCACCCGCAAGCATTCAGAAATTTGCCTGAACGCGATCGCCCCCAATCTGCCGGAACTCATTGGCGGTTCTGCGGATCTGACCCACTCCAATCTCACCGAACTCAAGTGCTCCGGTGACTTCCAAAAAGGGCAGTACCAAAATCGCAACATTCGCTTTGGCGTGCGGGAACACGGCATGGCCGCCATCTGCAACGGTATCGCCCTTCACAACTCTGGCTTGATTCCCTACTGCGCCACCTTCTTGGTTTTTGCGGATTACCTACGACCTGCCCTGCGTCTCTCGGCACTCTCCCAAGCGGGTGTGATCTACGTGATGACCCACGACTCCATTGCCCTTGGCGAAGATGGCCCTACTCACCAACCGGTAGAAACCTTGGCCTCGCTGCGGGCTATCCCTAACCTACTGGTGATTCGCCCTGCCGATGGGAATGAAACCTCCGGAGCCTATCAAGTGGCAGTCCAACGGCGCAAGCAGCCTACCCTACTCGCTCTCACCCGCCAAAATGTACCCAACTTGGCCGGTAGCTCTGCCGCCAATGTGGCCAAAGGCGCCTATACCCTTGTAGATTGCCAAGGCACCCCCGACTTGATCCTGATTGGCACTGGTTCGGAAGTCTCCCTCTGTGTCAAAGCTGCTGAAGTCCTGACTGCCAACGGCAAGAAGGTGCGAGTGGTATCCATGCCCTCTTGGGAACTCTTTGAGGAGCAGTCCCCTGAGTACAAAGCCGGTGTGCTGCCGGCGGGGGTCAAGCGTCTTGCAGTGGAAGCAGCTTCTAGTTTTGGTTGGTGTCGCTATGCCGATGCCACGGTCTCAATTGAGCGCTTTGGTGCCTCGGCGCCGGGCAATGTCCTCATGGAAAAATTTGGTTTCACTGTGGAGAATGTGGTGGCCAAGGCCAATGCCCTTCTGGGCTAACTTGCACGGGGTACCTATTTAGGCACAGAATATAACTAGATCAGCAGGGCAGGGGATCGCAACTTTCTGCCCTATTTTGTTTTTTGGGGAATGCCCTATGTCACGTCGTCGGAAACGATTTCCCTGCGGTCACCAAGGCTATGGTCAGACGTGTCATCGCTGCGCTCAGGAGAGGCAAGCAAAGACGCTAGAAGCAACAGTTCGGGAGCAAGCACGCTTAGCGCGACAGGAATGGGCGGCCTCCTTTGCACAGGATGTGGTGGATTTAGAGGGATTACCCAAGTCTATCGTTCTTAAGGCGCGGCAAGTGATTGCCGAGATTCTCGCGGGCGCCGATTATCACCAGTTCAAGGGCAAGCGCCTCAATCACGATCGCCGTGTGATTAGTATTCCCCTCAGCTATCATTACCGTCTCATTTGCTATGACACCGGCAGTGGCCTTGAACCTCGCAGCGTCCTGTCCCACGAAGCCTACAATGTGAAAAAACCAAAGGCCTAATCGCATGACTGTCAACACCGATCACCCGTGGTATGCGGCAGCACAACTGATGCAGCCGGCGCTGATTCGTCTTCTGGATCATCTGCGGCGATCGCTAGAAGCTTCCCCTTGGCAGGGCACCTATGAAACCGTTGAGATTCCCTGTGGTGAAGCCGAACCCCAAATTCTCTACTGGTTGCACTTACGGCAGGGCGATCGCCAGCAGCGGGTGAACCTGTGGGAGCTTTGCTATCAAATTTGTTTTCAACAATACACCCCAGAACTGGACTACAGCGGCATCCATGACTTTCAGGTGGGGGAGGTGCAAGCGGATCTCAGCCTCCTTGATCCGGACGGGGAGGTGAACTGGCACAAGCTAGATCAGAAGACAGCACAGGTGGTGGCGGCGCTATTTGCGGGTTTGGATCGCCCTTAATTTTAAGTTTCCGGAGAAAAATCAACCAAGGCTGCCACAGGGCATGCCCCACGACGACCCGCTGCATGGTATGCTCCAATGCCATAGGGAATCTTTCCTAAGTTGTTTTTACCGAAGCAGCATGGGTTCAAATTATCAAAACCAGCAAAACAGTAATGAGCAGCCTTGGGAGGAGGAAGACTTCGAGGAGGAGATGGAGCAGCTCCGCCTTTACGATGATGACGGTCGCTTCCTCGACTGCTATATCGAGTTTCGTCTGAATGTGCAAGGGGAAACCTATGCGCTGCTGCGGCCGGTGGACTACCCCGTAGAAATTTTTGCGGTCGTAGCCGAAAACGACGAGGAAGAAACTCTCATTCCCCTAGAGGAGCAGGAAATTGATGCCGTCTTTGATACAGCCCGTGCCATCCTTGCAGAACAAAACCTCACCCTCAAGCATACAGCGTTGACCTTAACAGTGTCTGGCGACCTCCCTAATCTTGATGAAGAGGATATTCTCACGGTGGAGGTGGAAGCCGATGATGACATCGAGGAGTATCAACCCCTCGGCAGTAGCTTCTTTTGCGGTACACGGGAATACAGCGTTTATGCCCCGCTGAGTCCCACCCTTTACGTTGCGCGTCTTGTCCCCGGCCAAGAACCTGAACTCCTGTCTCCCCAAGACTTTCAGCACCTGCAACCCCTCTTGGAGCAGCATTTGGTGAGCCATCTCATTGAAGAGGAGGACTGGGAAGATTAAATCTTGCAGATTCTTAGGGTTTGTAGCGTAGGATCGGCAGCCCCCACGATCTCTGCCCCCAGCGCTTGGAGGGTTTGCAAGGTTTCAACGACTGAGGGAGTGATCCGTTCGCCAGCGATCACTGTGGGAATTCCCGGTGGGTAGGGGGAGATCGTCTCAGCGCTAACCTCATTGAAGGACGCCTTTAGGGGAACCAAGACCTGTGGGCAAAAGTAGGCCTCCCGTGGTGAGAGCGCGGGTTCTTGGAGGTTAGGGATTGGTGGGATGGCCAGTGGCGGCAGAGGGGCATTGTGACCGTAGTCGGCATAAACACTTTTCAGGCGATCGGCCAAAATTTCGAGCATGGTTTGGCTGGTACCGAGGCCAAGGCAGAAGGTGAGCGATCGCCCGCTGGGAAACTCGGCAATGATCTCTGGTTGCAACAGTACATCGAGGTCAAACCCCGTCAGACCCAGCGGCCAAGTGCCCAAGGTCAATCGCAGGGGATCCTGAGGGATGCCCGTGGGCTGCCATTGCGGCAGATGCCATTCATAGTTTTTGACCCACTGGAAAAGCCACTCGTAGATTTGCTTGCCCTGCTGAGCCATCTGAACCCCCGCTCGCTCAAGGGCTGCAAGAAACCAATAGCTGGGACTGGTGGTTTGCACAAGATTCAGCGCTTGACTCAGGCGCTCAGGGGACACCCGCTCCCCCTTCAGATGTAGCACTGCTGTTTGCGTGAGGGTTCCGAGGGTTTTGTGCCACGACTGCACCACCACATCCGCACCTGCAACCAGAGCGGCCATGGGAAAGGCGGGATGATAGGCAAAATGACTGCCGTGGGCTTCATCCACAATGAGGGGCAAACCGTGGTCATGGACGCACTGGGCGATTTCTACCAAGGGCGAGCACAGGCCTTCATAGGTGGGACTGACAAGCACAACTGCCTTGGCATCGGGATAGGTAGCCAATCCAGCGGCAACGACATCCCAAGTAACCGGCAACGGCAGCCCCCACTGCGGATCAACGGCAACACCCAAATAGACGGGCTTTGCCCCCGTTAAAACCAGTCCTGCAATCACCGAGCGGTGGACATTGCGACCCACGAGGACGCGATCGCCCGGCCCCACGGTGGCTAGAAGTGCCGCTAAAAGACCACTGGTGGCACCATTGACCAAAAACCAAGCGCGATCGCTCCCCGCGGTGGCCGCCACCGCCGCCTGTGCCTCTGCTAGAACCCCTGTGGGCTGAGCCAAATTATCAAGGCCGGGCAACTCACTCAAATCTTGGGCTAAGGCCGTTCCCCAAAGGGCACGCAACAGCGGCTCCATGCCTCGACCTCGTTGGTGGCCGGGCGTGTGTAAGGGAATCGTGTGGTTTTGCGCTAAAAGAGCAGCAAGGAGGGAAATCGTCAACTACAATTAATATAAGGGTCTAAGTAATTATACGGATTTAGGGATGTCTATACCGCAAGACGATCGGTGGGAGTATTCGCTGCTGTCAGAGCGCGAGCTACAGATCCTAGAGCTTGTGGCCACCGGGCTAACCAACCAAGATATTGCTGCCAAACTAGACATCAGCAAGCGCACGGTAGATAACCATATTAGTAACATTTTGATGAAAACCAAAACAGAGAATCGTGTGGCGCTAGTTCGTTGGGCTTTAGCGTGGGGTAAAGTTTGCTTGAATGATGTCAACTGCTGTACCCTGCCTACTCCCCCTAACCAGTCCCATGAGTGAACGGGTGTACTACAACCGGCTGATGCCCCTAGCAATTTATCGCGAATTGGCGGCTCACTTGCAGTTGTTGGATGGGGTGTCGGTACGATTGCTGCCCCAGACCTCTTCTCACTTTGACTACGAATTGAGTCAAATTGAAGGCATTGCCGTGGCTGTGCCCCCCACCCTTGACCGAGATGCCCAAGCACGATGTGAGGAGATTCTGCAACACTACGGCCTTCAGCAGGGAGACCGGCCATGTTAAGGACAGACATTCCTAGAGCGTTGCTCCCTACTTTAGACCAACATGGACGCTGAAGAGTTTCTCGCTCGCTATGCCAAGGGCGAAACCGATTTTCAAAGTGTGAACTTGGCGGGCATGAGTCTTGTGGGGGCAGATTTAATCGGCATTGATCTGCGCGGTGCAAGTCTTCAGGGGGTACACTTGCAGTTTTGTCATTTTGGCCGGGCAAATTTAAGTGGTGCTCTCTTGAACGGCGCACGCTTGGAGGGGTGCAACTTTACCCAAGCAGTCTTGAATGAGAGCTATTTCCGCGACGCCCAATGCCATGGCTGTGTGTTTGATCGCGCCAGTTTGCAAAGTGCCGATCTGGCGTTGGCGGTTTTTCGGGATTGCAATCTCCTCGGCAGTGATTTGCGGCAGGCAAATTTAAGTCATATTCTGTTGACCGGCTCTTGTCTAAGGGGTGCCAACTTTCGCAAGGAGAACTATCAGGAAGCAGCCAATCTGGTGGGCGCCGATCTCCGCCAAGTAGATCTGCAGGGAACAAATTTGGCAGGGGCAAACTTAGCACGGGCAAACCTCCAGGGGGCAAATCTCAAGGAAGCTAACCTCAACGGCGTCAGCCTTCCGCAGGCGAATTTAGAAAGTGCCAACCTGCAAGGGGCAATTCTCACCCGTGCCCTTCTCTACGAGGCGAATTTGACAGGTAGCAATTTGCGGCAGTCGCGGCTGACCCAAGCGGATCTGCGAGGCGCTATTCTCAACCACGCCGATTTGAGTCAGGCCATTCTCTCAGAAGCCCGCCTCGATGAGGCGCAGGCCCAAGGGGTCACCCTGCGAGACGCAGTGCTGAATAGGGCGGATTTGCGGCGTGCGGATTTAACGGGGGCGGATTTGCAGGCAGCCCGCCTCATTGATGCCTACCTTGCCCGCACCATTCTCAAGGGCGCCAATTTGCGGCAGGCCAACCTGATGCGCGCCGATCTCAGTAGTGCAGTGTTGCTGGAGGCTTGCCTAGAGGAGGCACTGATGCCCGATGGCAGTGTTTTCATTTGAGGCGCTTGCTATAGTACAACAGAGGTGCAGTTTCCCTGAAGAGTATGGCAGAGTTTGCAGCAGCACTGGCACCGGAGCTAACGATTCAGTGGGTAAATGCGATCGCCAGCGTGCCCCAAGAGCAGTGGGATGCCCTTGCGCTGCCTTTAGAAACCCCTTTTTTTGAATGGGAATGGTTGCACCAACTGGAAGCCTCCGGCAGTGCAACGCCTCAAACGGGTTGGCTTCCCCATCATCTGCTGGTTTGGTGCGATCGCCAAGGCCGGCGGGAACTGGTGGCTGCCGCTCCTCTTTATGTCAAAGGCCACAGCCAAGGGGAATTTGTGTTTGATCACCAATGGGCCGATTTGGCTGCGCGGTTGGGCATTCGCTATTATCCCAAGCTGCTGGGGATGGCGCCCTTCACGCCGGCGGTGGGCTATCGCTTTCTTGTGGCAGAAGGGGTAGATGAGGCCATGATCACAACGGTGATGCTCCATGAAATTGATCGCCTCTGCCAGCGCCACCGCTTTTCCGGCTGCCACTTTCTCTACGTGGATCCGCAATGGCAGCCCACCGTTGCCGCCTACGGTTATCGGGCGTGGCTGCACCACAGCTACATCTGGCAGAATCGCAACTATCAGACCTTTGATGACTATCTGGCAGACTTCAATGCCAACCAACGTCGCAATATCAAACGGGAACGCAAGGCCGTTGCCCAAGCGGATCTCACGTTTCGGATTCATCAGGGGGATGAGGTCAGCCGCAGCCTGTTGCGGCAAATGTACGATTTCTATGCCGATACCTGCGACAAATTTGGCTGGTGGGGTAGCAAGTATCTCACACGGGAGTTTTTTGAAGCCCTGAGCGATCGCTACCGCCACCGCGTGGTGCTCTTTGCTGCCTATCCGAGTGGTGCGCAGCGTCCCATTGGGATGTCTTTTTGCATTACCAAGGGCACCAATCTCTACGGCCGCTATTGGGGCAGTGCCCGTGAAATTGATTGTCTGCACTTTAGTGCCTGCTACTATGAACCCATCGAGTGGGCGATCGCCAACGGCATTCAACGCTTTGATCCCGGCGCCGGCGGACGCCATAAAAAACGGCGGGGCTTCCCGGCCACCCCCAACTACAGCCTGCACCGCTTCTATGAACCGCGTTTAGGGCAAATTTTTGACCACTACATTGATGAAATAAATGACGAGGAGCAACGGCTCATTGACGCGATTAATGCCGATTTACCCATGAAGCCCCTTTAGGATTGGGAAGCGGTTACCAACTCTGAAGAGTACGGTGTCTCTTGGAGATGAGCAAGTTCAGCAACAAAATCACTAATCCCTTGAAACTGACGATAGACGGAGGCAAAACGGACATAGGCTACTTCGCTGAGATGGCGCAACCGTTGCAGTGCTGCTTCCCCTATTTCCGCACTGGTAACTTCACGGCGCGATCGCAACTGCAAATCCGCCTCAATATCATCCACAAGGGCTTCAATTTTTTGTTGGGGAATGTTGGTTTTGCCACAGGCGGTCATGATACCCCGCAGCAATTTCGAGCGATCAAAGGACTCGCGATCGCCATTGCGCTTAATGACGGTAATGGGAACAAACTCAATCCGCTCGTAGGTGGTAAAGCGCCGGCCACAGGCCAGACATTCTCGACGCCGCCGAATACTTTGCCCCCCCTCTGCCGATCGAGACTCTAAAACGCGACTATCCGTGTGGTGGCAATAGGGACACTGCATAGGAATCCCCGCTCATTTAGGCACCTGAGAGTATCATAGCGGATTCTTTCGACTCATTAACATTTGCGAGTGCTGCGACAGCGCTTGTTAAGCTAAGGGTATTCCTATGGGTATCCTGCCATGACCGATCCCAATCCCAAAAAGAAACGCAATCAACCCACGATCATTAACATCGAGCCAGAAAATTTACTGCTCATTGTTGCCCTGAGTCTTTTTATTCCGCTGGTGATGGTAGGCTTTTTTGTCCACTAAAATTGCCTATTAAAACTCAAAATCAATCATGATAGATACAGTATGGAGAGCCAAAGGTAAATGGTTTTCTAATACCGGCTCTTGAGTAAGACTAAGACTGATAAATCAGCTTCAAAGGAAAATAAAAAACAGATTCCTCGATTCTCTCAAGAGCGAGTCGTTCATTGACTAACTTCTATTTAAGACTAATTTCAAATTGAATAAGAATAGACTCACTTGGTATTCGTAAATACCAAAACTGGATTGACAGCAATTAGGTAGATTATCTAGGCTAGAGTCGTTAGCGAGTGATCAAACTCAGTCAAAATCAAAATAATAACTCTATGTAGGCCAAAACCAAATCTTGGGATAAAAAAGTCAAGATCATTTGTGCGGATTGTAGTCTAGAGAACAATGATTGCTCTAGATTCAGAGTTTAATCATTAATACGCAACCTTAACCTACTTGAATTTGAATGATGCGAGGTTAATTCAATGAGGGTTCTCTCTTTGTCTATTTCAATGCTCTATTACTTGCGGCGATTGTTGCGGCAGTATGAGCCATTTCTTAAGCCTGTCATCTGCCAAGGAGCAGCACTCGTGGCCAACGCAGAAGCCGATCTCTATGCAGTACTCCAGAGTCTTTACCCTGAGCCGCAAGAGTTAGCTACAGCAACTGAACAGTTGAGTAGGCTGCTTCTCTTACATCAGGAAAAAGATTTGCTGTCTGGTGAGCAATATGAGGCGATTACCCAGCAGATTTTCTGGATTTTGGGATTAAAATACACCTCCTCTAGCGGAGAACAGCGATCGCTCACTGCCTAGGTTTAATCTTTTTTGCCACCTTGCCATAGGAATTGCAAAGCAACCGCCAATGTACTTAGTGCTTTTATTGTGTCGGCCAAGTCACTCTGTGATCTCCTATACATTTTAAGATAGTATTATGGAGCACGATTCCTCATTTTTGTTTTCTCAATTCGGTCGGCAAATCATGGGTGGTCAAGCGGGCTATGGTTTCGATTTTCCAGCAAGCACGGATCCCTATGAGCTGCTGCGGACAGTGTGTGCCCGTTTGCCCCTATTAGTCGTATTTTATGACAACGAAGGGCAAATTCAGTCCATCAACCAAGAGGTGACAAGCCAATTGGGCTGGGATACAGGAGACTTGCTGTCACGGGATTTTTTGAGCCAGTGTTTTCCTGATTCAAAGACCCAACGACAGATTCGCTATTGGATGATTCATTCCCCCAGCGGTTGGCAGGAAATTCCGGTTCATAGTGTCGATGGCCAAGTTTTAGAAATGCTCTGGGCGTTTGTGCGCTTTCCCAATGGCGCGGGCTTGATGTGCGGCTACAACATTACGGATGTGAAGTTGACCCAAGCGGCCTTGCTGGAAACCAGCGATCGCTATGCGCTGCTCACCCGTGGCATCAATGATGGTATTTGGGACTGGAACCTGACGACCAATGAAACGTTTTATTCCTCCCGCTGGAAAATAATTCTTGGCTATCAGGATCACGAAATTGGCAACCATATTGATGACTGGCTGAAGCGGATTCACCCCCAAGATGTCGAGCGGGTCAAATTGAATTTAATGCTCCATGTGCGCGGCCAAACGCCTCAATTTCATCAGGAGTTTCGGATTCAACATCGCAATGGCTCCTATCGCTGGGTGTTGGCACGGGGTCTGGCGCTGCGGGATGCTCATGGCAATGCCACGCGGGTAGCAGGTTCACTCACCGACCTAACGGAACATCGCCCTGCGGAAGCCCAGTTGCTCTACGACGCCCTCCATGATTCACTGACGGGCTTAGCCAATCGCACGCTCCTCTTTGATCGCATTGAACAGGCGGCTCGCCATGGTCGTCGTCGTCCCGATTATAAATTTGCAATTTTGTTTATTGATATTGATCGCTTTAAGGTCATCAATGATAGCTTTGGCCACAGTTGGGGGGATCTGATTCTCATTGAGTTGGCCAATCGCTTGACTCGCATTGTCCGTCCCGATGACACGGTGGCGCGCATTGGGGGCGATGAGTTTGTGATTTTGCTCGATGACATTAGTAACAACAGCGATGCTTTGGGGGTTTGCGATCGCATTCACGCCACCTTAGAGAAACCCTTTATCGTCAAAGATCAACTGATTAGGCTGCGGGTGAGCATTGGCGTGGCCACGCGATCGCCCCACATGGACAAGGCAGAAGACTATTTGCGCAATGCCGATATTGCCATGTATCAGGCGAAGGTGGCCGGGGGCGATCGCTATCAAGTCTTTAGCGAAGAAATGCATTTAACGGCGCGCGATCGCCTCTCCTTTGAAGTCGGGTTGCGCCAAGCCATTGAGCGGGATGAGTTGACCCTCTTTTATCAGCCCATCTATTGCCTCAGTGATAATCGTCTCTACGGCTTTGAAGCCCTCATTCGCTGGCAACATCCGACCCAAGGTTTATTACTGCCCGATCGCTTCCTTCCCCTTGCCGAGGAAACGGGACTGATTTTGCCCGTTGGCGATTGGGTGATTTGGCGGGCTTGCCGCGACCTTCAGCACTGGCAGGAGCAATTCCCCCGCTGGCAGTTGTCTGTGAATGTGAATTTATCGAATCGGCAACTGATGCACCCTGCCCTTGTCGAACAGGTAGTGGCGGCGTTGGAGCAAACCCAGATTCCTCCTGACCGTCTGCACCTCGAAATCACCCAAAGTGTGGGCATTGACCAGCCTGAACAAGTGCGCGACAGGTTGCTGCAACTCAAGGCGCAAGGGATCAAGCTAAGCCTTGATGACTTTGGCACCGGCCATGCTTCTCTGTGCTACCTAGCCAATCTTCCCCTTGACAGCCTCAAGGTAGATCGCAGCTTCGTCAAGCTCATCACCGAAACCGCACAACAGCCCCCCATTATTGATGCCATTGTGAGCCTTGCCAAGGCTCTCCATCTGGAAGTGGTAGCAGAAGGGGTAGAGCATCCCTATCAAGTGACACGACTGCGGGAACTTGGCTGTGACTATGCCCAAGGCTATTACTTCTCGCAACCCCTCAGCATTGAGCAGGTGGAGGCCTTACTGGCTAAAAAAACTAGTTTGAACTAGGCTCTGCTCAGCCCTCTCTGCCTTAGGATGAAAGAAGCATAGATGCTTTCCCCTTGTTGTTCCTTTTGTCAGTGGCTCTGTGAATCTCACCTCCCAAACCGTTCGACTCAATCGTTTTTTGATTAAAAACCTAAGTGAGGCTGAGCGGAGGGTCTATCGCTATACCTGCCAGTGGACAGAGCATCCCGACATTGGCGAAGAAGCCCAAGCACTTAATCGGATTTGCTATCGCCTAGAGGCAGTAGCGAGCCGCTGGCAAACCTACATTCTGGTTGAGGAATCCGCTGCGAGAACGCCCCCGCTCCATTTTGAGGGGGAAACATGGAGGCTAGTAAATCCTGAGCAAATAATTTTAGATTGCCGTGACCCTAACCAGCGACAGGCGCTTGAAAGTCTCCAGCGATCGCGACTGCGACGCACCCTAGAGCGAAGTGCTCGCCAATCGCAAGCCCACGTTGTCGAAAAGGGTAGTGATAACAGTATTCTTTTTTGGAAAAAAAGCGATCCAGAAGAAGTTGAGCATGCAGGCTGGCAAGTTATCAGGGGGTACTGTTTTGATCTCATTGTGGACACAGCGGCCAATCTCTACATTGAGGTGGATTACCATTACCATTTCCACAGCCCATGGACGTTGCAGCAGTGGTTAGACCGATATCCAGAGTTGTCTTTCTCTTGGGTGCGCAATACCTATCGCAAAAATAACCAATTTTATCGCTGGCAATTTGTGGGCCTAGGCAGCGGCGAGCGGCCTGAGACGGTGTGGCTAGAGGGGTTAAACAAAACCTTAGCGGAGTACCACCGTGCTGAAGGTGCCACGGAGGCAGAAATTCAAAACTCGCAAGTGGTCTATGTCAGAAATTCCCGGAGCGGCAAACCCATCCCTCACCTCTCCTGTCGCCTTACCCCCAGCCTGACCCTAGAGATGCTCAGCGAACTCCAAGCCAGTGGCGATCGCCAGTTAAAGCAGGCGGTGGAGGCTGTGTTTCAAAAAATTCGCCTACCGGTGCAGACGCGGCTGCAAGGGGTTCAACCCTTCGTGGAGTGGCTTTGTCGAAGTTATTACCAAGTAGCTCCTCCCCAAGGCCCTGTCCAAAAAACCGCCTATCTCCTGCCCCGTGCCGTTCTTCTAGGCAAGGACGGACAAGAAGTGGAAAAGGTTGCTGACGTGTTGCACAAAGGCTGCGCCCGCTGTGGCGAAGAAAAATTTGGCCTACTGAACCTGTGCACAGAAGCACCCACCTGCCCGCCTGCAATTACCACTCTCCTGAGGGATTTGAGTCGCATCCACGGCAAATCCCTAGAAATTCAATCCTTTCGCACCCGCTCCCAGATGGGGGAAAGCGCTCTAGCACGGCATCAATTTTGGCGGGCATGGGCTGACGAGGGAATTCAAACCATCCTTGTGATGATGCCTCGCTCTTTAGAAAAGCAGCGTATTCGCAATGAAGCCCTGCGAGTAGGCATTGCCACGCAATTTTTTACTCCTGAAAACCTCAACCCATACAAAGCCCTCAACATCGTTCTAGGACTTCTGTGTAAAGCCAAGTGGCAACCCATCCACCTACAACCGCCCTCAAAGCCGGGGCACGCAGAACTGATCATCGGTTTTGATACGGGCACCAATGGCTCCCTGTATTTTGGCACTCCCGCCTTTGCCGTATTTGCCAATGGTCAATCCCTAGGCTGGGAACTGCCGACGGCACAACGGGGGGAAAAAATCAGCGGCCAAGCCATTTGGCAAACCGTCCTCAAGCTCATAGATAAGTTTTTCCGATATGAGAATCGCTACCCCACCAAAGTGTTGCTGCTGCGCGATGGCCTGGCACGTGAGGACGAGTTTCAACCCACCATCCAGGAACTCACGAAAGAAGGAATTGCCGTAGATATTCTCAGTGTGCGTAAAACCGGTGCGGGGCGGCTCGCTCTGGAAAAGAACCCTGAATATCCAGCGGCTCAAGAGGGAACCGTGGTTTTTGATAGCCAAGAACGCTCGTTCATTCTGATTAGCAGTCAACCCATCAGAAGTCGCAACCAAGAACTCGGCAGTGCTCGACCGCTGCGGGCGGTGCATGAGTATGGGGATACTGATCTTGAACTTCTAGCACTCCAGACCTATCATTTGACCCAGTTACATCCGGCCAGTGCTTTCAGTCATGCGCGTTTGCCTTGGGTACTGCACTTGGCACATCGCCATAGTCAAGAGTTTGCTCGCATTGAACCCCTGAGCCTCCTTCAGGATTTTGACCGCAATAAGCTAATTGGTGTCTAGCGGGTCAGGCCGCCCCAGCGCCTGTTATCTCCCTCAATCTATTGGGACAATGCCTTGATCAAAAGGTTGCCCATTTCCCGGCAGCCGACAAGGGTACAGCCCTCAGACATCAAATCGCCGGTGCGGTAGCCTTGATCCAAAACGGCCGTCATTGCCTCTTCGATCGCCTGCGCTGCGGCGGGTTGGTTGAGGCCATAACGCAGCATCATGGCAGCACTGAGCACCATGGCGAGGGGGTTGGCTTTGTCTTGGCCGGCAATGTCGGGGGCAGAGCCGTGAACCGGCTCAAACAGCCCCGGCCCCGATTCCCCCAAACTGGCGGAGGGGAGCATGCCAATACTGCCTGTGAGCATGGCGGCAATGTCGGAGAGGATATCGCCAAACAAGTTACTGGTGACAATCGTGTCAAATTGTTTTGGGGCGCGCACCAGTTGCATGGCGGCATTGTCCACGTAGAGATGGGTGAGTTCCACATCGGGGTATTCGGCACTGAGGGCCGTCAGGCGATCGCGCCACAGTTGGGAGACCTCCAGAACATTGGCTTTATCTACCGAGCAGAGCTTGCCCTGCCGTTTGTGGGCAGTTTCAAAGGCCACCCGCCCAATGCGATCGATTTCCGTGGCGGTGTAGGCCATGGTATTGACCCCCCGCTGCTCCCCGGTTTCCGTGGTGAAGATGCCCCGTGGTTGACCAAAGTAAATGCCACCGGTGAGTTCGCGCACCACCATCAAATCCACACCGGCAATTACTTCCGGTTTGAGGGAGGAGGCATGCACCAGTTGGGGAAAAATTTTGGCGGGGCGTAAGTTGGCAAATAACCCTAGACCGGCACGCAGAGCAAGCAATCCCGTTTCCGGGCGCAGGTGACGGGGTAGGCTATCCCACTGTGTGCCGCCAATGGCCGCTAAAAGCACGGCATCACTTTGGCGACAGGTTTCGAGGGTTGCAGCCGGCAGGGGTTCTCCTACGGCATCAATGGCAGCCCCCCCGACCAGCGCAGGGACAAACTCAAATTCCAAGTTAAAGCGAGGGGCGATCGCCCGCAACACATCGAGGGCAACAGCCGTAATTTCTGGACCAATCCCATCCCCTGCCAAAACCGCAATGCGATACGTGGTTGCCATGCCTATCTCAAAATCACCGATCCTTTACTCTACACCAGCAGCGGTCTGTCCTTGAGACTATTCCGCAAGATAGCCATCCGGCAGTATCGCCTCACTCATATCCACAGCACTGAGATCAACGCCGTTGAGACTGGCACCTGTGAGAATGGCTTCAATGAGATTAGCGCCCCGCAGATCGGCACCGCTAAGATTGGCACCCATTAAGTTGGCGCCAATGAGAATCGCTGAACTCAAATCTGCTTTGCGCAGCAGCGCTTGGGCAAGACTGACCCCCCGCAAATCGGCACCGACGAGTTTGGCGTTGTCCAAACAGGCATGGCGTAAATTGGCCTCTTTGAAGGTCACTTCGCGGAGATTGGCTTCCTCAAGACGGGCACGACGCAGATTCGCTCCGATCAAGATTGCCCGCTCTAGGTTGGCCTGCTGCAAATTGGTGGCACTGAGATTGGCACCGCGCAAATTGGCCTGCAGGAGTTGACTTTCCCGCAAGACGGCATCGGCAAGGTCGGCGCCCCGCAGGTAGGCTTCGGTTAAATTGGCACGGGTGAGGTTTGCCCGCTCAAGTTCAGCAAGGGTGAGATCCGTGAGCGTCAAGTTGGCATCCCGCAGGATGGCTTCACTGAGTTGAGCACCGGTGAGATTGGCCTCACTGAGATCGGCATTGGCAAGGTTGGCACGGGTTAAATCCGCCCCCGTCAGATTAGCCTTGCGCAGAGACACCCAGCGTAGATCGGCACTGATTAAAATCACCCCCCGCAAATCTGCCCCCCGCAAATCCGCTTGGCTGAGATTGACGCCGCTGAGAATTGCCCCCCGCAAATCCGCCCCTTGCAGGTTGGTGCTTTGTAAGGCAGCCTCGGTGAGGTCGGCACGGGAAAGGTCAATGCCCGTCAACACCGACCGACTCAGGTTAGCATGGCGCAAACGTACCCCTGCAAAGTCGCGATCGCCAACGCTATATCGTTTCAGTAAAACATCTGGTTCCACGGTGATTGCGTGACTTCCCTAAGAGGCCTCCCAGTCTTCTCCATCCTGCCTACGGCGACGCAGCGGATTTTAGGCGAATCCGAGCCGTGTAGTAGGTAAATTGATTATTGCGCACCTCGGCGGTGATGCCTAGAGCGGCAAACGGCTGAAGCGATCGCGCCACTTCGGGTGCCAGTTGGGGTAAGAGCAAGTTGTTTTGCAATGGTTCTAAATTACTCAAATTCAGATAAAATTGCGTCCCCTTCGGATGGGGAAGCACCGCGCGGTAAAGAGGGGAGTCGGCCAAGGAGCGCTCAGGGGGACGCCTCATGTCTGCTAGAGGACCGAGTCCCAAATAAAGGGTATTGTCATTGAGCCAGCCATGCTGCCCCACGGGGAGGCCGGGGGGAATGCGCCAAGTGGTGAGCGGTTGGAGTTCCGTTGTCGTTTGTTGGACTTGCCAGCGCAGGCGATCGCGAATCTGGCTATCGAGTTGGCTGAGAGCTTGGCTGGCTTGGGGGCGATCGCTGGTCTGACTGAGAAAGAGCAAACTAGGGGCATTTCCCCAAGCGGGAACGGGCACAAAGGCAGCGGCAAATTCCCCCTCCATCCAAGGGACAAAGACCTGTTGCCAATCCAGTCCGGTGAGATCTTTAACCGTGTTAGCGATCGTTTCTTGGATAGATTTGGGCGTATTCTGCCATAAATTCTTGAAGGAGCCAGTACTGTAGAAAGCAAGGGTTGTTTCAGGCACCAGGTGACTGAGTTCACGGCTTTGACCTTCACTGACCAAGGCTTGATTCTGTTGGGAACGCCAAGTTACCGCCTCCAACTCAATTTGCTCAGGGGTCATGTCTGCGGTGAGCACCATCCCTTGCAGCTCGCGGGGCGGTTCAGGAAGATTTCCCTCAGGGGCGGCCATCTGACTGGCCAAAAAGGCGGGCAAGTTCAAATAGAGTTCCACCAAAGGGCGATGATCCGATAACCCCCTTACGGCCTGTTGATAGGTGGGCTGGCGGGCAATGCCGTTGTTAGCTTGGGCGGTGGCAATGACCTGTTGCAGGGCGCTCTGGTGCTGACTCCAGAGGATGTAGGCATCGTTTGCGTGCTTGACGAGGGCGATCGCGCCGCTATTAGGGTCAGGGACAATCCCCTTGGCCTTGAAGATTTTCACCCCGTTGATTTCTGTGATCGGTTCGCCAATGACACTTTGCAAAAGTTGCTCCCCCATCGGTACATTGAGGGTCGGCACAATCCAAACGTGGGGGGGGACGGGCGATTCTCGGACGGACGCTGGGGTTATGGGCAAGAGCACCACTGTAGCTTGCTCCCCAATGAAGGGGCGCACTTGCTTGAGGTAATCCAGTTGCGCCAGAGTCACCCCGTCTGGTGAGAGCGGATCATAGGTGAGATTTAGCCAAGGTTGGGTTTGCAGCAGGCCACTTTTGACCAAGGCTTGCCAAGGCTGGGGGTCGGTGGGGAGGGTGAGCGTCAGGAGGGCGGTATTGGGGGCGATCGCCAGGCCGGGCGCGATCGGACGTTGACCAAAGCGTTGCCAGAGGAAGACGCCGGCAGCAGCGGCTGCGCCTACCATGAGGACGGCAACCCCCCCCACCAGCCAAGGGCGTGCGCGACGGGAAGAGGGAACTTCAAAGGTCATTGCGGCTCTCCAACAGGCTCATACAGGGTGGTGCGCTGACGCGGGGTTCGCCCCAAGGAGCGAATGGCGGCCACCAAATCGGCCGGGGGAACTCTCGTCCCTCCCTGGGCGCCGGCCACCGAGGTGATGTGTTCTTCCATCAGCGTTCCCCCTAAATCGTTACAGCCCCACTTCAGTGCCATTGTCGCACCCCCAAGGCCGAGCTTAACCCAACTGGGCTGATGGTTGGCAATCCACTGTCCTAGAAACAGCCGCGCTACCGCCGTCAGCACCAATGTCGGTAATAACCGGGGCTGGGCGTGTCCAACCCATTGTCGCATTGCCTTGGGAGCAAGTTCCCCGACGTACGGCAGCAGGATAAACTCGGTAATGCGGGCGGGATAGTGGCGTTCTAAGGCCTTTTGCTGAAGTTGTTGTAGGTGTTGGAGGTGGGTCACCTGCTCCGCCGGGGTTTCGATGTGGCCGCAAAGCATCGTACTGGTCGTCCAGACCCCCAAGCGATGGGCGGTTTCCACAATCTCCAGCCAAGTGGCGGTGTTAATTTTCTCAGGACAGATTTTTGAGCGCACCCGATCCACCAACACCTCGGCAGCCGTACCGGGCATGGAGTCCACCCCCGTCTGATGCAGGACATCAATCACTTGGGCATAGGAGAGACCATCCTCGCGGGCAATGAATTGAATTTCTTGGGGGGAAAAGGCATGGAGATGGATTTGAGGAAAAGCAGTTTTAATCTCCCGCACCAGGGATTGGTAATAGCGCAATGTGGAGCCGCCAGCTTTAGCTGCTGGGTTGAGTCCGCCCTGCATACAGATTTCCGTAGCTCCTTGAGCCACGGCATCAGCCACTTTGTCAAGAATCGTGTCAATGTCGAGCCAGTAGGCATCCGCAGCGGTAGCATCGCGACGAAAGGCACAGAAGCCGCAGTGTTGCTCACAGATATTCGTGAAGTTGATGTTGCGGTTAATCACATAGGTGACGGTGTCCCCCACCTGCTGTTGGCGCAGGCGATCGCCGGCACTTTGCAGTGCTCTGAGCAGGGGGGGCAAGGGTTCCTGCGGATCACTGATGGCCACTAAAGGCAGGGCAGTCATCAACAGGCTGAGGGCTTGGTGGGCAGAAATGCCGTTATTCGCTATAGCCTCCTCTAGCTCGGCGAACACCCCTATGGTCTGCATGGAATCCACTCCCCTTCAGGAAACTAGAGCACCGTTTTTCTAGCTTAACCCCAGTCCTTTTCTACAATAGGGGAGATGTGGCACGGGTAGTGGCGATGGCAGCAGAGGCGGTGGGCATGGTGCAGGTCTTGGGGTATCCGGCAGCCCTTGCGGTGGCCGATACGTTGGTCAAAGCCGCTCAGGTCACCCTCATCAGTTGTGAAGGGATTGGGGCGGGCTATTGGACGGTGGTGATCCGAGGGGAGGTGGCGGACGTGAATGCAGCGGTTCGAGCGGCGCGATCCCTCACTGGCCACGCGGTCATCTCCCATCAGATTATTGCCCGTCCTGCCGGGAATCTTGAACAGGTGCTACCGATTGTGACCCCTCACCAACCACCTGAAGATTTTCTGCTTTGAGCCAATCCTCAACTTCGGCTCATTGGCTGAAAAGCTGCTCAGCTTAGCGCGATCCTTGCAATTGCTTCACCTGCTCAGGAGTGAGGATTGTCAGCATCTCGACGCGGGTATCCTGCATCACCTTTGAAAGCTGTGTTTTTTGAGCGGGGCGCAGCGAAACGGCGCTCATGGCCTCCTCGGTGGATTTCCCTTCTTTGATGGCATTGCGAAAGATGCGCTGTTGATCGCGATCCAAAATCTTGAGGATGCGATCGTTGGTGCGCAGGGTCAGGCGCAGGACAGCTTGTTTTTGTTCCACACTGAGATTGAGTTTTTTCATTTGCTCGGCAGTCAGGAGGCCGCCACTGGTTTGCGCCACGACTTGGGGGGAAAGGGTTGCGCCACTAATGCCCGCCACAAGGGCGATCGCCACCATCCATCGCTGAATATTCTTCTTCATCCCTGCCACCTCACCACGATTGCTATCCCTATTCTAAGCAGTCCAAGCCGGATGATTGAGAAGGGCATTGAGCACTTGGACGCCCCGCAGTTGATTGGTCAGGGGTAAATGGCCGCGAGGGGCACTCAAATCCCAGATGAATTCATGGGGATAACGCGGCCACCGCTTACCTTGCCGCCAGCCAATTTTCTCCCAAAGCCGATCCCAGTTTTGACCGCAGCTCAGCCAGAGTTGCCGCTGCACCGAATAGCCAAAGCGACCCAGAGAAAACGCCAGCCACAACTGATCAATGGTTTGTAAATCCACAATGGGGAGTTGCTCCACCTCCGTGAAGTAGAGCCAGCGGCGTTTTTGGGCCAAGGAGCCTGCCAGTTCACACAGCTTTTGGGTGGTCAGGCGATCGGCGGCCTCAAATTTCTCGGCCACTAGGAGTTCAGCCAGCTCCCGATAGTCCACCCCGCGATCGGAGCGCAGGGGAATCATCCCTTGGGGATAGTGTTGTTGTAAAAAAGCTTGGACAGACGCTTCCGGACAATGAAATAGGAGGCGGTAGGCTTGACCCCGCACCCATAGGGCGGGCGGCGGAGAAAAGGTGGCACTGTCTTTGAGGAACTCCTGCAAGAGGTGATAGCCTTCACTGCCTGCCGTACTCAGGGTGGTCATGGCGGCCAGTTGGGCTTTTTCGTTGCCGCTGTACAACTGCGCCCGTAAATCGGCTAAGGCCGGTTCTGTGGTGACCATGCGCCTGCTGACTCCTCCCCATACAACTCTAGAATGCGTTGGACGATCGCCGTTGTCGAACTGGGAACCTCCACTTGAATGAGTTCAATGCGACCCCCATAGTGCTGCACAGCCGCCGCTTCCGGTAGAGTCTCCAGTTGGTAATCGCCCCCCTTGACGTAGATCTCCGGTTGGAGAACCTCGATCAGGGTCGTGGCAGTGCGATCGCTAAACAGCACCACCGCATCTACTGATCGTAAACCAGCCAGCACCTCTGCCCGCTGCTGTTCGGGAATAATCGGCCGTTTGGGCTTTAGGGCTGCCACCGAGCGATCGCTATTCAACCCCACCACCAAGCGTTTGCCAAGGGCGCGGGCTGCCGCCAGATAGCGCACATGCCCCGCGTGGATCAGGTCAAAACAGCCATTGGTAAACACCAGAGGGCGCCAATCTTGAGGCGCAGCGTTAATTGCAGCAACAAGGGTTGCAAGAGTATAGAGGTTTGAAATCAGAGGAACTCTCCTAAGAAGACTAACTGAGTGTGCCACGAAATAGCCCTTGGGGGCGCACCAAAAGCACCGCCATCATGATGACTAGGGCAACCGCCAGCTTGTATTCAGAAGGGATAAACAGTGTACTCATTTCCTGAGCGACACCAATAATCAGGGCGCCGGCGATCGCCCCATAGGGATTGCCAATGCCACCGAGAATTACACTGGCAAAGAGGGGTAAGATCAAAAACCAACCCATCGTTGGCCGCACAGCGGTAATCAGGCCATAGAGACCGCCGGCCACCCCCGTGAGCACCCCTGCCAAGAGCCAAGTACACAGCACCACCCACTCGACATCAATCCCGGAAACCCGAGCTAGGTCGAGATCATCAGCTACGGCTCGCATGGCCTTGCCAACTTTTGTGCGTTGCAGCAGGAGGTGCACACCGGCGATCGCCCCCACCGCCAACATCATCACAATCACCTTGGAGTAAATAATTTTCACGCCCCAAACATCAAGGGCGGGCATCACCGGTAGCCGATAGGTTTGGTTTTCACTGCCCCAGATGAGAATCACAGCATTGCGCAGGAAAAACGAAAGACCAATGGAAATAATAGTTAGAGTCGTTGAGGTGGCGCGGCGATCGCGCAGCGGCTGCCACAGGAACTTTTCACTTAGGAGCATTAACCCTGCCGTCCCCAAGCCACCGATCACCATTGAGAGCCAAATATCGAGTCCTGTTGCATTGGCCACCAATGTCAGGTAGGCTCCCGTCGTCATAAAGTCCCCATGGGCAAAGTTGGGCAGGCGCAAAATCCCAAATGTGAGCGTCAAACCCACCGCTGCAAGGGCAATAATACTCCCTACCGCCAAGCCATTAACAAAAAGTTGAATCAGTTGAATATCCATGAACCGTTGCGACTAAAATTTTAGAAGGCGTGAAACGGGCAACGCCTGTTCATAGAATAGCGATCAGAGGAATGTTTTCACGATACTTTTTCTCTGATTAGGAAAGTCTCTGTTGCCTAAAAAATCGCAAGGATAAGTGAAGAATTTTATCATACTCTAAATTGACAAAATGTAGCGATAATAACAAATAATAGTACGGATTCCCGAAGTTTCAGGTAGGGATTTACCCCCTTGGTTTTTTTTGTTCAGATTGCGTACCGTTGAGGCAGCCATGCTGCTGAGTCAATCGCGCGATTAGCATCAAGGCATCGGTGACCAACCGTATTGTTCGAGGAGGCTTATATGCGCATTGCTCAAATCGCCCCCCTGTGGGAACGGGTACCGCCGCCGGCCTATGGGGGTGTGGAGTTGGTGGTGAGTCTGCTCACAGAAGAATTAATCAAGCGAGGGCACGAGGTCACGCTGTTTGCCAGTGGCGATTCGATTACCCAAGCCAAGTTGGTTTCTACCTATCCCCACGCCATTCGCCTCGATCCCAATGTGCAGGAATATGCCGTCTATGAAGCCCTGCAATTAGGAGAGGTCTTTAGTCGCGCCAATGAATTCGATGTCATCCATTCCCATGTGGGCTATACGGCTTTACCCTACGCCAGTCTGGTGAAAACACCCGTTGTGCACACGCTCCATGGCCGCTTTACAACGGATAACGAGCGCATTTTTAGCCAATATCGCAACCAAAACTACGTCAGCATTTCCCATTCCCAGCGGCAACTGCGGGACTTAAACTACATTGCCACGGTCTATAACGCCATTGCCGTAGAAACCCATCACTTTTATCCCCAGCCTACTGATCCGCCCTATCTGGCCTTCTTGGGGCGGCTCTCCCCGGAAAAAGGCCCGCACCTGGCCATTGAAATTGCCAAACGGGTGGGCATTCCTTTGAAGATGGCAGGCAAGGTGGATCGGGTGGATCGTGACTACTTCAAGGAATTAGTTGAACCCCAGATTGATGGTGAATTCATCCAGTTCATCGGCGAAGCGGATCATCCAACGAAGAATGCGCTCCTCGGCGGCGCCATTGCCATGCTCTTTCCGATTACGTGGCAGGAACCCTTCGGCTTGGTGGTGATTGAATCCATGGCCGCCGGCACACCTGTGGTGGCGATCGCCAAGGGCGCAGCGCCTGAAATCATTGAACACGGCAAGACGGGTTTTCTCTGCCATTCTCTTGACGAGTGTGTGGCTGCTGTGGCAGCAGTTTCAACCCTTGATCGCCAAGCCTGTCGCGACGCCGTTTGGAAGCGATTCAGCGTTGAGCGCATGGTGACCGAGTATGAAGCAGTGTACACAGCAGTTCTAGCAGGTGCTTTTGTCAGTAATGGGCACCGCAAGGGTAGTTTAGAACTAGTGGCAAGCTAGGCAATCCACCGTTGATTTCTAGCAGGTTTTTCTCGGTCGTTATTCTAAAGGGGTATTTATGCAAGCATTATCAACCCGTACCACAAAAAATGTTTTACCACGCGCCTTTGCAACACCTCAGCTCCAAGTGCCGGCACGTCAACCCATTGCCCTGATTTCTGTTCACGGAGATCCTGCCGCCGATGTCGGCCATGAATCCGCCGGCGGTCAAAACATCTATGTGCGGCAATTGGGGGAAGCGTTGGCAGCCGCCGGCTGGCAGGTGGATATGTTTACCCGCAAAATTTCCCCCAATGACCCCGATATCATTGAGCACAGCCCCCACTGTCGCACTATCCGTCTGGAGGCAGGGCCTCTCACCTACATCCCTCGCGAAAAGCTCTTTGAGACCTTGCCGAAGTTTGTCGAAGCCTTCAAAAACTACCACACCAAATATGGCTATCCGCTGATCCACACCAATTACTGGCTTTCCGGCTGGGTGGGTTGGCAGTTGCGTCAGGAGTTGAATTTCCAATGGCTGCACACCTACCACTCCTTGGGGGTGGTGAAGTACCAGGTGGCTTTTGAGCAAGCCCAACGGGATGAAACCCGCCTCATGGTGGAAAAGGCCATCTTGGAAAATGCCGATTGCGTCATCGTCACCAGCCCCCAAGAGGAAGCCTACCTGCGGCGTTGGGTCTCTAAAGCAGGGCAAACACGCCTGATTCCCTGTGGAACAAATTTGAACCTCTTTTATCCTGTGGCAGATGCCCGTGCCCAATTGAATTTGCCTGCCGATGAGCCGATCATTCTCTATGTGGGGCGCTTCGATCGCCGCAAGGGGATTGAAACGCTGGTGGCAGCGATGGCCCAAGTGCCCCAAGGGCGCCTCCTGCTGGTGGGAGGGAGTGATCCGCAGCGCAGTGATGGTGCCGAACGGCGGCGCATCGAAGGATTGGTGCAGGATTACCAGTTGGGCGATCGCGTCACCTTCGTGGGGCAAATTGACCATGGGCGCTTAGCCGTGTACTACAGCGCTGCCAATGTCTGCGCGGTGCCCAGCTACTATGAACCCTTTGGCTTGGTGGCCATTGAAGCCATGGCCTGTGGCACACCGGTGATTGCCTCTGCGGTGGGTGGCTTGCAATTTACGGTGATTCCCGAAGAAACGGGCTTACTGGTGCCGCCGCAGGATGCTACCGCCTTGGCCAATGCCATTCAACGCCTCTTGGCCGACCCGGCTTGGGCGCGTACCCTTGGGGAAAACGGCTGCCAGCGGGTGCAAGCCCTCTTTAACTGGGAGGAGATCGCCCTTCAGATGGGGCAACTCTACCGGCAACTTTTTGCCGCCTCCTTGATGGGGCATTCACCTTGCTTAAAGACAGTTAAAAACACTACTCCCCTGCCGACAGTGACAAAAGCGGCTTTAGCCTCCTAGGAGAGGAGCAGAGCGGTTGAAGGGGACAGCGAGCAGCTTTCCTATGGATTCTGGCGATCGCTAGAGCTGCTCAAAGTAGCAACGTCTGTCTTACCGCTCTGTCAAGGGGATGATTGCCCTTGTTGTGAACAATTTGTTAAATTCTAGGGAGTTATTGATCGTTTTGTATCATTTCTGAAATCTAATGGTGCGGTGGCGATCGCTTTCTCCCCTATACCCTGATGTTATTCTGGCGGCATTAATGCTAGGCCCTCTTTTTGCCCCTTTCTTGGCCGCTAGTCATTTTCTTTTCTTGCCGCACATTGCCCAAATTATCTACACCATGGGCAATCACGTGTGTCCACAGCCAGAAATGGGCTTGATGCTCGTCCCCCCTTGGAAAATGGCGGTGTGCATGCGCTGTTATGGCACCCTTTGCGGAGTTCTCCTCACCCGTTGGTGGATTCAGCGTTCCACCACTGCCCGGGAGTGGTATTGGCTGCCGCAGTATGGTCTCAGGGGATTTTTAGTAGCGATACTCTTGATGCTGTTTTATCCCCTTGAGTGGGCACTGCAACACTATGGTGTTTGGCGCTACTCCAACTGGGTGGTTTTTCCCTTTGGGGCGATCGCTGGATTGGGCTTGGGATTATTGATCATGCCATTGCTGTATCCCAAACAGTGCCTTGCCACCTCCCGTTAGGGCGCAAACAAGGGAATTTTGGTAGCCTCCGATACAAAAACTAATTAGGGCAACTTTCTACCATAGAGTGTCGCTGTGGAGCGCCCAATACAGGAGTAATCTATACATGGCAACGCCCGAAGACATTTTGCACCTAATTGACCGTAAATACGAGCTAATTGACTTGAAATTTATTGACATGCCCGGTACGTGGCAACACCTGACAGTGCACAAGAGTCAAATTGACGAGCATTCATTTACCGAGGGGATCCCTTTTGATGGCTCCAGTATTCGTGGTTGGAAAGCCATCAATGAGTCTGATATGGTGATGGTGCCGGATCCAAATACGGCGTGGGAAGATCCCTTCATGAAAGAACCCACCCTGAGCATGATTTGCACCATCAAAGATCCGCGCACCGGAGAACTCTATGATCGCTGCCCGCGCTCCATTGCGACCCGTGCCGTTGAATATCTAAAAGCAACAGGCATTGGCGATACAGCTTACTTTGGCCCTGAAGCCGAATTCTTTATCTTTGATGACGTTCGCTACGACCAAAATCAGAAATCGGGCTACTACTACATTGACAGCATTGAGGGAAGTTGGAATACCGGCCGCGAAGAGGAAGGGGGTAACCTTGGCTACAAAATCCGTGGTAAGGAGGGCTACTTCCCTGTCGCTCCCGCTGACACCCTTCAAGACCTGCGCACAGAAATGCTTTTAACCATGGCTAAGTGTGGTGTGCCCATTGAAAAGCATCACCACGAAGTGGCCACGGCCGGTCAATGTGAGTTGGGCTTTCGCTTTGGCACACTCATTCAAGCGGCTGACTGGCTGATGACCTATAAATACTGCGTCAAGAATGTGGCGCGTAAGCACGGCAAAGTGGCGACCTTTATGCCCAAGCCCGTCTTCAACGATAACGGTTCAGGGATGCACACTCACCAGTCCATTTGGAAAGATGGTCAGCCGCTGTTTTGGGGAGAAGGCTATGCCAATTTGAGCCAAATTGCCCTCTGGTATATTGGGGGTATCCTCAAGCACGCTCCAGCGCTGTTGGCTTTTACCAATCCGACAACAAACTCCTACAAACGATTAGTTCCGGGCTTTGAAGCCCCCGTGAACCTTACCTATTCCCAAGGCAACCGCTCTGCCTCCGTGCGGATTCCTCTCACCGGTCCCGATCCCAAAGCGAAGCGCCTAGAGTTCCGTTGCCCCGATGCCACCAGTAACCCCTACCTTGCCTTTGCGGCGATGCTGTGTGCGGGGATTGACGGCATCAAGAATCAAATTGATCCGGGTAGCCCCCTAGATGTTGATATTTACGACCTCAGCCCTGAAGAACTGGCCAAAATTCCCTCGACTCCCGGTTCGCTCATGGCGGCTCTGGAAAACCTGCAAAAAGATCATAGCTTCCTCACAGCGGGGGGGGTTTTTAGTGAAGACTTTATTCTCAACTGGATTCAGTACAAACTAGACACAGAAGTGATTCCCATGTCACTGCGTCCTCACCCCTATGAATTCACTCTCTACTTTGATGCCTAGGGCAGTGAATCGCTAGAGCCTTGCATTTAGGGATATAGCAATCAGAGGCACTCATTAAGGGTTGCCTCTTTTATTTTTGCTATTTTTGCTGCTGATGCCTCTCCGAGAGGGGGTCTGAAGATGATATGGCTACTTGAATAAAAGGGGGATAGCTTGAACAAAATACCCCCTGACTCTGAACTCCACTTGTGCCTAGTGTTGCAGGTAACTGGGTACCAAGGGCAGCGCATCCTGAAACAGGGGTGTGCTCAAGTAGCGTTCGCCAAAGCTGGGCTGTACCATGACAATTAACTTGCCCGCATTTTCGGGACGTTGGGCGACTTGAATCGCAGCACAGAGGGCAGCGCCGCTGGAAATACCGGAAAGAAGACCCTCCTCCCGGGCTAAACGACGACCGAAATAAATGGCCTGATCGTCGGAGACGGTGATCACCTCATCAATGAGTTCCCGCTTGAGCACAGGGGGGATAAATCCTGCCCCAATCCCTTGAATTTTGTGAGGGCCTGGTTTGCCGCCTGAGAGAACAGGACTATTGCTGGGTTCAACGGCGATCGCCCGAAAGCTGGGTTTCTTGGCCTTAATCACTTCCGCCACCCCCGTAATGGTGCCACCCGTGCCGACCCCGGCAACCAAAATATCCACTTGGCCATCGGTATCCTGCCAAATTTCGAGGGCAGTGGTTTCACGGTGAATCTTGGGATTGGCGGGGTTTTTGAACTGTTGCAGCATGAAAGCATCTTCCAAGGAGGCGACAATCTCTTCGGCACGACGAATGGCGCCACTCATGCCCTCAGCGCCGGGGGTCAAATCCAGCTCTGCCCCATAGGCCCGCAGCATAGCCCGCCGCTCTGCACTCATGGTTTCCGGCATGGTCAGAATCAAACGGTACCCCTTTGCCGCCGCCACCATTGCCAAGGCAATTCCGGTGTTGCCCGAGGTGGGTTCCACAAGCACGGTTTTGCCGGGGGTAATGAGACCGGCCGCTTCTGCCTCCTGAATCATACTTAGGCCGATGCGATCCTTCACGGAGGCCGCAGGATTCATGCTCTCTAATTTGACGACAATTTGTGCCACGCAGCCTTCCGCTTGGGGAATACGGTTCAGGCGGACAAGGGGAGTGCGACCGATGAGGGCAGTAATGTCGGGGGCAATGTTCATGGGGACTCACTCTCCAATTTGAGACAAAAAATTTAGAAACGCAGCGCCGGCCTAGATGTAGTACATGAGATCCACCTGCCGGTAAGCTTGGTGGCGATCGCACAAATCTTGGAGGGTATAGTTTCGCAAAACTTCATTGGCGGCTTTGCAGGCCTCTAACCATACCGAACGAATCAAACTGCGCGCTAAATCGCGGTCTTCAGGGGGCTTCTGCGCCAGCTTAGACTCAATCCCCTCAATGCAGTTGAGCACGTCCAATATTGAGATTTGCCAAGGTGCTTTCGCCAGTAGATAGCCTCCCCGTGCCCCCCGCTGACTGCGAATGAGACCTTTGCGGCGTAGGGTCGCCATCAGTTGCTCCAAATAGCGATCGGGAATGTTGTGCACGGCAGCAATTTGGCGAATTTGGAGAGGTTCCGCCTGTTTATAGGCCGCTGACATTTCCAAGAGCGCCAAGAGGGCGTACTCACTTTTGGCAGACAGTTCCACAAGACGTTTGGCACACGCACGACATTGAGCAGATTGCCCAACCCATAGTATATCCTACTTCTTGATCGGGATTTAGGAGATTCTTACGAATCTTCACCGTAGAGCAGGTTGACCCCTCTAGAATTCACGGCATTGAGAACTCCCCCTCAGCAACTTTATTCCAGAAAGAAACAAGCTAGACTTAGAAAGGCTCTAGCTTCATGCCTAAGTTTGCCCGATGGTGAGAATTCTGGCCATTGAAACCAGTTGCGATGAAACGGCGGCGGCGGTGGTGCGCGATCGCACCATTGAAAGTAATGTGATTGCCTCCCAAGTGCGCGCCCATCAACCCTTTGGCGGTGTCGTGCCGGAAGTCGCCTCCCGTGCCCACTTGGAAAACATAAACGGTGTAATCACAACCGCGATGAGTGAGGCCGGTTGCGATTGGTCAGCCATTGATGCCATTGCTGTCACCTGTGCCCCCGGCTTGGTGGGGTCGCTGCTCATTGGGGTTACGGCAGCAAAAACCCTTGCCCTTGTCAAACAAAAACCCCTTTTGGGGATTCACCACCTTGAAGGCCATCTCTATGCCTCCTACCTAGCGGAGCCGACCCTTGAACCGCCGTTCCTCTGCCTGTTGGTTTCGGGCGGGCACACCAGTCTCATCGGCGTCTATGGCTGTGGCGAGTATCAGCTTTTGGGCCAAACGCGGGATGATGCAGCGGGGGAAGCCTACGATAAAGTAGCGCGCCTACTGGGCTTGGGGTATCCGGGCGGGCCGGTGTTGGATCGCTTGGCGCAAGGGGGCAATCCAGACGCCTTTGATCTGCCGGAGGGCAATATCCGCCTGCCGGATGGCAAGGTGCATCCCTATGACTCCAGCTTTAGTGGCTTGAAAACCGCCGTGGCACGACTGGTGGCGGAGCTGCGTCAAACCCGGGATGAATTGCCGCTGGCGGATCTCGCTGCCAGTTTTCAAAAAGCGGTAGCCCAAGCCTTGACCAAGCGGGCGATCGCCGCAGCAGTGGATCATGGCTTCAAAACCTTAGCGATTGGGGGGGGAGTAGCGGCAAATTCCGGACTGCGCCAACACCTGAGAGCAGCGGCGAACCCCTTGGGGCTGCGTCTCATTTTTCCGCCTCTGCGGCTGTGTACCGACAATGCGGCAATGATTGCCTGTGCAGCAGTGGATCATTTCCGGCGGGGCGATCGCTCCCCTTTCGATTTAACAGCGCGCTCACGCCTTAGTTTGCCGGCGATTTCGACCCTCTATGAGCCGACCCCCTTGGCAAGGAATTAATTGCCACCGATGCCAAAAAGAAGGCCAGTTGACAGACAACAATACTCGGTCCCGACGGCCAATTCATCCCTGCCGACAACAACATGCCGACAATGGCGCTGCCGACCCCCACCAGGGCTGCCAAAACTACGTACTGGGAAAATTGCCGACTCCACAGGCGCGCCCCACAGGCAGGAATCACCACAAAGGCACTGATGAGCAGCACCCCTACTGTCTTGATCGAGACGGCAACCACCAAGGCCAACAGGGTAATAAACAGCAGCCGCTGTATGCCCACCGCCGCCCCCCGCGCTACCGCCAAGGCCTCATTCACCGTGATTAACAATTGCACCCGCAACGTCAGGAGGATGAACAGGCCAACCATCACGCACAGGGCACCACTCAGGAGGAGATCCGCCGGGCGCACCGCCAGAATATCGCCAAACAGTAGGTTATTCAGCCCCCCTTGGTAGCGATCGCTCAGACTCAATAAAATCACCGCCAACGCCAAGGAGGAAGAGTAGATGATATTCAAGAGGGCATCCGTCCACAGCCGCGTATGCTCCAGCAAATACGTGACCCCCAAGGCAAAAATGACCGCAAAGGGCAGCAACATCAGGGAAGGATTTAGTCCCAAGATAATCCCCAAACTCATCCCCAACAGCGCCGAATGCCCTAGGGCATCGCTAAAGAAAGAGAGCTGGCGTAGGATGGTAAAGCTACCGAGGGCACCCGCCATCCCTCCCGTAAAGATGCCTGCCCACAGTGCCCGCTGCATAAAGGGCAACTGCAACAGTTCAATCATGCGTTCCAACATCGTGCGGACCTCGGGCTGGAGCCTGCCAAAGGGGAATAGAAGAATAATATGCTATTGAACAGGTGGTTGTGAGGATGGGGCTGCGTGTACTCTCTGCTGGCGCCTGCCAAAATTAATCTCTTTTTACAGATTGTCGGCAATTGCCTAGAGAACAGTGGCTATCACGAGCTGGTGATGGTCATGCAGGCGGTCTCCCTCATGGATCGCCTTGAACTCATCCCGCGGCGCGATCGCCAGATTACCGTCCACTGTACGAATCCCGCCGTTCCCTGCGATCGCCGAAATCTTGCCTACAAAGCAGCCGCCCTCCTCCAGCAGCATTTTCCCAATTGCGAGGGCGTTGAAATTTTCATCGAAAAACGGATTCCCATGGGAGCCGGTTTGGCCGGCGGGTCAACCAATGCAGCAGCCGTCCTTGTGGGCTTGGATCTCCTGTGGCAGTTGGGTCTCACCCAAGAGGAATTGCAAACCTTTGCCGCTCAATTGGGGGCCGATGTTCCTTTTTGTTTGCGGGGGGGAACCGCCTTGGCCTTAGGACGGGGGGAACAGTTGAACCCCCTCCCTGATTTGCAGGGATTGACCGTTCTTTTGGGGAAGTATCGCTCCCTCAGTGTGGCCACCCCTTGGGCCTATCAAACCTATCGGCAGGAATTTGCCGCCACCTATGCCCAAACCCCCCAGGAGCAGGACAAGGCTCGCCAGGAGGGAGGATCCGCCACCCTTTTACAGGCGATTCAGCAGCGTGACATTGCCACCTTGGCAGCCAGTCTCCGCAATGACCTAGAGAAGGTGGTGTTGCCCCGCTATCCTTTGGTGGCAGAGTTAAAGGCGCACTTCCTCGCCGCGGGGGCGATCGCCAGCTTGATGTCGGGATCGGGGCCAACGGTGTTTGCCCTCGCGCCCTCTGCCGAGGAAGGCTACAGCATCATGCAGCGGGTACGACGCGCCCTGCCCGACCCCGATTTGGATTTATGGATCTGTGAGTGCTGTCCCCACGGCATTCAGTTAGAGGCACCCTAGGCAAACTCCTCCAGATAGTCTTGAATCTCCCGTCGCCGCTGGGGCTGGCGCAACTTTTGCAGGGCACGGTGCTCAATTTGGCGAATCCGCTCCCGACTCAGTCCCAATAGGGCTGCAATTTCCGCTATCTCAAGGGCAGGCTGCTCCCCTAAGCCATAGCGCAGTTCCATCACTTGGCGCTCCCGTAGCGATAAATCACGGAGGAGTTGCTGCAGAGTGGTCCGTAGCGACTCGCGCATGATCACCTCATGGGGGGTGGGAGCGGTAGATTCGATCAGCTCCTGCAATTCCGTTTCTTGGTCGGCGCCAACCCGCTGTTCTAAGGCCACGGATTTAGGAACGGCCATGAGTACTTCCCGCACCTGGGACACCTCAAGATTGAGTTCTTGGGCAATGTCCGCCAGACTCGGCATCACCCCCTGTTGAGCTGCAAGACGCCGCTGGGCACGCTTAATTTTGTTGAGCTTTTCCACCATGTGGATCGGGAGGCGGATCGTGCGACTTTGGCTTGCAACAGCACGGGTCACACTTTGGCGAATCCACCAGTAGGCATAGGTGCTAAAGCGAAACCCCTTGGTCGGATCAAACTTTTCAACAGCGCGTTCTAAACCCAATGTGCCCTCTTGAATCAAGTCCAAAAATTCCACACCGCGATGCTGATATTTTTTGGCAATATTCACCACTAAGCGCAGGTTGGCTTGCAGCAGTTGTGTTTTCGCCCGCTGCCCTTGACGCTCAATGTGCTGAAGTTCAGCAAGAGTGACATTCGCTGCCTTTGCCCAAGCCTGACGACCTGCTTGTACGCACATTTGTAGCTCAGCCACGCTCATATTGAGTAGAGACGCCCATTGGGTACGGGTGAGGCGAGACCCCAACTGCTGCTGCCGGCGATCGCGTTCTGCCACAGCCGCCACATAGCGCTTGATCTGGGGATCATCGGACTGATCTCGCACGGTGAGCAGAGCTTGGTACTGCTGAACCTGTTGGGCAAGGCGGAGTTCTTGGCTGGGGGTGAGCAAAGGCACCCGGCCAATTTCCTGCAAGTACTGCCGCACCAAATCCGTTGTCAATGGACGGTTGGGCACGGGTTGAATGGGGGTAGCCACCATAGGACAACTCAAACTCACAACATCGAGAATCCAGCTCGATAGTGGTATTCTCTGTCCTAGGCACGGAGGGTGGCAGTGATGGAGCCTGTGTCCCAGTTGTGATACGGATCAACCTATTCTGTACTTTCCGATGAACCCGTCATAAGTTTTGTGGCTGAAGACAGCTCTTCCTTGAGAATGGTGGTATCAATCACGCAGGGCAATCGAGCAGCCTTGAGACCACGCTTGATCACCGTAAGGGTCTCCGGAAAGAGCACAAAGAGGGGCAGTTGACGATTGGCTCCCTCGCTAAAGACATCCCGATGGGGCAAGGGCATCTCCCAACTGTAGCTGCGGCTGAGGAGCACTTGGGATTGGCGCCAGCGAGTAAGTAGTTCCGTAAAGCTTTCCCCCGGACGATGGATAAAGATGAGCAGTTCAATGTCGGTTTTGACTTTCCACTCCGGATCGCACATGACAAAGACCAGATCACAGGGCACCATCACCGACTTCACTTGGGGACGTTGGCTCGCGGTTGCAGCCGCAGGCACCTGAAGGTGGGCGATCGGCAGTGGAATCGGAATTAAACTCTCTTGCGGCCGCCGCAGACTGGGAATCATTTCGAGGTAAGGGCGATATTGCCGCAGTAATTCGGTGGCGTGCAGCGGATCCGTGTAGTGAACCAATGTGTGTTCGTAAAGGTTGGGAGCGATCGCCATAACAGAAAGAGCTTGCAACTATTGTTATCCTAGGCGAGGTCACTCCTCGTCAACAAGCCATCAAACTTTAACTCACTGCTTGCTGGGCCAATTGCTCTAGTTGCGGCAAATTGAGGATTTGGAGTTGTTGCTTGGCCGCGTCAATTTTAATCCAGTTTTTCGCCCCCAGTTTATCCAGCAGTTGATGGGCTTCCTCGGCGCCAATGCCGGCCAGATCCGCTAAATCCTTAACAGGCACATTGAAAATCGCAGCTGTGTTGGCATTGCCCCCCAGCGGCTGACCATAGCGCCGTGCCAAATTCACCAAGACATGGGCTAGCTTCACCGCCGGCGGTTGATGCCACAGCTCAATACGGCTATTGGTCAGGCGCAGCCGTTGTGCCATCACTTGCAGCATCCGATAGTGCACCTCCGGCTCCTGGCGCAGGACATGGACAAATTTTTGCGCAGGCACAGACAACACTTCCGCCGGGCAGAGCGCCACCACATCCGTCGAGCGGGGGGATTGATCCAGGATGGCCATTTCACCAAAAAAATCCCCCGGCCCTAGAATTGCTAGGGTCACAAACTCCCCATTGGCGCGCAGTCGCCGCACCTTCACCCAGCCTGAGAGGATAAAGTAAACGGCATTGCCCCACGCATCTTCGATGAGAATGGCCCGCCCTGCCGGATAGGTGTTATGCCAAGCTACTGCTAGCGTCGAAGAAAGCACCTCTTGGGAAGCGGCGGCAAAAAGCGGAAAGAGTTGACAAAAGTGTTCGATCTCAATACTTGCCATAACAACGTTTAGATACCAATGACATATTTGCGCCACTCTTGGTGAGTGCCGCTGCGCACATGCTTCGTTACTTCAAAATACAGACTGCTAAGAGGACGGCGTGGCTTCTGTCGTAGGGGCATATTGGCTTCCTCAGGGGTGCGGTTTCCTTTTTTAACGTTGCAGCGTACACAAGCAGTAACAATATTTTCCCATGTATCCCCACCGCCCCGCGATTTAGGAATGACGTGATCAAGGGTGAGGTCATCGCCTGTGTAGCCACAATACTGGCAAGAATGACCATCTCGATGCAGGATGTTGCGGCGGGTCAGAGGAATCTCTTTGTAGGGGGTAACAACGTAGTGGCGCAGGCGAATCACGGTTGGCAGGGGGAAATTGTTGTAAATGATCTTGCCGTTGTGCTCAACCTGCTCCGCTTTGCCCTTGATTAAAAGGACAACTGCGCGCTGCCAACTCGTAATATTGAGTGGTTCATAGGAGGCATTGAGTACCAGAACCTTTGCCATATCTGTTGACACGCGGCATTCTCTCAGATGGTAGCATATCCCTTGTTATTGGAGTAACAACGGAGAGGATTTTTGCAGTTCCCACCCTCCCTGCGGATCGTGCTAGGCTGACGAAAGCATTTCTCTTTATAAGTGGACTGTTCCATGGCCATTAGGTCTCTGGCAGCACTCCTACAACCGAATTTAATTCTTGAAACCACAGTTGAAGAGTTGCACCCCAGTCTGTTGGCACAATATCACCTGCGGGGGATAGTACTCGATGTGGACGATACCCTCCTCCCCACTTGGGATGCGGATCTGCCGCCGCAAATTCTGGCATGGCTACTAGAGATGAAGCGCCAAGCGCCGATCTGGCTGGTTAGTAATAACTTAAACCATCGCCGCATTGAACGGATTGCCCAGCAGGTGGAGTTGCCGTTTTTAGTGGGGGCGGGCAAGCCCTCGCGGCGTAAGATTCGTCAGGCTGTAGAAGCGATGAATTTGCCCTATGCTCAAGTGGCGATGGTGGGCGATCGCCTGTTTACGGATATTCTGGCGGGCAATCGCTTGGGGATGTTCACGATCTTGGTGCAACCGGTTCTCGTCAAGCGCCTTGATGGTAAATCTTGGGTACGCCATCTAGAGTTTTGGCTGGCACGGCAACTGGGAACGCCGCTGGCGATCGCCCCCTCCTCCGAGAATTAGGAGCATTAACCTTTTCTTTGTAGATAACTCACCAGTGCCCGTAGCCCCAACAAATAACTATCAGCACCAAAGCCAGCAATTTGACCGATCGCCACCGCAGCAATGTAGGAATCGTGGCGAAAGGCTTCCCGTTGATGAATGTTACTCAGGTGAACCTCAACGGTTGGTAGGGCAACAGCAGCAATGGCATCTCGCAAGGCCACGCTGGTATGGGTATAGGCGGCGGGATTGATTAAGATGCCGTGGGCACGCCCTTTTGCTGCCTGAATGGCATCCACTAAGGCACCTTCGTGATTGGACTGGAGACACTCAATGGTTACCCCTAACTCTTGTGCCAAGGTCTCCAAAGATTGGTTAATGCTTGCCAGTGTTACAACCCCATAAATCCCCGGCTCCCGCTGCCCCAACAGGTTCAAGTTCGGCCCATGGAGCACCAAGATATGAAAAGACAAGCTTCAACTAACCCTTCAAAACTGCACGGATAACGATATTCTGAATGAACTATTGGCGATCGCGCACGGGAATCGGGATCGGCTCCAGTTCAGGGGTAGGTTCAGCACCGCCTAGAAGCTCCAACAGTTTTTTTAACCACGATTTGAGGGTGTCAAGCAGGCTCTCTAGATAATCCATTGATGTCCCTACTGTATCGCTATAGTATTTGCAGATGCCCTGTGTCCTGAATAAAGACAAAAAAGGCATTGTACCTTTAAGCTAGCACAATCTTTTTGAATCGGCATCCGATCAATTTAAGACTTCTAAGACTTTTGGAAGCCAAGGCCATGGCTAGCGGCGTAGCGATCCATAAAGCGAATAAAGCGATCCCATTCTTGGGGGCTGCGCATCGTGTAGGTAGCCTCAATGGCAACAGGTTGGCCATTAATGAATTTGGCGTTAACGTCCCGGGTCACAATTTCTCCTTCCTCGTCAATCATGTACATTCCCGTCACTTCTAGGTTGCCCTCTTGAACAACTTTCGGGTTATCGAAGTAAAAGATGGCTTGACCACTACTGCCATCCCGTGCCCGTGTCAACCGCACATCAGGAACCACTTCTTCATCAACGCCACGAATAAATTGAATTTCTGCCATTGCACCTACACTTCAAGCAATACTTCTAGGATACCTGTATCGGGGACAACTCAACCCAAAAAATCGCGCCGCAGACTGTAGATCACCCATTCGGGCTGCTCCAGATGGGGTAAGACCCCTGCCTTGGGGATCACTTGCAACTGTTGCAGGCGATCGCGGGCGGTGGCATAGAGCCGCTCCCCCAACGAAAGGGGCGTAAGCTTTGCCTGTTCTCCCCAGAGGATCACGGTGGGGACGGTCAACTGCGGTAAATAGCGGCTCAGATCAAAGGAGAGATTGCCCTTCAGGGTAGCAAGGGCTGCCCACTCGGCATTGGGACGACAGGCAGCCTCAAGGTAGGCTTCAACCGTTTCGGGGCGTAGCCGTTGCGGATCGGCAAAAATAAATTGGGTAAGGAAGTTGCGCACTGCCAAGGGGTTAGCAGCAGCAACGGTGTAAATGAGGCGATCAAGGATCGGAACACTCAGCAGGGCATTAGCGATCGCCTGTCCTTGATCTTCGCCAAAGTCATTGAACCCACTGGGACACACCAAGCACAAACGCTGAAAAAGATGGGGTTGCTGAATGGCCAGCCGCACCACAATCCCTGCCGTGAGGGATGAAGCGATCACGGTGACGGGTGTGCCCAGCATGCGCAGCAGTTCAGCCATCATGAGCCAGTAGTCACTACTGGTGTAGTCACAGGCCGGATGATCCGACTCGCCCCAACCAATGAGATCCGGAGCAATGACACGGTAGCGAGCCGCAAAGGCAGGATATACCTGCGACCATTCATAGTGGCTAGAGCCACCCCCCAAACTATGGAGAAAGACCAAGGGAGGACGAGATTGCACCTGACCCCAGTAGCGATCGCTAGGGGTGTAATAGACCATGCGGCCCATACTGGTGCGAAAACTTTGCCGAATAAAGGTGGGCGGGCAAAAGGCCATACTACTGCAAGGGGCGAATCAAATAACCACAGCGATGCTCGCCATCCACAATCCAATGGGTGCGCTCAACAGCACAATCCCCAAGGGCGATCGCAAACATCTCTAACTCATGATGACAGACCGTGGGAAAAGACTGGGCAACGGCGGAAATTGCACAATTGTACTCCGTAAATAGATAAGCACCTTTAGGCTCACTCACCGGATAACACTCTGCCATGTAACCTTCCTGTCGCCGCAGGGTCACCAGTCGTGCCAAGCGTTCCGCCAAGGTACCCGTTCCCATTTGCTCGCGGTAGGCCAAGGCCTTGCGCTGCCAAGCTGCCTGCAAGACATCCTGCATCTGTTTTGGGCCAAGGGTGGCTGCGACGGATTCCAAGAGTTCTACCGCAAAGCCCTTTGTCTGACTCGACTGTTGCCGGAGTTGCAGTTGCCGTAGTTCTTCCCGTCCTGCCTCGCTAATCGTGTAACGGTATTGGGGACGCCCCACTGTACCCGACAGGACTTGATAGGTTACCAGTTGCTCTGCCTCCAAATCCTTAAGATGCCGCCGCACTGCCTGCGGACTAATCGCCAGTTGTGCTGCCAACTCCTGGGCACTGAGGTGACCGTCGCGGAGAAGGCAGTGTAAGATGTCCTGTTTAGTATCGGATGTGAGCGTCACACAACGCCCCCTTGACTAAAACAACGGTTTTGTTGCTAAATTAGTCCTAGGAGATAAGGCAACCATTCTGTTGCTTAATATACTCTATTTTTTATTTGTCCTTTTGCCCATTCCTTCACCAGAGAACACTCGATGTCGGCAACACTCCAATCCCTCGTCAATCAGCCCTACAAGTACGGCTTTGTCACCCAAATCGAGACGGAAACCATTCCCCGCGGTCTGAATGAGGACATTATCCGCCTCATCTCGGCCAAAAAGAACGAGCCAGAGTTCATGCTGGAGTTTCGCCTACGGGCCTATCGCCAGTGGCTCAAGATGAGCGAACCCACATGGCCACGGGTCAGCTATCCCCCGATTAACTATCAAGACATCGTCTATTATTCGGCTCCGAAACAGAAGGAAAAACTGAAAAGCTTGGATGAAGTGGATCCTGTCCTGTTGGAAACCTTTGAGAAACTGGGGATTCCCCTCTCAGAGCAAAAGCGGCTGACGAATGTGGCCGTAGATGCCATTTTTGATAGCGTGTCAGTAGCCACCACCTTCCGCGAGGAGTTGGCCAAGCAGGGGATTATTTTCTGCTCCATTTCCGAAGCGCTCCACGAATACCCTGACTTGGTGCAGAAATACTTGGGCAGTGTTGTCCCCATTGGTGATAACTTTTATGCGGCTTTGAACTCGGCAGTCTTTTCCGACGGCTCCTTTGTCTATGTTCCCAAGAACACGCGCTGTCCGATGGAGCTATCCACCTATTTCCGCATTAACAATGGCGAGTCGGGGCAGTTTGAGCGTACGCTGATTATTGCAGATGAGGGCAGCTATGTTAGCTATCTTGAGGGGTGTACAGCTCCCATGTTCGACACCAATCAACTCCACGCAGCGGTGGTAGAACTGGTTGCCCTTGACAATGCCGAAATCAAATACTCCACCGTGCAAAACTGGTATGCCGGGGATGAAAACGGCAAGGGAGGCATCTACAACTTTGTCACCAAGCGGGGGCTGTGCCTAGGCCGTAATTCCAAGATTTCTTGGACGCAGGTGGAAACCGGTTCAGCCATTACTTGGAAGTACCCCAGTTGTGTCTTGGTGGGGGAGAATTCGGTGGGGGAATTCTACTCCGTTGCCCTCACCAACAACTACCAGCAGGCGGATACAGGCACCAAGATGATCCACATTGGCAAGAATACCCGCAGCCGCATTATCTCCAAAGGGATTTCAGCGGGGCACTCCCAAAATAGCTATCGCGGTTTGGTGAAAATCGGACCAAAGGCCACGGGGGCGCGTAACTACTCCCAATGCGATTCGATGCTCATCGGAGATACGGCAGCCGCCAATACGTTTCCCTATATTCAGGTGCAAAACCCCACGGCACAGGTGGAACACGAGGCCTCCACGTCAAAAATCGGTGAGGATCAACTCTTCTACTTTGCCCAGCGGGGAATTTCCGCTGAAGATGCGGTCTCAATGATGATCAGTGGCTTCTGCCGCGATGTTTTTAACCAATTGCCGATGGAATTTGCGGTCGAGGCCGATCGCCTGCTGAGTCTGAAGCTGGAAGGCAGTGTTGGCTAACGCTCTGGGGATGTCTCCGGAAATAGACGCCAGACCTTGATCGTGTGATCGTGCCGTCTTCACTGGCGGAGATTAGCTGATCCTGACCAAAGACGACACTGTACACGGCGCCAGAGTGCCCCTTGAGGTTGCGCAATAGCTGACCGGAGAGAGACCACAGTTTGACGGTTTGATCGCCGTGGCCACTGGCAAGGGTGCTGCCCTCGGGACTTACCGCCACGCTAAAGACTTGCCCGCCCTCGGTGCCAAACTGATGCTGAAGTTCGCCTGTGGTCAGGTTCCAGACTTTGATGCCGTCTTTGTCGCTGCCGCTGACCAATTGGCTGCTGTCGGGGGTAAAAGCTAGGCTATTGACATCACTGGTGTGGCCTTCAAGGGTGCGCAGGAGTCGGCGGGAGGGGAGATCCCAAATGCGGATGAGCTTATCCACGCCACCGCTAGCTAAGAAACGCCCATCGCGACTGATGGCAACGCTGAGCATGATGCCCTCACTGCCTTTGAGCGTCGTGATTTCCTGAAGACTAGGGACATCCCACAGTTTGACGGTGTGATCATAGCTGGCACTGGCAAGGGTGCGGCCATCGGGACTGAGGGCTAAGCCATTCACAAAATCTCGGTGGCTGGTGAGGGTGGCCTCCAGCTGGCGATCGCCCACGCGCCAGAGTTTGATGGTTTTGTCTTTGCTGCCGCTGATGACCGTTTGACCATCGGGCGTGATCACTAACGCGTAGATCCAGTCGGTGTGACCTTTGGCTTGTCCTAGGGCAGTTCCCGTCGCCAAGTTCCAAAAATACAGCGTGCGATCGTCCCCACCGCTTACAAGCAGATTGCCATCGGGACTCAGAGCGATCGCGTTCACTTCATCTTGATGGCCGCGCAGGGTGGTAGCAAGGGCAATTTTTTGCCACTTCGAGGCAGTCTGCTCCGGGATGGATTCACCGGTTGGAATCGAGGGGCGAAGCGTCCAGTGTTGACGCAGTTGCCAATAGGCCAGTCCTGCAACCAATCCACTGATCACAAGGGTACTCAAAAGAATTCGGAGATCAGAACTGCCGGTGTTACGCATCCGTTACATCTCCCAAGAGTTTGGCAAGGGGCTGTACCCTACATTAACAATAAAGGCTGTGGTACGTTTTTGCTATGGCCGAGAACCCCGGCTTTTCTCTATGGGAGCAGAGATGAATACGATCCCACTGCGAGCCTATGAGCGTACAGTGCATTTTGCCGATACCGATGCCGCCGGGGTAGTTTACTTTGCCAATCTGCTGCGGTTTTGCCATGAGGCCTACGAGGATGCCCTTGCCCAGTTGGGGGTGGATTTGCGGGAGTTTTTCGGTAGCCGTGGCCTGATGGTGCCGATTACGGAGGCGCAGGTGCGGTTTTTGCAACCCCTCTACTGTGGCGATCGCCTGCGGGTGACCATTGACCCCCAAAGACTAGATCACAGCCGTTTTCAGCTGAGCTATACGCTCTACAGGGCAGAGGGCGATCGCGTGGCCGTGGCTCAGACGCAACATATTTGCCTGCAATTACCGGAGCGCCGACGGGTGGCCATTCCTGACCCTTTGAGCTGCTGGCTAAAGTCTGCCCTCGAGGAGGGGGGCGATCGCACGGATTAGGGCGATAATCAGAGATGTAGTCTCGTAGCTTACTGGCAGAATGACCCAAACCTTTCGTGTTGAGATTCTGCACCGGGGGCAGACCTACACCTTTGAAGCCCCTGCCGACAAATCCCTCCTGCAATCGGCCACCGCTGCGGGAATCGATCTCCCCAGTTCCTGTAATGCCGGGGTGTGTACCACCTGTGCCGCCCAAATTCAGGAGGGGAGCGTTGACCACGGCGATGCCATGGGCTTAAGTCCTGAACTGCGGGAAAAGGGCTATGTGCTCCTCTGTGTGGCTCGCCCCTGCTCGGATTTGAAACTGATCTCTGAAAAAGAGGAAGAGGTCTATCATTTGCAATTCGGTCAATTCCAAAAAGCTTAAGGCCTATGGCGGAGTCTCCCCTGCCCGAGGAGTTCCTCAGTCGCACGCAGGTGCTAGTGGCCATGGCATTGACGGCCATCCTGTGGCTGATTTTGGCGCGGGTGTGGCTATTGACCCCCTTTTCAGGAGGACTCTTGCCGCTGCGCTGGGAGGGCCGGACGGTTGTTCTGGGGATTGCCCTCTGTTTAGGAATTACAGGCATGGGAACTATTTTGTATCACCTCTGGCCGGCCTATCGCCATGCCTCCGATACCTACCTGAAACTGGTGCTTTCACCGCTGCTGTGGCCGGATTTATTTTGGATTGGTATTCTGCCCGGCCTCAGTGAAGAGCTGCTCTTTCGGGGCGTACTCCTACCGAGTCTGGGTCTGGACTGGACAGGGATTATCGGCAGTTCGGTGTGCTTTGGCATTTTGCATGCCGGATCGCGGCAGCAGTGGCCCTATGCTGTGTGGGCAACCGTTGTTGGCGGCCTCTTTGCCTATAGTGCTGTGGCAACGAATAATTTACTCTTGGCGATTGTCGCCCATACCTGTACCAATTGGCTGGCGGCAACCCTTTGGAAGGTTTCGTTTTCGGGATCGTCGCCCCCTCAGCCCTAGCGCTGGTGCCCCAGCACTCGAAAGACCTCCTGCTGCTCAAAGAGTTCAACGAGATCGGGATTGATCTTAAATTCCTGAGCCTCCTGCCGCAAAATCTTGAGGGCGGCATCTACGGGCAGGCTCTTTTTGTAGGGGCGATCCTTGGCGGTCAGGGCATCGTAAATGTCGGCGATCGCCAGCATTTGGGTTTGTAGAGGAATCTCCGTTGCCCCAATCCCACGGGGGTAGCCGCTGCCATCTAAGCGCTCATGGTGACCATAGGCAATGATGGGCACATCCTTCAGGTGGGGGGTCCAAGGAATGCGGGACAGGAACTGGTACGTATGGGTCACGTGGGCTTCAATGAGCCGCCGCTCCCGTTGGGTAAGATTGCCCCGCCGCACCAAGAGTTGTTCCAGTTCCTCGGCTGTAAGCAGGGGATGGAGTTCCCCGTCAATTCCGCGATAATAAAACTGGGTTAATTCCTGAAGGCGGGCAAGGGGTTCTTGGTCGAGAATTTGCGGCTCGTTGGCCTGCTCTAGCAACTGCCAATAGGTTTCAAGGGTAACCAGTTGTTGCCGCAGTTCTTCATCCAAGTGCCGCAAAAAGGCGCAGTGGTGACAGGCCTGCTCTGGGCTGTGAGCCGTATGGGGATGGCAGAGGAGATAGTTCACCTTGGCTTGCGCGGTTTCCATTTCGAGGGTGCGGCGCACAAGGGCAAAGCGTTGGCGAATCACCTCTAGTTGTTCTGGGAACAATTTCTTTTGCTTATTGAGAATAGCTTCGGGCACCCCCACTTTGCCAAAGTCATGGAGCAACGCCGCATAGCGCAGTTCTTGCAGTTGGCGATCGCTAAAGAAGACATCCCGAAAGACCCCCCTAGAGGTCTCATGAGTCACCTCCGCAAGGTGCACCGTCAGCGCTGCCACCCGTTCGGAATGACCGGCAGTGGTCGGATCCCGTGCCTCAATTGCCTGCACTGAGGCCTTAACAAACCCTTCAAAAAGCTGCTCAATGCTCTCTAAAAGATGGTTGCGCTCGATAATCACCGCCGCTTGACCGGCCAGCGATCGCACGATGTGTTCTTCCCAAGGGCTATAGGGTTGGGTGAGAGCCACGGTGGTTGCCGGCGTCAGGCGGGTGTCGGGCGATCGCTTGCGGTTGATCAGTTGCAGAACACCAATCACCTCACCATTGACATTTTGCATCGGCACCACCAACACCGAGCAGGTTCGATAGTGCAGGACTTCATCAAAGGAGCGATTGAACTGGTACACCTCGCTGCCTTCGAGGGCATAGACATCGGCAATATTCAGGGATTCCCCCGTCAGCGCGGCATAGCCCACCAAGCTCGTTGGCGTTAGGGGAATGGTGGTATCGTGCACCTGCTCAAGCAGAGCTACGCTGTCGTTTTGCGCCGCCTTAAATTCCAGCACCGCCGGCTCTGTTTGCCGCTGTACCAGAAAAATTGTGCCCGCATCGCTAGCAGTAATTTGGCGACTTTTGGTGAGAATAAGATGCAGCAGTTCCTCTAGAGATTGGCTTGCCGAAAGAGCAATCCCGATTTCTAAAAGCTGATCGACAAGCGTTTCAGCATCGGAGCCGAGAATGGCTCGTTCAAGGGAGCTGACCGTCATGGCAAAAGACCCGTAAGGAATGCGCCCATTATAGAGGCGTCTCAAAAGAGCAGTTGTGATCTAATTGCTAATTGCGGTGATTGTTGTGATAGCGAATGCGTGCCCCTGCCCAAGCCAACTTCTCCCGCAATGTCTGATAAAAGGAGTAGTGATCCCGCAGGATAATAAAGCGGGCTTGACAATCGGCCATTGTCACCTGTACCCGCTGTCCCGGCCAAATGGAGGTGGCCAGTACGCCATCCATCCACAGTTTGGTATTCAAGCTGTGATCATCCAACGGCCAAATGCTCACTGCGGAGCGGGCAGGCAAGACAATCGGGCGGCTCGATAAACTCAGGGGACAAATGGGGGTGACCACGAGGGCTTCCATCCCCGGATGCAAAATGGGGCCATTGGCTGCGACTGTATAGCAGGTGGAACCAGTGGGGGTGGCCACCAACAACCCATCCCCTTGGTACTGATCCACAACATCGCCATCAATTTCCATTTCGAGGATAGATGTAATCATGCGATCGGCAGACGCCGGCTTAATACACATTTCATTCAGCGCATAGTAGCGATCGCCCACCACTTCAGGATGCAATTTTGACCCTTCAAAAACTTGGGCTTGCAGCATCATCCGCTGTTGCATCGCGTACTCGTCCCGTTCAAGGCGATCCCAAACCACCTCCATATCACGAAACAGTTCCAGCGGCTCCGTCAAAAACCCCAAATGCCCCCCCACATTTACCGCCAGAATGGGAACCCCAGCCGCAGCCAAATGCCGTGCTGCCGCTAAGGAGGTGCCATCTCCCCCCAACACCACTGCTAGATCAATGGGTTCGGTCACCGACGCCATAAAGACGGGGTAGGGATTGTCCTTAGGGCCACTTGGTCCGACGAGCACATTGGCACCCCGTTGTTGCAGTTGACGGCAAGCACGATCCGCCCATTCCTTACTCTGGCGATCGCCTGCTTTGTGCACCACAATCACTTGGTTTAACTGCATGGGGCTACTCGTTTTCTAGGTTCTGCATCCCCTTGGCAATCCGTGCCAGCTCCGTTTTTTCGTCCACTGAAATACGGGTGGGGGTACCGCTGATAATGCCCTCGAAATTGCGGAAAGAATCGCGGATTTCGGCCCCTTTCTCAGTGATGACATACTCGCGGATGCCCTTATCATGCCAAGACCCCCGCATCTTAAACACGTTAATTGCCCGCGACATTTCACCGCGAATTTCTACATACTGCAACAGCAAAATTGTGTCTGTGATCGTGGAGATATGGGACTCTGTAATGGAGTTTGACCCCATAAACTGATCCGTCGTGTTGGTGAAAAAGCCCGTGATCTCCTCCTGCTTGGCAAAGCCTGTAACCCCAATCACAAACTGACGGAAGGCATTATTACTTACGCCCCGTGCCAAAGCGGACAGAGAGTCAATGGCCACCCGCGAGGGCTTAAAGTCGGCAATCTCGGACTTAATAATCTGCAAGTGATCCTCTAGGCCGGCAGACTCGGGATAAGCACAGATAATCCGCAAGAGACCCCGCCGCTCCAGCTCCTCAAAGTCAATGCCCCAAGAGGAGGCATTGCGGGACAGTTGCGCCCGCGACTCTTCATAGGCAAACAGCAGTGCCCGTTCGCCCTGTTGGCACCCTGTCTCCAAGAACTTGCTGACCAAGAGGGTTTTGCCGGTTCCGGTGGCTCCTGTGGCCAGAATAATCGAGTCCTTGAAAAATCCGCCGCCACACATTTCATCGAGGGTTTTGACGCCCGAGGAGACCCGCACATTAGAGGAGCGTTGGGTGAGGCGCATCGCCCCCAAGGGGAAGATATTGATGCCGTTGTTGATTGTAAAGGGATATTCTCCTTTCATGTGGGTAGTGCCCCGCAGCTTGAGAATTTCCACCGTCCGCCGCCGCCGTTCCCCCTCCAGCACATTGCGCAAAATCACCACATTATCGGAGACAAACTCCTCCACCCCAAAACGCGCCACCGGGCCATATTCATCCACCCGCTCCGTGGTCATAATCGTCGTCACCCCCAACTGTTTGAGGCGAAACGCCAAGCGAAAAATTTCCCGCCGCACCACTGAAGCTGCATCGTACTGTTGAAAAACGGCCGTTACCGAATCAATCGAGACGCGGGTGGCTTTGTATTTGCGAATGGCATATTGAATACGCTCAATGAGAGCGGACAGATCAAAATCTCCAGCCACCTCTTGGCCGTCGGGATCCGGAGAGGCGTCGAGGATAAACAGCTTCCCTTGATCAATGAGACTTTGCAGATTCCAGCCAAAGCTAAGGGCGTTTTTAATAATGTCTTGGGGAGACTCTTCAAAGGTAACAAAAATGCCTGCTTCGTTAAAAATTGTGATGCCGTTATAAAGAAATTGCACCGCAAAAAGGGTCTTGCCGGTTCCGGAGGTGCCACTGACCAATGTGGTACGTCCTTGGGGGAGTCCACCATGACTAATGTCGTCAAATCCCTCGATCATCGTTGGGATTTTCTTAACTTCCGCAGGGGACTGCCTAGGGGTGCCTAACTGACTTTCTGGTAGGTTCGTCATAGAAGATTTTTAGATCGAGTATTCTGCAAAAAATTCCAAAAGGTTATTCTAAACCGAGACACTTTAACCACTGTGCTTATTCCAAATCAAGTTCCTCGTCGGACTGCTCACCAATCTCTTCGTACAGCAAGTCCAAGCCGATGAGAACTTTCTCACGGTTCGACAAATCGCCGATGATACGACGTACCGGTGGCGGTAAGACCTTGGCGAGGGTCGGTGTAGCCAAAATTTTATCCTCCTCGGCCAATTGGGGATTTTTGAGGACATCAATCACCTTCAGGGCATAGACGCCCTTAAATTCTTTTTCAAGGATATTATTGAGGGTTTTAAGAGCACGCACGGAGTTGGGCGTATTCCCGGCCACGTACAGTTTAAGCACGTAAGTCTTCCGCAGAGGAGCCATAGGAGTTACACCTCACGCGGAATAGAGCGACGATACATTTCGCACAGATGGGCGATGACATCAATCAGTGTCAAGCGATAATCGAGCAAAATGTCCTCACTGCGACCTTCAAGTTTGAGCTGCTTAGAAAAATTATCCATGAGTTCAACGTGAATCTCTAGGACTTGGGAGACGGAAATATCTGCGAAGAATGCCTTACTCACAAATTCGTCAATATGCTCATTGACTTTGGCATCGGTGTTAAAGTACTCAAGAACAATGGTACGATAAATAGAGCGTAATTCATCGAGGAGTTTGCGCTTATCGGCGGCAGACATACGGCGGAAGAAAAATGCGGTGTCCCGCTTGTAATAGACGCCAAGATAGCCCAGACGTTCTTTTAACTTTTGGGAGAGGCGGTGCTGCGGATCAACGTTACTACTGTCTTTGAGGGCCGGCATGCGAAACATGACGTGGGGAGGCACCGCACACCCCGGACAGAGCTTCACAAATCCGGTAATCGCCTCTTCGATTTGCTGGTTGAGCTGATGTAGCTGATCGGTGGTGAGAATGACTTCAGCTACGTGGTAGTGAGGCCCAAGGGGTGGGGGAGAGGGAGCCGCAGGAAAAATGAGAATGGCGGGCAACAGCGTGGCACTATGGTGGAGATAGGTAATGATTTGCGGAGTGCCCTCTCCCCATTCTAGAATTAAACAAGCAACGCTATTTCGCCGTTCCTCTAAATAGGTACAAAATTCTTTTTCATTTGAAAAGTAAACGAGTTCATCGATCTCGGAGTTATGCAAACGTACCAGTTCTTGGCCAATGGCGGGCGAGTAAACTAAGCCACAGATTGTTAGTGCGGTTGACTGCGCCACGTGCTTTCAGGACTTGGGTTTGCATCTGATAGCATCCTATCACTTTCTCGCTAGCGGTGGCAGTGTTTTCTGGAGGAGTGTTGCCATTTCATTACAAGCTTAGAACCGACAGCCCTGCCCATAAAACACGCTCAAAAATGGAAAAGCCTGCGTAAAACGGCATCCTATCTCATTATTTGATGTATCCCCCATTTCACAAAAGGGCTTTATCCATGAATTCCCTCTCCTTAGCCAACTTTACTGAACCTGCGATGACAGTGGGTGCAGGTCTATCTCTCAGCGAGGTGTACCAGCGTTGGCAAGAAACGCTCCCAGAAGTGATCGTCATTGTGGACGGCGGCCAAGTGCCCATAGGGGTGGTGCAGGGTTGGCGGTTGGCGTTGAGTTTGGAGCGGGAAGAGCAGTTAGCCAACTTGGCAGTGGGCAGTGTGACGGCTTCTTGGCGATCGCCCGTGGTGGTGGTACCCGCAGCGTGGACACTATTGCAGTTTCAGGGGTGGTTGCGCAGCCAAGCCCAGATGCCGGCCTATATTGCGCTTGTGGATGCAGAGGGTTGCTTTTTGGGACTACTGGATCAGCAACGCTTACTCTATCGCTGGGCGTGCCAGCCCCCCTTGCCTTGGCTGGAGGTGATTGAACAATTGCCTTTGCCGGTACAAATTCAAAACACCCAAGGCAGAGTCGTTTGGCAAAATCGGGCTTGGTCAGAATACTTAACTGACTTTTTGCCCCTAGTACAGCCTAAATTTGAGGGCCTCAATTGTCAGGCGCTAGAGGCGCAATCGCTCTGGCAGGTGTGTTCGTTTCCCTTGAGTTTAAAGTCGTTGCAGGGGGAGAAGACAAAGAGTGGCGTCGCGGTGGCTAGCGATCGCTACTGGCTCTTTTTTGCCCAACGGCGGCCAGAGACCGATCCCACAATCCCCACCCGCTTGCACCAACTGCGTCTACATCAGCAAAAGCGCCTTCTTCTGAGCCTAGGGCATGAGCTGAAAAATCCCTTGACTGCCATTCTCAGCCTCACCCAACTCCTGTGGCAACACCCTCTACCAGAGCAACAGGACTACCTTACTCTCATCCAACGTAGCAGTTGGCAAATGAATCGCCTCATTCAGGCGTGGCAGGACTACACCCGTGCCCTCTGGCGAGAGTTGGAATTGCAATGGGAAGCGGTAGAATTGGCGGGCTTATGGTTGCGATCGCAGGAGTTGGCGGAGCATCTCTACAATCTGACCCCGCCGGGTTGGCAGTGGCAGTGGCAAATTGATCAGCCCTTGAGCCATGTGTACCTCTACGGCGATGCTCTACGGCTACGGCAGATTTTTGCCCATCTCTTGGGGTGGCTGATGCGCTTTCCCAGCGATCGCTACGGACTGCGCCTGAGTCGCTGGCAAAACTGGCTGGCTCTGCACCTATGGGAAGAAGGACATGGCATTCCCCTCAAAGATCACGATCGCCTGCTGCACGAATGCGTCGAGGACTACGCCGAAGTAACAATGGGGCTGATGCTCGCCCGCCAACTGTGTCGTCTCCACAATGGTGAGCTTTCCTTTATCGCCCAAGCTGACGACTCCAGTGAATGGACGATACTCCTGCCCTTTGCCGAGGAACTTCCCCCTGAATTACCCACTACAGCTCAATTGATCCTTTTAGTCAGTAATGATGCCACGTGGCTCGTGGACACGACTGCCGCATTGCGACGCAGTCACTACGGCTATATGGTCGCTCGGCATCCCCTTGAAGCCCTTGATAAGCTGGAGCAACTGCAACCCACGGCAATTGTCGTGCGCCCCGCCAGTAGTTTGATTTTGGCTGATGTGGTCGAAAGTCTGACCACCAGTCCCTTCACTGCCACTGTCCCTTTAATCATCGTCTCCGATGAAGCCACCCCCTTGGGTTTGACCGGTTTTGTACAACGGCTGCCTTTGAGTAGCCCTCCCAGTCTGCTGATTGACGTTCTTGATCGCTGGTGTTTTCCGCGATTGGCTGCTCCCGCCAAAGAACCTACCTTCGAGCGTCCCCTCCTGAATCAAACGGTGCTCCGCCTCGGCTTACTTCATGAGATTAGCCTGCCCCACCTGCGGCTTCTCGAAGCAGAAGACCTTGAACAGGCCGATCTCTTGGTAGAGATTTGGCAGCCCGATGCTCTGATTTGGGATTTACCCGCTGACGAAGTTCCCCATCTGGAAAATCACCCCAAACTGCGAAAACTCCCCATGATTACCTTGGCAGAAGATAGCAGCCGAGCGATTCATGAATTAGGGGATGTCATGGTTTTTCCTTGCCTCAACCCTGAGGATCTAATGGAGGTGGTGCTCCTTGCCGCAACTGTCAAAGCTCAAAGCTGACTCAACACGGTGCGCGCTGCGGCAATGGTGCGCTCAATATCTGCCTCGGTATGGGCAAGGGAAGTAAAGCCGGCTTCAAACTGCGACGGCGCAAGGTAAATCCCCTGCTCCAGCATGCCCCGGTGGAAGGCGGCAAACTTTTTCAAATCGGACTGCTTAGCTTGCTCATAGTTGGTCACCGGCCCAGCAGTGAAAAAGAGACCAAACATACCGCTGATGTGCCCACCACACACCGCGTGGCCAAACTCCCGCGCTGCCTCTAGCAACCCCTGCACTAGCTTGCCGGTGATCCGATCCAGTTGTTCATAGCTGCCGGGGCGACTGAGAATTTCCAAGGTTTTGATGCCCGCTGTCATCGCCAAGGGATTGCCAGAGAGGGTACCCGCTTGATACACAGGGCCTGCGGGCGCCACCATCTTCATAATGTCAGCGCGACCCCCATAGGCACCCACCGGTAGGCCACCGCCAATCACTTTGCCGAGGGTGGTGAGATCCGGTGTGACGCCAAATTTTTCTTGAGCACCCCCATAGGCAATGCGAAAGCCGGTCATTACCTCATCAAAGACCAAAAGGGCACCGTACTGCCTCGTCAGCTCCCGCAGTCCTTCGAGAAAACCGGCATCCGGCGGAATAAAGCCGGCGTTGCCGACCACCGGTTCAAGGATCACCCCCGCAATCTCATCGGGATACTGCTCAAAGAGGCGACTGACCGCTTCCAGATCGTTATAGGGCGCCGTTAATGTGGCGGCAGTGGTTGCTTTCGGCACGCCGGGAGAATCGGGTAAGCCCAGGGTGGCTACCCCTGACCCTGCTTTGACCAAGAACATATCGGCATGGCCGTGGTAGCAGCCTTCAAACTTGATCACTTTTTCCCGCTGGGTATAGGCTCGCATTAGCCGCAGCACTGCCATACAGGCTTCGGTGCCGGAATTCACAAAGCGCACCATCTCGACGCTAGGGACAGCGGCAATCACCATTTCCGCCAAGATATTCTCCAGCACACAGGGGGCACCAAAGCTGGTTCCCTTTTCGAGGGCGGCATGGAGGGCGTCAATCACTTCGGGATGAGCATGGCCGACGATCGCCGGCCCCCACGACCCCACATAGTCAATGTATTGGTTGCCGTCCACATCCCAAATGTGGGCACCCTTAACGTGGTCAAAGACAATGGGCTGGCCGCCGACAGACTTGAAGGCACGCACGGGTGAACTGACGCCACCGGGCATGAGTTTTTGGGCAGCGGCAAAAATTTCTTGGGATTTTGTGGTTTGAAACACAGTCGTGGTCAACGTCAACTCCCTCAAGCATTGGCGTGCTCAAAGTATTATAGGCAATTCTTCTGCCCCTTAACTCTAGAACGTCCCATGTTGCAATTCTTTACGTCGAACAGGGACGAGTTCTCGCCTGCAAACCCTTCCTTGGAAGGCAGCGGGGCAAGGGAGAACCACTTTTGCATAGATTAAACACTTGTTAAGAAGTGACGATTGGTTCAACACCAAACCTGATTTTTGCCGAGTATTGAATTGCCGAGGAGTGGGGCACATGCCAGTTTTGCCAACCATGGAAACCGTTGATACCCCCCTATTAGCCGCAGCTCAATCCATCTATAATCTCTACCAGCAGGTTCATGGGGCAAAAGCGCTGCCGGCGGGTGTCGCGGTTAATCGGCAAACCCTGCGGGGTTATGTGCTGTTTACTAGCCAGCCGGTGCTGCTGCCTCAAGAATGCTTTATTCCCTACGATCGTCTGCCGGAAGTGACACGCCTATAACTGCACTAACTTTTTTGACCTTTGCCAGCTACTGCCTTGTCTTTGCCCTTGGCGCAGCGGTGGGCAGCTTTCTTAATGTGGTGGTTTACCGTGTACCAAGCGGGCGATCGCTCCTTTATCCGCCGTCTCGCTGCCCGGTCTGTTTGACCACCCTCAAGCCTTGGGACAACATCCCAGTTCTGGGTTGGCTACTCCTAAGGGGGCAATGTCGCTACTGCCATGCGCCCATTTCTTGGCGGTATCCGGCCATTGAGCTGTTGATGGGGTTGCTGTACGTCTTCATTGTGGCGGTGAGTGGTTGGCAGGGGCAAACCCTTGTGCTGTGGCTGTTGAGTGCGTGGCTTCTGGCCTTAGCCTTGATTGATCTAGACACGATGACCCTGCCCCATCCTCTAACGAAGTGGGGGTTGATTGTCGGCTTACTAGTCAGAGGGTTAACGACAGGTCTCGGCGGACTGACGGAGGGCATCATTGCCGCAGTGATAGGCATTTGGCTCTTTGATCTGATCCGCTGGGGGGGAGCGATCGCCCTTGGTCAGGAGGTTATGGGGGGAGGGGATAGTAAACTGGCAGCGATGATTGGGGCTTGGTTAGGTTGGCAGGGGTTGCTCGTCACTTTTTTCTTGGCCTGTGCCCTCGGTGGCCTGATGGGTGGACTGGGGATTGCCCTCGGTTGGATTCAGCGTCGCCAACCGATTCCCTTTGGACCTTTTTTGGCAGTGGCGGCTATTTTTAGTTCCCTGTTTGGGCCACAGTTGGTGCACCTTTACCTAGACACATTTTTGCCGGGGGTGTTTGTTCTTTAGGCCTGCTCAAAGAAAGACAGCTTTACAAGGTAAGCCAAGATGGCGCCCACAAGCGCCACAATAAAGCCCCAGAGGCGGGCATCCACCACCCGCTGGCGATCGCTCAACTCATTGACCTTTTCATCAAGCGCCTTGAGTTCTGCGCGTACCGTGTGAATCTCTCCTTTCAACTCTGCTTGGGCTATTTGAGCCTCTGCACGCACGACTTGGATATTATTCTTTAACTCAGATTGAACGGCTTGCAGTTCGGTACGGACTGTTTGAACATCCCCTTTCAACTCAGATTGGGCGGCTTTCAGCTCAGTGCGCACCGATTGCATGTCTCCTTTCAATTCAGTATGAACTGCTTTAATGTCCGCTTTTAGTTCAGCGTGAACAGCTTCAATATCCTCTTTTAACTCAGTGCGAACCCCTTGAAGTTCCTCCTTAAACTCCGCACGAACCCCTTGAAGTTCTCCCTTGAACTCCGCACGAAGTGCTTGCATCTCTGTTTTTAATTCGCTGCGGGTCGCATTAATTTTTTCCTCTAGGGTATTGAACTTTTCGTTCGTTGTTGCTTGATTGGTCTTAACCTCAAGGGTCAATTCGTAGAGTTGGGTTTGCATCGCTTTCATATCAGCGCGCATCCCTCTCACTTCATCAAGGAGTTGACCCAGTTCAGAACGGGTGGCTGGCTCGGTCATGGCTGTTCTAGTGAATCCTTCCGATGGAGCGCTCTATTCCCAGAGTACAATCCAGTATGATGGAATAGTATTTTTGCCGTTTGTTGCGCTCCGTTGAGACTTTGCTCCAATGACTTCGTCCCCCTCTGCGTCGGCAACAACTGCCCTCACAGGTGATCAAATTCGCCAAAAATTCCTTGACTTCTATGCCGCCAAGGGGCACACAATTTTGCCCAGTGCCTCCCTGATTCCAGAGGATCCGACGGTGCTGCTGACCATTGCCGGCATGCTCCCCTTCAAGCCGATTTTCCTTGGCCAAGAAGCACCCAAAGTCCCCCGCGCCACCACCGCCCAGAAATGTCTGCGCACCAACGATATTGAAAATGTGGGTCGCACCGCTCGCCACCACACCTTTTTTGAAATGCTGGGCAACTTCAGCTTTGGTGACTACTTTAAGGCCGAGGCCATTCCTTGGGCCTGGGAGCTGATGACCACCGTCTATGGCTTGCCCCCTGAACGGCTTGTGGTGAGTGTCTTTGAAAACGATGATGAGGCCTACGAGATTTGGCATCGCCAAGTAGGCTTGCCCAAGGAGCGCATCCAGCGCATGGGAGAGGAGAGCAACTTTTGGACGGCTGGCTCAACGGGTCCCTGTGGCCCCTGTTCTGAGATTTACTACGACTTCTCTCCAGAAAAGGGTTTAGAGGCTGTTGATCTCGATGACGATCGCCGGTTCATCGAACTCTATAACTTGGTGTTCATGGAGCTGAACCAAGATGACCAAGGGCGCCGCACCCCCCTGAAGGCGAAAAACATTGACACCGGCATGGGCTTGGAGCGGATGGCACAGGTTCTGCAAGGGGTGCCCAACAACTACGAAACGGATTTGATTTTCCCGATTATTGAGGCGGCAGCACAGCGAGCCGGAATTGACTACCGCAAGGCCGATGCCGGCACCCAAACCTCCCTCAAGGTGATTGGCGATCACACCCGTGCGGTGGTGCATCTCATTGCCGATGGCGTCACCGCCAGTAATGTGGGACGTGGCTATGTGCTGCGGCGATTGATCCGCCGCCTTGTCCGCCATGGTCGGCTGTTGGGGATGAATGAACTGGTGACCCCTGCCTTGGCGCAAGTGGCGATTGATTTGGCAGCCCATGTCTATCCCAATGTGCGCGAGCGCCAAGGGGTGATTCTCAACGAATTGCAGCGGGAGGAAGAACAGTTTCGCAAAACCTTGGATCGGGGTGAGAAGCTCTTGGCGGAGATGCTGGCTCCCCTGAAGACGGCCAAGGGCAAAAAACGCCGTAAACCGCAACTGGCGGGACGGGATGCCTTTGTTCTTTTTGATACCTATGGCTTCCCCTTGGAGTTGACCCAAGAAATTGCAGCCGAGCAGGGGATTGGGGTGGATGTGGCCGAGTTTGAAGCCTGTATGGCCGAGCAGCGGCAGCGTTCCCAGGCGGCTCACGAAACCATTGATATTACCGTGCAAGAGGGGATTGACTCCCTTGCAGATCAACTGCATCCGACGCGGTTTCGTGGCTATGACGAGTTTAGTTTGACGACGACGGTGGCAGCTATTCTAGTGGCGGGGCATCCGGTGACCACGGCAGCGGCGGGGACGGAGGTCCAGATCATCCTAGAGGAAACCCCCTTTTATGCCGAAGCCGGCGGCCAAATTGGCGATCGCGGCTACCTTGCCACCGGCAATGCCTTGGTGCAAATCCACGATGTCCAAAAGCAAAAGGAATTGTTCGTTCACTACGGCAAAGTGGAGCGGGGCAGCCTCAGCGTGGGCGATCGCGTCAACGCCCAAATCGATCTCAGCTGTCGGCGCCGAGTACAGGCGCACCACACGGCAACGCACCTCCTGCAGGCGGCCTTGAAAAAGCTGATTGATGAAAACATCTCCCAAGCGGGGTCATTGGTGGCCTTTGATCGCTTGCGGTTTGATTTTAACTGCCCCCGCCCCCTCAGCCGTGAGGAGCTGCAACAGGTTGAAGATCAAATCAATACGTGGATTAGTGAAAGCCACCCCACCCACACCAGTATCATGGCGCTCAATGAAGCCAAGGCCGGGGGGGCGATCGCCATGTTTGGCGAAAAATACGGTGAGCAGGTGCGTGTTCTCGATATTCCGGGAGTGTCCATGGAACTTTGCGGTGGCACCCATGTCCACAACACTGCCGAAATCGGCCTCTTTAAGATCATCGGTGAAAGTGGGGTGGCCGCCGGCATTCGCCGCATTGAAGCCATTGCCGGACTGGCGGTGCGGGACTATCTGCAACAGCGGGATAGCATTGTCCGCGAGTTGTGCGATCGCTTCAAAGCCAAACCAGAAGAGGTTCTGGATCGCATTAGCCAACTGCAAGCGGATCTCAAAGCCCGGCAAAAAGAACTGGAACACCTCAAAGCTGAATTGGCACTTGCGAAAACCCAAACCCTCTTGGAACAGGCCGAAGCCATCGCCAATACCCACATTCTCATTGCCTCCTTAGCAGGCGTGGATCCCCAAGGGCTAAAAACTGCCGCTGAATGGCTCCTCAACAAATTGAGCAGTGGGGTGGTTGTTTTAGCTACTCAACCGACTGCTGACAAAGTGAATCTTTTAGTGGCCGCCAGTCAAGACCTTGTGCAGCGGGGAATTCACGCCGGTCAACTGGTGGCAGAACTTGCCCAAGTCTGCGGCGGGCGCGGTGGGGGGCGTCCCAACTTTGCCCAAGCGGGGGGATCTCAACCCGAAAAATTGCCCGCGGCGCTGGCACTGGCGCGCTCTCGCCTCAAAGGGTTGCTCGAATCTTGATATATTGAACTTCCGTTCTCCCTCAACCGCACTATGGCCTTCGTCAACGCAAACTATCTCAAACTCAAAGCAGGGTATCTTTTTCCGGAAATTACTCGCCGGGTGAATCAATTTTTGCAGAGCCATCCCGATGCGCCGTTAATTCGCCTCGGCATTGGGGATGTTACCGAACCCCTGCCCGCCGCCTGTCGCGAGGCAATGATCCAAGCGGTTCAGGAAATGGGCGATCGCGCCACCTTCAAAGGGTACGGGCCGGAACAGGGGTACCCTTGGCTGCGGGAAAAAATTGCCGCTCACGACTTCCAAGCGCGGGGCTGCGACATTGAGGCCGGGGAAATTTTCATCTCCGACGGCTCCAAGTGCGATACGGGTAATATCCTCGATATTTTTGGCGCCGGCAACCGCATTGCCATACTCGATCCCGTGTACCCCGTCTATGTGGATACCAATGTGATGGCAGGGCACACCGGCGCAGCCAACGAACGCGGCGAGTACGCCGGCTTGGTCTATTTGCCGCTGACCGCTGAAAACCACTTCAGTGCCCCCCTGCCCGGTGAACCGGTGGACTTAATCTATCTCTGCTTCCCCAACAATCCCACCGGGGCGGTGGCTACCCGGGAGCAGTTACAGGCATGGGTGGACTATGCCCGTGCCCACCGGGCAATCATTTTCTTTGATGCCGCCTACGAGGCCTTTATTACCGATCCGGCAATTCCCCACTCGATCTACGAGATTCCCGGTGCCCGCGAGTGCGCCATCGAGTTTCGCTCCTTCTCAAAAAATGCTGGCTTTACGGGAACCCGCTGTGCCTTTACGGTGGTGCCCAAGGGCCTCAAGGGGCAAACCCCCGAGGGGGAGGCCGTCGAACTCTGGTCACTGTGGCAGCGGCGGCAATCCACCAAGTTCAATGGGGTGTCCTACATTGTGCAGCGGGGCGCCGAGGCCGTCTATTCCGAAGCAGGTCAAGCCCAAGTGCGGCAACTGGTGGCCTTCTATATGGAAAATGCCCGTTTGATTCGCGAAAAACTCACCCAAGCCGGCTTTGAAGTCTATGGCGGGGTCAATGCCCCCTACGTCTGGCTAAAAACCCCCCCAGGCATGGGCAGTTGGGACTTTTTCGATAAGTTGCTGCACACCTGCTATGTGGTGGGTACCCCCGGTGCGGGTTTTGGGGCAGCAGGGGAGGGTTACTTGCGCCTTTCGGCCTTTAATAGTCGCGAGAATGTCCTTGAGGCCATGGCTCGAATTGAGCAGGTCTGGCGGGGATAGCCCATGGCAGCAGAGCGAGCTATTCAGCAAGAAGGGGTTCTTCTAGGCCTGCTGACGGCAGGGGGGTATGTGCTTTTTACCCTCTTGCCCAATAGCCATAGCCTCATGACCACTTGGCCGTGGCTCCTGTTGTGGCAAGCTGCCGTCGGCGCGCCATTGCTCTGGTTGCTCTATTTTTTTGCCTATCAACGCCGTTTACCCCCCCTTGGCAACGGGGCCGATGGCGTGGTCATTTTGCTATTGGTGGGATTGGCGGTTTCAGTTCCCTCTAGCCGCTTTCCGCAGCAAGCCCTCTGGTACAGTTGGGCAGCCTTGGGTGGCTTGGCCGCTCTCTATCCCCTCAGCAGTTGGTTGCGCACACCCGAACGGCGGCGCCGTTGTCTCTACTTTCAAGGGTATGTTGTGGCTGCCCTGATTGTGCTCAGTGCCGGCCTTTGGCTGGGGAGAGAAATTCTACCGCGGCTGTGGCAGGGCACATTGGTCTTTGATCCCAACGGCCTAGGGTTTCGCAATGGTGAGCCATTTGGCCATCAAAACTACCTTGCCGGCTATCTGCTGTTGGGGTTGCCCCTGCTGGGGCTATTGGGGTTGACCGCTCCGCCTCAAACCCCTTGGTGGCGATCGCGCCCCTTTTGGCTGGGCATGCTGATCCTTGGTTTGGTGGATCTGTACACCACCTTTTCGCGGGCGGCGGCCTTAAGTTTGCTGCTGATGGGGATTCCCTTGGCTTGGCTGGGGTTAAAGGGCAAACGTGGGCGGCACTTTTGGCGATGGCTGACCCTTGGATTGGGAAGTGCCGTTGTCCTAGCCGTTGCCAATGAGCGATTGCGACAGACGGTACTGAGTCTTTTACGCGGGCAAGCGACAGGGGAAATCGCCTATCGCTGGATTACCCATCTGACGGCTTGGGAGATGGGGAAGGCTCATCCGTGGACCGGCCAAGGCCTAGGAAGTGTCCCGCTTCTGTACCAAGCCTATCGTCCCGACTGGGCAGGGGAGGAAGCCCCATGGATCTATCAACTCCACAGCACGCCGGCGCAACTGTGGGCCGAGTTGGGAATCTGGGGAATTGGGGCTTGGGTCTTGGCGGTTAGCGTTCTGGGATACTGGACGTTCAGATATCGTCGCTGGCTGGTTTCTCTGCCACCGGAAGATCAACCAGCGGCACTTACCCTGCTGGTGGCACTATGGGGCTATGGGCTATTTAGCCTGAGCGATTTTCAAGTAGACAATGTGGGGATTGCCGGTTTGTTGGTCACAGAAATTGCCCTTCTGGCCGCACTGGTGCGCAAGGGTCAGGGTCAATCTCCCCAAGGCCGTCTTTCCCCGCGCCGCACTTTGCCCTTGGTGGCTTTAGGCTTAGCAGGACTTGTCGCCATGGGAGTTTGGCTTGCTCCCGTTCATCGTGCCCGCGCCCTCAGTAGCGAAGGGTTTTGGGCACTGGCCATGCGGCCTGTCCAATGGCAACGCTTTACGGCGCTGCTCTTTCGTGCCCAAGAGTTGGTTCCGTGGGAACCCTTTTACCCCCTCCAGTTGGGCTGGAATTACGGCCATCGAGGCTTTCAAACGGCGGATCCTCAAGCTCAGGCCAATCTGTTCCGGACGGCGGTTGCCGAGCTGGAAAAAGCTGCCGATCGCGCCCCTGCCCTTGAATTTGTCCACACCTGCCTAGGCTGGCTTTATTGGCAGCAGCGACGCTGGCCGCTGGCGATCACCCACTTTGCTCAAGCGATTGAACTAAATGGCAGGCAGCCGGGCAACTTTTTGGGCCTAGGTTTTAGCCTTCTTGCCCAAGGCGATGAGTCCCATGCAATTGAGGCCTTCACCTTGGAAATCCTCACTTTCCCCCACGTCAGCACCGCCCCCTTTTGGCGATCGCCCCTGCTGGCGCCCTACTACCCCAAGGTTCTAGAGCAAGCCAAAAAGCGCTACGCTGCCCTAGAGCAAACCCTTGTCCCCGCCGGCGCGGCGGCCACCTACGCCCGCCGAGTTCATGGCCTTCTGGCTTGGTGGCAGGGAGATTGGCCAACGGCGACCCGGCGCCTACCGGCAAACCTACAGCAATCCCTTTTGGCCTTACAAGACCCGACCACAGCTCCCCCTTCCCTGCCCCGTGGGCTGCAACGCTTTCTGGAGGGGTGGCGTCAGCCGGCTCAACGGACCCAGTTGTGGGCCAATCTTTGGCAAGGGGAAAAGCTTACCGCTATTCTCCGCTCTGCCGAGGGCATCTCGGCGGCTACATCGCCCATGGCGTGGCTGCGCTCTCAGGCACCGGCAAGGGCCGTCCAATTTGAGCGGGTGGGCTTTAACCTGAATATGCGCCATGCCTTCGGCTCGATCCCGGTGGACTTTTACCGTGAGCTGCGCAATCTGCCCCTGACAACGCTGCTGCCCGATCTGTGGCCGTCGCGGGGGTTCCTGCCGGAGCTAGAAAAAGCCCTTCTTGAAGACCGCCGGCGACTACTGGAGGGGCTTGCCCTACCTGCAGAAAATTAAATGGCGGGGCATGGATTTGAACCATGGACCTTCGGGTTATGAGCCCGACGAGCTACCAGACTGCTCTACCCCGCGTTGCTCTAGCTTATTTAAGATAGCGTATGAACTAGAGGATTGGCAAGCGATCGCCAGCGGATTTACAGCCCTTTTCTCATGACTCATGAATAGAATGTACTCAAAACCGCAAAAGCGATAATGGAAAAGGCTTTGATCCCCTTTAGACATCCCATGTTTTAGACACAGTACCATCATAAATACTATTGAAACGATAGATTTTTTAATTATTACTGAGACTGAATGTAGCAGTGTTGACTTACAAAATCGCCAAAAGCAAATATAAAGAAAGTATTAAAATCCCTTGGAGTTTGTTGAACTAACTCCTTTGACTATGCTCTTACCTCCTCTACTCCTCAGCACGCTCAGGGAAATCTATCAACGCCAAATCTCAGCGCTCTCTGACAGCCCCCTGCTAACGGAACATCAGCTTCTTCTCTTGATTGAAACACTCCCAGAGGCGAGCCGTGCCACCCTAGCAACATTGCTGATGTCCTACTCTCAAGCTAAAGTGTCTCTACCCATCAACTTAGCCTACCTCTTGGCACTGGAGGGTGAAATTCTCAACCTCCTTGGGGTCACATCCGCAGTACGCCCCTTGTTTACGCCGCCGGTAGTACAGACGCTGCAAAACTATCTGCCATGGTTTAGGAAGGCAAGCCAGATCGTCCAAAATCACCTCGGGCGCGCCCTTGTGCGCAACTACTGGTTGATTACCCGCCCTACCCATTCTTGGTTGCGTGCGATTCGGGTTGAGACCTTTTACAATGAGCAGGTGCCTGCCCCCGATCGCTACCTCAACGAGGAGCAGCAAGCCCTGCTGCAAACGTGGTTAGAGGAATTTATTCTCTACTGTTATCGTCTTGTACCCACACTGCCAGCGGAAGCGATCGCTGCGGGAATTCCGGTTCCTCCTCAATTTCTACAAGCAGCGGCTTAGCTGACTGAGAATTTCGCTAAAATTTTAGTGTCCATCGGCCATTGTTAACCATTATGAAGTTGTGGAGCGTATTCTCCTAGTAGAGGATGAAACGGAGCTAGCCGATCCTTTGGGTCATATCCTACGCCAAGAGGGCTACCACGTTGACGTGGCCTACAACGGTGAAACGGCTCAAACCTATTGGCAAACACAGCGTCCCTACCACCTGTTGATTTTAGACTGGCTGGTGCCGCCACCCACAGGGCTAGAACTCTGTCAACAGTTACGCCAAGCGGGTGATGAGACCCCCGTTCTTTTTCTCACGGCGCGAGATACTGTAGATGACCGCGTATGTGGTCTGGATGCTGGTGCCGATGATTACTTAGTTAAGCCCTTTGAACTGCGGGAATTGCTGGCACGGGTACGCGCACTCCTACGACGACGGCATACGATCGGGTGTACCGCGCCCATTCTTTGCTGGCAGGATTTGCGTCTAGATGTCGAAGGGCGTCTGCTCTATCGGGGGCAACAGTGCATCTGTCTCTCGGAAAAGGAAACGGCACTTTTGGCACTGTTCCTCAAGCACCCGACGGAACTCCTCAGCCATGAATTGATTGCCAGTCAACTATGGCCGGATCAACCCTGTGTCAATCGCAACCTCTTGGCCGCCCAGATTCGGCTGCTACGCCGCAAAATCGAGCATAGCGGTGAACCCTCCTTGATTCAAACGGTCTATGGTCAGGGCTACCGACTTCGGCCGGTGGCTGCGCCTCACCGTTAAGACCCCGACCCTAAGAGGCTAGGTGCCAGATACAATCCAGATACAATAGATAAGCCGTTCTTTCGGGAAAACTGTGGTGGACGATCGCTACGACCCCCAAGTAATTGAGGCCAAGTGGCAACGGGAATGGGCTGCCCGCCAGCTGGATCGCACCGACACCGATCCGAACAAGCCCAAGTTCTATGCCCTCTCCATGTTTCCCTACCCCTCCGGAAATCTGCACATGGGGCATGTTCGCAACTACACCATTACCGATGTCATTGCCCGCTGTCGGCGAATGCAGGGCTATCGCGTTCTCCACCCCATGGGCTGGGATGCCTTTGGCCTACCGGCGGAAAATGCCGCCATTGAACGGGGGATTCATCCTCGGATTTGGACGCAACAGAACATTGCCCAGATGCGCCAAGAGCTGCAACGGCTTGGCCTTTCCTACGACTGGGAGCGGGAGGTGACCACCTGTAACCCCGACTATTACCGCTGGACGCAGTGGCTTTTTTTGGAATTCTTTGAGGCGGGCTTGGCCTACCAGAAGGAAGCCGCCGTGAACTGGGATCCCGTGGATCAGACGGTTTTGGCCAATGAACAGGTGGATAGCGAAGGGCGATCGTGGCGATCGGGCGCCTTGGTGGAACGGCGACTGCTCAAGCAATGGTTCCTGAAAATTACCGCCTACGCCGAGGAATTGTTGAACGACTTAGAGCAGCTCACGGGGTGGCCGGAGCGGGTGAAGTTGATGCAGGCCAACTGGATCGGCAAGTCCACAGGTGCCTATTTGGAATTCCCAATTGTGGGCAGCGACGAGAAAATTGCCGTTTTCACCACCCGTCCCGATACCGTCTATGGGGTGACCTATGTGGTGCTGGCGCCCGAACATCCCCTCACCCTCAAGGTGACCACCCCTCGCCGCCGCAAAACCGTCGAAGCCTTTATTGCCAGTGTGCAACAGGAAAGTGAGCTGGAACGCACGGCGGGCGATCGCCCCAAGCGCGGGGTGGCCACCGGCGGCAAAGCCCTGAATCCCTTTACCGGCGAAGCAATCCCCATCTGGCTTGCCGATTATGTCCTCTACGAGTACGGCACCGGTGCCGTGATGGGCGTCCCTGCCCACGACGAGCGGGATTTTCAGTTCGCCAAAGCCCACAAGCTCCCCATTCGCCAAGTCATCCTCCCCCCTGAAGGGAGCGCCCCTTCTCGCCTGAAAGCGGCCTACACAGACGCGGGGAAATTGATTAACAGTGGCCCTTTTGACGGCATGGACTCCACCGCAGCTAAAGCGGCAATTACCGAATATGCGACCCGCCAAGGTTGGGGACGGGAGCAAGTGCAATATCGGCTGCGCGATTGGCTCATTTCCCGCCAGCGCTACTGGGGTGTTCCTATTCCCATCATTCACTGTCCCCACTGCGGGGCGGTACCCGTACCCCGCTCGGAGTTACCGGTGCTGCTGCCGGAAGAGGTGGAGTTCACCGGTCGCGGGCCTTCGCCGTTGGCCAAACTGGAGGCGTGGCGCAAGGTTCCCTGTCCGCGGTGCGGCGCCCCTGCCGAGCGCGAAACGGATACCATGGACACCTTTATTGACTCCTCTTGGTACTACTTCCGCTATGCCGATGCTCACAACAGGGAAGCCCCCTTTGACCCTGTGGCCGTTCAGGACTGGTTACCGGTAGATCAATACGTGGGCGGGATTGAGCACGCCATTTTGCACTTGCTTTACTCGCGCTTTTTCACCAAAGTCTTGCGCGATCGCGGCCTGGTTCAGGTGAGTGAACCCTTCCAACGGCTGCTGACGCAGGGCATGGTCCAGGGGCGCACCTACAAAAACCCCCGCACCGGTAAGTATGTGATTCCCTCGCAAATTGCCGACCTCAGCCGGCCCACCGACCCCGAAACCGGTGAACCCCTAGAGGTGGTCTATGAAAAAATGTCAAAATCCAAGTACAACGGCGTTGCCCCCGGTGACGTTATTCAAAAGTACGGTGCCGATACCGCCCGCATGTTTATCCTCTTCAAAGCACCGCCCGAAAAAGACCTAGAATGGGATGATGCCGATGTTGAAGGCCAATTCCGCTTCCTCAATCGCGTCTGGCGCTTGGTGCAAACCTTCAAAGCCAACGGCGGTCAACTGGGTCAACCCCTGCCCCCTACCCTCAGCAAAGCAGAAAAAGACCTGCGCCGTGCCATTCACACCGCCATCAAAGAAATCAGCGACGATCTGGCAGCGGACTATCAACTGAACACCGCCGTTGCCGAATTGATGAAACTCACCAATGCCCTTAGCAATGCCGACTGCTATACCTCTGGGGTTTATAGTGAGGGCATGCAAACGCTGCTGACCCTACTGGCTCCCTTTGCTCCCCACCTCAGCGAAGAACTGTGGCATCAACTGGGGGGAACGGACTCCATCCACCGCCAACCTTGGCCCCAAGTTGATCCTGCTGCATTGGTTGCCGAGGAAACAACGGTGGTGATTCAGGTGATGGGAAAAACCCGTGGCACGATTCAAGTCCCTGCGGGGGCTAGCCAAGCCGAACTGGAGGAAGCGGCCAAACAGTCGGACATTGGCCAACGCTATCTGGCAGGCAAAACCATCAAAAAAGTGATTGTGGTGCCGGGTAAGTTGGTGAACTTTGTCCTCGAACCCTAAATTGAGGAATAGGTTTGGAGGGTTAATCATGGGTGAGGCAAAACGGCGCAAGGAAGCCCTTGGGGAGGCTTACGGCCAAGAAAAGGGAAGCTGGCTCAAGAAAGAGCAACTGCTGTGGATTCAGAAGTGGGTAACGCGGGGCACATGGGTGGGCATTGGCCTATTGGTGGTGATTTGGGTCATCGTTCGCTTTATCGGCCCAAGTTTGGGATGGTGGCAATTGGCGGCAAATTAGGAGGGAAATGCTAGAGCTTTTGGCAGCGCTGACATGGTATTGGGGACGACCCCGCCTTGAGGCACTGCGGTTATTACTTTTTCCGCCGGATGTTGGATTGCAGCGGTATCAAGAGCGCTATCTGCAGGCTCTGGCCCAACAAGGTTTCCCCCCTCGCCAACAGGGGATCTGGGTTCAAAGTGCTCGGCAGTTGCTGGTCAATCACCAGGGCGATCGCCCCCTTTCTGCGGCCTCGGTCACCAAAGTTGCCACCAGCCTTGCTGTTCTTGAAAAATACCCCTTTGACTATCAATTTCTCACCCGCATCGGTACCACAGGCACAGTGGCAAACGGCGTCCTAAGGGGGGACTTGGTCTTGATCGGCGGCAATGATCCCCTCTTTGTCTGGGAGGAGGCGATCGCCCTTGGCAATGCCCTCAATCGCCTAGGAATCCACCAAGTGCAGGGGAATCTAGTCATCGTCCCCCCTTTTATGATGAACTTTTATTCTGAACTCCAGACTGCCGCAGAGCTATTCAAACTGGCCTTGGATCACCGCCGCTGGACACCCGAAATTCAAGCGGCCTACAAGCAGCACCTAAACGGACAACCCCGCCCCCAAGTGAGTATTACAGGGGGAACCCGCTTCTCAGGGACAATCCCTGCCGGTGTCACGCTTCGCCTAGAGCATCGCTCCCTGCCCTTGGGAGAAATTGTGCGGCAAATGAATATCTACAGCAACAATGAGATTGCGGCAACCCTAGCGAAGATGGCAGGCGGGGCTGCAACCGTGGCGCAAGTCGCCGCCCGTAAGGCCAATGTCCCTCCCGGTGAGATCCAACTTGTCAACGGCTCCGGCTTGGGGGAGGAAAATCGGATATCGCCGCGGGCAGCGTGTGGTATGCTTTTTGCGCTTCAGGCAATGCTGGCCCGACAAAACCGTAGCTTGGCGGATGTGCTCCCCATGGCCGGGCGCGATCGCGGCACACTGGAGACCCGTCAACTACCGGCGGCAACCTTGGTGAAAACCGGATCCCTTTGGAATGTCAGCGCCCTCGTGGGGGTCTTGCCCACGGCAAAATACGGCACCGTCTGTTTTGCCCTCCTTAACGGCGGTGACAACCTAGAGGGCTTTCGGCGGGCACAGGATCGCTATGTGCAGCACCTGAGTCAAACCCTCCAGCCCCCTCCCCACCTTGGTGCTGAATTCCACAGCCAGACCCTGGCTCCTCGGCTTGGAGATCCCCGGCGAATTCAGGTGGTAAGGTTCAATAGACCATGACAACCCAACAGCTGGGAATAGTCGTCCAAGGCTCTCTGACGCAAGGCCTTGAAGTGCGCCTGAGCGGCAATGTTTCCGTTGAGGAACTGCGGGTGGGTCAGTTTTTGGTCATTCAGGGCCGGCGATCGCGCTTCTTTTGTCTGCTGACGGATGTGGTGCTTGGCACGGCAAATCCCCGCATTCTCCTCAACCCCCCTGCCCTTGAGGACACGTTTTTACAGGAGGTGCTAGCAGGTACAGGAACCTTTGCAACCCTAAGCGTGGCACCCATGTTGATGATTCTCAATGAGGGGCAGGATCTCCTGCCGGTGAAAACCATCCCCGCCCATTTCAGCCCCGTCTATGAAGCGAGTGAGCGGGACTTTCGGGCTGTATTCGGCTGGGAAGATGACCCGCAGCGGCGCAACTTTGCCATCGGTACTCCCTTGGATATGGCGGTGCCCATTTGCTTGGATTTGGATCGCTTTGTGGAGCGCAGCAACGGTGTCTTCGGCAAATCGGGCACGGGGAAATCCTTTTTGACGCGGTTATTACTGGCGGGCATCATTCAAAAACAGGCGGCGGTGAACCTGATTTTTGACATGCACTCGGAATACGGCTGGGAGGCCACCCGTGAAGGGCCACAGGTCACCACCGTTAAGGGATTGCGGCAGCTGTTTCCCCGGCAGGTGAAAATTTACACCCTTGATCCTGAATCCACCCGCCGACGGGGAGTGCGCGACGCGCAGGAACTGTACATTGGCTTGGATCAAATTGAGGTCGAGGATTTGGCGCTAGTGCAAGCTGAACTCAACCTTTCAGAGGCCAGTCTTGAAAATGCAATGATTTTGCGCAATGAGTTTGGCAAAGACTGGATTAGTCGCCTCTTGGTGATGACAAATCAAGAAATTCAAGAGTTTTGCGAAACCAAGATGGGCAGCAAAGCCTCGATCATGGCGCTGCAACGGAAACTCACCCGCCTAGAACAACTGAAGTACCTGCGCAACACCTGTAGCAAGAACTACATTGGCCAGATTTTGGGCAACCTTGCGGCGGGTCAACATGTGGTGATTGAGTTTGGCTCTCAGGCCAATATGCTCTCCTATATGCTGGCAACGAATATCATTGCCCGCCGCATCCACCAAGCCTATGTGCAGCAGTCGGAGGTGTTTTTGCAAACCAAAAATCCCAGCGATCGCCCCCGTCAACTGGTGATTACCATCGAGGAAGCCCATCGCTTTTTGGATCCGGCCACGGTGAAGCAGACCATCTTTGGCACGATCGCTCGCGAAATGCGCAAGTACTTTGTCACCCTTTTGGTGGTGGATCAGCGACCGTCGGGCATTGATAGCGAGATCATGTCCCAAATCGGCACCCGCATCACGGCGCTCCTCAACGATGAAAAGGACATCGAGGCCATTTTCACCGGCGTGGCGGGGTCGCAGCAGTTGCGATCGGTGTTGGCCAAGCTGGATTCTAAACAACAGGCGCTGGTGCTGGGTCATGCGGTGCCGATGCCGGTGGTGATCCAAACCCGCCGCTATGATGAAACCTTCTATGCCGAGGTCGGCGATCGCGATTGGCAGGAAGTGCCTACCCCAATGCTATTGGAGGCGGCGCAAGCGGCGAAGTCAGATTTAGGAATCTAGCTTAGAGTCTGAGGATTGACAGTAACCTTTTCCCAAGGTTGACTGTTTAGACGGTACAGTACGATCTTGCAAGCAGCCTAGGAAGTTTCCATAGCGCTCCATCTATCTAGCAAGTCGCAAAATAACCACAGACCTCTAGGCTGAGTTAAAACAAAACCCATTCTTGATGACTTGACCCTGACTGCATCTCGGGTAAAAGGTTACCCTCTTCAGGACGGTTAGAATGCTCTAACGTTATAAAACGGTTATAAACTTATAACTCTCTGTTTTTAGAGGCTGGCAGTGCTCACATCCAGTTGCCAAAAGGCTTAAGACCAGCCTAACGCAGGATGTCTAATACCAAAACTGTTGTTACTTTTCAGGATTCCGTCTCGTGCCGAATTTTCTCTGCCGACGGATCTATTCAGGTGGGCAAACACCTGATTCTTGCGTTGGATCCCTCGGAGTTGCTCTGGGAGCGGCTTTGAGTATTTTTAGTCACTTCGTAGAAAATAATTTGACCCCTCTTGGAAGGGATCCCTCGGAACAGGGGGTCGCAATCTGCTCAGGGAGAGGCTATATGCTTCCCTTCGGGGAAGCTGATTAAATGGAAAGCACGATCTGGCAGCAGAACCTCTAAACAGACATTACTTGCTTCCCTTCGGGGAAGCTGATTAAATGGAAAAATCAGTGAGGAGAATACTGTGGCGCATACCATTGTCACGAATGTCTGCGAAGGGGTTGCCGATTGCGTTGAGGCTTGTCCTGTGGCTTGTATTCATCCGGGGCCGGGCAAAAATACCAAGGGCACCGATTGGTACTGGATTGATTTTGCCACCTGTATTGACTGCGGTATTTGCCTGCAAGTGTGTCCTGTAGAGGGGGCGATTGTCCCCGAAGAACGTCCTGATCTGCAAGCAACGCCGGCATGAGGGCAATGCAGTGGTTGGATCGCGTTCGGCTTGTCGGGAGCGATCGCCCGCAACAAGTTCAACTGACAAATGGCAAAGTGACGGCGATCGGCACCGACCTGATTCCTGCCGATGGCGCTGAGGTGCTGGACTTCAAGGGCGATTATCTCTCCTTGGGGGGGGTGGATTTACAGATTAACGGCGCTTTGGGCATTCCCTTTCCTTGGTTAAAGACGGCAGAGCCACTGCAAAAAATTAGCCGCTATCTTTGGCAGCAGGGGATTGATGCCTACGCTCCCACCCTTGTCACCGCTCCCTTAGGGGAAATTCACACTGCTCTGAGAGCAATCCACGAGTACACGCCCAATAAGGAAGAACCGGAAGCCGAGATTGTAGGGGTGCATTTGGAGGGACCGTTTCTCAATCCCCAAAAGTGCGGTGCCCATCCCCCAGCTCATCTTCAGCCTTTAACCTTAGAAAGGGTGAAAGCGGCTCTAGGGGAGTTCAGGAACTCGGTCAAGATTCTCACCCTTGCTCCCGAATTAGACCCCAAGGGGGACGTGCTCCCCTCTCTGCGGCAGTGGGGAATTACTGTCAGTGTAGGTCACTCCATGGCCACGCTGGAGGAAGCGCAGGCGGCCTTTGCTGCCGGTGCCACCATGGTTACCCATGCTTTTAATGCCATGCCGCCGCTGCATCACCGTGAGCCGGGGTTGTTGGCCGCCGCCTTGACGGATGGGCGGGTCTGGTGCGGCGTCATTGGCGATGGGGTTCATGTTCATCCCCAGATGCTGAAGCTGCTGTGGCAGTGTGCCGGCGATCGCCTGTTTTTGGTCAGTGATGCCTTGGCTCCCCTTGGTTTAGGGGATGGCATCTACCCTTGGGATCAACGGCATATTGAAGTGAAAAACGGTACTGCTCGCCTTGAGGATGGTACCCTCTGTGGCACAACCGTTCCCCTCTTGGCCATGGTCGGGCGCCTTGTGGATTGGGGGGTATGTGATTTTGAGGCGGCACTTGCCCTAGCAACGCTAAACCCCCGTCGGGCAATGGGCTTGACAACAGAGCTAGTTGGACAGCCGCTGAGCCATCTACTGCGCTGGCGATCGCCCCACCACTACGAGCGATTGATCAATGATCTACCTGCCACCTTGCTCGACCACGATTGCAAGAATCATCAAGAGGATATTGGCAATGTTTAATCAAGCAAAGACTAACCTATCTTTTCTCTAAATTTTCTCTAAAGGCAATCATCTCCCTTCAGCTTTGGGCAAGAGCTGCCCTCAGTCGCCGCAAACCTCGGCAGGCTATGGCAAACTAAAGAGGAATTCACTTCGCTTGCAACACGGAAACTGATCGTGCCTAACATGCTTGCCCGTTTAACCCTGAGTCTGGGTCTCGTTCTCCTAAGCGGCAGTCTGGCAACAGCACAAGTGGTGTTACCGCGCACCCTTGAACTCAATGCCAAAGAAATGGAGCAAAATGGCTTTATTGTGGCGCAAGAAGCCTTGCAACTGGCACAGTTTCAGCAATTTCAAGAAGCTTTAGCGCGGGCAAAACTGGCCGTGCAGTTGGCTCCTCAAGCCCACGAAATTTGGGCATTGCTGGGGGGACTCTACCTTACCGTCAATCAACCCAAGGATGCGGTTCCTGCCCTAGAGCAGTCTTTGAAACTGAATGACAAAAATCCTGGTGCCTATTTCAACTTAGGCTCTGCCCAGTTTCGCTTAGGACATTATGGAGCATCAGTGCGAGCGATCGAGCAGGGATTGGCACTGAAACCCGATGCCCCCGAGGAATGGTTCAACCTTGGCAATGCCTATCTCAAATTGGGGCAAAAGGATCGGGCGATCGAGCAATACTGCCGTTCATTGCGCTTAGATCGACAGTTTTGGCCAGCCTATACCAACATCGGCCTCGTGCTCTACGAACAGGGCAATATCCGCCAAGCCGCCAAGAACTGGGAGCAAGCGGCAGACATTGACCCCAAGGCAAGTGAACCGAAACTAGCTCTAGCAACGGCTCTGCTGCAACTGGGGAATGAAGCAAGAGCACTACAACTGGCGGAGGAAGCTCTACGCCTCGATAGCCGCTATGGTACGGTGGAGTTTCAGCGGGAAAACCTCTGGGGCGATCGCCTCGTGGCAGATACCCAAACCCTCTTGGCCAAGCCCCCCCTGCGAGCACTGATGAGCCAACTCCAACCTGAGCAATCTGCCCTCCCTCAGCCCTAGGATGATTGAGATTCGTGCGGCAGAGATCACTGACCTGCCAAGTGTGGCTCAACTCGTGGCGCTGAGTTTTCACCCCGGCGGTGGCTGGCAAGCCCTTTGGCGCAGTTTTGTCCGCTGGGGAATTGAGCAGGACTTGCGCGATCGCTGGCAGCAAGAGCGTCCCCACTACTGTTGCTGGTTAGCTGTCATGCCCATGGAACCCTCTTCTTTATGTGTGGGGAGTGTTGAAGTGCAGCTCCGTGAGATCAAAGGTCAGCCGCAACCCTATCTCTCCAATTTAGCTGTGCATCCAGACTACCGGCGTCGCGGCATTGGCCGGCAGCTATTACACACTGTGGAGGCCAGCCTTTTCCCCACCTACTCTCATCTTTATCTTCACGTCCTCACCCAAAATCAAGCGGCGCAGCGGTTATATGCCCGTTGTGGCTTTGAAGTGGTTGAGGAAGACTTCACCTTTTGGGGAGAGCGTAAATTGCTCCTAGGGAAGTCCCTCACAGGCGATCGCCCCTATTCTCCTTCAGCGATTTCATCGTGGGTATGAGTCACTGTATTGGCAGAGACAGCTGCCCCTTGGTCTAGCTTTTGCCGCACCTGCTGCTCCACCTGCTGCGCAAAGGCGGGATTCTCCTCCATGTACTTAATGGTGTTGTCGCGCCCTTGGGCAAGATTTTCGCCGTTGTAGGAATACCAAGCCCCCTTGCGGGTAATGACACCCGTTTCCTCGGCCATATCGAGAATGCAACCGAGATTGGAAATGCCCTTGCCAAAGATAATGTCAAACTCAGCAATACGAAAGGGCGGCGCCACCTTGTTTTTAGCCACCTTGACTTTGGCGCGAATCCCGAATTCCTCGGTTCCTTTCTTCAGGGTTTGCACCCGCCGAATATCCAGCCGCACCGAGGCATAGAACTTCAGCGCCGTCCCCCCCGTTGTCGTTTCCGGATTGCCGTAGGTGACGCCAATTTTTTGCCGCAATTGGTTGAGGAAAATCACCGTGCAGCCGGTTTTAGCAATATTGCCGGTAATTTTGCGCAGGGCTTGGCTCATCAGGCGGGCTTGCAGACCTACATGGCTATCCCCCATGTCCCCCTCAATTTCGGCACGGGGCACCAATGCGGCAACGGAGTCCACCACCACAATATCCACCGCCGTAGAGCGCACCAGTTGATCAACGATTTCTAAACCCGCTTCCCCGGTGTCTGGCTGGGCAACCAACAGGTTTTCAATGTCCACGCCGAGGGCAGCCGCATAGGTGGGATCAAGGGCATGTTCGGCATCCACAAAGGCCGCTACTCCACCCGCTTTCTGGACTTCGGCTACCGCATGGAGTGCCAAGGTGGTTTTCCCTGAGCTTTCAGGACCATAAATTTCAATGATCCGTCCCTTTGGCAGGCCACCCCCCAAAGCAAGGTCAAGGGTGAGTGCCCCACTCGAAATGGTCTCCACCTTCATACGGGTGGCATCTCCAAGGCGCATGATGCTGCCTTTACCAAAAGTCCGCTCAATTTGGGAGACGGCAAGCTCAAGAGCTTTACGCTTTTCGGGGGAAAGGGTGACGTCACTCATACGAAAGTTAAAGAAGTTGGCACTTTTCTAGGTTAGCGGATTCGCGAAATTGATCACTGAAAAGAAAAACTTTCAAGGAGCGCTTGCGGACGATGGGGGGCGATCGCAAATTGCCATAGTTCCAGTCCTTCCTGAAAAATTTGCTCAATGGGGAGCATTTGGCCACTGGTGGTCATAAAGCGGTGATCGGGTGTTGCACAAATCGTTGAGCCATCCTCCAGTTGATACTCATACACGGGACGGAAGCCCTGAAAGTGCCACTGGGCAATGGGCTGGGTGTAAAGATGTCCATGGGGATCAAGGCTATAGACGTGACAGGCCAACTGTTCCTGCACCAAGCGCCGAATGGGCACCGCGCCGTATTCCACCGTCATCACCGCCGTCTCGCCACTGAGACAGTATTCGGCAAAATCCAGCATCTGCTTAAAGAGTTCTTGTGCCACGGCACCGGGCACCCCATTTTTAGCGGCTCCTTCAATGAAGAGGGCTTCATGTTTTTCCATCTCCTCTTTTTTCTTTTTGCCCATGGCGCGGCGCAACAGATCCGCTTGACCAAGGGAATAGCCCGCCAAGTCCTGCGCCATCCGCATGATCTGCTCCTGATAACACAGCACGCCGTAAGTTTCGCTTAAGATCGGTTTCAAAAGCTCATGGGGATATTCAATGGGTTCCCGCCCATGCTTGCGGTTAATGAATTTGGGAATCAGACCCGCATCCAGAGGTCCCGGTCGATAGAGCGCCAGCACTGAGGAAATGTCTTCCAAATTTGAGGGCTTGAGTTCGCGGACAATTTGCCGCATCCCCGAGGATTCCAATTGGAAGATGCCCTCCAGTTTGCCTTCGGCCAAAATTTGGTACGTCTTGGCATCGTCGAGGGGCAATGCATCCAGATCAAGGGTTTTGCCGTGGTTTTTCTGGATCAGTTCCCGCGCTTTTTGGATCATTGTCAGGTTCTTTAGACCCAAAAAGTCCATCTTCAAAAGGCCAAGGGACTCGAGATCTTCCATGAAATACTGGGTGATCACCGCGCCATCGTTATTGCGTTGTAGCGGCACCAGCCGATCCAAGGGTTCTGGGGAAATGACAACGCCGGCCGCATGGACGCCATAGGTCTTGTTGGTGCCCTCAATGCGCATCGCCATATCAATCCAACGCCGTACGACCGGATCGCTCTCGTACTGTTCCTTGAATTCCGGTGAGGGTGTGTCATCGGAGATCATCACGGCCAGTTTGACCGGTTTGCCCCTTACGACCGGAATCAGCTTCGCCATTTGATCTGCTTGGCTATAGGGAATATCCAGTACCCGCGCCACATCCTTGAGCACTGCCTTTGAGGTCATGCGGTTGAAGGTGATGATCTGGGCAACGCGATCGCTACCGTATTTTTGGGTCACATACTGGATCACTTCCTCACGGCGGTCAATGCAGAAGTCCGTATCAATATCGGGCATGGACTTGCGCTCAGGGTTCAAAAACCGCTCAAACAGCAGGCCGTGGTGCACCGGATCAATGTTGGTAATGCGCAGGGCATAGGCCACCAAGGAACCCGCTGCTGATCCTCGCCCCGGCCCGACGGGAATGTTGTGATCGCGGGCGTATTTGATGTAGTCCCACACCACCAAGAAATAGTTCGAGAACCCCATCTGTTGTAAGACTTTTAATTCATATTCCAGTCGCTGGCGGTAAGCTGGATCTAACTGCTGGCGATCGCTGAGGTGAAATCGCTCCAGTAGCCCCTGCCACGCCACCTGCTCTAAGTAGGTATCCGCCGTATGGCCAGCAGGCACGGGAAACGCTGGACTCTGGGGTTCACGAAAGATGTTATAGGGTTCAATTTTGTCGGCCACTTCAAGGGTATTGGCCAAGGCCTCTTGAATCACCTCATCGGGTAAGTGATCTCGAAAGAGTCGCGCCATTTCAGCGGCGGATTTCAGGTACTCTGTACCGCTATAGCGCATCCGCTTGTCATCGGTGAGCAGCTTGTTGGTCTGGATACAGAGCAGAGCGTCGTGGGCTTCAACGTCATTACAGGAAATAAAGTGGGAGTCATTGGTGGCAATAACCTTGATCCCCAACTCGCGGCCAATGCGCACCAGCTCAACATTGACCACCCGATCCTCTTGACTGCCGTGGTCTTGAATCTCAAGGTAAAAATCCTTCCCAAAGGTCTCTTGGTACCAAGCAGCAACACTGCGTGCCAAATCTGGCTTGCCCTGCAAAATGGCTTGGGGAATCTCCCCACCAAGACAAGCACTGGTCACAATTAGCCCTTCGCGGTATTGCGCCAACAGTTCTTTGTTGATGCAGGGGCGGGCAAAAATCCCCTTCCCTTGAAAACCCTGAAGGTGAGAGATGGTGGTGAGCTTGCAGAGGTTGTGATAGCCCTGTTTGTTTTTGGCCAACACCACTTGGTGAAAGCGGGGTTTGCGCTCCTGCTTGGTAATATCCCCGTTAATCACATACATCTCATTGCCGATGATGGGCTTGATGGGCTTGCCACGACACAGCTTTAACAGTTCAACGGCACCGTACATCACCCCGTGATCCGTAAGAGCGATCGCGGGCATCCCCAATTCCATTGCCCGTGCCACTAGGTCGGGAAGTTGGCTTGCACCATCCAAGAGACTGTAATCACTGTGAATATGCAGACCGACGAAGGACATGGGCAATGGCTATCAACCTAGAAGAAACGCAGGGGACTAGGACAACTCAGGCAAGCTATTGAGATAGGCCTTGAAGTCCGCCTCAGCATCGCGGAAGCCCTCTTGAGCCACGGTGACGCTATTGAGATCCGCCCCCTGATCAATTTTCAGGAAGTCATCGGTAAGAGCACGGGTCAAAGCCATGGGGGTGGGCTGATCCTTGGCCAAGAGATTGCGGTTGAGGGCACGCATATCCATTAACATTTCACCCAAGGGACCACGCATAATGTTGCGGGCTTCTTGCCAATCACCTTTGGCTACACTGACCTCTAAATCAGCAAAGCGTTCGGCATTTTTCTCAATGTCACTCAGGTAGTCTTGAATGCGAGTAATTTGCAGCTCACTATAGGTGGGCGGGGGTGTGGTTGTGGCACTGGGGCCGCCACAGCCAACTAGAATAAGGGCAACAACGCTTAATAGAATTGAAATTAGAGACTTTCGATTTAGGCGCAGCATAGAACCTCAGCAGTCAATGGTGTCGTAAAAAACACGGTTCTATTCTGCCACGATCCCGTCGCGATCGCCCCCGCTGCAGCGAAGCTGTTCCCCTCTTTGGAACACATCTGACAGGCAGTCACTGACACTGAGGGGGTGCCCCCACACCACTGTTGCCTGATCGTAGATCACCATCCCCGGATTGGCGCCCTTCGGTTTTTGCACATACTTGCGGCGGGTATAGACCACGGGCACTTGGGCACTGGCACGGGCTTGACTGTGGTAGGCTGCCAAATCGGCCACGTATTGGATATCTTTGTCGCTGGGAACTTCCCCTGCCTCAAGGCGAAGAATCACATGACTGCCGGGAATCTCTTGGGTATGAAACCACCAGTCGTAGGGACTGGCGACGCGAAAGGTGAGGTCGTCATTCTGACGGTTGTTGCGCCCCACAAGAACCGTAAAGCCACTCGGTGTCGTATAGCGTAAGTAGGAACTAGGAGTGGTGGGGGGGCGATAGTAATCGGGCGCTGTCAAGTACCCCTGTTCAATCAGTTCAGCACGAATCTCCTCAAGGACATCCAAAGATGTGGCCGTAGCGAGGGTAGCCGCCACCTGATCCAGATAGGCCAATTCACTTTCGGCAGCTTTGAGGAGAGGGGTAATGTGCTGCTGGGCGCGTTTAAGTTTTTGCTGCTGCTTATACAACTCTTGAGCCGTTTGGATGGCGCTTTTTTCTCGCGATAGGGGAATCGTGAGAGGTTCTTGGGTGGTAAAGTCCGTCACAATCAGTTCAGTCATGCCAGGTTGCCATAGGTGGGCATGAGCCATGAGTAAATCTGCTAGATAGCGCTGGCGATCGCCGGTGGCCGCTGCGGCCAATCGTTCTCGAAAGCCTTCAATTTTGGCAATGAGTTTTTGCCGCTGTGTCTGGAGGCTCTGGTGCAACTGTTGCTGAAGGTGCTGGGTTTGCTGTTGCCGCAGTTGGTCTTGATAGTAGGTGGCAAGGATCTCGTGGATGCTGACACTTGAGGAGTTCTGCGTTCTAAGGGGGGGGATGACGCGATAGCCCGTTGGCGTGAATTGGGGAACGAAACGCTCGCGCTCCAAACAATCAAGCCAGTGTTGCCAATGGTCAAACAGTCGCCGCCACGCTTCAGGACTGAGATCTGCGGTGTGAATCTCTAGAGGTAAACCAGCATCTGCCAGAAGTTGCTGTACTAAAGCTGGACTGAGTCCCCGATAGGCCTTGAGGAGTTGCTGCTCCAGGATGCCGGGGATCACACTCACCTGCTGTTGCCACTGCTCAAAGGGAATCTCTAGACGCGGCAGTGCTGCCGTCAGAGGCGGGGGAGGCACATAGGGTTGACCGGTGAGAATGGGGCGCAAGCGCGACTGTTGGGGGTTCACTTGGTGGGCAGCGGTTACAATCTCGCCCTCCCCATTGACCAGAATGACATTGCTGTATTTGCCCATGATCTCGGCATAGAGACGCCACTGCGTTGCCTCCTGCGGCCGCGGGGCAAATTCCAAGACCACGACCCGCTCCCAAGGGTTGACTAACCCCACGCGCACAAGGGCAAGGCGATTGAGTTGGGCATGGAGCTGCTGACTAAAGGTAAATGTGTCCGGTTGGCGGGGGGGCGGTGGTTCAAAGGCAAGGCGTGCCGCTTGGGGATGCCAACTCAGGGTCAGCCAGCCCTGTTTTTTCAGTGTGCGGAGGGCAAGAGCAATCGTGTGGCGATCGCGCTGATACACGGTTTCTAACCGTGCCGGTAGCCAATGTTGGAGATCGGCACAAACAGCACGTAAGGTAGTCAAATCAACGGGTTGCACCGTCCAAACTCCAGAGAATCTTTGCGGGAATTGGCAGCAAGCTATACTAGTCTAGCCACTCTCTGGCCTTTTGCCACCGAGTTTGCGTCATGGCACTTTCCCGTCAATACCCACCCCCCTTACCGCTGGCCCAGCCTTGGCGACGGGCGATCGCCACCACCATTGACTTTATCCTGATCTGGCTGACAAGTGTTGTCGGTATCACGCCGGGAGCCGCCATTCAGTGGGGGCAGCTGTTTGTTTTTGCCTTGGTGTGGTGGTTATTACGGGTGGCAATAGTCAACCGCAATAAGGGGCAAAGCCCCGGCCATTGGCTGATGAATGTGCGTCTTTTAGATCAGCGGCAGCGGACACCGGATCTGCTTTCCCTCAGCAAGCGAGAACTGGTGATTGGGCTTGGGGCATTATTGACATTGGCGGGCTGGGAGTCCCAGGGCCTTAGTCTGGCGTTGATCATTTTGGCACTTCCCCTAGCGGTTGACTGTAGCTTAGCTTGGATTGATGAAGAGCACCGCACACTCCACGATCGCCTTGGCGGCACAAAGGTTTATCGCTGTCGGCGGGGCTTTGCCCTTGATCGCAAGCTTATTGAATTGGTAAGCAAAATCCGCAAAGATCTGCCATAATAGGAGATCGGCTCACTGGATCAATAGGCAAGACCATGGCTAAAGCAAAAGGCGCCAGAATTATTATTACCCTAGAGTGTACAGAGTGTCGCACCAATCCGGCTCAGCGATCGCCCGGTGTCTCTCGCTACACCACCACTAAGAATCGTCGCACCACCACAGGGCGGTTGGAACTCAAGAAGTATTGCCGCTACTGCAACAAGCATACCGTTCATAAAGAAATCAAGTAACTCGAGGAGAGCTATGGCGTTTTATCGGCGACGGGTTTCCCCAATTCCCCCGAATCAACCCATTGATTATAAAGATGTGGATTTACTCCGCCGCTTTATTACGGAGCGGGGCAAAATTCTACCGCGGCGGGTGACGGGTCTAACCGCAAAGCAACAGCGGCAGCTTGCAGTGGCCATTAAGCGGGCACGGATTATGGCACTTTTGCCCTTCTTGAATCTCGAAGGCTAGCTAGCGGCGATCGCCACTTTGGTTTGTGAGGGGGGAGCGCGAGGCTTACCCCTCTATTTTTTGCTTGCCCTCCCTTGCGGGGTGTGCCAATATGAGAATGGTTATCATTCATTTGTTTGCCTATGACCATTCGCGCTACTCTGAAGCCTTGGGGAGTTTTGGTCATTCTCGGTGTATTTCTAGGAAGCTGTGCCCCCCAAGCCGAACGCCCACAGGAGCAACAGACGGCACAAGAGACAACGCAAACGGAACCCAAGCTGACGATTGTTACGACTTTCTTGCCTATCACCGCTTTTACGAAAGCAGTTGCGGGCGATCGCGCCAAGGTGGAGCAACTGTTGCCGCCCAATGTGGAGGTGCATGACTTTCAAGCGCGGCCTGAGGATGTGCAACGGCTCAGTACAGCTCAGGTTTTGGTGAAAAACGGCTTAGAAATGGAAAGCTTTTTAGAGAAACTCCTTCAGAATGCCGCCAATGCCAACCTAAAAGTGATTGATACCAGTGTGGGTATTGCCACAATTGCCACCGACCCAAAGGGTGAGGAGCACGCCCATAGCCACAACCACGATCACGGCCATGAAGCCCATGATCACGGTGAGGTGAATCCCCACATTTGGCTGGATCCCAAACGTGCCATGCAACAGGTAAAAAATATTCGCGATGGTCTCATTGCTGTGGATCCTGAGGGTGCAAAGATTTACGAGGAAAATAGTGCTGCCTTTATCGAGAAATTACAGGCTCTCGATACACTGGCACGGGAAAAACTTACCCCCTTTGCTGGTAAAACCTTTGTGGTCTATCACGATGTGGCTCCCTACTTTGCTGCAAGCTACAACTTGAGGACGACTTACCTCGTGGGCATCCCCTCAGTCAATCCTGCGCCAGCCGATGTGCAGCGGGTGATGCAAGCAGTGCAACAAAGTGAGTTGAAAACGCTCCTGACTGAACCGGGGCAAGAGCAGGTCTTTGAGAGCCTAGCTAAGGATTTGGGGGTGAAGGTCAGTGTCTTTGATCCCCTAGAACGCGCTCCCTCGGCAGCGAATCTCACCCCTGCCTACTTCCTACAACGGATGGAGCAAAACATTCGTAATCTCGCCGAGGCTTTTGGCGCTCAACGGCAAGCCTACCGTCGTCCTGATTCAATTGCCGTGGTGGGGCCATGGCTGCGGCTGAACACACCTTTAGGGGCAGCCCTGTGAGTGAATATCTCCTCCAAGTGGAGAATCTCTCGATACGGCGGGGCGATCGCTGGGTTGTCGAAGGGGTCTCCTTCACTCTATTGCCCCACATGAACATGGCGATTATCGGACCCAATGGTGCTGGCAAAAGTAGCCTGATCCAAGCCATTCTGGGGATTATCCCCTACCAGCAGGGACGGGTCACCCTCTTGGGACACGGCATGACCTATCGCCGTCCCTTGCCCTATGTGCGCCAACAGGTGGCCTATTTGCCCCAAAACTTTCACTGTGATCCGCGGATTCCCCTCACCGTGGCGGAATTTGTCGGTTTGGGCTGGGGGCAACCTAGGTGGCAGTGGCCGTGGCAGCACCGAAAGCAGCGCGATCGCGCCATCTTTGCCAGTCTTCAACGTCTGCACCTAGAGCATCTGGCCGCCCAACCCATGAGTTCCCTTTCAGGTGGTGAAACAAAGCGTGCCCTCCTCGCCTACTGCTTGGTGCAACCCCGTCGCCTCTTGATTTTAGATGAGGCACCCGCAGGGCTAGATCTCCATAGCGAACAACAGTTCTATGACCTACTGGAGACCCTTAAGGCAAGTGAAGGCTGGGCGATTTTACAAATTTCCCATCACTTGGAACGGGTAAGGGCAACCTGTGATCAGGTGCTGTATCTGGATCGCTCTGTTCAAGGGCTAGGCACACCCGAACGGGTGCTACAACAGTTTGCCGCTTAAAGCCCTGCGGCCATCCGAGATTGCGCAAAGAAATCCAGCAGGATTCGCCGGTGGATGTTTCCCAAGGGGCGCTTTTCCTGGAGGGACTGAGCATAGTGAACCCCGGCTACCACAGAAGCATAGGGTACCAAGTCCATGCCCTGCCCTTCATTGAGTACCAAGTCTTGTAGGTCACACGTCAAAGCGCCTGTGAAAATATAGCGATGCACCTGGGGATCGCCGTACTCGCCGAAAAAGGTGAGATGGGGTGGGCAGTAGCCAAGTTCCTCATAGACTTCCCGTCGCACGCCGTCTAGCGGTGCTTCTTTGGGTTCAAGGTGACCGCCAAACAGTCCCCAGTGGCCGGGATACAAGATATTGGGATTGTCATCGCGTAGTTGCATAAGAACGCGATCGCCCTGGTAAAGAATGGCGAGGGCAACGGGAACAATCGTATTTACTGGCATTGTCTTGCAAAATGTGTCCTTAGGGGCTAGGGTACCCTAGAAACATGAATCTTAAAGTAAAATGAAAAACATAGCCCTTAAGGAATATGGCAAACTGCCCTTGCGACGACAATCAACATCAACACGGCAATCAACAGTGAATTAGAGGTAAAGGTAGGCTTTTAGAACGTGTTGCCGTTTCATCCAAGCAAAACCAACGCGCCGCGTCCCTATAGCAAATTTTACATTCTTACATCTTTTTCATAAGATTTTACAAATTGGTACATGGCGGCACATTCTTAAGATTGTCTTAAGATTTTTCTTGGGGGATGCGCGATTAGTTTATTCATTTTTTGGAGTTAATTGTCCTATGTTTTACCGCTTAGCTGAACAACACCGCCAGTTTATTCGCGACTTGGTACTCAATCTCCAAGCCCTTGCGATCGCCCTCGAAAATCGAGGCTACATGGCCTCCTGCTACACCTGTGGCGGTGAACTCAACAGTGCCTCCTTCATGGTCAGCCTAGCCGACAACCACCTGATTCGCTTCTTGGTCTCCGACTATGGGATCACTTGGACTGAAATGCGCGATGACCGCGAACTGATGAAACTAGAAGGGGCGGAGGCCATCAACCAACTGCAAGAACTGGCTAATCTGCTTAAGGAAGTCCGTATCCCTACTGCGGTTTAACCCTATCGGGACTACCCTCGCATCTTTCGTCAGTGCTAGCTTAAAAGTAGAATTGGACTCTCCTTCTACTTTGATCCCCACCCTCAATGACCGAAGTGTCCCTTAGTTGGCAACACCAGTACCTCAGCGTTAACCAAGTGCGTCTGCACTATGTCACCCAAGGCAGCGGTGATCTGGTAATTTTGTTGCATGGCTTTCCAGAGTTTTGGTATTCTTGGCGATTTCAAATTCCTGTACTGGCTCGTCATTTCAAGGTTGTCGTGCCAGATCTGCGGGGCTACAACGACTCCGAGAAGCCGGCTCACGGCTATGATCTCGATACCCTCAGCCAAGATGTAACGGCGCTGATCCAAGAACTGGGCTATGAGCGAGCACACATCGTCGGCCATGATTGTGGTGGCCTGATTGCTTGGCACGTAGCAGCACGCTTTCCTCAGATAGTGCAGCATTTAGCGGTCTTGAATACTCCGCACCCCTACCGTATAGGACTGGAACTCTGGCAGCAGTTGGAGCATTTTTGGCGCAATTGGCCGCTGCTGGCCTGTCACATCCCCGGCTTGGCGGAATACTGGCTAGGGCATAATCTGCAGAGTTTTTTGCAGGATCTCTTTCATCGCTACTCTATCCGCAAGGCTGCCTTTTCAGCCGAAACCGTACAACTCTATCAAGCGGCTCTCGAAAAAGCGGGGGCGATCGCCGCAGTTCTCAAAAGTTATCGCCATCTTTTTTCACCCCAACAGTGGTGGCACCTGCTGCAACAGCACACGGAAGCCATTACTAGCCCCACCCTGATCCTTTGGGGCGCCGATGATCCCCTCGCCCAACCCAGCCTTGCCAACGGTATCGAAGCATGGATTCATGCACCGTGGCGGCTGAAATATCTGCCCGACTGTGGTCACTGGGCACAACAGGAAGTCCCCGGTTTAGTAAATCGCGAACTCCTTGCCTTTTTGCGCGCCTAAAAAATCCCCCTACCCGTCGGCAGAGGGAAGGATTTGCTATAGGCTAAACAACTGCCCTAAGCCAGCCACTCCAGCACCGCTTCTTCCTTGGTATTGGTGCGGCGTTCGGGAGTTTCACGGGTGAACTTCATGTGAATGGCACGATTTTGCTCACCATCTGCCGCCACTGCCAAGATCGGGAAGTCAATGAGGCCATCTTGGAAGGACATCTGGAAGCGGAAGGTGCCATCAGGATTCAGTTTGATGGGGCGCCCACCAATCGTGACGGTGGCATCCGGCTCCGTAGCGCCATAGACAATGAGTTCAGCATCCGCCACCAGCCAGAACTTGCGGGGACGAATGGGAGCTGCCGAAGCTGAGAAGCCAACCCCCGACATGGTCAGACCCGAAACCGTTGGCACAGCCCACAGCCCAACCCCAGAGGGGAAGACATAGGAACTGATGGCCATTGCCGGCAACTGGGAGATGGAGCCGGGGACTTGGTGCATGGAGCCAAACAGGGAACCTGCCACCCGCTGCGCTGCTGCCCCTTCGGCCATGGCAAAAATGCCTTCGTAAATGGGATTGGGTTCGGCGCTGCCGGCCAAAGGTGCTCCCAGATCAAAGAGAGTTTTGCCCCGTAGATCCATGTCCCAATCCACTGTAATAAATTGATCCCAGACCCAATCGGAGGGGTAGGTGGGAGGAATATGCACGGGGGCAGAGCGGGCTAGAACCAACCAGCGGCCATCGGCACAGCGGTAACCAATTTCCACCACATAGTCGCGATCGCTCACCGGAATCGGCAGATACCACTCCCGCGCCAACTCATCACAGGGGTACTCTTGGACACTGTGGGGCATTTGGCTGTCGAGGTTGATATTGGTGGCATCGTAGAGCCGCAGGGCCAATTGCTGACCCCCTTGCCGCCGCAGTTCTTCGCGGTGCTCGTTGGGCACATCCCAATAGGCGTAGGCCCACTGGGGATCGCGGGGCATGAGGACAATGCGGCTTTCACCATAGCCACCGGGCAAATCCCCAAGGCCTTCATCCACTGAGGCCAAGAGCACATCATCTTGAGCAGAACCGAGATCAAATTTTGCTGCTTCCACTTTTTCTTGCGACTCCAGACTAGAGGGGACAGGTTGTACAGAAATGGTGGTAGTGGATCCGTTGGCTTGCGCCTGTTTTTCACGGATGGCAGCGAGGAGTTGATCTTTGCGCATACGGCTATAGCGGGACACTTGCAGTTCACTGGCGACGCGCCGCAACTGCCGCAATGTCATTTCTTCTAAGGGGGGGCGATCTTTCGGCATGGGTGCCTCCTTATCGTGGGTTGATAGACAGGGCTATCCTTTGTCCTTGATCTTTGGCAAAAAAGTTTTGGGGCGTCAAGGGAATTCGGGCATACTCCTAGGAATTTATACGCAGTTTGTTCCTTTGTGGGGATCAAATGTCACAGATTCATAACATTTATCAAGCATGGGGATCAAGATAGCGGTTTGTAATTGCTATCCACGCCGCGTTCTCTAGGGAGCAAGGAGGTAACAATAGTAACCGATAAATTAACCAAAATTACATAAACTTATACTTTTATGGCGTATAATCACTCTTATGAGCAAACTATCAATTTCTCAAGTGGCGAAATGAAAGAGTGTGTCCACCCAAACCGTGCGGCGATGGGAGGCTCCATTTGTTAAAATTTGTAGGTACCCCAAGCTCTGGGGGAAGTGAAGCCTGTGGAGAAGTAATCCCCCTTGAGAGCGTCGCTCTTGAGACTTCGATGAAGCAGGAAGTCAGCAGCAAATCTAAACAATGGAGTCTATTTGACTTGACTGGATAGATTTGTATAAGTCTTACAGAGCGGAGTATAGTTAAAGATGTATTCCTGCAATCTCCCTAGGAGTTGCATCCAATACCCTCCCAAGTGCTATGACGATCGCCCCCAGCCGCTCCCTCGCTGACCTTTGCCGTGCCGACTTTCCGATTTTGGCGCGACAGGTGCAAGATCGCCCGTTGATTTACTTTGACAATGCCGCCACTTCCCAGAAGCCCTTGGCGGTGCTCAATACCCTTGAGGACTACTATCGTCGCTACAACGCCAATGTGCATCGGGGCATCCACACCCTCAGTGCCGAGGCCACAACGGCTTACGAGGGGGCACGGGAAAAAGTGGCGCGTTTTATCAATGCCGCCCATGCTGAGGAGATTGTCTATACCCGCAATGCCAGTGAAGCGATTAACTTGGTGGCCTATAGCTGGGGCATGAATATCCTCCAGGAAGGGGATGAAATCATCCTAACGGTGATGGAGCACCACAGTAATTTGATTCCGTGGCAGTTTGTTGCCCAGAAAACCGGTGCTCGCCTCAAGTTTGTGGAACTCACCCCGGCGCAAACCTTTGATCTAGAGGACTACAAAAGCCTTTTGAGCGATCGCACCCGCTTGGTGGCCGTGGCCCATGTCTCCAACATGCTGGGGTGCCTCAACCCGATTCCCGAAATTGTGCGTCTTGCCCATGCCAAGGGGGCACGAGTCCTAGTGGATGCCTGCCAAAGTGTGCCCCATCTCCCCATTGATGTGCAGCAGTTGGGCTGCGATTGGCTGGTGGCCTCCGGTCATAAAATGTGTGGCCCGACGGGGATCGGTTTTCTCTGGGGACGGGCAGAGCTGCTGCGGCAAATGCCTCCTTTCCTAGGCGGGGGGGAAATGATTGCCGAGGTCTTTCTCGACCATGCCACCTATGCCGACCTTCCCCATAAGTTTGAGGCGGGAACCCCAGCCATTGCCGAGGCGATCGCCCTGGGGGCAGCGGTAGATTACCTGAACCGGTGGGGAATGGAGTGCATCCATGCCTACGAACAGGAACTGACAGCCTATCTTTTGGAGCGCCTCCAAGACTTTCCCGATGTCACCCTGTATGGCCCGCAGTCGGGCGATCGCGCTGCCCTCGCAAGCTTTACGGTGGCGGGGGTTCACCCCCACGATCTGGCGACCATGCTTGACCAGTCAGGCATTGCCATCCGCGCAGGACATCACTGCACGCAGCCCTTGCACCGCCATTTGGGGGTTCAGTCCACGGCACGGGCAAGTCTCTATTTCTACAATACCCGCGCCGAAATTGATCAGTTTATTACTGCCCTAGGGGAGGTGATCGCCTTCTTTAGGGAAGTTTTGGCCTAAAGTTTGAGGCTGAGGAGTTCGCCGGCTTGGGCCGGAAAACCGGCACTGCTGAGCGCTTGACGGGCGCGATCGGCATCCTCAACTCGAAACTGCGCCCCAAGGCGAACGTATTGGGCATGATAGCTGTCGGTTACTTTGACCACCACCGGCACTTTGGGCAGCTCTCCTGCCTGTTGCTTGAGCACCTCTGCAAGACGACTTTGGGCTTGAATGTCCCCCGCTTGCTCCACAGGCAACTCCACAAGCACCAGTTTCACCTCTTCTAGGGGTTCGGCATCTTCGATCAGCAGTTGGGGGCGATCGTCGCGCATCTCCAAGGTGCCCCATAGCAGCAATCGCCGATCAAGCTGCAATTGCCTATGAATCCGCTCGTAAGCTTTGGGAAAAACCACGGCCTCCGCCTGACCCGTGAGATCCTCTAGCTGGACAATGGCCATCCGCTCGCCGCGCTTGGTGGTAATGGGTTTGAGTCCGGTCAGTAGGGCAATCACACTGACCATCCCTTGACCGGTGTGCTGTTCGAGATCCACCAAGCTAATCGGGGCAATCATGGCTGCCGGCCGATGAATATCCCTAAGAGGATGGTTCGACACATAAAATCCCAGTAGGTCTTTTTCTTGGCGGAGCTTTTCGGCATGCGGCAAATCCTCAACGGGGGGCGCACTGGGAGCTGGATCATAGCTGCCGCTGGATTCATTGTTAGAGCCACCCGCCAACATATCAAAAAGATTTACTTGCCCCACTGCCCGATCTTTGGCGCGCGCCTGTGCCCACTCCAGCACGAGGGGGAGATCCTGCATCAGTTGGTTGCGGTTGCGCTGGGGATGGAGACTATCCATAGCACCACAGGCAATTAGGGATTCAAGGGCACGACGGTTGAGAATGCGACTATCGCCACCCGCGCGGGGAACTCGTTCACAAAAATCCGCCAAACTTTGAAAGGTACCCCCTTCTGCCCGTGCCTGCAAAATGGCCTCGATTACGCCCTGACCCACATTGCGGACTGCCGACAGGCCAAAAAGAATTTTGTCCCCCACTGGGGTAAAGTCAATGTCGGAGCGATTCACATCTGGGGGCAGTACTGCAATCCCCATGCTGAGGCAGGTGGCAATATAGCGCTGCACCTTGTCTTGGTCGCCACTGTTGGCTGTGAGCAAGGCTGCCATGTACTCGACGGGAAAGTTGGCCTTGAGAAAGGCAGTTTGATAGGTAACGTAGCCGTAGGCCGTGGAGTGGGACTTGTTGAAGCAATTGGCGGCGATCGCCCCATTGGCCAAGAGAAAATTGTGATCTCCGGCTAAACCAATGTCATAGACCGCTTGCCATCCCAGCGATCGCCGGCCAACAATTTTCACGCTTCACCTTTCCAAACCCTGCGCTCTTTATTTTAATCGTCGCACCGTGGCGCAAGCAGGAATGCGCACATCCCGCAGTGGCATCCCCCTTAAACAGCGGTAATGAGCCGTCAACCAATCGGGGGTTTGCTCACCGATACTGGCGAGGGCGGCCACGGTGGGAAACGGCCACAGCTGCCCAAAGACGACTTCCCCTTGCCAGTCAAATTGCAGAAAATAGCAGCCCACCGGTGCCTGCAAGTGATCTAGGAGGCGTCTTCCGAGGGCATAGAGGGTTTGTCGCTGGCGATCGTCGGCATGGATGGGTAATTGCCATGTCCCTTCAACGTAGCCAATAATTTCGCCAAAGAGTGTCCCTTTTGCGGTTTGCGCCAGCGGTAACTGATAGAGACCGCCTGTGCCTGTGCGTATCCCCCACCGGGCAACCAAGGCACTCAACGAGGAACACCGCTGCCATAGGTCAGGGGTCAAGGGTGCCCAATGGGTAAGGCTATAGTCTAGCACCTGCGGTTGGGGAGCGATCGCCACCGGCGCATCAAGAGGACAAACCACAATCTCGGCATTCTCTTGGCACTGTTGCAGCAGGGGTACTACTTGGGTTGCCACCTGATCCGCCGACAGTTCACCCTCCCTTGGCTGCGCCGCACACCAAATCCGTATTTTCAATCCTCCGCTCCTCCTGCTGCCAAGGCGGCTAACCAACGTGGGCTAAGGGCAAGAAAATTGCATCTGCCAACGTCCCATTGTAGGCGTAGGCGGCCAAGGGGCGATCGCTGGCAGGTAGGCAATCCTCCACCGTTACCGGCTCTAAACGGTTTTCCTCTAGAGTCAGTAGGCCACCGACCAAGTAAGCACGGAGCACTCCCTTGGGTGAGGCGATGTCTAATCCTTGGTGTTTCCGTAGATCTTCGGGGGCAGCGGTCTCCCTTAGGTTCTTGCTCTCCTAGGTATTAAAGCTGGGAATCAAGCCAACGCGAGCAGGCTGTAAGGAGGGGAATCCCTGCTGTTGCTGGCGGGCTTGGGCGGCCAAGAGGGTTTGCAGATTCCGTAGTTCGGCACGCAGTTGCGCGTTTTCTTTTTCGAGACTTTCGATCCTCAGTTTGACTTGACCGAGCCGCTCACTGAATTTTTGCCGATAGACTTCGGGCATTTCTTGGATGACGCGCTCCAGCATCTGGTTGCGATCGCTCAATTCCATCACCTGAACCTTCAAGGTGTTCATTTCCGCTTCCCGGCTTTGGATCTGTTGCTGATAGGCAAGGATCTGCTGTTGGTAGGCGGCAATTTGCGCTTCCACCTGCTGCACCTGGGCTTGCAACAACTTCAGGGCTTCGGCATTGGCGGCCTCAGCTTTACGAGCTTGGTAAAAGCGCACAAATAACTCAGGATGCTGCACCATGAGTTGATAGAGTTCCTCTGAGAGTTGCTGCACGAGTTGATCCCGTACCAGCAGTTCATCGGCTAAGTTGAGGGAAGTCTCGTTCACGGCGGCTGCTCTCCAAGGGACTGTGCTGTGGCAAATTTTACGCTGCTTCTGATCCGCTCATGCAAGATTGGGAATTTTCCACCTACCATCGGCCGGTGCTGGCAACTGCCGTCCTTGCGGGGCTACAACCCAAAGCGGAGGGACTATACTTGGATGCAACGGTGGGCGGGGGTGGACATACGGCACTGCTCTTGCGCAGTGAACCCACTTGTCGGGTGCTGGCAGTTGATCAAGACCCGATGGCCTTAGCGGCAGCTCAGGAATTCCTTGCCCCTTTTGGCGATCGCGTCCGGTTTTGGCAGGGCAACTTTGCCGATTTGACGGTGACTGAACCGCTGTTTGATGGCATTCTCGCCGATTTGGGGGTCAGTTCCGCCCAGTTGGATTGCCCGGAGCGGGGCTTTAGTTTTCGCTTTGATGCCCCCCTTGATATGCGCATGAATCCCGATAACCCTCTAACCGCAGCAACGGTGATTAACCACTACAGTGAGCGAGAACTGGCGAATATTTTCCATGTGTATGGGGAAGAACGCTTTGCCCGCCGCATTGCCCGCCAGATTGTTGCCCGTCGTCCCCTTGCCACTACCCAAGAACTGGCGGAGTTGGTTGCCCACTGTCTCAGGGCTGCGCCGCGGCAACGGATTCATCCGGCAACCCGCGTGTTTCAGGCGCTGCGCATCTATGTCAACCAAGAGCTGGCAGCCCTAGAGCAGTTTTTGGCGCGATCGCCCCACTGGTTAAAACCCGGCGGGCGCATTGCCGTCATTAGTTTCCACAGCTTGGAGGATCGCCGCGTGAAGCAGGCATGGCGCGCCCATCCCCTCTTGGAGGTCGTCACCCGTAAACCGATTGTGGCCGATGCCGCAGAAGTTGCCCTCAACCCGCGATCGCGATCGGCCAAGCTCCGAATTGCGGTGCGGACTTTTGCATGAATTGTCTGAATGATGATTTATTTAGGGGTATCTTCACAGTGGGTCATAATCCTTTAGGGTAATAAATTGCTGAGGAGTGCTGGAGTCTATGGTTGCTGCCCCTAAATTCAAATCCCGATTGATTCCCCAATCGTCGCCAACGCTGACGGAAATTCGACCCCTTCCCCAGCCGCAGATGCCCCTTTGGCAAAAAACCTTACTGGGGATGCAATGGTTCTCCGGGGTAGCGGCCACGGGTGCTCTCTTGGCCGTGATTCCTCTATACGGCTGGGCGGCTCTCTCTGAGCAGCAGTGGAGTCAAGCCTATGACCGCCTGGAAACCCTAAAACGGCAAGAGCGAGAGCTACTCGTGAGCAATGAAACCCTCCGCTATCGGGTGACGCAGCAAGTCCAACAGGCGCCCCAAGGCCTTGTGCCCCAGACGCCGCAACACGTTCTTTTTGTGCCCAATGAGGGCAACATTGCTGCTGAAACGCATTTTGAGCGACCCCCGGTCACACCACCGCCTCAGCGCACCGTTAACTACTGACGGACTTCCATGGCGACTGCCCGCCCCCAAAATCAATCACTACCGACCTTGCGTGTTGGCCTCATCTTTGGCTTTTTACTCATGGTGATGGGGGGCGTGGTTGCCCGTTTGGTTTATTTGCAGGTGGTTCAGGGGGAAACCTTAGCAGCGCGGGCACAGCAACAACAACGGCGCTACACCCTTCCCACCTTGGCACGCTACCCAATTACGGATCGCCGAGAGACAGTTGTGGCCCTGGATCGGCCAGTGTTTACACTATTTGCCCATCCAATTCAATTCAAGGTGGAGCGGTCGGCGATCGCCCGCGATCTGGCTCCTTTGCTCAAACAATCTCCAGAGCAACTGTTGGCCAAATTCAGTACTTACCCCACGGGTGTGCCCATTGCCTATGACATTGATGAGGAGACTGCTGCCAAAATTCGCGCCCTCAACTACGATGGCCTAGAACTTAACCAAGCATGGCAACGGATTTATCCACAGCAGGAGTTAATGGCCGGCGTGGTCGGCTATGTGGATCGCGATCACCAAGGGCAAGCGGGGATTGAGTTTAGCCAGAATCAATTTCTACAGGTGCCCAGTAGCCGCCAACTTCTCTCGATGAATGCCCTAGGGCAGTGGTTGCCAGCCCTTGCTCCGGCAGATTCGCGCGCCTTGAGTCAGGGGTACCATGTCCGCCTCACGATTGATAGCCGTCTGCAACAAACGGCACGCCAAGCACTGCAACGGCAGTTACGCAAATACAATGCCAAGCGGGGCACGGTTATTGTTCTAGAGGTGAAAACGGGCGCCTTGCGGGCACTGGTCTCGGAGCCTTCCTACGATCCTAATCATTACTACCGTGCCGATCCGGCGCTGTTTCGCAACTGGGCGGTGGCGGATCTCTATGAACCCGGCTCCACCTTTAAGCCCATCAATACGGCGATCGCCCTAGAACTCAATGCCATTACCCCGGAGACGGTGCTGCCGGATGAAGGGCGGATCTTTGTCGGCGGCTGGCCGATTCAAAATAACGACTACGGTCAACGCGGTGGGCGAGGGGCACTGACAATCCCGCAGGTGCTGGCCTACTCCAGCAATGTGGCCATGGTTCACATGATGAACCGCATTCCGGCTCGCCACTACTATCGCTATTTGCATCGCCTCGGACTGACCGAGAAAGTGGGCAGCGATCTCCCCTTTGAAACCGCCGCTCAGTTAAAGCCGCCGGAGCAATTTATTAACTATCCGATTGAGCCGGCAACCACCGCCTTTGGGCAAGGGTTTGCCCTGACCCCGCTCCATTTGGTGCAACTGTTGGGGGCGATCGCCAACGGGGGAGAGCTGGTCACACCCCATGTCATTGACGGCCTCTACGACGAAAATGGCCGACTGCTGAAACGCCTTGAGCAACGCCCCCCTCGGCGGGTCTTTTCGCAGCGCACCAGTCAAGCGGTGGTCAAAATGCTGGGGGAAGTGGTGCGCGCCGGTACCGGTAAGACCGCTCAGATTCCCGGCTATCGGTTGGGGGGCAAAACGGGAACAGCACAAAAGGCAGTGGGCGGCACCTACAGCAATTTGCGCATCACCAGCTTTGCAGCAATTTTTCCCCTAGAGCGGCCGCAGTATGTGATTTTGGCAGTGGTGGATGAACCCCAAGGAGATGATGCCTATGGCTCAACGGTGGCGATTCCCATCGTCCGTGCCGTTACCGAGTCCCTGATTACGATTGAGGGCATTCCCCCCTCCCATCCAGAGGAATTACGACGCTCCGCTGCGCCAGCTTCAGTGTCACAATAGGGAAAAACAGCGCAAAAGGACGGTATGCTTCAACGATTTTTTGCCACAGCGTTGGCCATTCTTGTGGTGTTGCTGGGGGGCTGTTCGGCCACCAGCGGGCTACAGGCCTACGTGGATAGCTACGATGGCTATGAATTTCTCTACCCGCGCGGCTGGGTGCAAGTACAAGTTGAAGACCCAGTGGATGTAGTCTTTCACGACATTATCGAGACAACAGAAAACGTCAGTGTGGTTGTGAATACAGTTTCCAGCACAAAGTCTCTTGAGGAGTTGGGGTCACCAGAAGAGGTGGGCGATCGCTTGCTGCGGAATATTATTGCCCCCAGTGAAAGCGGGCGCAGCTCTGCTCTGATTGCCGCCACCTCCCAAAAGGCTGATGATAAGACCTACTACATTCTGGAGTATGCTGTCACCCTACCGGGGGATGGGGACAATGCTCAGCAGCGGCATAATTTATCCAGTATTGCCGTGAGCCGAGGCAAGGTCTATACCCTGAGTGTCTCAGCTCCAGAAGAGCGCTGGCCAAAGGTGGAAGACCAATTTAAGACCATCGTGTCCTCGTTTACCGTATATTAAAAAAAGAATCGGGGAGTTAGCTCAGTTGGTAGAGCGTCGCGATCGCACCGCGAAGGTCAGGGATTCGAGTTCCCTACTCTCCACTCCTTCACCAAGCTGACGCCACTCAAGAAGAGGAGACAGTGTGGCTCAAACCTATGGGCTAGAAACAGAGCTGTTAAGTGTATTCTGGCAAATTCCACACAGAAGCTAAGTTGCGACAGTATTCTAGCGAAGTCCTTGATTTGGGAACATGACGGGAATATTGGGATTGACCCAAACTTGACAGTCGAGTTCGGTACTGGGTGGGAAAAACGGAATCGGGTTGCCTGCTGCATCGGTCACTTCTGGCAGATATTCAAAGGGTACGGCGTCAAATTGACAGGTGTAGGCACCATAAATAACCGGCCGGCCATTGCCCGAAGGGCGGGCTGCGCGATCGCGGAGAATCAACTGATAGCCAAAGCTGCGACTGGCATTGCCCAACTGATTAATCAGAGCAAAACGCCGTAAATAGGGCAGGCGTCCCCAAGCGGAAGAGGAGACAAAGGCTTCCACTCTGCCCCCTGGTGCTGTCATGGCTGGAAAGGCCTGCCAGCGTTGAACAACTTCGTTGCCAAACTGCTGTACTGCCCACCACAGACTAGGTACCGTTAAGCCCACTGCCGAAGGTTGCTCGCTAACTACAACTTGCTTTTCATTGACGGGCAGGGCGATCGCCCCCGCAACTGCTGGCGGTAAGTCTTCTGTAGGGGGATTAGCAGCGGTTCTGAGGGGATACAACCCTAATAGAGCAATCGCCCCCACGACACTTAACCATCGGCCACCCAACGGAGAGGAGGATAGTGGTCTCATCGGTTTTCATCGCCCTCAGTGGTTAAGCAAACTACCGCCTACGAATGTAGCCAAGCCTTCAATACATCGAGGAGACTATTGCCGCCCCACGCAAGGGCCACAAGAATCGAGGTGGTCACTGCTAAACCAATGAGAGAGATGACTACCCCCGCCAGACTAATCAAACCATCGTCATCCAAAAGACCAAAGCCAATCGTGAAAATACCCATCGCCGGAATGGTGTTTGTGCCGGGAATCGGCAAAATCATCGAGATCGCCATCAGCGACACGGCAACTCCCAATCCTATGCGGCCGCCGCGGGTAGTACAAATGAACCGCAAGCGGGGACGGCAGATCAATTCAATCCGTCGCAGCCAGGGCAAAGCTGTACGCACAATTTTTTGAATCTGCGATCGCGGCATGGTGCGCTTGAGTAGCCGGGGGGGCAACCAAGGGGTTGAGGCACCCACGAGCAACTGCCCGCCCAACAGGAGCAGCACAATACCAAAAGGAGTGGAGTAACCAGCGGCTGGAAGGGGCAGCGCCGATGGCAACGAAAGAACAGCCAGCAAAAAGCCAAAGGTTCGCTCTCCCGCCAACTGAAGAATATCTCCTAAGGACACCAGTTGCTGCGTTAAAACCTCTCCATCGCTGGGGGCGGGCACAAGAGTCAAAAAGGCACGTTCGAGGTCAGTGGATAGTTTTGCCATAAAACATTAAGGGAGAGTGGAAATGTGGCCACTGCTAGGATACTATAGACGGACCGTTAGTTATGCCCAACACAGTTGACAGGCGATTTCAAGGCCGCGATCAAGCTGAAGAAATGGCAACCCCATCTGACTTACCGACAGAGTTGCACCTGATCAACCCCCGGCGATCGCTGGGACACGTTTATCTCGACTGGACACCCCAACCCGGCTGCCATGTGGATCATGAAGGAGAAACCTATACAGTCTTGGAACGCCGTCATCGCTATCAGTTTCGCGGCGGACGCTATCAACTGGAAAAAGTTGCCCTCTATGTGCAGCCCAGTGACACCACTAGCGATCGCCATCTCGTCAATGGACAGTGGGTGATTGGAGATCCCTCCTGCCGTTGGAATGCCCTTTCACCTTTGTTGCGCTGCGCCGTGAACCCCCAAGGCTCCTGCCAAGACTGTCGAGATTACCAGCGCCGAGACCCTTAAGTTCAGTTTTGCTGCAAGAAAACCCCTCGCGAGGAGGGGGAGCATCGGTGTGTTTTAGATTGAACCAAAGACGGCCAGCCTACTGCCCTGCCGGGGTCATATAGGAAGTTTCCGGCAAGACAATTTTCACCGGTTCAACGTGCCAAATATCGCGGCAGTACTCGCGGATGGCGCGATCGCTAGAAAACTTGCCCATCCGTGCCACATTGAGGATTGACATTTTTGCCCATTGGGCTTGATCTTGATAGACCTGAAGCACCCGTTGATGGCAGTCCACATAGCTTTGGTAGTCTGCCAAGAGGTAATAGCGATCGTTTTGCCACAGGTGCTCGACAATGGGGCGAAAGAGTTCTGTATCGCCATGGGAAAAGTAGCCAGAGCCAATGAGGTCGAGAACTCGCTTTAGCATTGGGTTGTTGTTGGCAAACTCCCACGGACGGTAGCCATTGCGCCACAATTCCTGCAATTGCTCCACCGTATGGCCGAAAAGAAAGAAGTTTTCCGCCCCGACTTCCTCACGAATTTCCACATTGGCGCCATCAAGGGTGCCAATCGTCAACGCCCCATTGAGGGCAAATTTCATATTGCCTGTCCCTGAGGCTTCGTAGCCCGCTGTGGAGATCTGCTGGGAGAGATCCGCTGCCGGATAGACCCGTTGCCCTAGCGTCACATTGTAGTCGGGCAAAAAGACCACCTTCAGGCGATCGCGCACCGCCGGATCCCGGTTAATCACGTCGGCCACCGAGTTAATCAGCTTAATGATCAACTTGGCCATGTAGTAACCCGGCGCTGCCTTACCGCCAAAAATAAACGTTTGCGGCACCATGTCCAGTTGGGGATTGTCCTTCAACATCTGATAAAGCGTGATCACGTTGAGGACACACAGATGTTGCCGCTTGTACTCGTGGATGCGCTTCACCAAGATTGAGAAAAGGGAATGGGGATCTACTGTTACCCCAACGCGATCGCTAATGTACTCCGCGAGACGTTCCTTGTTTCCATGCTTCACCGATCGCCACCGGGTGGCAAAGTCCCGATCCTCTGCCAAGGGTTCCAATTGCCGCAGTTGATCCAGCTGCTTCACCCAGTCTTCGCCAATGCGTTCGGTAATCAGACGGGTTAATCCGGGATTGCTGAGCACCATCCAGCGCCGTGGGGTAATGCCATTGGTTTTATTGGAAAATTTCTGGGGCGCCAGTTCGTAGAAATCCTTGAGCACCGTTTGTTTCAAGAGTTCTGAGTGTAGCGCCGCCACCCCGTTGATGGCATGACTTCCCACCGCTGCCAAGTGAGCCATGCGCACGTAGCGACAGCCATTTTCATCAATAATTGACAGCCGCCGTAGGCGATCGTTATCCCCCGGATATTGCAGCCGCACCTGATCAAGAAAACGTTGGTTAATTTCGTAGATGATTTGCAAATGGCGGGGCAGCAGGGAGCCAAAGAGATTCAGCGGCCATTTTTCCAGCGCCTCGGGCAAAAGGGTGTGGTTGGTATAGGCAAAGGTCTTGCAGGTAATGTCCCAGGCCTGCTCCCAAGGCATCAGATACTCATCCACCAAAAGGCGCATCAGTTCGGCCACTGAAATTGCCGGGTGGGTATCATTCAACTGGACGGTGAACTTCTCATGGAAGCGGCTGAGATCCTTATTCCCCGATTGCTTGTAGAGGCGAATCATATCCTGAAGGGCACAGGAGCAGAAGAAATACTGCTGCATTAGCCGCAGTTCTTTGCCCTGCAATTGCTCATCATTGGGATAGAGGACCTTGGTGATGTTTTCCGAGGCAATTTTTTGATTGACGGCACCGTAGTAATCGCCGGTGTTAAAAGCCTGAAAGTCAAAGGACTCTACTGCCTCTGCCCGCCAGAGCCGCAGCAGATTGGCGGTATTCACCCTGTAGCCCAAGATCGGTGTATCATAGGCCACGCCTTGAATCACTTGGTGGGGTTCCCAAACCACCCGATAACGACCCTGATCGTCGGTGTAGCTGTAGGTATGCCCGCCAAATTTCACTTGCAGGATTAACTCTGGTCGGGGAATTTCCCAAGGATTGCCGTAGCGTAACCACTTATCGGTAATCTCGACTTGCCAGCCATCGCGAATCTCTTGATCAAAGATGCCGTACTCATAGCGAATGCCATAGCCAATGGCTGGGATTTCCAATGTAGCGAGGGAATCCATGTAGCAAGCGGCCAAGCGCCCCAAGCCCCCATTGCCCAAGCCCGGCTCTTCTTCCTGATCGAGGAGTTCCTTGAGGTTCAAACCTGTTTGCCGCATGGCTTCCTCAACAGCCTCATAGAGCCCGAGGTTAATCAGGTTATTGCCAAGGTGGGGACCTAGTAAAAATTCTGCCGAGAGATAGCAAACGGTGCGGCTGCCTTGATCGCGATAGGTTTTTGCCGAATTCAGCCAGCGCAACAGCAGGCGATCGCGCACGGTGTAGGCCAAAGCCAAGTAGTAGTCGTTTTTCGTTGCCACTTCGGGGAATCGCCCTTGGATAAAGAAGAGATTATCCATAAAAGCGCGGCGCAGGGTTTCAATACTCGTACCGGTGCGATCGTCTTCCGTCAGCACCGCCGGGCAACCGGGCGGAATGAGACTGGTCATTGTGGAAATCCTCGCAAGGAATTAACGCGATTAGTAGTCAGCCCTTCCCTTCTGTTCTACCGCGATCGCCAAGGATTCCCTGCTAAGTACAGAATCTCTTTACCAACAGCTAAGCCCTTCCCTATATTGACCTTGGGGAAACAGTTGGCAGGTGAGTTCTTCTTCGGCCTCTGAGGGGTCAGGTGGGGTACTGCCAAGGGTAGCCTCTGGAGCTGGGCTTTGTTGATAGCGTTGATAGAGTGTACTCAGCAGTTTGATCAGGCGATCGCCCGCACTGGCATAGAGGGGGTCATGGGGCAGACGCGCCAAAGCAGCAGCCATCTGCGTCTGTAAGATCTCTAAATCACCATAGCGACGGGTGAGCCGTTGCAGTAAAGCGATGAGGGTAAATCGCTCTAGACCCTGGGCATGAACTGGTTTGCTGGTCAACAGAGCGGCCACCAGAAGCTTCATATGCAGGGGGGTACAGTAGCGGGTGACTTCCAAGCGCAAATCGTAGAGATCTGCGGTACTGAAGGTCGGTGCCTCGATGGTCAGTGTGGCCGTAGGGGATGGGCTGTAGAGGGGCACCAAAATTTGCAGCAGTGCCGCTGAGAGAATCTGATAGTCCTGTGCCTTGTTGAGACTATTGACAATGGCAGTTAGACGTTGTCCCAAGAGGGTGGGGGTTTTCAGCCGTTCAAGGATTTGGATCACTGCCTGTTGCACATCGCTAACTGTCCACGACGGTGCTTGGGGCGGCCACTGATTCTGCTGAAGAGCATACAATAGCTTAAAAAGGCGGCTGTGCTGCGGGTGCTGGACGATTTGTTGGACAGCGGTGGCAATCGTGGAAGTCGCTGGGGTCACAGGTTTGCCAAAAGTCCCTCACTGTGTATTTTACCAATTTTCCTAGGCTGCAATTTATTGATTGTAATCAAGGGAAGAGTGTAAAGGCCTCTGCTAGCATTGGGGGAGTCTAGGAGCGACAGAACGGGTGTGAAAGAACTTTTTCGTAGTCTTCAGCAGCGTCTCAATGAGATTGTTGTCGGTCAAGGGGCGATCGCCCAAGGATTAATTGTGGCGCTCCTTGCCGAAGGCCATGTCATCCTTGAGGGGGTGCCGGGAACCGCCAAAACCCTGCTTGTGAAGCTCCTTGCTCGCCTGATTGCAGCCGAATTTCGCCGTATCCAACTCACGCCCGATGTCCTCCCCGCCGATATTCTCGGTACCAGTATCTTTGACTTCAACAGTCGCACATTTCGCCTGTGCAAGGGGCCGATTTTTACCCAAGTGTTGCTAGCGGATGAAATTAACCGCACACCCCCCAAAACCCAAGCAGCCCTCCTAGAAGCTATGGAAGAACGGCAGGTGACCCTAGACGGCACTACTCTCCCCCTCTCTGGTCTATTTTGGACAGTGGCCACCCAAAACCCCTTAGAGTTTGAAGGCACGTATCCGCTGCCGGAAGCCCAACTCGATCGCTTCCTATTTAAGCTGGTCGTGCCCTACCCCGAAGCCACTGCGGAACGGCAAATGCTCGAGAATGCCCTTGCGGGGTTTGAGGCGCGGGATCTCGATCAACTCAACTTGGAGCCGCTGATTACGGTTGAGCAAGTCTTGCTCGCACGACAGCAAGTGCGGCAAGTCCATGTGGAGCCTGCAGTGCTGGATTATCTTTTGGCCTTGGTGCAGACCAGTCGTCAACATCCCGAATTACTATTGGGGGCTTCACCGCGCGCTGCTGTAGGTTGGTTACGCGCCAGCCAAGCTCAGGCTTGGTTAGAGGATCGCGGCTACGTTAGTCCTGAAGATGTCAAGGCGATCGCCCCCCCGCTACTGCAGCATCGTTTGATCCTCAAGCCCGAAGCCCAATTAGACGGCACCACAATTTCCCAAGTGATTCAAGGTATTCTCGCTAAAGTTGCCGTCCCCCGATGAAAGCACCTGCCAGTTACCAGTTTGGTCGCCATCGCCCCTGCTGGGTGCCCACCGTTCGTTTCTATGGTCTGTTGCTTTTGGGGATACTCTTTCCAGTCCTGACCAGTTTCCTACCAGCAGAACTATGGCCGATCGCCGAAGCAGTTCCCCAAGGGAGGCTGCGGCAATGGTTGCACTACTGGCCTCTAGGGCTGGGACTAGTCTTGATGGGGCTGTACGATCTGGTGATTTTCGGGATGTCCCTGTGGGACTACATCCGTATGGGTCGCTGGCAGGTTACCCTAGAGCGCGCCTGTGAGTCACGGCTCTCCATTGGTCGGCAAAACCCGATTCGCCTCAGGCTACACATCTGTGGTGAGGTTCCCTTGCGTGAGCAAATCCGGATTGAACTCTACGACTATAGGCCTGCTGAGTTTAGCGGTGAGATCCCCTACTTTGCCTTTATGGCGCCGGCTCAGAGCACGTTGGAATTGCTGTACCATGTGTTTCCACCACAACGGGGTGCCTTTCAATGGTCAGGTTGTGATGTGCGTCTGCGCAGCTCTTGGGGCTTGGCGTGGCGACGCTGGTTTGCACCGCTTGTCACCGATGTGGAGGTCTATCCCGATTTGATCGGGTTGCGATCGCTCTCGATTCGCCTCAGTTTAGAGTCCAGCGGCAGTTTACGGCGGCGACGCTATGCCTTGGGGGGCACCGAGTTTGCCGAATTGCGGGAGTACCATCTAGGGGATGATCTGCGCCTCATGGATTGGAAAGCCAGTGCCCGCCGAGGACGACCCCTTGTGCGCGCCATGGAGCCAGAACGGGATCAACCCCTGATTATTCTGCTGGATCGGGGACGCTTGATGACTGCCACTGTGGCTGGTTTGAAACGTTTTGACTGGGGCTTAAATGCGGCACTGGCACTGGCTCTGACGGGCTTGCGACGGGGGGATAAAGTGGGCTTGGGGATTTTTGATCAGCAACTGTATACATGGATTGCTCCCCAAAGTGGTGATTCCCATCTCGGGCAAATCCTCAGTCAGGTCTATCGCTGTGAACCCATCCTCGAAGAATCCGACTATGTGGGCACAGTAAGTGCGATTTTAGGACACTATACCCGCCGTGCCCTTGTGGTGGTTCTTACGGAAGTAATTGATGAGGTGGCTTCCCAAGAACTCCTCGCAGCCATGGCTTGCCTCACGCCGCGTTTTTTACCCTTCTGTGTTGCTTTGCGCGATCGCCACATTGAAACCCTTGCTCACCGCCCTTTGATGCCACAGCCATTGGCTCCCCTCGATCAAGTTTCCAGCCTCTATGAACAGGCCGTTGCTCTTGATCTCCTGCATCAGCGACAGCGTGCCTTTGCCCACTTGGAGCAACAGGGGGTTCTTGTCCTCGACGCTCCTGCGGATCAAATGAGTGAACAACTGGTAGATCGCTATTTGCTGCTGAAGGCTCGTGGCCGACTCTAGGGTTGGCTAGCCTCAATCACACTGGTATCCCTCGGCTCTTGAGGAACCCACAAGGGTGGGCGATCGCCCGTTGGTGTTGCTACGGGAAGGGATGTCAAGGTCTGCATCAGCCCAGAAGTTGCCCGCAAACGCGCTTGTAGCAGTTGACTCACCACCTGACGTTGAATAAATTCTTGCTCAATTGCTGGGGGGACTGAACGTTGCAGTTCCATAGATTGCCTCGAATTCGCTGTTGTTTACGGCGACACAGGCTTCCGTAGGCTCCCGACACCCAGAGCAAACAGGTCATAGGCCTCAATAATGATCTTAAGAGCGATCGCCCGCCATTGTAAAAATGACTACCAAAATACAGTGGGATTTGTGAAGATTGCCTAAGACTACTTAGACTATTGCACCGGAGATACATTCGAGGACTGGGGCGACCGGCCTTTTGCTTGGCAAAACTTGTAGATCACCTTCCCGCCATGAATCACAACATAGAGCGTCACCCCACTGAGGTTGACTAACAGGAGTCAATTTGTTAACAATCGCTAACTTATGCTACTACTTCAGCAAAGGTAACAACTGCCGCAGCAGGGTAAAAATCTCGGGTAAATACCCATCACTATCCATAAAAATGTTCTCAGATTAACGCAGAAAACAATCTTAAATCCAGCACTTTTCCTAGGTATGGATCACACTTAAATGAGGCGGTATTTACAACCTCATGCAACAAAATTGAACCTAGAATCAATACTGTGTCAATCAATTGGCATTCCCCTGAGGAAGGCCATATCCTTATGTTTAGGAATTTTGAGAGAAAGTCTGCGATCTGTGATTGATCTTGCTGAGAGAGCATTAGGCAGAGAGATTTTTGGAAATTGTTAACAACCGTAACACTTCTATTATAAACAGCCCCTATGAACTAGGGGATAACTGTAATTTGTTGTTACACCAGAACGCATTTTAGGCATCACTATCTAGGATGGAAGTAGCAACAGCGGCAGGTGCCCTATGAAACGGTTGTTGAGCCAGCGGGGTTGTTTTGCGATGCTATTGGCGATCGCCACAATCACAGGATTTCACCGGCAGGGACTGGCACAAAATGAAGCCCAACAGTTGCGCGACATTATGCAGCGACTAGATGCCCTGCAACAGCGCTATCAGGCAGCCGTCAGTGAGCTAGAGGTGATTCGCAAAACGCCCTTTGGCGGCGAGAGTAGAAATGTTATTGCCCTCACCAATCAGATTGAGCAGTTGCAAAAACAGGGGAATTATGGCGCAGCGGTGGCACCGTCGCAGGAATTGGTGGCGATCGCCGAGCGGGTTCTAGGCTCTAATCACCCCACGGTTGCCGCAACCTTGAATAATCTTGCTGTCACCTACAAGGAACTGGGCAACTTTAGTGAGGCAATTCCCCTCTATCAGCGCAGCTTAGCCATCCGTGAACAAGCCCTTGGCGCAACCCATCCCGATGTTGCCACCAGCCTCAATAACCTTGCCAACCTTTACACCGATCAGGGTAACTACGGCGAGGCCTTGCCCCTCTATCAACGCGCCCTTGCAATTCGTGAACAAGCCCTTGGCAAGAACCATCCCGATGTCGGCTTGAGTGTGCACAACTTGGCAGTGATGTACCATTTACAGGGCAGCTTAACCACGGCATTGCCCCTGTATCAGCGCAGTCTTGGTCTCCTCGAACCTGCGTTGGGTCAAGAACATCCTTTAGTGGCAACGGTGTTGAATAACCTTGCCGAACTCTATCGCGCCCAAGGCAAGTATGGGGCGGCGCTTCCCCTCTATGAACGCAGTTTAGCAATCCGTGAAAAGGGTCTCGGCACAGATCACCCCGATGTAGCTACGAGCCTCAACAACTTGGCTGAACTCTATCGAGTACAGGGCAATTACGGTGCGGCACTGCCCCTTTATCAACGCAGTATTGCTCTGCGGCAGCGTACCCTTGGGGGCGACCATCCCTACGTGGCGCTGAGTCTTGCGAATTTAGCGAAGGCCTACTGGGCACAGGGAGCGCTCAATGAAGCTTTAACGGCTCTCAACCGTGCGCTTGACATTGAAGAGGTCAACCTCAGCCGTAACCTGGTGGTTGGCTCCGAGGAATATAAACGCAACTATTTGGCGACGTTTCAGGACTCGACCAATACGGCCATTTCCTTCCATTTGCAAGGGAATCCCCAGAATCCAGCCGTGGCCAATCTAGGGTTGACAACGATTTTGCGCCGCAAAGGTCGGTTGTTGGATGTTTTAGCGGCAACGGCCAGTCGCCTGCGCAATCAACTGGATGCCTTAGGTCGGCGGCAACTGGATGAATTGATTCGTGTGCGAACCCAGATTGCCGGCCTGACCTTTGTGCGCGATCGCCCGCCCCCGCCCGGCCAAATTAGCCAACTGGAACAGCGTGCCAAACAACTAGAAGCGCAACTGGCAAGCCAAAATGCCAACTTTCGTTTGGAAGTTACCCCCGTCACCCTCAGTGCGGTACAGCAAGCGATTCCCGCCAATGCCGTGCTGCTGGAATTTATGGAATATGTGCCCTACAACCCGAAAACCAACCACTGGCAAGCTCCCCGCTATGCCCTCTATGCCCTGAAGAACAGTGGCGCTCTCCAATGGCGTGATTTGGGCACCGTGGCCGATCTGAATACAGTAATCAAAGCAGCACGCCAGCGGATGGCGGATCCAAGATTGCCGGCTACCGTAACGAAGCCCTTTTTGAGGGCAGCCTATGAGCGCCTCTTGGCTCCCCTAGAATCCTTCCTCGCAGGCGGTACCCATCTGCTGGTGGCCCCCGATGGCCAGTTGAATACCCTACCCTTTGAGGCTTTGGTGGATCGGCAGGATCGCTATCTGGTGCAGTCCTATACCATCACGCTGCTGACTTCAGGTCGCGACTTACTGCGGCTGCAACAGCGGAGCAAATCTGCAAATCCTCCCTTGGTGGTGGGCAACCCCACCTTTAGTCAAGGCAGTGGTCGTGCTGTGGCCGGCAGTCAGCGGGGCGTCAACCCGCGATCGCTGGATTTGCGCAGCCTCACATTCACCGAATTGCCGGGGACGGCCACCGAGGTGAAAACCTTGAGTACGCTTTTGCCCCAAGCCCAAGTGCTCACCGGCAGCAAGGCCACGGAAACGGCAATCAAAGAAACCCCGCGCCCCCGTATTCTCCACTTGGCCACCCATGGATTTTTCTTGGAGAGTCCGCCTGTATCTCCCCAAGTGCTGCAAAATGCCCGTGGTCTTAATGCCAATGTCCCCCTTGGCGGTGAAAATCCGCTTTTGCGCTCTGGCCTTGCCTTGGCGGGCTTTAATCAACGGCGGAGTGGGGTGGACGATGGCGTGCTAACCGCCTTTGAAGTCACCGGCCTCAACCTTGATGGCACGGAGTTAGTGGTGATGTCTGCCTGTGATACCGGACGCGGCGATATTCTCAACGGCGATGGGGTCTATGGATTGCGCCGCGCCTTTACCTTGGCGGGGTCACGCACTCAAGTGAGTTCCCTCTGGAAGGTGGATGACACCACAACCCAACAACTGATGGTTGCTTTTTATCGAAACTTAGCAGCAGGCAAGGGACGCAGTGAAGCCCTACGGCAAGCGCAGTTGCAGTTAATGCAAGATCCCAAGAAGCAAATTCCCTATTTTTGGGCGGCGTTTGTGAGCAGTGGTGAGTGGCGACCGCTGCCCTAAGCTAGGGGATAGCTGACAGGAGCTTGTAATTGAAGGCCGAGGGGGCGATCGCGATCAATCCAAAGCAGTCTCCCTTGCTGCCGCGAGGGTGGCTCTCCCCAGAGTAGCGTGACACTGCCGGGGGGCAGAGGTTCAGGGCTAGGCCATTGAGCGGTGAGCCAGAGCAGGGAATCAAGGGGATACTCGGCATCGGTTTCAGAGGGGGCAATCGCTGCCAATGCCCGCAGAACCGTTGGCCGACCGTGGAGCATCCCCGTGGCGGGACTCCAAAACTGCACGGGAATTTGCTGCTGCAAACTGTAAAGATAAAGACTAGCCGCCGCAATCACCGCCTGTTCAAAGTCTTCGCCGCGCCAGTGGGAATGGGTATCCAAAGCAACGGTTACGGCATTGCCACCGCTAAAGGTATCAAACTCGCGAACCCTTAGCTCGCCATACCGGGCACTGGTGCGCCAATGCACCAAACGCAACGGGTCTCCCCAGCGGTAGGGACGTAAGGCACGGGTGATGCCCTCTTGGGCCACATGAAGATGATGCTGGCGATCGCGCCACTCTTGGGAAAGCTCTTGCCCTAGTTGATCCAGCAACGGGCACTGTTGCAGTTGCAGCACCGGTGGATAAACCACCACCTGCTGGGGCACCGAAAACGAGCGGCGGCACCAAAAGAGTCCCAAGGGAGCGGCGGTGCGAAGATAAAGCTGTTGCCATTCATAGATGCCCCGACGCGGCGGAATGAGATCGTACTGCCAAGTCACTGTTTGCCGGGGGCGCAGTTCTTCAATCGCCTTTTGGGGAGATTCTCGCTGGGTGGCCGACCGGAGACCGGAAGGAACAGGGTCAATCACTTGCAGGGTGTAGCGGGGCGTTGGGGTGGCATTGGTGAGGAAGACCGTAAGGCGCAGGCGATCGCCCGCATGCACCGGATCCGCCTTGGCTCGCTCCAACATCAATCCCCGCAAGTACCGAGGCGGCAGGCTCGCAGCCACTAAGAGCAGACCCAAAATCATCCCCGTAATGACGTACAGCCAGCCCGCCATCGAGTTAACGGCTGCTGCAAAGAAAAATAAATTCATCGCCAACAGCAGTAGCCCCGCGTAGGCAGGGGTCACCCAGCGTTCCTCTAAAAATTGATTGAGGCGACGCAGCTTCCTCATTGGAACGTTTGGCCTTAAGAGCGGCGTGATTCAGCGGGTAACAAACTGGGAAACGAATGGGTAATCAATTGCTGAAAGGCTTGACGCAAGTCCCCCTTGACAAGAGCGGGATCAAACCGCTGCACCAGTTCGCCGCGATCGAAAAAAAGGAGGGTTGGCAAACTTGTCAGTTGAAAGTGACGACTAAGGGCAAAGTTTTCATCGGCATTGATCCTGAGAATTTGCAATCGTTGGGGCAGGGACTGCTCCAGTTGATCCAGTAGGGGATCAATCAAGCGGCAGAGGCCACACCAAGGGGCCCAGAAGTGAACAATCACAGGCACGGGGGCACTGCAAATGTGCCGCTGGAATCCTTCAATATTAAATTGCTGAATGCCCTTCACGTTGTTATCTCGTTTTGTCTTGGGATCATGGTAGCAGTCAGCGGCGGTTTTGCAGCAGCGATTTGCGGCGATATAGCCCTTTTCACAAGGATGGCACACGCTCAAAACCGTGCAAGCCACGATAGTAGAGGATTGCCTCTCCTTGGCACATCTCATATCTCAGAAAAGGGCTGTACTGATGCCGTAGGATCAAAAATAGTTTAGACGATCGATTGGCGCTCCCAAATGACCCCCAAGCCCACCCTTTGGCAAAAACTTTTCCCCCTGCTATTACGGGAAGCGATCGCCACGCTTCAGGGGATCAATGAACTGCTCAGCAAGGCCACAGAGCAACTCAAGGGGGTGGCCACACAACAGGCGATCGCCCCCGAGCAGTTGACTCCCGAACGCTCATGGATTCGTCGAGGGGCAGCTCTATGGTGGCAGGGCATGGGTTGGGTGCAGAAACGGCTGCCGAACCATTTACAGGAGCGTTATAACCGTGCAACATTAACGGGGATCGCGATTGCTCTATTCCTCCTTCTGCTTTGGCTCAATCCCCTGAGTTGGTTTCAAGCTCCCACCCGTCCAACGGTGAAAGAGATTAAGCGTCCTCAAGCCGGTGTCCTTGTCCAACCCCGCCCTGCACCCACCCCCATGACGGCAACACCCTCCCCCCCGCCGGCACCAATACCAACGCCCACGCCTACTCCGGTGGCGATCGCTCCTTCCTCCCCTGTCAGTGATAGTCTCACCGTCCGCCAGCAATTGCTGGCCATTTGCAATCGCTACAGTAATGCCCTGAATCCCACCCTGACCCTCACCCCCAGCGAACAGCGCTTGGAACTGATGCTGGCCAACAATTGGTATGATCTGAGTCCTCAGAAACAGGATCAACTAGCCCAGAACCTTTGGCAAACCGCCCATGACTTGGGGTATCAAACGGTGATCGTGGTGGATACCGAAGGGCGCCCACTTGTTCGCGATCCCGTAGTAGGTGAGAATGCCATCGTTGTGCGCCGCAACCTCTCTTGAACAAATTTAGCCTGCACAGGCGCGGCAATGAAGCGAAGCGGAGTTGCCAATAAATGAATCATCGTAGCCTTGATTCTCAATGTACTCACTTCCTAGCTATCATCAACAGCATGCTAGTAAAATTGCTCTAGGGTAACTCGAAACCCCGTCATCCGCACTGACAAATGGCGACTTAACCCAACGGCTGAACAGCGTCAACAGTTTGCCAAAGCGGTGAAGGTTTATCGTCGTTTGTGCAGACATCCGTTGGGAATTCTTAAGCTCACTTTGCCGAAAGGACAGTAAGGGGTTGACTAACAGGAGTCAATTTGTTAACAATCGCTAACTTATGCTACTACTTAGGTAGCTACAGTTTAGATATGGCATACGCTCCACTTAGAAAAGCCGGCAAATTTCTAAGCTTGCCTCCAAATACGTTAAGAAAGTACGCAGACAAAGGGAAGATCAACTCCATTAAAAACGAAGCGAGGCAGCGACTCTATGATGTCATCAAAGACAGTGGCAGCGGACTTAACTTCAAACGGAAAGGATTGCAAGGCTTATTGGTGCGACTTATGCATGGCGATAAGCTCACGACTGTTGTTGCCTGTCGAGACAGACTCTGCCGATTCGGATTTGAAGTATTCCCGTCCATGGCAGAACAAAACAGTGGATCAATCGTGGTTCTCGCAAAACCTGAACATTGTCCAGAAACCGAACTCACAGCCGATCTTCTTGCCACCCTTCACGTCTTCAGTTGCAGGATGCACGGACTCAGAAGCTACCGGAAGAAGATCAAGGAAGATTCGAGTTTACCTA